>CAWHJV010000015.1:0-225814 GCA_963829755.1 uncultured Pseudomonadota bacterium | reverse complement strand
CTGCTGCTTGCCGGCGGTGCCGGTCGAAAAGCGCCACTCGATGCGAAAACCGTACATGGTCCAACGGCTTGAGCAAAGAGAAAGACGCTCTTGTTGCAATTCTGCGATCTATCAAATTGACCGCTAGTGATCATCGACGCAAATTCCGCACCATCATACAGACATTTCCGTCCGATCCATTAGCGAAGCTGTGACGGATTGATCCGGCAGCCCAAGTGCATTGCTTTGGTTTGCGTGCTCGGCCGGTACGAGACTTGATCACTATTTGTCCGATACCCCCGAAATCCAATGCGCCCTAATTAACCCCGGCAGAGAGAAAACAGGTGACATTTTAAAGATCTTACGTCGCATAGGAATACCAATAGACACGTAAAACTTGCATAAATTGCAAAATGAAGCTATAATTATACTGTGTTCGAGGCATTCGCTCAGATAGACGCACTGCCTTCCACGAAGGAGGGAATTATTTTGAAGACCTATATTACACAAAATTAGGAAGTGGGCCCCCGCTCGTCGCGCTTCACGGCTTCGGAGAGACTTCATTTTCGTGGAGATTTTTGGTCCCCTTCTTGGAGAAGACAAATACGATTTATCTATTTGATTTGAGGGGCCATGGCAGATCAAAATCACCTAACTGCGGCCTCTTCTCGCTCCAGGCTCAATCGAACACGATTTACAAATTTATATTAGAGCACGACCTTCATCGCATCACGTTGCTTGGCCACTCCATGGGCGGAGGCGTGGCGCTCCTAACCGCCATACATATGCACTTGAACAGTGAACGCAGGCTGAGAGCAATGGTATTGATCGACAGCCTAGTGCCACAGAAGCTTCCTCTTTCTTTTCGTCTGATGAGGATTTCCTTGATCGCGCGGTGCTTATTCATGCTGCTGCCCAATAAATTTATCTCGCGACAAATCTTGAAAAAAGCCTTTTACGATAAGACGAAAATTTCGTCTGCATCAATTTGTGCCTACGCGGAAAATTTTTCGAGACCAGACGGCGTCGATGTGTTTATACAACTGCGCAGCAGATGGTTCCGTCGGATATCCTCGGTTCGGCCTCCCGCCTTTTTCGACTTGGACGTTCCCACCCTCCTGATATCGGGGGAAAAAGACGAAATCGTACCTCCATCTGTAGCGATTGCTCTGGGCGCGCTACTCGTCAATTCCCGGGTAATAATTATCGATCATTGCGGCCATATTCCGCAGGAAGAGCGGCCTGAGCGGACGAAAGAAATCATCGGTGAGTTCTTTCGCGAGTTGGAGGAACGCGCTTGGACGCTATAGAGCACTTCTTCTGGCTTCTATACCCAGTCGCTTTGGGAGTATTTTTTCTCTCAAGGCCTATTTCATTCCGCAAAAAAAGCTCCAACATAATGCAGTCGTCGAAATCTTCGCTTCGGCGCTCCGCTTGTTTGTTTGGGAAGACCGAGCAATTGCGCAGTATAAAGCGGTAATTTTTCGCGGCGCATTGGTCGTTGTCGGGCTGGGCTGGCTTCTCTTTCCTGCCATAAGTTTCAGACTCTTCTCAATTTTACACACGATCTTGATGCTACAGTCTTGTAGGACTCGCAAGGCCTCAATGCATCGCTAGAAAATTTTGGCAAATCTAATGTCCAAAAGCTCAATTTAGAGGCCGAATGGAAAATTGACCGCCCAAAGGTTATTGAGGCGTATAATCAAGCCTTGTCTAAGGCAGGCTATAATTTCCAATTCAGTTTGCAGAGAGGAATAACCGTTGGCCGCGGTGATTGTTTCTTTAAAGTAACAAAGGTGAGCTGGAGTTCTCAACGATACGAGATCACTCGAGCAAAAGGTGACCTTATGTTTGAAACCGCAGAGGAGGGTGGCGACAATGTTCAGCGCCTGAGGACAGATTATGAGTTGGTTGGGATTCAGACACAGCTTTCGTAATGCAGAATGCGTTCTCAATATTTTATCCGCATTCTCTTCTAGCCGAGCCCCAACTTCGTCAGTTTGCGGACCTCTCGCCGACTAAACGCGTGTTTCATACGGTTGTCACCGCCGCGACGCTTGTCCCAGTACCCCTCTTAAAGATCGAAAGGACGATCTACCTCGTGCCGGGGCCGCATGGCGGCGATGTTTCGATCAGATACGCAATTCTTACACCTGGTCCGGGATAAGAGGTGCGTGCATAATGGATTATTCTCGATCTCCGCACGGGAACTGAGGCGATCGTCGAGAAAATGTATCGGTGGCCAGAACTAACGAACTATTTTGCCTGAGTTGCTGCAACATGTGCAGAAGAGAAAATTTGGCGGCATAACATAGACGGGGGTGTGGATGTTCGGCCCGGCGAGAAAAGTTGATACGACCATTGAGGCTAGTCATAAAAAACTGAGTGACTGGATGTCTAAGCGCCCGAATTATGCGAACGATTTTCGAGTTAGTAATTTTCAATTCGCGTATAGCCCGGCATTTCTTTTCAAATCTGTGGTCTTCCCCGTAACTGTTTTGATAAGGACGCCAAGGCGACTGTCATGAATTACGGCTTCGATCGCCCTGACGTAAGAGAGAGTGCGTCCGTTCGCGCGAGAAATTCGTCCCAACGCTATGGCTTACAATTTTATCATTACGTTGCCAGCGGTGCCAATTTGCTAGGGAAAGACGTGCTGGAGGTGGGATGCGGGAGAGGCGGGGGCGCAGAATACATTGCCCGCGTGTTTCGTCCGCGCAAATTAGTGGCTGTCGACATAAATGTCTCAGCGATACGTTTCGACAAAAGTCATTATTCGAAGCACGATATCCTAACGTTGGAATTGCGGATGCTCATGCTCTCCCATATGAGGCAATTCTTTTGATGCGATAATTAACATAGAGTCGATCCAGCACTATAAGGATGTTCACAAGGTCATCGCTGAGTGGTACCGAGTGTTGAGGCCTGGCGGCCATCTTCTTATTGCCTGTTTTTGAAGACCTAGACAAAGGCATATTTCCCCGACGAGCACTTTCGGAATCAAAGTTGGTGATGCTGCGGGAAGAGGATGTGACGACGTATGTCATGCGCGCGATGGAGTTAGATAGCTTGCGTCGTGAGTTGTTAGTTAAGAAGATCGCGCCAGCTTTTGTCCAAAAGATGGGGCTTGAATTCTCCGGAATTGTAGGGACTGAGCCGTATAAGAGTTTTGTTTCCGGGCGCTCATCATATTTTTCCCTCACCTACCAGAAATGAGTGCTCCAGTTTGCGGGGGGCGGGGCTTTTGCGCTAAATCTATCCCCACCTTATGGGCGCCTTCGTCAAAGGTGTTCAACATGAATTAAGTCGTGTGGCGTTAGGCACGATCGATATGTTGCCTAGTTGGGCTTTATCGAAAGCGCAGTTTTGCCTTCTTCGCCATACGCGTAAGTTCGCAGAGTTGCATCAGCTTGGCCGGTTTCCCACCGAACCCGGTATCAACGCCGCCGTCCTTGCCACTCAAGACGCAAATGGCCGGGCTTTCGCCCGGCCATCCCGTCTCAACTCTCGCGCTGAAGCGAATCCGCGCTAGCTCTGCGCCTTCTTCCCCATCCCGAACAGCCGCATGATCCCGCGTCCGAGCCCCTTGATGTTGTCCAAGCAGCTCGATCTTGGCGCCGTGCTTCTTCATGATGATCGACTGCTGCGTCACCGACAGCGTGTTGTTCCACGCCCAGTAGATGACGAGGCCGGCCGGGAAGCTGCCGAGCATGAAGGTGAAGATCACCGGCATCCAGTTGAACAGCATCGCCTGCGTCGCGTCCGGCGGCGAGGGGTTGAGCTTCATCTGCGCCCACATGGTCACGCCCATGATCAGCGGCCAGATGCCCAGATGCAGGAAGTGCCCGATCATCGGCAGCGCGGTCGGGTCCCAGTGGATGAGGCCGAACAGCGTGAACACGTTGGTCGGGTCGGGCGCCGACAGGTCGCGGATCCAGCCGAAGAACGGCGCGTGCCGCATCTCGATGGTGATGAACAGCACCTTGTAGAGCGAGAAGAACACCGGGATCTGGATCGCGATCGGCAGGCAGCCGGCGATCGGGTTGATCTTCTCCTTCTTGTAGAGCTCCATCAGTTCCTGTTGCTGCTTGGCCTTGTCGTCCGGATAGCGCTCTTTCAGCGCGGCCATCTGCGGCTGCACCGCCTTCATCTTCGCCATCGAGGCGTAGGACTTGTTGGCGAGCGGGAAGAACGCGGCCTTGATCAGCACGGTGACGATCAGGATGGCGACGCCGAAATTGCCGACCAGGCGGTAGAACCAGTCGATCACCGTGAACATCGGCTTGGTGATGAAGTAGAACCAGCCCCAGTCGATCATCAGGTCGAAATGGTTGAGCTTGTACTGGCTCTCGTAGCCGTTGAGGACGTGCACCTCCTTGGCGCCGGCGAACAGCCGCGTGGTCACGCTGGTGCTTGCGCCCGGCGCGACCGTGTGCGCGTCGAGCAGGTAGTCGGCCTGGTAGGTCTGTCTGCTTGCCGGCGGTGCCGGTGGAGAAGCGCGCCTTCATGTGCGCCGTTCGTGCTCGGCAGCAGGGTCGCGGCCCAGTACTTGTCGGTGATGCCGAGCCAGCCGTCCTTGACGTCGTAGTCGAACGCCTTCTTGTCCTCGAGCTTCTTGTAGGTGACTTCCTGCAGGCCGTTGAGATAGCCGATCATGCCCTCGTGCAGGATGTAGTAGCCGGCGGTCTTGGGCTTGCCGTGGCGCGAGATCAGGCCGTAGGGGTAGAGCGTGACCGGCTGCCCGCCCTTGTTCACCACGTCTTCCTTGACGGTGAACATGTACTTGTCGTCGACCGAGATGGTGCGGCGGAAGGTCGAGCCCCGGCGCCGTTGTCCCAGGTCAGCGTCACCGGGTGGCCGACCGTGAGCGCGCCGGAGCCTTCCTGCTTCCACAGCGTGGCGTCGCTCGGCACCTTCACGTTGCTGCCGCTGGCGGCGGTCCAGCCGAACTGGGCGTAGAACGGCTCCGGGCTGCCCGAGGGCGAGAGGAGCTCGATCGGCGGCGAGTTCTTGTTGACGGTCTCGTGGAACTTGGTGAGCGAGAGGTCGTCGATGCGGGCGCCTTTGAGCGCGATCGAGCCGGCGAGCGCTGTCGGTCTCGATCGGCACGCGCGGCGATGTCGCCAGCGCCTGGGCGCGGGTTTGCGGCGCGGCGGCCGGCGGCGCGCGCTCTGGCCGCCCGGCACCTGCGGGCCTGCTGGCGGCGCTGCCGGGGCGCGTCGTGCCGCCGGCGGCCGGCGCGTCGTTTTCTGCTGCTGCTGGACGACCTGCTGCTGCGCCTGCTGCTGCTTCTGCTTCAGCGCCTCTTCCCGCGCCTTCTGCTGCGGCATGCCGATAAAAATACTGCCACGCGATCAGCACAACCGCCGAGAGCACGATGGCGAGGATAGTGTTCTTATTGTCGGTCATTCAGGTCCTGCCTCAGCGCCCCGCATGCACGCGCCGCAGCGCGCCTTCGAAGTCCCGCGCCATCCGCTCGAACGGCACGCGCAGCGCGCCGCGCCGGCCGATCAACACATAGTCGTGACCGGCCCGCATACGCTCCGCCGGTGACAGCCGTACGATCTCCCGCAACCGCCGGCGGACCCGGTTGCGCTCGACCGCATTGCCGACCTTCTTCGACACGGTAAAACCGAAACGTACCGGCCCGCTGTCGATTCTTTCGCGCGCTTGAAGCACAAAAGCAGCAGCAGCAGCTTTGCGTCCCGCCGCCGCCGCAGCCAGGAAATCCGCCCGTTGCTTCAGCCGTTCCATGGACATGGGCAAGAGTGCGGGCGCCGCTCGGCGCCCGCTCGTCCGCGTTAGGCGGAAAGCCGCTTGCGCCCGCGTCCCCGCCGCGCCGAGACCACCTTGCGTCCGCCCTTGGTGGCCATGCGCGCGCGGAAACCGTGACGACGCTTGCGTACGAGCTTGCTCGGTTGATAGGTCCGCTTCACGATCAAATTCTCCGCTGGTCGCGCCGTGGTGGCCGGGCGCGGCCAATTCGCGCCCCAAACCACCATGAAAACCCGCAATACGGGCGGATCGGCACGGGATTTTGCGCGGCTTATAAGGGAGGGGCGCGGCCCGTCAATGCGACCGCGTGGCCACCGCCGACGGTCCCTCAAGCGGTCACATAGGGTCACAAGCGGGTGATGCCACCCCGCGCCGGGCCTTTCCTCGTGTATATAGCGCCCATGTCCGCGCCGGCCCCGACGACGCAAGAAAGCACGCCGAAAACCCGCGGTTTCGCCCGCCGGCTGCTGCCTTTGCTCGTCATCCTGGCGGCCGCGGCGGCGGTCTACCTGACGCTCGGCCAGGGCATGATTTCGCTGGAATCCCTGGTCCAGCACCGCGCCGCTATCGACGCCTTCGTGATGAGCCACCGGCTGCTGGCCGTGCTGGCCTATATCGCGCTTTATACGGGGCGGTGGCGCTCTCGCTGCCGGGCGCGACCTTCCTGACCGTTTCCGGCGGGTTCCTGTTCGGGCTGGCGCTGGGCGCCGGCGCCGCCGTAGTCGGGGCCACCGCCGGCGCCACCGTCATTTTCCTGGTGGCGCGCACGGCGCTCGGCGAGCCGCTGCTCAGGCGGGCCGGCCCGCGGGCCCTGAAGCTGGCGGAGAACTTCCGCGAGGACGCCTTCAGCTACCTCCTGTTCCTGCGGCTGGTGCCGGCCTTTCCGTTCTTCCTGGTCAACCTGGTGCCGGCCTTCGCGGGCGTCGGGCTCTTGCCCTTCGTCGCCGCCACCGCGCTTGGCATCATCCCCGGCGCCGTCGCCTATGCCTTCGCCGGCACCGGCCTCGACAGCGTCATCGCCGCGCAGAGCCATGACTACAATGCCTGCCTGGCGGCCGGCCACGCCGGCTGCCACCTGACCTTCGACGCCGCGGCGATCCTGACGCCGGAATTGCTCGGGGCGCTGGTCGCGCTGGCGCTGCTCGCCCTGGTGCCGGTGGTGGTGAAGCGTTTGCGCGGCCGCGCCGGCGCGCCGTCGCGAGATTTTTAAGCTATTGTGGCCGGGGAAAGTCCGAAGGGCATGGCTGAGGTTCTCAATCCCGACATTTGCGTGATCGGCGCCGGCTCCGGCGGCCTGTCGGTGGCGGCGGCCGCCGCGGCCTTCGGCGTACCGACCGTGCTGATCGAGCGCCACACGATGGGCGGCGACTGCCTCAACACCGGCTGTGTGCCGTCGAAGGCTCTGCTGGCGGCGGCCAAACGCGCGGAACACATGCACCATTCGGGCGCGTTCGGCGTGAGCGCGTCGCAGGTCCATGTCGATTTCGCGCAGGTGCACGACCACGTGCGCGCCGTCATCGACGAGATCGCGCCGGTCGATTCGGCGGAGCGCTTCACCGGCCTCGGCGTCAAGGTGATCAAGGGCCGGGCGGAATTCACCGACAGCCGCACGGTCGCGGTCGGTGACGATATTCAGGTGCGCGCGCGTCGCTTCGTCATCGCCACCGGCTCAGGTCCGGCGGTGCCGCCGATCCCCGGCCTCGACAGCGGGCCCTATCTCACCAACGAGTCGATCTTCACCCTCACCGAACGCCCCGGCCATCTCGTTGTCATCGGCGCAGGTCCCATCGGGCTGGAGATGGCGCAGGCGTTCCGCCGCCTCGGCAGCACCGTCACCGTGCTGGAGGCGGCGCGGCCCTTCGCCAAGGACGATCCGGAAGCGGCGGCCGTCGTGCTCGCCCAGCTCGCGCGCGAGGGCGTCACGGTGCGCGCGGGCGTCAAGGTCACGAAGGTCGCGCATGAGCGCGGCAACGTCACGGTGACTATCGAAGCCGAGAACGAACAAGAAGCGATCGAGGGCACGCATCTCCTGGTTGCCACCGGGCGCAAGCCGACGGTCGACGGCCTGAACCTGGAAGCGGCCGGCGTGCGCTACGACCGCGCCGGCATCAGGGTCAATCGGCGGCTGAAGACCTCCAACCGCCGCATCTACGCCATCGGCGACGTCGCGGCCGGCCAGCCGCAGTTCACCCACGCCGCCAACTATCATGCCGGCTTGGTGATCCGGAACGCGCTGTTCCGCCTGCCGGTGAAAGTGAACGTGCACGCCATTCCGTGGGTGACCTATACCGAGCCCGAGCTGGCGCAGACCGGCCTCACGGAGGCCGAGGCGCGCGCGCAAGGCCACAGGACGCTGCGCATCATGCGCTGGCCCTATAACGACAACGACCGCGCCGTCGCCGAGCGCACCCCGCGCGGCCATATCAAGGTGGTCGCTAGCCCCAAGGGCAGGATCCTGGGCGTCACCATCGTCGGCGCCCAGGCCGGCGAACTGATCACGCCGTGGACGCTGGCGATCGCGCAGAAGCTGAATATCCGCGCCATGACCGGTATCGTGCTGCCATATCCGACCCTATCCGAGATCGGCAAGCGCGCGGCGGTCGACTTCTTTGCGCCCAGTTTGACGCGCCCGATGTTGCGCCGCATCATCGCCTGGCTGCGAATCTTCGGGTGAGGCGCTGTTGCCGATGACCAGTGAGCCCGCACACGAACCGCCCGCCGACCGCGCGCCGCCGAACGGCCGCCGCGCGCGCTTCGGCCTGTCGAGCAAGCTCCTGCTGCTCACGGTCCTGTTCGTGATGGTGGCCGAAGTGCTGATCTACGTGCCGTCCATCGCCAACTTCCGGCTCAACTGGCTCAACGACCGGCTGGCCGCTGCGCACACCGCCGGCCTGGTGCTGAGCGCGGCGCCGCGCGGCATGGTGCCCGAGAGTCTCGCCAAGGAAATCCTGTCCAGCATCGGCGCGCGGGCGCTGGCGATCAAGATGGGCGACGAGCGCCGCATGCTCGCCGCCTACAACGTGCCGACCCACATCGACCAGAGCGTCGACATGCGTCACGTGAGCTGGTGGCACGCCATCATGGACGCCTTCGACACGCTGGTCATGTCGAAGCCGCAGGACGTCATCCGCCTGGTGGGCCCGGCGCCGATGGCGCATGGCGACTTCCTCGAGATCGTCCTCGACGAAGCGCCCTTGCGCAAGGCGATGGTGACCTTTTCGATCAACATCCTGCTGTTGTCGCTGGCGATCTCCGGCATCACCGCCATGCTGGTCTACTTCGCGCTGCATTATCTCCTGGTGCGGCCGATGTGGCGCATCACCGGCAACATGGTGGCGTTCCGCGCCGACCCGGAGAACCCGGCGCGCATCATCGGCGAATCCGGCCGCCGCGACGAAATCGGCACCGCCGAGGGCGAACTCGCCGCCATGCAACGCGAACTCGCCTCCATGCTGCACCAGAAGAACCGGCTGGCGGCGCTGGGGCTGGCGGTTTCGAAGATCAACCACGACCTGCGCAATCTGCTGTCGTCGGCGCAGCTCTTCTCCGACCAGCTTTCCACCCTGGACGACCCCAAGGTGCAGCGCTTCGCGCCCAAGCTGATGCGCACGCTGGAGCGGGCGATCGCCTTCTGCCAGTCCACGCTCTCCTACGGCGCGGCGCAGGAATTGGCGCCCGAGCGCAGGACGGTCGAGCTCGAGCCGCTGATCGAGGAGGTGCACGAGGCGCTCGGGCTGGGCCTCGACGTGCCGATCCGCTGGATCGTGTCGGTGGAGCGCGGGCTGACGGTGGAGGCCGACCACGACCAGCTGTTCCGGATCCTGGCCAACATCGCGCGCAACGCCGTGCAGGCGCTGGAGACCGGCGGCGGCGGCGATCCGGCGCGCGACCAGATCCGCATCACCGGCCGGCGCGAGGGCGGCGTGGTGGTGCTGGAGGTCTCCGACACCGGCCCCGGCATCCCGGAAAAGGCGCGCGCCCACATGTTCCAGGCGTTCCAGGCCTCCACCCGCACCGGCGGCACCGGGCTGGGACTGGCCATTGCCGCCGAGCTGGTGCGGGCGCATGGCGGCGATATCGCGCTGGTACCGGGCACCATCGGCGCCACCTTCCGCATCACCATTCCCGACCGGGCGATCGATTTCGAGGCCCATCGCGGCGAGCGGGCGCGGGCGTGAATATCAGCGGGCATGAGCCCCGATTCCGGCGCGGCGGCCGCCAGCCGAAGAGGTTTCCGGCAACCCTTGCCAATCCGCGGCCAAGACGATAGCTAAGGCCCCGGTCTCGGGGCCCGATGCGGCCCGCGCAGCCAAAAGCGCCCGTAGCTCAGCTGGATAGAGCACCAGACTACGAATTTGGGGGTCAGAGGTTCGAATCCTTTCGGGCGCGCCAATTAAATCAATGACTTAGCCATTCGCTGCATGTCTCTTTGCCGAGATGTTGCCGGATTTGGCACAAATCGGGCATTCATGCCCACCGCAGATGTTTCCGAGGCCGTTGCCGCTGGCAATCAAAGAAGAACGAACTCACCCATAGACAGAGGTGGAGCTGCACCATGCCCTATTTTTTTGCGTTCCGGTTTGAGCGCTTGGCTTCTGGTGCATGCAGACCGTCGTCGCTAGTGGCGTCGAGCGTCGCCCGCGCCGCATTGCGCACGTGACGGGTCGCGAACAGCTGAGCAAGGTCCTCGTCGCCGTCGATCACCGCGGATAAGATCATTGCATGCTCCCGCCAATCGCCGGGTGCGCGTTCAACTGTGTTCCGCCGAAAGACAACGTCCGTGCGCTCGCGCAGGGAGCGCACGATGTCGCGCAGCACCCGATTGCTGCCGGCTTGGGCCAAGAGGTCGTGAAATTCGCTGTTCAGCTTGGCGAGATCGAAAGGGCTTGCATGCTTTGCAGCCTTGTTTCCCCGGTTGAGGACCTCACGAAGCCGGTCGATGACCTCGGCGTCGCGGTGGCGCGCGGCGAGGCGGGCGTTCAAGCCCTCAAGCGTGCTGCGCACTTCGACCAGTTCCTCGACGAAATCGGGAGACAAGTCAGCGACGCAGACCCCGCGGGTCCGGGTCGGTACCAGCAGGCCCTCGGCGATCAGTGTCTTGATCGCTTCGCGAATCGGCACCCGGGATACGCCGAGTTTCGCTGAAAGTTTGTCTTCGATCAGCCGCTCGCCGGGCTGGAAGACCTTGTTGATGATGTCGCGTCGCAGCCGCTCGGCGACCTTTTGGCTGAGCCGGACCCGGCCATTTTCGAGCGCCGCTTGATCCACCGCGGGCTTGGCCGGATCTTCCAGAATCGGATCGTCGATTTGTCGGGCCATGGGATCTGTCGATTCATCTGATTGAAGCGCTAACATTGAAGCGCTAACGGAGACTCGGGCGCGTACGTTCAACTCTAACGCGGCTTCGCGGTCCGGAAAACGTCCACAATTATGTATGACACTCGAAAAGAGGATACAACGTATTGATATAAGACAATAAATTTCATTCGCTGGATAAAGGCCGCGCCGGCGGCGAATTCAACCGAGCCAGCATGCTCAAAGCGCGCTGACCGGGGTGCGGTGGCCCGTGGAAACAGGCCTTTCGAGCGTGAAGCCCTCCGTGTAGATGTGATCGGCCGACGCGCCGCAGGCCAGAAAGCGCCTTTTGCAATCCGCGATCATCGGCGGCGAGCCGCAGATGTAAATAGCGTGTTCGGAGAGATCGTCAAAATCGGTTGCCACGGCATCCTGAGCATAGCCCCGGCAGCCGGGCCAAGAAGAGTCAGGCCGCGATATGACCGGTACGTAGCGGAAGTCGTAGAGACGCTCGCCCCAGGAACTGATCGCGGCCTCGAGATAGAGGTCCGCCGGCCGGCGTCCGCCCCAGTACAGACTCACCGGCGGGCAATCGGGATTGTCCATCAGCGTTTCGAGCATGGCCTTGATTGGAGCGATGCCGGTTCCGGTCGCAACCATGATCAGCGGTCGGTAATCGGCCGCGCGGAACACAAACGAACCGTGTGGCAATTCGACCTCAAGCAGGTCGCCCGCCCGCAAGTTCGGCAGCCGGCTGCTGGTAAAGGCGCCGCCGGCAATCGTCCGGATGTGGAAGTCGATCAACCGGTCCTGCGGCATCGACGCCATGGAGAAGCTGCGCGTCGTCCCGTCTGGCATCGCTATCTTGATGTACTGACCCGGTCGGTAGCTCAACGGCCCTGCACCAGGCACTTCGAGAACCAGTTGGGTGACGTCGGGAGCGAGGGAGCGGACGTCGCGGACGATACCCGTGTGGCAAGCGGGCTCCGCTGTTGGCATCTCTGCTGGCGGAGTGCTGATCAGCAGGTCGTCGGTGGCGACGGCCTGGCAAGCCAGCGCGAAACCCTCGGCGGCCTCTTCCTCCGTCAATGCCAGCGGCAAGTCGTCGTAGCGAACAGCGCCCTCGATCAATTTGATGCGGCAAGTGCCGCAGCCGCCCGACTGGCAATCATGCGCCAGCGCGACATTATGGCGCTGAGCTGCGGTCAGAATCGGTTCGCCGGCTTCCGCCTCGAACGATTGGCTCGTCTCCAGGATAGTGATCTGAAAAGCCATGCCAGCTTCCTCGATCGATGCCATTACTTCTTGATGTCAGCTTCGACGAGCACGGTGTGCTTTTGTGGCGCTAGAAAGTCCTTCAGGGCCTGCAATGCCGCCACCCCGCATTGCGTGTCCTGCTCGCCATTGCCGCCGCTGAGGCCGATACCGCCGACAACTTCGCCGTCGACGACAACCGGAAATCCGCCGACGAAGCTCGCGAACTTTCCTTCGAAGCTCCACTGGATGCCGAAGGCTTCATTGCCCGGCAGTGCCGGCCCGTTGGGCGCCCGCGTGAACAGATGGGTCGAGCGCTTGTGGCCGGCGGCGGTGAATGCCTTGTTCCAGGCGATCTGCGGGCCGGTAATGCGCGCGCCGTCCATGCGTTCGAGCACCAGCGGGTAGCCGCCGTCATCGACGATACAGACGGTCTCGAATGCGCCGATCTCGGCCGATTTCTCCAGGGCTGCGGCGGCCATTTGTTTGGCCTCGGAAAGTTCGAGCTTGAGTGAGGTCTTCATGGTGTGGTCCTGTCGGTATCCCGCTGTCGGCGGCTTTTCACGGCGGTGCTTAGCAGCCGCGATAGACGGTCTTGATCTGGGTGAAGAAGTCGAGGCCGGTGCGGCCGGATTCGCGGAACGTCGAGGTGCTCGACCGCTTCAGGCCGCCGAACGGCGCATTGATCAGATTGCCGGTCGTGGTCCGGTTGATCTTGACCGTCCCGGATTCGATATCGCGGGCGAAGTCGTGCATGTAGCGCGGGTTTACGGTCGCGATCGCGGCCGAGAGCCCATATTCTGTGTCGTTTGCCTTGGCGATAGCGTCGGCAAAATCGCGCGCCTCGATGACGGCGATCACCGGTCCGAAGATCTCCTCGCGGGCGATCCGCATGTCCTGGGTCACGTCGGTGAAGATCGCGGGTGAAACGTAGAGGCCGTGATCGTAGTCCGCGCCGGTCAGTCGCTCGCCGCCGTAAAGGTGCGAGGCCTCGCGCTTTCCGATGTCGATGTAACGCAGCACGGTATCGAGCTGTTTCTTCGTGGCCAGCGGGCCGATATCCATGCCGCTGGTCATGCCGCTGCCGATCTTCAGCGTCTTGACCTTGGCCAGCAGCTTTTCGGTGAACGCTTGCTTGACGGTACTGACCACAATGACGCGGCTGGTGCCGGTGCAGGCCTGCCCGCTTAGGGAAAATCCGCCTTTGATCGCGAGATCGACCGCATTGTCGAGGTCGGCGTCTTCCATAACGATGAGAGGATTCTTTCCGCCAAGCTCCATTTGCGTGCGGGTGGTGAGGGGCGCCGCGCGATGGATGCGTTCGCCGGCGGCGGTCGATCCGGTGAACGTGACGGCCCGCACCACCGCGGGCTCCGTGATTGCCGCACCGATGGCGGCGGAGTCGCCGGTGATGAAATTGAGCACACCCTTGGGAATGCCGGCTTCGACGAACGCTTCGGCCAGGCGACAGCCGCTGAGCGGGGCGTCGGAGGACGGCTTGAACACGACCGTGTTGCCGGTAATCAGCGCCGGCGCGATCTTGCGCGAGGGAATCGAGACCGGGAAATTCCACGGCGTGATGACCGTGACCACCCCCAGCGGCTCCCGCTGGGTGTAGACGACCATATCGCCGTCGTCGTTCGGGAAGGTTTCGCCTGTCAGCGACTGTCCCTCGACCGCGTAGAAGCGAATCGTCTGGGCCGAGCGTTTGAATTCATCACGGCTTTGATTGAGCGGCTTGCCCTCTTCGCGCGTGAGTTCCGCCGCGAACCGGTCGGCATTGGCTTCCAGATAGTCGGCCGCGCGATTGAGGATGCCGGCGCGGGTGGTGATCGGCGTCTTCTTCCAGGCGTCGCAGGCAGCGGCAGCGGCATTGACCGCGGCATCCGCGTCGCTTGCGGAGGACGCTTGAAAGCGGCCGACGATCTCCCTTGTGTTCGCGGGATTGATATCGTCGAACGTCTTGCCATCACGGCATGGCACCCATTGCCCGTCGATGTGGTTCCCGAATGTCGGAATATCGCGCGGGTTGGCGGTGTTCGGGCGCACGGCCACGTCCAGCGTGTAGGTCATGTGTCTATTTCTCCTCTCAAGCCGCCTGTGGCGGCGCCCGGAGCCGGCCGGGAAGGCGAAGTTTGTATACCAAATCTGGCGGGCGCGATAGATGCAAAACGATAATGAGGAGAATCATCCTAGGCGACTTGCGGCGGGGATCGATCGGCGATGAGGGGACGACGCGCCGCCCGTTTGCCGCGGGCCGGTCGCTGGCGGCGATCTCGATGGTTCCGAATCCGCCCGCCGGGGCGGCGGATATTTTGCGGCGGCCGAGCGGCGGGCTAGCATAATGATTCAATTATACAATGGCTTATGTGCAAACCGAAAGAGAGGACAGCGGCCGCGCGGGCCTAGTCCAGCCTGGCCGGACATGGGTCGGCGGCGGCGCAGCCTGTCGCTGGCGACCCTGCCGGTCCGGGGCGGTGCCGTCCTGCTCCGGCGCTCGAAACGCCGTGGACGAGGCCCGTGATGCAGCGCGCATCAGGCAACGCGGGGGCATTGACATAGCTCAAATTCGTATACGATAATGCCGGCGTGCTCTCGGGATGCCGAGCACGCCGCTTTTCATCCGACCCAGCATTGGACGGGAGTGACACATGCCTAGCTTGATGAATCACATTGAATTCCGCTCGGCGCTCGAGAGTGCCATCAAGGGCAAGAGCGCCAACAAGGCGCCGTTTTCGATCGCCTGGGCCAGCGGGAAGCTGAGCCGCGCGCATTTGGCGCGCTGGGCGGAGAACCACTATCACTATGTGGGACCGTTCGCCGACTACCTGGCCTACATCTACGCCAAGATGCCTGACGAATACACCGAGGCCAAGGACTTCCTCCTCGCCAATATGTACGAAGAGGAAATCGGCGGCGACCGCCACACCGATCTGCTGATCCGCTTCGCGGAGGCCTGCGGCACTACCGGCGAGCGGGTCAAGGATCCCGACAACATGACGCCGACGACGCGCGGCCTGCAGAGCTGGTGCTACGCGGTGGCGATGCGGGAAGACCCGATCGTGGCGGTGGCCGGGCTGGTGGTCGGCCTGGAATCCCAGGTGCCGTCGATCTACCGCAGGCAGACGCCGACGCTGCGCGAGAAATACAAATTCACCGACGCCGAGGTCGAGTTCTTCGACCTGCACATCGTGTCCGACGAAATCCACGGCGAGCGCGGCTATCAGATCGTGCTCGAGCACGCCAACACGGTCGACCTGCAGCAGCGCTGCCTGAAGATCTGCGAGATCGGTGCCCAGATGCGGCTGCTGTACACCACGGCGCTATACCACGACTACGTCGCAAACGACATTCCGCTGTCGGAGCTCAAGGCGATCGAGCAAGCGCAGAAGGCGGCCTGAACGGCGTGCCGACCGTGGTTCTCCATCGCGACGGACGAGACCCATCGCGGCGAGGTCAAGGATAACACCAACCTCGTCGTGATGGCCGGCATTCGCAAGTTTCCCTATCCGAATCTTCGTTATCGCTGTGGGATGGGAAAATGCGCGCAGTGCGCCTGTCGCGTCCTCAAGGGCGGCGAACATCTGCCGCCGCCCAACTGGAAAGAAAAGAAGCAACTCGGCGAGCGGCTCGGCGAGGGTTACCGGCTGGTGTGCCAGCTCTGGCTGCACAACGATATTGAGCTGGCGCAAGACGCGGTTCCGTTGAAACCCGCATCCGGCGCGTCTTGACCGGCGCCGCGCGCCCGAGAAGGGGATCTTACCATGTACGTCATCCTGACCAGCAAATCCGGCCAATTCCGCACCGAGGTGACCGAGGGGCTGCGGCCAATGCAGGCCTACGATTATCTGTTCTATGGCCAGAAGAAAGCGCGCTTCGTCATTGCCGAATTGCTGAACGAATCGACGCGAATCAGGGTGATCGAGGACGATACGGCGATCGTCAACGACGTGCCGTCCAAGTTCCTGGAAAAGTTCGACTCGGTCGAGCGCGCCTTCGATGAGCTTAGGCACCTCACGACGTTCGGCAAGATGGACACCGTGCTGCAAGCGGCGGACGTCCGTGCGCCTTGATCGCCGGCCGGTCGCCGCCAATTTCGCGATACCCATCTCATGATCCAGGTCACGTTCCTGACCAACGGCGGCAAGGTCGTCATGGCGGCGGAGAACAGCAATTTGCTCCGGGTTTCGCTGCGCGAGCAGGGCGGTATTCCGTTCAAGTGCGGTGGTGGCATATGCGGCACCTGCAAGTGCAAGATCGAGCAGGGCCTCGAGCACACCGACGCGATCAAGCCCAAGGAACGCAAGCACCTGACGCAAGAGCAGTTCAAGGATGGCTATCGGATGGCGTGCCAGACGTTCTTGACCGGCGACGTCGTCGTCTCCTGGTCACCCCCGGCCGCGGCAAAATAGGGTCCGACACCGATGACCGACCGGGTAGCCGAAACCGCCGGCTTGACGGCGCACGACGCGCGGACCCTCGCGAACCTGTCCGCTGCCGATCGCGACGTCATGGACGGCATCGGCGCGGTCTGGAACGACGATATCAACCGGCACCGCCGCATCGTCATGGATATCTACAGTCCGCTGGCCGCGCGCGCGCCGAAAGCCGGCATCGCGTGCCGTAAGGATATCGCTTACGGACCGCATGCCCGCCAGGTTCTGGATGTCTTCACCCCGCAGGCCGCATCGTCGCGGCCGGTCGTCGCCTTCGTTCATGGCGGTGCCTTCGTGCGCGGCCAGAAGGACATGAGCGACGGGATCTATTCCAATGTGTTGTGGTACTTCGCCCGGCACGGCTTTGTCGGCGTCAATATCGAATATCGTCACGCGCCGGAGGCGCCCTATCCGGCGGGCGCGGCCGATGTCAGCGCAGCCGTGTCCTGGATCGGCAGCAACATCGCGGCCTTTGGCGGCGATCCGTCGCGCATCGTCTTGATCGGCCATTCCGCCGGCGGCACGCACGTGGCGGGCTATATGCTCGACCCGGGCGTTGGCCAGACGCCGGATGCGGGCGTCAAGGGCATGGTGCTGATCAGTGGCCGCCTGCGGGCGGACACGCGGCGGGAGAATCCCAACGCGGCCAACGTGGCGGCCTACTTCGGCCCCGATCCGGGACTGTTCGATGCGCGCTCGCCGGTGACTCATGCGGCGCGCTGCGCGGTGCCGGTCTTCATAGCAATCGCCGAGCACGAGAACCGGTTGCTCGACGTGTACGGCGCGGAATTCTACTGGCGGCTGGCCGCAGCACGGGGGCGCGCCTCGCGATTTCTGCGCCTGCCGCGCCATAATCACACGTCGATCGTGGCCCACATCAACGGCGGCGAAGATGTGCTTGGCCATGAGCTCCGCGCCTTCATGGCGGAAGAATGCGATATGGCGCCGGCGGGCTGACGCGCCCGCCGGACCGGCGGTGCATATAAATTTCGCACTGCTAGTTCGTATACGGCACTACTTGCCCATCGGAACGGCATGAACACCGTGCCGGAACCGGCCGGCGGCCGTCCGGATGAGATAAAATCCAGCATTATCGATGAAAAAACGTCGCACGGGATGACCTTCGCCGACCTGCGGCTGGGCGCGCCCTTGCATATTTCGAACAAGTTCAGTTTGACCCAGATCAAAGTTCGTATACGATAATAGCCGTCGCCGGGATGGCAGTGATGCCAAAAAAGACAGGGCACGATCAGCAACCGAAGACGGTCGTAGATGCATAGGCTCGCAAGGGGTACCAACGGTGCCCGAGCCGACGTCCAGGCCTTCACCAGTCATCGTGCACCGAACGGGAGTACGTCCACAGCAAGACACGGCGCACATAGGGAGACCATCATGCGCAGGTTCAGGATTGGATTCATTGGCGGGCTTGCCCTGCTCGGAGTTGGATTGAATGCCGGGATCGCGGCCGCCAAACCGCTGACGCCGGTCAAATACGAAGAGGTTATTCGCTCGATTTTCTACCTGCCGAGCTACGTCGCTCTGGCGAAGGGTTACTTCAAGGACGAAGGCCTCGACGTCTCGATGAGGACGGCCTGGGGCAGCGACAAGGGCGTCGCGGCGTTGCTGTCCGGCACCGCCGATATCGTACTGGTCGGGCCGGAAACCACGGTCTACATCCAGAACCAGGACTCGCCGGTGAAGGTGAAGGCATTTGCCGGTCTCACCGCGCGCGACGGCTCGCTGCTGATCGGCCGTAAGGCCATGTCGGATTTCAAGTGGTCGAAGCTCAAGGGCTCGACCATCATGAGCTGGCGGGTCGGCAGCAGCCCGGACCTCTATCTGCGCCACGTCCTGCGCGCGCATGGTCTCGACCCGCAAAAGGACGTCAATCTGATCTCCAACCTGGCAGCACCGGCGCGCCACGGCGCCTTCATCGCGGGCAAGGCCGATTACGCCACGTTCTATGAGCCGGACGTGTCGGACATGGAGCAGGGCGGCCAGGCACATTTCCTCGCCTCCATCGGGCAGGCGGCCGGCAAAATCGACGAGACGGTGTTCGTCGCCACCGACAAGTTTATCAAGACCAAGCCGGAAGTGGTGCAGGCCTGGACCAACGCCATCTACCGCGCGCAGAAGTATTCGTTGCAAGCGGACCCGAAGGAACTCGCCAAGCTGGTCGAATCCTACTTCCCGAAGGTGAAGCCCTCGATCATCGCCAACTCCATCGCGCGTTACCGGGCGCTCGGCTGCTACAAGCGGACCCCGTTGATCACGAAAGCCGCCATCAAGGGGCTGCAGGACGTGCTGGTCGAGGGCGGCCTGCTCAAGCCGAACAAGCGCGTCAGCTATGACAGCATCGTGACGACCAAGTTCGCTCGCGCTGCCGTCGAAAAGCTCGCTTCGAAGTAAGCCGTCGCAAGGCTGCAAGGGAGAAAGTCATGCCGAACACCCAGCCAATGGTTGAGTTGCGGCGCATCAATCAGCGCTATTTCTCGGATGAGGGCGAAGTCGAGGCGATCTCCGAGCTTTCTCTCGACGTGGAGCGCGGTGAGTTCGTCAGCATCGTGGGACAAAGCGGTTGCGGAAAGTCTACCTTGCTGTCGCTCATCGCAGGGCTAATGACGCCGACGAGCGGTAGCGTGCTCGTCGGCGGCAACCGGGTCAGCGGTCCGTCGCGGCGCTCGGGCTATATGCTGCAGCACGATACGCTTTTCGAATGGCGGACGATCCTGGACAACGTCATGCTTGGTCCCGAGGTGCACGGACTCGACAAGGCCAAAGCCCGCGAGCGGGCACGGTCTTTGCTTATGCGCTACGGACTCGGCGACTTCATGGATCGGTTTCCGCAACAATTGTCGGGCGGCATGCGCCAGCGTGCCGCCCTGGCGCGGACGTTGTGCACGGAGCCGGAGATCCTGCTGCTGGACGAGCCGTTCTCGGCGCTCGATTCGCAGACGCGTCTCGCCATCGCCGACGAAATCGGCACCATCCTGCGCCAGGAAGGCTGCACCGTGATCCTGGTCACGCACGATATCGCGGAGGCGATCGCGTTGGCCGACCGGGTCGTCGTGCTCAGCGCGCGGCCTGGAGAAATCAAGTCGCAACATCAGATCCGCTTTCCGAGCGCCGGCGCGCAGCGGCCCACGCCGCTGAAATGCCGCGACTATCCGGAGTTCACCGAATACTTCAACACGATCTGGCGGGAGCTAGAAGTCCATGTCGACCAGTGAGAACACACTGAGGCCGGACGATTCTGCGCTGCCCGCGGCGATCGCCCGCAAGGGCTATAAGGGCAACGCCGTCGGACGCGCGCCGAGCGAACTCTACTACAAGTACCAGCGCCGCAAGGCGCGCGAGAAGTGGTTGGTCCGCTTCACTCAGCTTGCGCTGTTGGTCGCGTTCCTCGGGGCGTGGGAGGTGGCGGCGCGCACGCATCTGGTCAATCCGATGCTGACCAGCTACCCCTCGGCGCTGTGGCCGACCTTTGTCGACCTGCTCAACACGAGCAGCGTCAACCAGCAGGGCAATCTGATCCACCACACGCTGGTCACCCTGGCCGAGGTCGCCGGCAGCTTCAGCGTGTCGATGGTGCTCGGCGTCCTGGTCGCCGGCGTGCTGTGGTGGTCGCCGTTCGTCTACCGCGTGCTCGATCCCTATCTGGTGGTCGCCAACGCGATGCCGAAGGTGGCCTTGGTGCCGATCTTCTACATCTGGCTGGGGGACACGCTGTCGATCTACGGCATTGCCATCGCCATCGCCGGCTTCATCACCACGCTGATGATCTATTCCGGATTCCGCGAGACGGATCCCGGCAAGATCAAGCTGATGCGCGCGCTGGGGGCCTCGAAACGGCAGGTCTTCACCAAGCTCGTGCTGCCCGCCAACGTCCCGATCCTGACGGCGGCGCTGAAGGCGAACATCGGGCTGGTGCTGGTCGGCGTCATCGTCGGCGAATTCCAGTCCTCGAGGGCCGGGCTCGGCTATCTCATCGTCTATGGCAGCCAGATCTTCCAGATGAACCTGGTGATGACCGCCATTATGATGCTCGCGATCATTTCGACGGTGATGTACGCGCTGGTGTTCTGGCTCGAGGCCTATATCCTGAAGGGCCGATACGTCTCGACGCATCACTGACGGGCCCGGTCGATGAACGATTCATTATGGCGGCTGACGGCGCGGCAGGCGGTTGACCTGCTGCGCCGCCGCGAGGTTTCGCCGCTCGAACTCATCGACGTGGCGGAAGCGCGCATCGCCTCCGTCGAACCGGCCATCAACGCGCTGCCGACGCTGGGCTTCGACCGCGCGCGGCAGCAGGCGAGGCGGCTCATGGAGGCGGGCCCGCCGCCGGAGCCCCCGCCCGGCTATCTCCATGGCCTGCCGATCGCGGTCAAAGACCTGAACGCGGTTGCCGGCATGCGCTGGACCGAAGGCTCGCGCGTGTTCGCCGATCGCGTTGCGGGACATTCGGACTTCATGGTCGAGCAGCTCGAGAATAGCGGTGCGGTCCCGATCGCCAAGAGCAACACGCCCGAATTCGGCGCCGGCGGCACCACCGTCAATGACGTATTCGGCCACACGCTCAATCCGTGGGATACCCGTTTCACCTGTGGCGGCTCGTCCGGCGGCTCGGCGGCGGCGCTGGCGACCGGTGAGGTCTGGCTTGCGACCGGCAACGATCTCGGTGGCTCGCTGCGGCTGCCGGCGTCGTTCTGTTCGGTGGTCGGTTTCCGGCCGAGCCCCGGCCGGGTGCCGCATGGACCAGAGCCGCTGCCATATGGCGTACTCAATGTCGACGGCCCCATGGCCCGCAACGTCGGCGACGTGGCGCTCATGCTCGATGCCATGGCGACCTCTCATCCCGGCGACCCGATCTCACTGGCACCGCCGGCCTCACCGTTTCTCGGCGCCGTCGAGCGGCCGAGGCCGCCGCGCCGCGTGGCGTGGGGCGGCGATCTCGGCATTGCGCCGATCGCGCCGGAGGTCCGTGCGATCTGCGAAAGGGCTGTGCGCAGCTTCGAGACGCTCGGGGCGACGGTGGAGGCTGCGCATCCGGACTTTTCGGATGCCGATGCGACTTTCCAGGTGTTGCGCGCCATACAGCGCGCCGGCAACACTGCGGAACTGTTGCGCGAGCATCGGGTCAAGCTCAGCAAGGAAGTCATTTTCTACGCGGAGAAGGCCTTGAGCTTGTCCGCCGGCAAGATCGTGAGCGCGGAACTGGCGCGCGCAGCACTCTTCAGGCGCATGGTCGCTTTCTTCGAGACCTTCGACCTGCTGGTGACGCCGACAGTCATGGTGCCGCCGTTCGACTACCGCGAGCGGCATGTGATGTCGGTCGATGGCGTTGAATTCGACGACTACTTTACCTGGCTACGGCTGACTTTCGCGATCACACTGACGTCGTGTCCAGCGCTCTCATTGCCATGCGGGTTCACGGAGAGCGGATTGCCGGTGGCGCTGCAGCTCATTGCGCCGCCGCGCGGGGAGGCGTCGGTCCTGTCGGCTGCCGCTCTGCTGGAGGCGGAATGGCCCTATGCCGGCATGTTGCCGATCGAGCCTCGCGGGGAGGCGATTGCCGCCGCGCCGCGGCGCGCCCACGGCTGAACTTTAAGTGCCGACGCAGACGGTCGCGGTCAGCTTGCGCAGGGCCGCGATGATGCTTAGCGCGGTGATCTTGCCGGTCTTCGGGTTCTCGCTCGGAATATTGGCGATGCTCATGCTGAAGTTGGCGGAATCGCTGACCACGCTGACCGTGTGCGTGTTGCGGTCGATGCTGGGGTCCGCCCAGACCTCGATGACGGTGCGCTCCGGGCCGATGCCGGCAAGGCTCAAGGCGGCGGCGACGTTGACGTTGGCGGGAAAACCGGCCACGGCCTCGCGCGCGCTGCCCTCAAACACCTTCAATGGCGCGGTCAGATTGTCGATGTTGATCGCGTTGGCGACCAAGTGAGGGGCGCCGGCGAGTCCGCGCGGCGGCTTGCGCGAGACCATGCGTACGGATTCAATAGAGCCTTCGGCGGCCGCTCGGACGGCGTCGAAGCCGATGAGCGCCCCGGTCGGCACGATGATTCGGGCGCCGGTTTTCTTAGCGCGATCCTCGATATCTGGGTTTGCGATTAGGGCGCCGACGCTGATCACCACCAGGGTCCTGCCGGCGTCGACGACCGCTTCGGCGATAGATCGAAAAGCAGCGGCCGGCGCGCACTCGACGATAACGTCGGCGAGCGCGGGCAGGCGCTCGGCCGGAACGGCCGGGACCGGGTGGCGATAGCCGGCGATGGCCTTCTCGACGCGGGCCAGATCGCGGGCCGAGATAGCCGCGAGGCTTAAGCCTGGTATTCCCTGATCAAGCCGCTCGGCGACCTTTTGGCCAATCGCACCGAAACCAGCCACAGCGACTTTTATGTCTTCCCAAGGGGACACGCATCTTGCTCCTTTTCATCACCGTGTATGGGAGGCAATGGAGATTTGCAACACGAGAGCGGTGTCTCGTTCTCCCACCAAGGCGAGGAGCCAGAGCATGAGTAGGACGTGCGAGGTATCGGGAGGACGCCACCTGTTTTTCTGGCGGGGAATTCTCCCCCTGACCAAGACAATCAATTTTTCCATTTATCGATCTACGCCGCGATCCGCCGATTCCCGCAATCTCAATCTCGGCGAAGCGGGAGTCGAACCCCGTAAAATCTCGCTGAGCCACACGCGGAATCGCGCCTACTCCGCCTCAGCAGCCAACCCGCCCCTTCTATGACACCCGCTTTCTGCAAGGGCCACGCTTCACGGGCTTCCGGCCGTGCCGCATCGACATTTCTACTGTTGTGGCACATCGCTGCATTCGTTGTGTCGCAGCGCCAAGGTCGTCACCGGATGCACAGCGGACAAAGGTCGGCCCGGAGGCTCAATAGATACGCAGCGATTAACCCAGGGTAGACATGACACATCTAAGCAATCTTGGTTGTGCTCAGCTGTTGATGTGTGGTTCCTCATGCAAAACGACATTCAGCAATGATCTGTGAATTTCCAAGTGGCCGTTGTAAGAAATCAGGCCCAATTTTCTAAACTTGTTCATAAAGAAGCTCACGCGTGAGCGGGTTGTCCCAATCATTTCCGCGAGCGTTTCTTGGCTGACCTTCGCGATGGTCGGCTCCGGTGGGCCGTCCTTGCCAAAGTTGGCCAGCAATAGAAGGGCACGTGCCAAACGCTTTTCGCTCGAATTGAACAGTTGATCGACCAAGTCCGCTTCAACCCGGGCAGTGCGCGTCAACAGATGCGAGACGAAAAACTCGGAGAAGGCTGGCTCCTCATGGAGGACACTGACCATGGTTTCCTTTTGCAGCCGCATGATCACGCATTCCGTCATTGCCTCGGCCGTCCCAAGACGCAACGACTGGCCCGTCAGGCACCCCTCGCCGCAGAACTCGTCGGGACCTAAAACCGCAACAACGGCTTCCTTCCCTTGTTCGGAAATGACGGTGATCTTGACCTTGCCTTTTTGGATGTAAAACACCGCATCCGCAGCGTCGCCCTGCGAGAAGATCACCCCACCTTTGCGATAGCCGGCGATCGTTCGCCCGCCATTCACGTTGGCGAGAAACACTTTTGGGTCAAATGGGACTTTTTTCGCTCTCTTTGCCATGACCGGCTCATTTCACAGTGCCTGGGGTGAGAATAGGCTGGTCTTGTTCATCGGGCCAGCCCAAGCCCGAACTTCGTGCCACGCGCTCGGCTAAAGTGGTTTGTTTTGATCAGACAAATCCCGATCAAAGGAGCAGGCTACATCATTGCCGAAACAGCTTCGAGCCCCGGTGACTGAGAGACACTCTTGCGCTCCCGCTCGTGCTTCGGGAGGTAACGATGAACATCATACCGATCAAAGACGTTTCGTTTAACGATCCGAACCAAGACGTTTGGTTCGACGACAGCGCGACCTTGGCGATGGGCAAGGCTTTCGACCTTGCCTGCGTGTCGCTGCGCCGCTTCAAAAGATTAATCACAGCGCGTGAACTGATCGCAAAGCGAATTATCGAAGCCGCCAAAAATGGCGAGCGCGATCCCGCGCGGCTCTGTGAGCAATCCTTAATACCCTTTGGCATCGAAGATATGTCGATGCTGGTCATCCGCGTAGGCCGCGATTCCCCGACCGCCGCCTATGCGTCGGTCGCGCACGCGGCGTGATCATGGAGAGCCCCGCTCTATGCAACCCATTCCCCAGGGCATAGAGGCGGGGTACTTTTTAAGCCTCCGGGCTCATTCATGTTGGCTAATACGCACTTTTCACACCCGAGTTGCGAGCGTCCGCCTGCCCAAAGTGTGGCGCGACGATGATGCTTTCCCGCTTTGATCGCGCGATGAAACAAAAACTTAGGCACGTTCACCGTTTCCGTGAACCGGTGAACGTGTCTAAGGCGCCGCTTGCTCGAAGACGACCGAGACCTCGCCGATCGGATCGATGATGTGGCGGATGCCGGGCTCGTCCGGTTCGATCATCAGCGGTGGCGTGATCGAACCGCAGATGACGACATCGCCGGCCGCCAGCGTCTCGCCGAACGCGGCCAAGGTGCTGGCGACATGCGCGACAATATCGATCACCTTGCCGGTGAGCGCTTCCAACTCGGTGGTGCGCGCCACCTCCGTGCCGCGGCGCTCGACGCGCGAGGTGAGGTCGGCGGTGCTGGCACCCGCGCGCGCGGCCGGCGCCAGCAGCACATGGCGCTGAAAGATGCCGCCGGCGACGATCTGCTCCAGGTTATCGGCCGCCGGCGTGAGATTGAGATCGGCAAGCTCGATCGCCGGGCGGATGTCGCGGATCGCCGCCGCCACCGCGTCCGGTGACGCGTCCGTGCCGAGATTGCCATCCATGTGCACCGCGATCTCGGGTTCGGCGACCGGCTTGGCCCAGCCTTGCAGCGACACCCTGCTGCCGGGGACGAGCAGGCCGCTCTGCATCAGATAGCCGACGACGGGCCGCGAAATCTTCAGCAACGCCATCGCGGCCGGCGCGCCGAAGCCGACCTTCCAGCCGAGCGGCTGTTCGCCGGCGATGATGCGGTCGCGCCGGGTTTTGAGCTGCGCCTGCATGCCGCGCGCGATGCGCGGATCTTCCCACGGTTTCATGGGTGGCCCTCCGGGTGGACTTCGTAACCGGAATCCTCGATCGAGCCGGCGTCCATCCAGCCCCACACCAGCACGACGTCTTCGTCCGAAGTGTTGTTGAAGCCGTGCCAACAGCCGCGCGGCGAATAGATCACGTCGCCCTGGCCGGAGGGCACCTGGCCCTCTTCGGTGTAGATGTGCCCGCGGCCGTTGAGCACGATGAAGAACTCGTCGCAATTGTGGTGGCGGTGGTTCTCGTGGCGCGCGCCGGGCTTGAGCACGGTCCAGCCGACCACGTGGTTGGCGCCAGCCGTCTTCTTGTCGATGAGAAACTGCACCTGCATGTCGACCCAGCCGTCGTCGCGCTTGAGGCCTTCGACCTTGGGCACGTCGCGCAGGTTCGTGCGGTACATCTTCGGAGCGGGCTGATCCTTGTTCATTTTACGCTTGTCCTCCCAGGCGGCGATAGACCTGATGCGCCACCACGAAATCGTTGGCGTCGATGCCGAGGCCGCGGCAGGCGTTCATCATCTCGTTGGCCGCGGCCGCGAGCGGCACCGGGCTGCCGAGCCGGCGGCCGAGACTGAGCGCGAGCAGCATGTCCTTCTGCTGCAGCGTGACGTCGGCGAGTGGCACCTCCGGCATGTTGCCCTCGATGATGAACGGCCCCCGATAGCCCAGCACCGGCGAGGCGGCAACGCTCTTGAGGATGGCGTCGACCGCGACGGCGCGCTCGACGCCGCCTTTTTCCGCCAGCGCCACCGCCTCGCCGAAGCAGATCACTTCGACCATGAGCAGCAGATTGACGGCGATCTTCATCTGGCAGGCAAGTCCGTTGTCGCCGATGCGCGTCACCTTGGGGCCGATCGCCAGCAGTACGGGTTTGACGCGCTCGAAAGCATCCGCGTCGCCGCCGACCATGATCGAGGCGTTGCCCTGCGTCACCGTCACGGGACTGCCGGACAGCGGCCCATCCAGCATGATCGACCCGGCTTTTTCGAACTCGGCGGCGACGGCGCGGCTCACCTCCGGCTCGATCGTGCTCATGTCGATATAGATGCCGCCGCGCTTCAAGCCCGCCACCACGCCGTCCGGCCCCAGCGCCACGGTCTTGACTGCCGCGCCGTCGGTGACGATGGAGAACACGACCTCCGACTGCGCCGCCACTTCGCGCGGGCTGTCGGCCCAGCGCATGCCGGCTTCAAGGAGCGCCCCCGCCTTGTCGCGCGAACGATTCCAGCCGGTGACCTCGTGTCCCGCCGTCATCAGGCGCGGCACGATGAGCTGTCCCATCGCGCCCAAGCCGATAAAACCCAATTTCATGCTCGCCCTTCCCGCTTGTTGTCTCACTCATTCAAAGCAATCGCCGACGATACCGGGCTTGGTGTCACCAGGTCGTCGATGCGCCCGACGAGACGGCCTTCGCGCAGCGGCACGCAGTCGTCGGGAAAATCCTGAACGAATTCCGTGCCCATGGCGAGGGCCCTGTCGTAGAAGTCGGCCAGCGTATCCATCATCCGCGCGATGTGCTGGTCGTGGAGCACCAGCAAGGACCACGGCCGTTCCGCCAGGGTGGCGAGCGCCTTTTCGACCCACGCCGGGTGCGGCTCTTCCCAATCGCGCGGCACGTTGTTCCAGGTGACCAGCGTCATCCGGTTTTCGACGAGATAGGCGAGTGCCTCGGCGCTGAGCAGGTGCGGACCGAGATGCCCCTTGCCGTTGGGGCGGAAGAATTTCGCGGGATGCGAGAGCGCGCCGAGAAGCCGCTGCGTCCGCCCGATCTCCAGCGCGACGCGTTCGGCGGTGCCGTCGACACCGAGTGGATTCCCATGGCTATAGGTGTGATTGCCGATCCAATGCCCTTCGGCATGCGCGCGCTCGGCGAGCCGCCGCCCTTCCGGCGTTTGCAGTTGGCCGCCGACGATAAAGAACGTCGCCTTGATCTCACGTTGCAGCAGAAAATCGAGAACACACTCGGTTGCGCCATGCGTCGGTCCGTTGTCGAAGGTAAATGTCAAACGCTTCATTTTGAGGTCGTTTCTGTCATTGATAGCGATTGCCTCGGTCGTCTTGCCTGACACGGTTGTTGCGGGGCCGGTGCCGTCGGCCGGCCGATGAATTGAATTTCTTGTCAATGTGCGTGGCCCCGTACGATGTCATCTTCGAACTGAAAACGTTCACCCGCATGATTGCAAGAGGCGTTGTCGTGAAAGCGATAACGCAAAGCAACGCCGCCTCGGCGGATGTCGGTGGCGGGCAGAGTGCATAATGGGCATCGCCCACGCTTGCGGCGACGATTGACACCTGCCATCTTCCCGCGCCGCGACGGCTTGCTCGGCTACGTTGGGCCGTGCTCACGGCGTGGGAAGGCGAACCGCAAAACGCAAAAAGCGCCACCGAATATCCACGCGGCTCGCGTGCAGATGGGGGCGCTCGAATTCCTGAGATGGCGCGTTGGAGAACAAGATGCCCGAGAAACTGATCCCGACCACCGTCGTCGGCAGCTATCCGCAACCGGACTGGCTGGTCGACCGCGAGATGCTGTCGAAGTCGGTGCCGCGCGTGCGCATGACCGAGATGTGGCGCGTGGCGCCGCAATGGCTGGAGCAGGCGCAGGACGACGCCACCATTCTCGCCATCCGCGACATGGAGCGCGCCGGCATCGACGTCATCACCGACGGCGAGATGCGGCGCGAGAGCTATTCGAACCGCTTCGCCACCGCGCTGGAAGGCATCGACATCGAGAATCCCGCCATTGTCACGGCGCGCTCGGGCACGAAGGTGCCGGTGCCGCGCGTCGTCGGCAAGGTGCGCCGGGCGGGACCGGTGGAGGTGCGCGACATGGAGTTCCTGCGCCGCAATACCGACCGGCTGGCCAAGATCACGTTGCCGGGGCCCTTCACCATGAGCCAGCAGGCGCTCGACGAGCACTACAACGACACCGAGGCGATGGCCATGGACATGGCGGCGGCGGTCAACGAGGAGGTGCTCGATCTGGTGAAGGCGGGCGCCGACGTCATCCAGCTCGACGAGCCGTGGGTGCGCAACGACCCGGACGTGGCCCGCCGCTATGCGGTGAAGGCCATCAACCGCGCGCTCGAAGGCGTCACGGTGCCGACCGTCGTGCATCTGTGCTTCGGCTACGCCGCGGTGGTGCCCGGCGACACCAAGCCGGCGCACTACGCCTTCCTGGCGGAGCTCGCCGACACCACCGCGGGCACGATCTCGATCGAAAGCGCGCAGCCGAACGTCGATTTCGGCGTGCTGGCCGATCTGGCGCCGAAGAACATCATGCTCGGCGTGCTCGACCTGTCCGATCCGAGCGTTGAATCGCCGGAGAAGGTCGCCGAGCGTCTGCGCCACGGGCTGAAATACGTGCCCGCCGATCGGCTGGTGGCGGCGCCGGATTGCGGCATGAAATACCTGCCGCGCGCCGTCGCCTTCGCCAAGCTGAAGGCGATGAGCGAGGGCGCGGCGATGGTGCGGCGGGAATTGAGCTGAAGCGGCGCGGGGCGCCGAGCGGATCTCCCGCCCGCCCCGAGGCGGCGTCCTTGCGGGGCGGCCGATATGGGTAGTATAGCCGGACTTCGCGCGCCTCCCGGGACGATCGTGGGGGACGCGGACCTCGAGGACCGCAAGCATGCAAACCCCACTCACTCCGATGGAGTTCGCCCGGCGCGCGCGCCGGCTCTACGCCGGGCGCGAAGCCGTCGTCGACGGCGCGTTGCGGCTGACCTACGCGCAATTCTTCGAGCGCTGCGACCGATGGTCGGCGGCGCTGCAGGCGATGGGCGTCAAGAAAGGCGATCGCGTCGCCTACATCGCGCCCAATACGCACGCGCATCTTGAGGGCTACTACGCCGTACCGCAGATCGGCGCGGTGCTGGTGCCGATCAACTATCGCCTGCTGCCCGACGATTTCGACTACATCATCAACCATTGCGGCGCGACGGTGGTCTGCGCGCATAGCGACCACATCGAAGCCGTGGACGGAATCCGCGGCAGGCTCCCGGGAGTCGAGCACTTCGTCGCGCTGGAAGGGGCCCGCGAAGGCTGGCTTGACTATGAGGTCGCCCTGGCCGGGCAGGAGCCCGCCTTCGACAGGTCCGAGATCGGCGAGAACGACCTGCTGACGGTCAATTACACGAGCGGAACGACCGCGCGGCCCAAGGGCGTGATGATCACCCATCGCAACGCCTACATGAACGTGATGGGCACGCTGGTGCATCATCACCTGACCCCGGCCGACCGCTACCTGTGGACGCTGCCGATGTTTCACGCCAACGGCTGGACGTACACGTGGATCAACACCGCGCGCGGCATGACGCATGTCTGCCTGCGGCGCGTCGAGCCGAAGCTGATCTATCAACTGGTCAAGGACGAACGCATCACAATGCTCTGTGCGGCGCCGACCGTGCTGATCGGTATCGCCAACGCGCCGGCGGAGGTGCGCGCCGGCGCGCCGCGCGGCGTTCGCGTGATGACGGCCGGCGCGCCCCCGGCGGCGGCTACCATCGAGCTGGTGGAGCGCGAGCTCGGCTGGGAGTTGACCCACGTCTACGGGCTGACCGAGACGTCGCCTCTCATCACCTTCTGCGAGCCGTTGCCCGAGCACCAGGCGCTCTCGCCGGCCGACCGCGCCAGGATCAAGGCCCGCCAGGGCGTCGAGCTGGTCAGCTCCGGCGAGTTGCGGGTGGTGGACGAGAGCGGTCGTGAGGTGCCGCACGACGGCGAGACCCTGGGCGAGATCACGGTGCGCGGTAACGTCGTCATGGCAGGCTATTACAACGACCCCGACGCGACGAACGCCGCGATCAGGGATGGCTGGTTCCATTCCGGCGATGCCGCGGTGGTGCATCCCGACGGCTATGTGGAGATCCGCGACCGCTTCAAGGACGTCATCATCTCGGGCGGCGAGAACATCTCGTCGGTGGAGGTCGAGGGCTGCCTGTTGCGGCACCCCGCGGTTCAGGAGGTCGCGGTGGTCGGCATGCCGCACGAGCGCTGGGGCGAGTCGCCGCATGCCTTCGTCGTCCTCCGCCAGGGCGCGCAGGCGACCGAGGAGGAGTTGAAGCAGCACGTGCGCAACACGATCGCCCATTTCAAAACGCCGCAGTGGATCAGCTTCGTCGACGAATTGCCTAAGACGGCGACGGGCAAGGTGCAGAAATTCGTGCTGCGCGCCGGCAAGTCGGGCATCGCGCGGCAGTAGGCGCGGCGCCGAGGAAAGAAAGGCCGCCGCGGCAAGCCTTGCGATGGCGATGTCGTGGTGGTGCGCATGAGCGCCGCCGACACCCACCCTCTACCGCATCAGCCCGTCGCCGCGCAGCTTGCGCACTTCCTCTTCGATCTGGTCGATGACGGTCGCCATCGCGCGGGTCACCGGCCGCTTGGCCGAGCGCACGACATAGCGTTCGACCGCAAGGCCTTTGACCCGCGAGGCCGTCCACGTTCCCTGAGGGTCGTCGGCGATGGCGACGTTCGGCATGAGCATGTGGCCGAAGCCTTTCTTGGCCAGCGACTTGAGCACCGAAAGGCTGTCCGCCTCCATCCGGCAGGTCAGGGCATAACCCTTGGCCGCCGCCAGCCGCTCGTAGCCGACGCGCTCGCGGTTGGGAAAACCGGGCAGCAGCAGCGGCAGGCGCGACACGCTCGCAATCGTGCATTCGGCGTCGAGTTTCGGGTCGTTGTCGGCGGCGCTGATCAAGTAGATGCCTTCGCTCGCCAGCGGCACGCTGATGAACTCGGCGTCCTTGTCCGGAAAACTGATGATGGCCAGGTCGAGATCGCCCCGCCGCACCCATTCCTGAATGGGCGCCGTGAGATCGGTGACGAAGTGCAGCGTCACATTGGGATGGCGCGACCAGTAGTGGTCGGCCAGGCGCGGAAACAGCGTATGGCCGAGCGACGGATTGGCGCCGATACGCAGCGTGCCCGAGGGGATATTGCCCTGGGTGGTGACGTCGAGCTCGAGCTGCCTGATCTGCTCCTGCAACTGCCGCCCGCGGTCGAGCAGGGTCTTGCCGGCGGCGGTCAGCTTGACGCCGCGCCCGACGCGCTCGAGCAGCTTGGTCCCGAGTTCCTCTTCGAGCAGGCGAATCTGCCGGCTCACGGCCGATTGTGCAATGCGCAAACGGCTGGAGGCGAGCGTGAGGTTCTCGAGCTCGCCCACCACGAGGAAGTATCGCAGTTGGCTGAATTCCAAGGGGCACCTCCCGGATTCTATTCTAATTATTAGATGATAGAATTCTGATTATTCTATTTTCTTTTCCGTTCGCTGCCAAGCTATCCTTCTCGTCACAGACAGACCGGCGACAGCCGGCAACGAACAAGAAGATCAGGGGGAAGCGCGTGCTTCGGGTCAGCGTCGACATCGGCGGTACGTTTACGGACATGGTGGTGACGGATCCGGAAGGAAACGTCGCCATGTACAAGTCGCCGTCAACGCCGGGCCAGTTGGGGCAAGGCGTGATGGATTGCTTCCGCAAGGCCGCGAAAGAGCGCCGCCTCCCGCTCGACGATCTGCTCAAATCGGTCGACACCCTGATTCACGGCACGACGGCGACCACCAATGCGCTGCTCACGCGCACCGGCGCCAAGACCGGCATCCTGACGACGGAAGGCTTCCGCGACATCATCGAACTGCGGCGCGGCATGCGGGTCGGCGTCAGCCCCTATAACCTCAAGGTCGCGTTTCCGCGGCCGCTGGTGTCGCGCGATCACATCATCGGCATCAAGGAGCGCGTGCGTTTCGACGGCACCGTTATCGAGCCGCTCGACGAAGAGGCGGTGAAGGCGGCGGCGTTGAAATTGGCCGAGGAGGCGATCGAGGCGGTCGCGGTCTGCTTCCTGTTTTCCCATCTCAATCCTGCGCATGAGCGGCGGGCGGCCGAGCTTTGCCGCGAACTGCTACCGGACGCTTACGTCACCACCTCGTCCGACATCCTGCCGGCGGCGCGCGAATTCGAACGCTTCAACACCACGGTGGTCGGCGCCTACGGGGGCCCTGCGTTCTCCGCCTATATCGACAAGCTCGACGACGAGCTGCAGCGCTCCGGCTTCGGCGGCAAGCTGGTGCTGATCCAGTCGAACGGCGGCATCCAGGACAAGGCGACCGCCAAGCGCAATCCGGTATCGACGCTCCTGTCAGGTCCGGCGGCCGGGCCTTCGGCGGGCGTCTTTCTCGGCGGCAGCTATTCCGACAACATCATTTCCGTCGACATGGGCGGCACCAGCTTCGAGGCTGCGCTGATCCGCAATGGCGAGATCCTGCTCACGACCGAAACGTGGCTCTCCGAGCAGCGCCTGGCCGCCAAGCTGGTCGACGTGCATTCGATCGGCGCGGGCGGCGGCAGCATCGCCTGGGTCGATCCGCTCGGGCTGTTGCGGGTCGGTCCGCAGAGCGCCGGCTCGGTGCCGGGGCCGGCCTGCTACGGCAAGGGCGGCACCGAGGCGACCGTGACCGACGCCAATGTCGTGCTCGGCTACATCTCGCCGGATTACTTCCTGGGCGGCGAGATCACCCTCGACCCCGAGCGGGCGGCGCGGGCGATCGACCAGAAGGTCGGCAAGCCGCTCGGCCTGTCGACGGCGGATGCCGCCTTCGCCATTTACGACGTCGTCAACGAGAGCATGGCCGACGCGCTCAACGAGCGCTGCACCAAGCGCGGCTTCGACCCGCGCGAGTTCCTGCTGGTGTCGGCCGGCGGGGCGGGCGGCCTGCATGCGGCGGTGATCGCGCACAAGGCGCGCATCCGCGACGTCATGATCCCGCGCTTCGCGCCGGCCTATTGCAGCTTCGGCATGCAGCTGCCGGACTACAGCCACGACTACGTGCGCAGCTACACGGCGCGCATCGAGGACGTCGATGCCGACAAGGTCGAGGCGCTGTTCGGCGAGATGGAACGGGAGGGTGCGGCGACGCTCGCGGCGACCGGCATCGCGCCCGAGAAGATGTCGTTCGTGCGCTCGATCGACATGCGCTACATGGGCCAGTTCCACGAGGTCAACGTGCCGTTTCCGGCCGGGGCGCTGGACGCGGCGGCGCTCGCCGGTCTCGCGCAGGCCTTCCACGCGCACCACGACGCGCGCTACAGCTTCTCGCTGCCGGAACGCCAGGTGGAGATTCTTTATCTGCGCCTGCGCGCCGTCGGCGCCACCGCCAAGATCAGGCTCAAGGAAGTCGACAAGGCCGACGGCGACGCGCTCGCCCGCAAGGGCACGCGGCAGGCCTATTTCGGCAGCGCGCTCGGCTGGCAGGCGGTCGACGTCTATGACGGCGGCGCCCTCAAGGGCGGCACCACCGTCGCCGGCCCGGCGCTGATCGAGGAGCCCACCACCACCATCCTGGTGCCGCACGGCACCACCTGCCGCATCGACGCGCTCGGCAACTTCCTGCTGACGTCGGCGTGAACGGAGCGCTGCCCATGTCGCAAGTCATGCCCGCAACCCTCGATCCCGTCACCAAGAGCGTGATCTGGAACAAGCTGCTCAGCGTGTCGCGCGAAATGTCGACCGTCATCGAGCAGTCGTCGCAGAACTTCATCACCGCCGAGCTGCATGACTTCTGCGTCGGTCTCTACGACGCCATCGGCCGCTCGGTCGCGCATTTCGTCGGTCTGCCCGGCCAGATCGGCGCCGGCGGCCTGCAGATCAAGGCGGTGCTGGAGAAGTTCGGCGACGACATCAACCCCGGCGACGTCATCCTGGTCAACGACCCCTACAAGGGCTTCGGCACCCATCTGCCCGACATCACCATCTTCGTGCCGATCTTCGACGAGGGCCGCCTGGCGTTCTTCGCCATGGCGCGCGGCCACCAGGAGGACGTCGGCGGCTCGCTGCCGGGCGGCTATTTCGCCGGCGCCTACGACATCCACGCCGAAGGCCTGCTGATCCCGCCGGTCAAGATCTACGACCGCGGCAAGCCCACCGAGGTCTACGAGTTCTTCCTGCACAACGTGCGCTTCCCCGACGGCATGCGCGTCGACAACGCCGCCATGATCGCGGCCGCGCGCGTCGCCGACAAACGGCTCGTCGAGATGCTGCGCCAGTACGGCCGCGGCGACCTGATGGCCTATATCGACGACGTCATCCTCTCGACCGAGCAGGCGGTGCGCGCCGAGATCGAGAAGATCCCGGACGGCGTCTACTACGCAGAATCCGCGACCGACGACGACGGCTCCAACTACGACGTCCCGGTCACCGTGCGCTGCGAGCTCACCGTCTCCGGCGACACGCTCACGTTCGACTTCTCCAAGAGCGACAAGCAGGTGCGCTTCGTCAACTGCCCGCTGTCGGCGACCTATGCCAGCGTCTATTCGGCGGTGTTCACCTCGCTGCCGGCCGGCATTTCCTCGTACCACAACGACGGCAGCTACCGCCCCATCGACATCGTCGCGCCGGCGGGCAGCTGCGTGAACCCGACCTATCCGGCGACCGTCGGCGCCGCGCCGATCGCGGTCGGCACCCAGGTCATCGAGGCCGCGGCGCAAGCGCTGAGCCGCGCCGTCCCGCACAACATCTGCGCGGCGTGGTCGCGCCATTACGGCTGCGGCATGATCGGCGTCGATCCGCGCACCGACGAACGTTACGTCTTCCTGGCCCACGTCTCCGACGGCGGCTCCGGCGCGATCTGGGGCTATGACGGCTGGGCGCACGTCGCGCCCTGGGTCTGCGGCGGCGAACTGGTGCGCGCGCCGGTCGAAATGATCGAGACCTATTACCCGTGGCGCGTGCTCAAATACGAGATGCTCACGGACTCCGCGGGCCCGGGCAAGTATCGCGGCGGCCTCGGCGTGCACTGGGAAGGCGTCAACGAAGGCGGCAAGGCCATCCTGCTGACCGGCGATTCCGACGGCGACGTCACCCGCGGCTACGCCATCGAGGGTGGCAAGACGCCGGACTTCTTCAATTCGCTGATGATCGAGCGCGACGGCAAGCGCTTTCAGGTCCGCGCCCACCGCCAGTCCGAGCTCGCCGACGGCGATCTCGTCATCCAGAAAACCGCCGGCGGCTGCGGCGTCGGCGATCCCTTCACGCGCGATCCGGAGGCGGTGCTCTCGGACGTGCGCAACGGCTACGTCTCCGTCGCGCGGGCGGCGCAAGACTACGGCGTGGTCATCGATCCCGCCACGCTGGCAATCGATATTCACAAGACCAGTGAGCTGCGTGGAACAGCCGCGGGCGCCGGCAAGAATGTTCTGGAGGGCGTGGATCGCGTAACGTGACAATGCACACCGATAGTGGTGACGGGGCGATGTTGATTGAATGCGACGCGCGCGCCGCCGGCGAGCGGCTGGCGACGGCCGTGGGCGGCGATGGCCGCCGCGGGCACGTGCGCGCCCCCGATGGCGTCAGCGTCGCCGTGCAGGAATGGGGCAACCCGCGGGGCCCCGAGATCCTGTTCGTGCACGGCTTCTCGCAATGCCATCTGTCGTGGTCGCGCCAATACGCCGGCCGGCTGGCGCAGCGGTTCCGCATGGTGACCTACGACCTGCGCGGCCACGGCACGTCCGGCAAGCCGCGGGCGCCGGAATACTATCGCGAGGGCCGGCGCTGGGCCGACGAGCTGGCATGCGTCATGGACCACGCCGGCTTGCGCCGTCCGGTCGTGGTCGCCTGGTCTTATGGCGGCCGCGTCGTCGCCGACTACCTCGCCTGCCACGGCGCGGACCGTCTCGCGGGCATCAATCTGGTCGCGAGCGCGATCCGCTCCGCCGCCGGTCTCGTCCCGGCCGGCTCCCTTTCCTTGCGGCGGCAGATGGCCGAGGACGATCTCGATCGCAACATTGCGGGCACGATCGCCTTCCTGAAGGCGTGCGCCGAGTGCTGGACGCCCGAGGCCTTCAACTATCACCTGGCGTTCAACATGCGCGTGCCTGCCGAGGTTCGGCGCTTTCTTCTCGACCGGACCTTCGACGCTGAAGCGCTCTATCGCGGCCTCGGGGTTCCGGTGCTGTTCACGCATGGACGGTTGGATCGGATCACCGCGTGTTCGGCGTCGATCGAAGCCGCCGCGGTCACCAAGCAGGCGCAACTGTCGTTGTACGACGATTGCGGCCATTGCCCGTTCATCGAGGACGAGGAGCGCTTCAACGCCGAATTGGAGCGCTTCGTTCTCGCCGATTGCCAGGGAGGGTGAAGGACGGACGCCGGGCACCCGAAAACTGAAATCATAAGCTTCGGGTAAACCGAAGGATAAGGGAGAAAACGTGCATTACTGGATCATCCAGGTCTTCAACGGCGTATCGTACGGTGCGCTGCTGTTCCTCGTGGGCAGTGGCTTGTCGTTGATCTTCGGCGTCATGCGGATCGTCAATCTGGCGCACGGCTCCTACTTCCTGTGGGGCGGCTATATCGCGATCTCGATCATCGCGGCGACCGGCTCGTGGGCGCTGTCGTTGCCGCTCGCGGCGGCGGCGGTCGCCGTCATCGGCCTCGGCATGGAGCGCATATTCCTGCGCCCGCTGGGTTTCGATCCGTTGCGCCAGGTGCTGCTCACCGTCGGATTCGCCTATCTGTTTCAGCAGGCCTCCCTCGACATCTGGGGCGGCAGCAATCTGGACATCGCCGCGCCGGCCGTGCTGTCGCACAGCGTCGTCATCGGCGGCATCTACTTCCCGCTTTATCGCGTGTTCATGATCGCCATGGCGCTGGTGATCGGCGTCGGGCTGTGGCTGGTCATGGAGAAGACGCGCATGGGCGCCGTGGTGCGGGCCACCGTCGACGACGCCGAAATGGCGCGCGGCATCGGCATCGATACCAACCGCGTGTCGATGCTGATCTTCGCGCTCGGCGCCTTCCTGGCGGCGCTCGGCGGCGTGATCGGCGGTGCGTTTCTCGGCGTCTACCCCGGTCTCGATTTCGAAATCCTGCCGCTCGCTTTCGCGGTCGTCATCATCGGCGGGATGGGCTCGCTCGGCGGCGCCGCCATCGGCGCGCTGCTCGTGGGTCTCGGCGACAATTTCGGCAAGGCGCTGTTCCCCGAGCTTTCCTACTTCACCCTCTACGCGCCGATGGTGCTGATCCTGGCGATCAAGCCCAGCGGGCTGTTCGGGCGGGAGTGAATGCAATGAGCCAGACCTCCAAGGTTCTCGCCGTCGCCGCCGGTCTGCTGGTGTTCGTGGTTCTCGTCCTGAACGCCAACTCCTTCGTGGTTCTGCTGGCGACGCGCGCGCTGGTGTTCGCCATCCTGGCGATGAGCGTCGACATCCTGCTCGGCTTCACGGGGCTGCCCTCGTTGGGGCAGGCGGCCTATTTCGGCGTCGGCGCCTATCTCACGGCCATCCTCGCCACCCGATACAATGTCGGGCTGGGTTGGGACTTCTGGCTGGTCGTGCTGCTGGGCATGGCGCTGAGCGCGCTGCTGGCCGCGGTTTTCGGGCTGTTCGCGATCCGCGCCAGCGGCGTCTACTTCCTGATGATCACGCTGGCGCTCGGGCAGTGCGTCTGGGGCCTGGCCTATCGCTGGAATTCGATGACCGGCGGCGACAACGGCATCAACCTGCCCAACCGGCCGAGCTTCGGCCTCGACCTGAACGACCAACTGACCTTCTTCTTTCTGGTGTTCGGATTTTTCGTCGCCTCGCTGATCGTCCTTTACGTCGTCGTGCGCTCGCCGTTCGGCCGCAGCCTCGAAGGCATCCGCGAGGGCGAGGCGCGCATGCGCATCCTCGGTTACAATACCTGGCTGCACAAATACATCGCGTTCATCATCGCCGGCGCCTTCGGAGGGCTCGCCGGCGTGCTGTGGGCGCACACCAACGGACTGGTGGCGCCGGACTCCGTCACGCTCGTGACCTCCGTCGACGCGCTGCTGATGGTGGTGCTGGGCGGCGCCGGCACGCTCGTCGGCGGCGCCATCGGATCGGCGATCGTCTTCGGGCTGCGCGAATATCTTTCGACGTTCGTGCCGTGGTGGCAGTACGTGCTCGGCGGCGTCTACGTCCTCACCATTCTGTATTTGCCGATGGGCTTGATGGGAATACCGGCGCGCATTCGCCAAGCCCGCTCCTCTGGAAAATCAACCAAGGGGTCAGCGCCGGACAATCTGGTAGCCAAGCCTTTCTGACGCACGAAGGAAGGCATCACAATATGGGAGGAGCGAAATGTCACGTCGATTAAGTCGCAAACTGGGCCTGGCATGTCTGGGCGCGGTATTCATGCTCGGCTTTGCCGCCAATGCACCCGCCCAGGCGAAGGACCTGCGTATCGGCTTCATGGCGCCGTTTACGGGAATCTTCACCCAGCTCGGCGTGGACATGAGGCATGGCTTCGACATGTATCTCAAAGAGCACCACGACACGCTCGGCGGCATGCACGTGAAGGTGTTCTACGAAGACACCCAGGGCAAGCCGGACGTCGCCATCGCCAAGGCCAACAAGCTCATCCTGCAGAACAACGTCGACATGCTGGTGGGCGGCGTGCTGGCCACGACCGGCTACGCGCTGGCGCCGGTCGCCACGCGCCACAAGGTGCTCTACATCGGCTCGATCGCGACGGCGGACGATCTCGGGCAGCGCAAGCAGAAGCAGTACCCCTACATGGTGCGTCCCACCTTCGTGCCGTCGCAGCCCAGCCATCCGCTCGGCCAATGGGCCTGCGATCAGGGCTACAAGAAGGTCGCCACCGTCGCTGCCGACTACGCCTTCGGCTACGAAACGCTCGGCGGCTTCCAGCAGACCTTCGAGGACTGCGGCGGCAAGGTGATCCAGAAGATCTGGGTGCCGATCGGGACCAAGGATTTCGGCCCGTACATTCCCCAGATCAAGAGCGACGCCGACGCCATCTTCACGCTGATGGTGGGTCCGATGTCGCTGCAGTTCCCCAAGCAGCTCCGCGCGTCCGGCAACAAGAAGCCGATCATCGGCGGCGGCACCAGCTATGACGAGTTCATCCTGCCGCACATGGGCGATGAGGCCATCGGTGACGTGTCGTCGTTCATGTACAGCGCGGCGCTCCAGACCCCGAAGAACGAAGCCTTCGTGAAGAAGTTCCGTTCGGCGTACGGCAAGGTGCCGTCCTATTACTCGGAAGCCAACTACACCACGGCCCAGTGGATCGACGCCACCATCAAGAAGAGCGGCGGCAAGTTCCCCGGACCGCTTCCGTTCATCAAGACCATGAGAAGCATCAAGCTCGACGCCGTGCGCGGGCCGGTCTCGCTCGACGACACCAACACCGTGGTCGACAACATCTACATCCGCAAGGTCGAGAAAAAGAAGATGTTCGGCTACAAGAAAGCCGAGCTCTGGAACACCGTGATCAAGACCTATCACAACGTGAGTCAGTTCTGGCACTACGACAAGGCCAAGTTCCTGAAGCAGCCGGTCTACAGCCGCGACTTCCCGCCGTGCAAATACTGCGAGTAGGCGGCGGCAAATCCGGGGCCCGCGCCGCGGGCCCCGGTCTTCCGCGCAAGAGCCGGAGTTTTTGTTGAGCATGGACACGCAAATGGGGAACGACGTTCCCATTCTGGAGCTCAGGGGGCTGTGCAAGCGATTCGGCGGCCTGCAGGCCACGCGCGACGTGTCGTTGCGGGTGATGGCCGGCGACCGCAAGGCGATCATCGGTCCGAACGGGGCCGGCAAGACCACTTTGTTCAATCTCATCACCGGCATTCATCCCGTCACCGCCGGCGCCGTGCTGATGTTCGGCCGGGAGGTGACCCGCTGGCCGAGCTATCGCCGCGCGGCGCTCGGCATGGCGCGCACGTTCCAGGTCACCAGCCTGTTTCCGAAATTGACCGTGCTGGACAATGTCATCCTCGGCATCCAGGGGCTGCGTAGGTCGAAATTCGTGATGTGGCGGTTCATGACCTCCTATCGCGAGATCTACGACAAAGCCCATGCGCTGCTCGAGGCCGCCGGCTTTCTCGACCGCAAGGACGTCGAAGTGCGCAACCTGTCGCACGGCGAACAGCGCCAGCTCGAGATCGTGCTCGGGCTCGCCAGCGACCCGAAAATTCTGCTGCTCGACGAGCCGGCCGCGGGCCTCTCGTCCGGCGAATCCGCCGAGATGACCCGGTTTCTGATGAAGCTCGATTCCAAGCTCGCTATCCTCCTCATCGAGCACGACATGGACGTGGTGTTCGACGTCGCCTCGGAAATCTCGGTCCTGCACTTCGGCGAAATTCTTGAATCCGGCACGCCGCAGCAGATTCACGCCAGCGCGCGCGTGCAGGAAATCTATCTGGGAACGGCTTGAACCATGTCCGCCATCCTGCAGGTCGAGGATATCCATACCTATTACGGCGACGCCTACGTGTTGCAGGGCCTGTCGATGACGCTCGAGCAGGGGCAGATCCTCGGTCTGCTCGGGCGCAACGGCGTCGGCAAGACCACGCTGGTGAATTCGATCGTCGGCTTCAATCCACCGCGGCACGGCAGGGTGATGTTCAAGGGCGACGACGTCACGCAGAAGTCCTCGTTCGCGACCGTGCGCAGCGGCATGGGGCTGGTGCCGCAAGGGCGCCGCGTGTTCCCGACGCTCGGCGTCGAGGAGAACCTGCGCGTGGCGGCGCGCAGCCCGGAACGGCGCAATTGGAACCTGGAGCGCGTCTACGGCCTGTTCCCGCGCCTGGCCGAGCGCCGCCAGCAGCGGGCCAAGACTTTGTCGGGCGGCGAGCAGCAAATGCTGGCGATCGGCCGCGCGCTGATGACCAACCCCGATTGCCTGATCATGGACGAGCCGTCCGAGGGGCTGGCGCCGATCATCATCCAGGGCCTGTGGGAGGCGATCGCCAAACTGAAGGAGCAGGGGCTCTCGATCCTGCTGGTGGAGCAGAACGCCAACCTGGCGCTGAAGCTGGTCGACTACGTGCACGTCATGAGCAAGGGACAGGTGGTCTATTCGGGGACGCCACAGGAACTGAAAGCCAACGAGCAGATCAAATCCAGCTATCTCGGCATCTGACATGAATATCGAACTGATCTCCATCGCCACCGATACGTATCCGTTGGACGGCCTGTTCTATATGCCGCGCGGCCGCCCGGCGAAGGCGGCTGTGATGTTTTTTCACGGCAATTGCCACAATTTCTATACCGGGCCGTCGCGCTTCATGACCGAACGTCTGGTTTCCGACGGCTTCGCCTGCCTCGCCTTCAATCGCCGCGGCCACGACATGGTGACCTCGCTCGACGGGCGGAATATTGGCGGCGGGTCATTCCAAATGGCGCATGAGGCGATTGTGGACAATCGCTACGCGGCGCAATGGTTGGAAGGCCGCGGATTTTTCAATCCCGTTCTTATCGGCCACAGCAACGGTGGGGTGCTGGCGGCGCAACATTGCGCGGATCATGCCGAGACCCGGGCTCTCGTGCTGTTGTCGGCCCATCGTGGTGGTCCCGGCATCACGACGACCATCAGCGAGCAGGGACTCTTCGGCAAGGACCAATTGCCTGCGCTTATTGCCGAAGCGAAAAAAATGATTGCGGAGGGGAGAGGTCGGGAGCTGCTGCTGCTTCCCGGTTGGTGGTGGGTGATTAGCGCGGAAAGCCTTGTCGATTACTCGGGCAACATGCCGACCACGCTCGACAATGCACGGAAGATCACCGCGCCGGTCTTGTTCATATGTGGCGATCAGGAGCCGCCCGAAGTCTACCCGGCAGAGGCATTCGCCTCTCGATGTGCGGGACGCTGCGACGTGTCGATTGTTCCTGACTGCGGTCACTTCTACACGGGGCATGAAAGAGAAGTCTCCGAGAGCGTGGCCCTGTGGTTGCATGAGACGCTGTCGTTCTCAACCGACTAGTGGCTGATCACGCAACAGCCGACATCCGCTCTCGGCTGAACCTCCCGCCGAACGCTCCCCGTGCCGTCTCGTTATCGATATTATGCCTTGATCGTACAAAGGTGCGGCAAGACCGCGTCTTCGAAGTCTTTGGTGTTGGTATCTTCGTTCTCGAGGTTCAGAAACAGGCACTCATCGTGCGTGAAATGAGGGCCGGCGTGCCAAGTGCCGACGTGAAGCTTTATGATGCGGTCGCCGGGGATGCGAAAAGCGGCTATATCGGCTGGATCAACCGCCGCCTTGCCGGGGGCGGGTCCGCTGAGGGCCGGCTTGCCGGGGGCGGGCTCGCCGGGGGCCGGCGCCGCGACGGCCATGAACCAGTCCTTGCCTTGCAGCGCGCCGAGACACTGGCTCACGCGCAAGTGGCGGGCCATGCGGGAAAACACCAGGCCGCGCCGCTTCTGGTGCATGATCCGCAGCACCGGCACGCCGTACGTCATCACCAGCTTGACGGGCCGCTCGGCCTTCTCGGGGGCGGAGAGGTGTGACCGATCGAACTGTTCGCCGTTGAACCATGGCTTGATGATCTCGCCATAGGGCACGAACGCCTCATCTGTCAGCGCCTGCGCCTGCACGGTCCATGGGCCTTGGGTATCCATCCCGGTTCCTTTCCGAAATCTCCGCGGTTCAAACGCTACCCCGTGTTCCGCAAGCCCGCGGCGATGCCGTTGATCGAGATGAGAATGCCGGTGCGGACCTGCTCATCCTGCGCGCCGCCGCGCCAGCGCCGGATCAATTCGACCTGGAGATGGTTCAGCGGCGCGATATAGGGAAAGCGATGCCGGATGGAGCGCGCCAGGGATGGGTTCTCCGCCAACCGCTCGCGTCGCTCCGTGATGGTATCGAGCGCCTGGACGGTCCGCTTCCATTCCGCTTCCAGCGTGCCGAACAGCCGCGTGGCGAGATCGCGATCCTTCACCAGCCCGGCATAGCGCCGCGCCACCGCGATGTCGGTCTTGGCAAGGACCATGTCCATGTTGGACAGGACCGTGCGGAAGAACGGCCACTCGCGGTACATATGTCTAAGTAGCGATACGTTCCGCTCCGGCAACTCGGCGACGAAAGCCGCGACGCCCGCGCCGAATCCGAACCAGCCCGGCAGGCTGATGCGCGCCTGGCCCCATGAGAAGCTCCAGGGAATCGCGCGCAGGTCTTCGATGCGGCGGGTGGCGCGCCGTGAGGCCGGCCGGGACCCGATGTTGAGCTCGGCGATCTCCGCGATCGGCGTGGCGGCAAAGAAATAATCGACGAAACCGTCGGTCTCATAAACGAAGGACCGATAGGCCTGCATGCTGGCGCGCGAAATGTGCGCCGCCGCATCCAGGAACGCGTCCGGGGCGGTGGGGCCGAGCTTGAGAAACGTCGCTTCGAGCGCGGCGGCGGCGAGCGCTTCCAGGTTGCGGCGCCCGATCTCCGGGTTGGCGTATTTGGACGCGATGACCTCGCCCTGCTCGGTGACCCTGATCTGGCCGCGCACCGTGCCCGGCGGCTGCGCCAGGATCGCGTCGTAGCTTGGGCCGCCGCCGCGACCCACCGTGCCGCCGCGGCCGTGAAACAGCCGCAGCCGGATGCCGTCGTCCTCGGCGAAGAACTTCGCCAGCGCCGTCGAGGTCCGGTACAGCTCCCAATTGCTGGTGAAGAAGCCGCCGTCCTTGTTGCTGTCGGAGTAGCCGAGCATGATCTCCTGCAGCGCACCGGACGCCCGCACCAGCGCCTTGATGCCGGTCAGGCCGTAGAACGTGCGCATGATCGCTTCCGCGCCGCGCAGGTCGTCGATGGTCTCGAACAGCGGAATGACCAGCAGCGCGCTGGACGCCTCCGGTTCGCCGAGCACACCGTGGGTCAAGCCGGCTTCCTTCAGCAGCACCAGCACTTCCAGCAGGTCGCTGGCCGCCTCCGTGTGGCTGATGATGTAGTGCCTGATGGCGTCGGCCCCGAACGCCGCGCGCAAGTTCCGCGCGGTATCGAGCACGGCCAATTCGCTTTCCGTGCGCTCGGAATAGCGAACGCCGGGAACGCGCAGCGGGCGCGGATCGCTCAAGATCCTGAGCAGCAAATCCTGCTTCTCGCGCTCGGCGAGGCCGGCGTAGTTGTCGGCAACCTTGGCCGCCGCCAGCAGTTCGTTGAGCGTCTCCTCGTGCCGGTCGGAGCTCTGCCGGATGTCGATGGTGGCGAGATGGAAGCCGAACACGTCGACGGCCCGGCGCAGCGGCGCCAGGCGATCCTGGACGAGCGCGCCGCCGTGATGGGCCTTGAGCGAGTCTTCGATGACGCCGAGGTCGGCCTGCAACGCGGCGGCGCTGTCGTAGGGCTCCGCCGGCCGCAGCGCGTGCCGCAGCGCGGTCGTCCCGGTCAGCTTTTCCAGGGTGCCGGCGAGGCGAGCGTAGATGCCGATCAGCGCGCGGCGGTAATGTTCGTCCTCACGGTGCGGGTTGCTGTCGCCGGAGCGGTTCGCCAAGTCGATCAACTCCGGCGTGCAGCCAACCAAAGTGCACGAGACGGAAAGCTCGGCACCCAGTTCGTGGACTTCCGTCAGGAAGTAGCGCAGCGCGGTCTCGCATTGCTCGCGCAGCGCCAGGGCGAGGGTCTCGGCGTTGACGTTCGGATTGCCGTCGCGGTCGCCGCCGATCCAGGAGCCCATGCGGAAGAACGAGGCGACCGGTTCGCCGCCGAGTTGGGCCTCGAGGTCGGCGTAGAGCCGGGGCAGCTCGCGCAGAAAGGTCGTCTGGTAATAGCTCGAGCGCGTTTTCGATTTCGTCGCGCACCGTCAGGCGGGAAAAGCGCAGCAGGCGCGTCTGCCAGAGCTGGACGACGCGCGCCCGCAGCAGGGCTTCGTTCTGGCTGCGCTCGCGCCCGGTTTGCAGGCCGTCGCGCGCGGCCAGAAGCCGCGCGATCGAGCGCTCCGCGTCCAGGAGGCTCTTGCGCTGCACCTCGGTCGGATGCGCGGTCAGCACGGGGGACGCCAGCCCGTGGCGCAGCTTGTCCGCGACCTGGGCGGGCGTGACGCCGGCCTCGCGCAGATGATGGCAGGTCCAGCGGAGGCTGCCCGGCCGGTCGCGTTCCTCCATTTTGTGCGCGGCGCGCCGCCGGATGTGGTGGCGATCCTCCGCGATGTTGGCCAGGTGCGAGAAATAGCTGAAGGCGCGCTCCACCACGATGGCCTGCGCCGTGGTCAGGCCGCGCAGCAGCGTGTCCAGTCTGTGCTTGGCGTCCTCGTCGGAATCGCGCTCGGCGGCGACGCTCAGGCGGCGGATGGTCTCGATGCGCTCATAGACGTCGGAACCTTCCTGCTCGCGGATGGTGTCGCCGAGGATCTGGCCGAGCAGGCGGATGTCGTCGACGAGCGGCGCGTCCTTGAGACGGTTCGACGTTTCGGCATCCGAACCGTTCATGACGACCTCGGGGCAGGGCAGGGGTTGGCGCTTCCGGCGTGCCCCCGCGGCCACCAGGACCGTTACGAACGTACCGGCGCGGCCCGACTGGGGAACGCTGAGACTATACCACGGTTTTGAAGCGCTCGATGCAGGTGTTCAAGACTTCGTCCATCGAACAGCCCCACCAGCGGTTGGAGAAGATCTCGACCTCGACAAAGCCCGAATAGCCCAGCGCCTCGACCGCGCCGCGCACGCGCGGTATGTCGATGACGCCGTCGCCCATCATGCCGCGGTCGTTGAGCATGTCGGCGGTCGGCACCATCCAGTCGCAGACGTGGAAAGCGAGCAGGCGCTTCTGCGCCGCAGCGCTCGATCTGCGTCATCAGCTCGAAGTCCCACCACGTGTGGTAGACGTCGAGCGCGACGCCGAGCGTGCCGCTGCGGGCGGGGTCGAGCCGGTCGCAGAGATCGAGCGCGTGGCGCAGCGTGTTCACGCAGGCGCGGTCGGCGGCATACATGGGGTGCAGCGGCTCGATGGCGAGCTTCATGTCCACCGACCACGCATAGTCCATCATCTCGCTGATGCCGTCGGCAACCTGGGCCTGGGCGGCGGCCAGATCCTTGCTCGCGGCGCTGCCGGGCCGCGAATATTGCGGCAGGCCGCCGACCACCAGCACGACGCAGGGCGCGCCCAGCGCCTTGGCCTCGTCGATCGCGCGCCGGTTGTCGTCGCGCGCCTCCGACGCGATGGGCCTCGTCGGCGGTGAACATGCCGCCGCGGCAATAGCCCGACAGCGCGAGGCCGGCGTCGCGCACGGCCTTCACGGCGCGGTCGAGGCCGACCGCCGCCACCTGCTCGCGCCAGGGATCGATGGCGCGAATGCCGTGGCGGGCGCAGGCCTCGACGATGTCGACCAGCGAGCCCTGCTGGCGCACCGTCGCGGTGTTGAGCGACATCAGGCTGTGGTCGCGGCTCAAGTCGCGCATCGGGGTACCTCGGGATTAGGCGTCGATGCCGCGGCCCGCCATCACCGTGCGCATGCGCGCGGCGGCCAGCTCGGGATCGCGCAGCAGTCCGGCGGCGTCGGCGAGGCGGAAGATGTCGGCGAGGTGCAGCGTCGAGCGCGCGCTTTCCTGCCCGCCGACCAGCGTGAAGTGATCCTGGTGGCCGTTGAGATAGGCCATGAACACCACGCCGGTCTTGTAGAAGCGGGTGGGCGCCTCGGAAGATGTGGCGCGACAGCGGCACGGTCGGCGCCAGGATGTCGTGGAAGGCCTCGGTTTCGTTCGCGGCCAGCCGCACCAGCGCGGCGGAGGCCGCCGGCGCGATGGCGTCGAAGATGCCGAGCAAAGCGTGCGAATAGCCCTGGTCGTCGCCGGCGATCAGTTCGGCGTAGTTGAAATCGTCGCCGGTATACATGAGCACGCCGGCTTTCAGCCGGCGGCGCATGGCGATCTCGCGGTCCTTGTCGAGCAGCGAGACCTTGACGCCGTCGACCTTGGCGGCGTTGTCGTTGATGATGGCGACCGCGGTGTCGGTCGCGCGGTCGAGGTCGGCCGCGCCCCAATAGCCGGCGAGCGCCGGGTCGAACATGTCGCCGAGCCAGTGGATGATGACGGGCTCGCGCGTGCCCGCAAGGACGCGGCCGTAGACCTTGGCGTAGTCGTCGGGGGAGCGGGCGACGCGGGCGAGCGCGCGCGAAGCCATCAGCACGATGCGCCCGCCGACGGCCTCGATGGCCTCGACCTGTTCCTCATAGGCGCGGATGACGTCGTCGAGCGTCTTGGCGTCGTTGGGATCGAGCTGGTCGGTGCCGCAGCCCGAAAACACGACGCCGTCGCAGCCGCGCGCGGCTTCAACGCTGCGGCGGATCAGTTCCAGCGAGGTTGGCCAGTCGACGCCCATGCCGCGCTGGGCCGTGTCCATGGCCTCCGCGACGCCGAGCCCCAGGCCCCAGAGGTACTCACGAAAAGCAATGGTGCGGTCCCAGTCGATGGCGCAATCGAGCCACGGGTCGTTGTCCGCGAGCGGATCGGCGACCACGTGCGCGGCGGCAAAGGCGATGCGGTTGAGCTTGCCCGAAACGCGCGCCGGAAAGTCGCGCGGCGGCGAGAGACGGAACGCCTCGAGCGTGCGGTCGGCGCGCGGCAAGGTGACGGCGAGCGCCTGCGTCGGTCGGTCGATGCGGTTCATTGGACTGATCCTCCCGCGAAAGTCAGAACGGCAGGGTCGGGATATCGACCCAGCGGCGCTCCTGCCAGCTTTGCGTCGCGAGCTCCACGAGTTGCAGGCCCTTGGCGCCCTCGCGCAGAGTGTACTTGTAGGGCGCGTCCTCCGCGATATGGCGGATGAACATCTCCCACTGCACCTTGAAACCGTTGTCGAAGGACGCGAACTCCGGCACCGGCTGCCAGGCGGCGTAAAGGTCGAGCGGCTGCCTTTCGTCCGGGTTCCACACCGGCCGCGGCGTCGCCTGGCGCGCCTGCATCATGCAGTCGTGCAGGCCGGCGATGGCCGAGCCGTTGGTGCCGTCGACCTGGAAGGTCACGAGGTCGTCGCGATAGGGACGCACGCACCAGGACGAATTGATGTTGGCGATGACGCCGCCCTCGAGCTGGAAGGTGGCGTAGGCCGCGTCGTCGGCGTCGGCCTTGTAGCCCTTGCCGCTTTCGTCCCAGCGCTCCGGAATGTGCGTGGCGCCCAGGCAGGTGACCGCCTTGACCTCGCCGAACACGTTGTCGAGCACGTAGCGCCAATGGCACAGCATATCGAGGACGATGCCGCCGCCTTCGGCCTTCTTGTAGTTCCAGGAGGGGCGCTGCGCCGCCTGCCAATCGCCCTCGAACACCCAGTAGCCGAACTCGCCGCGCACCGCGAGCATGCGGCCGAAGAAGCCGGACTCGCGCAGCATCTTGAGCTTGAGCAGGCCGGGCAGGAAGAGCTTGTCCTGCACCACGCCGTTCTTCACGCCGGCTTTCTCCGCCGCCTTGCAGGCGTTCATGGCTTCGGCGAGCGTGGTGGCGATGGGCTTTTCGCAATAGATGTGCTTGCCGGCGGCGATGGCCCGTTCGAGCAGGGCCGGGCGCATCTGCGTGGTGGCGGCGTCGAAGAACAGTTCGTCGTTCTTGTCGTCCAGCGCCTTGTCAAAATCGGTTGTCCAGCGCTCGACGCCGGCCCGCTCGGCGAGCGCCTTGAGCTTGTCGGCGTTGCGCCCGACCAGGATCGGGTCCGGCATGACGCGGTCGCCGTTCGAAAGCGCCACGCCGCCCTGCCGGCGGATGGCGGCGATGGACCGCATCAGGTGCTGGTTGGTGCCCATGCGGCCGGTCACGCCGTTCATGATGATGCCGAGACGCCGGACTGCCATCGCTTCCTCCAGTTAAGTAACTAAATGGTGACTTGTAAGTTGCTAGATTTGGCCTGTCAATGCTGCATTGGAGTTGCGGCTTGGCCGAGCATATGGATTCGGACCCGTGCGGGATTGTCCGGATGCTAAGTCGCGCGTTATGGCGCCATTCATGCGCGGCCTCGGCGGCGATCCTGTTGATACGTGCCGCCCTCGCGCTTCTCGGGCTTCTTGTCGTCGAAATGGGTCCGCCTCGGGGACGGCCTATTCCATTCCCAAGAGGTGATAGATTCGACGGCTATAGTCGCCGAAGAGTTCGCTGGTCTTAATGTCGAGGGTGCGCGGCTCGGGGAGCTCAATCTGAAAATTGTCGGCCATGCGGGCCGGTCCCGCGGTGAACACGACGACACGTGTTCCGAGAAAGACCGCTTCTGAAATTCCGTGCGTCACGAAGACGATCGTCTTGCCACTCTTTTTCCAGATATTGAGCAGCTCGATATTCATCTTTTCGCGTGTCAGCGCGTCGAGCGCGCCGAACGGCTCGTCCATGAGAATAAGTTTGGGGTCGTGGACGAGGGCGCGGGCAATGGCGGCACGTTGCTGCATGCCGCCGGAAAGTTCGTAAGGGTATTTATCCTCGGATCCGCTGAGGCCGACCATGGCCAGCAGTTCGCGGGCGCGCTCGCGGCTTTCCTGAACCGGCAGGCCAAGGATCTCGGTCGGCAGCATAACGTTGCTCAGCACCCGCCGCCACTTCAGCAGCAGCGCCTGCTGGAACACCATGCCGATGTCGCGAGATGGATCAAAAGAGTGCGTGGTCGAACCGATGCGGACATCGCCAGAATCCTGTTGTTGCAAGCCGGCGAGGATCTTCAGCAGCGTCGTCTTCCCGCATCCTGAGGGGCCGACCAGCGACACAAGTTCGCCCGGCGCAACATCGAAAGTCGCGTCCGATATCGCGAGAAACTCTTGGTTTTGCTTGCGATAGGCCTTGCGCAGGCCGTTGATGCGAATGAAGGGTTCCACCACGGTGTTCCTCATTTGACCCGGGCATCGCGCACGATGAGCAGCCTTTCGAGGCCGAGAACCATCCCGTAGAGGACGACGCCTATCAGCGTGATGAGGATCACCGCCATGAACATCGCAGCCGTGTCGAGGGTTACCTGCACTTGCAGCATCAGGTAGCCCAATCCGCTCGACGAGCCCAGAAACTCGCCGACGATGGCGCCGGCCACTGCCAGTATCGCGCCGACTTTCATGCCGGAGAAAATATAGGGCAGGGCGCTCGGCAGCTGGATCTTGACGAACGTCTGCCATTTTGAGCTGCGCAGCGAGCGCACGAGCTCCAACAGCTCCGGTTCTACCTCATGCATCCCGCGCGCGGTATTGAGCAGAATGGGGAAGAAGCTGATCGAAAACGCTATGATCATATTGGGCATGATGCCGTAAGAGAACCAGACGATGAACAAGGGACCGAGCGCGACCTTGGGAATCATGTTGAGGCTGACCAGAAGCGGCATGACCGCTTCCTCTGCCAAGCTCGACCAGGAAAAAACGATGGCGAATGTTACGCCGACGGAGACGGCGAGGAAATAGCCGCCAAAAATTTCGCTCGCCGTCACCAGCGTGTTGTTGATCCAGCCGTAGTTCGCGCCGCCGAGCGTCGCGACCGTCTCGGCAGGCGTCGGCATGATGAAGGCCGGAACGCGTCCGTAGACGACGAACAGGTACCAGATAGCGATCACCACCACGTGGGCCAAAATCGCCAATCCGTAACGTCGGACCGTGTCGGCACGTATCAGCCGCTGCAATCGTGTTCCGAGTGTTTTGGTCGTCATGACAGCCAGCGCTCCCGGTTTGCTGCGACAAAGGCATCGTCGCCGAGTTCGGGATAAAGAGCCATCACGCGCTCGATCGCCTCCGCCTGGCCAGGGCTTAGACCTTCGTTCGGCTCAAGGCACCATATCCCTTCGAACAAGCCTTGGCGCCGGAGCACCTCATGGCAGCCGGCAATACAGCCGGCGAAATCGTTGGCAACATCGAAAAATGCCGCGTTGCAATCGGTGACCTGGGCGGCGGTTGCCAGCAGACCGTCGTCGATCGTGCCTGCCTCGATGGCCCGTCTTGTCCGCTCGAACAGATCGACAGCCCCCTTGGTCCAAACGCTCCAATGGCCGAGGAGGCCGCCCCGAATCCGCACCTCGACGTCAGTCCCATCCCGGCGCAGGACAAAGGGGGTTATGAGATCGAGCACGATGCTGTCATCGTTGCCGGTATAGAGCGCGACGCGGTCTTCCGCGCGCGCGTCGATGACGCCTCTTACCACGTCAAGGGTCCGATAGCGGTTGAAGGGCGCGATCTTGATCCCGACAACCTGCTCGATTTCGGCAAAGCGGCGCCAGAAGTCCGCTGAGAGCGCGATGCCACCGACCGCGGGCTGCAGATAAAAGCCTACGAGCGGAATCACGCGACCGACCGCTTGGCAATGAGCAATCAGTTCATCCTCGCTGGCGCCTTTCATGGCCGCGAGACTCAGAAGGCCGGCGTGATAACCGAGTCCGACGGCCGCCTCCGCCTCGCGTCGGGCCTGCTCGGTCCGGCCTGCGATGCCGGCCACCAGGACGAGGGGACGACGGGTCCAAGAGTTCGCGGTGTCGACGGCGATGCGCAGGACCGGTTCGTAAAGACCTACATCGCGGATGGCAAACTGGGTCGAATGGACGCCGACAGCTAGGCCGCCGACGCCGGCGTCGATATAATAGCGGCTGAGCGCCTGCTGCCGGCGAACGTCGAGCTGGCGACGGGAATCGAGCGCCAGAAGCTGCGCCGGGATCGCCGTGCCGCGCCGGAACACGGCTCGCACGTCGTCCGGCCAATCAGTCCAGCTTAGGTTCATTCACGTCGTCTCCCTTGCGATCGAAGCGCGATCGTCCTTTCGTGTCATCCGCGCCCTTTACCGTTCATGGTTCCGCTCATCGGTTTGCGGCCTGAGGTAGCCAAGAACGACCTTAATTGCATGTTCGATATGCTGCTCTCTCGCCGTCGCCGAGTTGAAGTTGCGACTGAAGATAGTCGACAACGTATGCACGTTGGAAAAATAGAAAAATCCGAGAGCCGCAATCGTGATGTAGAGTTCTGCAGGATCGACCCCCTTGCGAAAGACGCCGGCGCGATGTCCGCGCGTGAGAAGGTCGCCGATCACATCGAGCAAAGTCGTGTGAAGTTCGCGAACTTGCGAGGATCGGCGCAGAAAGCGTGCGCGATTCATGTTTTCGCCCAGCAGTAAACGTATGAACTCGGGATGAGTGTGATTATAGCCGATCGTGAATGCGATGAGGCGGCGCATTCCCTCGACGGGCGACAGGTGTGCGATGTCGAGTTTCTGCTCCTCGGCGCGGATGTGTTGATACGCCTGTTCAAGAACCGCGAGCCAAAGCGCCTCCTTGTTCCCGAAATAGTGGTAGAGCATGCGCTTGTTGATGCAGGCGCGGCGCGCAATCTCTTCGACGCGGGCGCCAGCGAGGCCCTTGGCTGCGAATTCGGTCATTGCCGCCTTCAGGATGCGGCGGCGAGTCGCCGCAGGTTGACGAGGTCGGCGTGACTTCAAAGCGCACCTCCGAGCCGCGAGTTGACAAGCGTAATCGGGCTCCTTATCGTTCGATGTAACCGAACCGTTACTAGAAGCCGGCGTCTTGCGCAATGGGAGATGTGGCGTCGGGCGCGGTAACAATCAATCTTCCAGGGAGACGCCATCATGAAATTGCGGTTGTCTGTTATTGCTGCTGCTGCGGCGGCCCTAACGTTCGCCAGCGCGGCTCACGCAAACGAGCGCGTGTCGTTCATCCTGAACTGGGTCGCCGGCGGAGATCATGCTCCATACTACTACGCCCATAAAATGGGTTGGTATAAGAAGGCCGGCATCGATCTCACCATCCTGCAAGGCAAAGGATCGTCCGTGGCGGCGCAAGCGACAGGCGTTGGCGCTCACACGTTCGGTCTCGCCGACATGTCCACCGTCCTAGTCGCAATCGGCAAGGGGGCCGATGAAGTGGCTGTCATGAACGTGTATGCAAACTATCCGGGCGGCTTCTATTGGCTGAAGAGCTCGGGGATCAAGTCGGTGAAGGATCTCGCCGGCAAGAAGATCGGCAATCCGCCCGGTGACGCGGCGCGCGCGCTGTGGCCTGCGCTGGCGAAGGCGAATGGCATCGATCCCAAGTCAGTCACCTGGGTGAACGTGAGCCCGGGCGCCAAGCTGGCGGCGCTTAAGGCGCATTCGGTGGATGCGGTGACCGAATTCTACAATACGCACGCGGTGTACGCGCACGCGCTCGGCAAGGATATGGGGTACCTGGCGTGGAAGAACGCCGGCGTCAATCCGTACGGCAATTCGATTGTTGTCAACGGCAAGTTCCTGAGGGCACATCGCGCGACGGTGGCGGCCTTTGTCAAGGTGACGCAGAAGGCCTTCGCGGCCTGTGTCGCCGACGCCAAGCCGTGCATCCAGGCGCTGATCGACGCCAATTCCGGTCTGAAGTTCGACGTCCAGATGACTAACTGGCGCTTGGTCGAGCAACTGATGAGCGATAAGACGTCGCAGACCCAGGCGCTCGGCTGGTTCTCGCCCGAGCGCATGAAGAAGACCTACGACCTAGTGAAGAACTACGTCGGGCTCGGGAAGTCGTTCGACGTCACCAAGTACTACACCAACGCGTTCCTCGATAAGTCGATCAAGATGAAGGACGTTCCGTTCGAGTGATCTGATCGATCAGCCCAGTTCAGGGCCTGCGATCGCGAAGAGTTGCGCGTAGTCATCGAAGCTTTTGGAGCGGCCGTAGACCATCCGGGTCAGCGGCCGTTCTGCTTTGAAGCCGCGTGCATTCAGCCAAGCGCCGAGCGCCGAATGGCGGTCTGGAAGGTCGATGGCGAGCGGGCCGGGGATTCTGTTGAGTGCGTGCGCCAGCAAGTCGATCGCGACGCGTTCGGTTCCGGCGACCAACGGCCCCAGTTGACTGAAATTCCGGCCATCGCGCCCGAATAGATAGCCGACGATCCGACCCCGCTCCTCGGCGACCAAAGCGGCGGCGGGCATACGTCCGGCGAGATGGCGCAGAAGCGCGCTGCGATCCGCGCCGAACACCGTCCTGTCATAGGCCTTGATCGCCGGCCAATCCCGCACATCCATGGCGCGCATCGTCGCCGCCGGCGGTTCAAGGGCGGGCTGCGCATCCCGCACCGCCGTGGCCGCCAGCCGGTGCATCGTCCAGCAGTCATGGAATCCCAGGTTGAGGTAGACGGTGCGGCCCGCCGGCGTGGCGTCGAGCAGCGGCACGAGATTGCGGGCCACCAGTTCATCGACGCAGCGGCGTAGCAGCCAGCGCGCGAGGCCCAGACGCCGCTCTGCAACGGTGACCAGAACCATGCTGATCCAGGCGAAATCCCGGCCGTGGGGCAGCATGGCGGCGGTCGCGATCAGCGGTCCGTCGCCGCGCGTGAGGCCGATTACCTGGCCGAATTGCAGGAATATCCGCCAGTCCGCGGCGACCTGGTTCCAGCCGGCTTCACGCGACAGGGCGAGGGCCGCCTCCAGGTCGTCTTCGCCGAGGTCGCGCGCGCCGATGCCGGGCGGCAGGGTTCGATCAGAAACGGCCATCGCGGCTGTCAAAGTGCGTTTCTTTGCCGAGGCTGCGCATGCCGCGGCTGACCCAGTCGGCGACCCAGTCGATCATGCGGGCAAGGGGTACGCTGGGATACCCGAACAGCCGGTGCGCTTCCGACGAGTCGACCAGCCAGCCCATCTGCGCTTCCTCGCTCACGAAGCGCGGCGGCTTGCCGAAACGCTTGCCGAACGCCTCCGCGAGCCCCCGGGTGCTCACGATTTCCGGGCCGCTGACGTTGAGCGGCTGCGCCGGCGCCGTGCAGTGACCAAGCGCGCGTAGGACCATGCTGTTGGCGTCGCCCTGCCAAATGACGTTCGTGTGGCCGGCGGTCAGATCGATGTCCTGCCCGGCCAGCACCTTCTGCGCGATGTCGTGCAAGACGCCATAGCGCATATCGATCGCGTAGTTGAGCCGGATCAGACGCCCCGGCGTGCCGAACTGACGCGAGAAATATTCGAACATCCGTTCGCGGCCGACGCATGAACTGGCGTAGGTGCCGCGCGGCTCGGGGGGCGTCGCCTCCGTCGCGCCGCCATGCAGGATGTTGACGAACGGATAGACGTTCCCGGTCGAGAAGGCGACGATGCGCGAGTCCTTGTAGGCCTCGGCCACCAACGCCGGGACCATGACGTTCATGGCCCACGTCAAATCCTCGCGCCCGCTCGTGCCGAACTTGCGGCCGGCCATGAAGATGACGTTCGGCACCTTCGGCAGGCGCGCGATCGCGTCCCGGTCGAGCAGATCGGCGGCGATGCACTCGATACCCCACGCCTCGAGCTTCTCGCGTAGGCCCGGCTCGCTGAAACGCGCAACCCCGTAAATGCGCCTGTCCGGCGCGGCCCGGCGCGCAAGCCGCGCCAGTGTCGGGCCCATTTTCCCACCAATTCCGAGAATCATGAGATCGCCGGGAATGTCCGCGAGCGCCGCAATCACAGCCGGGGAAGGCTCGGTCATGAAATCTTCGAGCTGATCCTCGTCAGCGAAGCGCGCGGGCCAGGCGACGGTGAGGTCAACGGTTGTGCTGGAAGGCATGGGTCCTGCTAATGGGGTCTGGTGAAACCTGTCGGGAAGCCGGCGGCACCGCACCGAAGCGGCAACTGCGCGCGCGCTGGCAATGGTAACCGGTTGGATACTTTGTCGCGGGATACTAACGCAGCATCGGCGGCACATCAAGAAGCCAATCCGAACGCGAACGGTCGTGTCAAAGGCATTGCCGTCGTTTGACTCGTCCGACGAAGTAACTGTATGGTTATATCCATGAAGTGGCGGTTCGCCTGCCGTACCGGCAGCAACGGACGGTTGCACGCAACGACGGAAACGCCGCACTAATGAACGCTGCCAAAACCCAAAGTCGTATCTTGACCACGACAGTCGGCTCCTATCCGGTCCCCGACTGGCTGGTAGCCCTGCCGTCCGAGCAGGCGATCATCGACGCGACGCGTGTCGTCATCGATACGCAAGAGCAAGCGGGTCTCGATCTCGTCTGCGACGGTGAGCTCTACCGCTTCGATGTCAATCATCCCGAGACCAACGGCATGATCGAGTACTTCGTGCGGCCGCTTGCCGGCGTCCGGCGCGACGTCGGGCTCGCGGAATGGCTCGCGTTCAAAAAAACGCCCGGCATGGAATTCCGCGCCAAGCCGCCGGGCGTCGTCGAGGGCCCGATCGGGCCCGGATCGCTCGATCTGCCGTCGGCTTGCGCGCGCGCCCAGAGCCTAGCGAACCGTCCGTTCAAATTTACTCTGACCGGTCCGCATATGCTGGCGAAGATGCTGCTCGACGCGCACTACAAGGACCCGGCCAAGCTGGCGTTGGCGATTGCCGACGTGCTGGCCGAGCAGGTCAAGCACATCGACGCCGACGTTATCCAGGTGGATGAAGCCAACCTGCCGGGGCATGCAGAGGAATGGGAATGGGCCGCGGAAGCGATGAACCGCGTGTTGCGCGCCATCCCGACCACGCCGGCCGTGCATCTGTGCTTCGGCAACTACGGTGGCCAGACCATTCAGAAGGGCGGCTGGGGACAGCTGATCGGCTATCTCAACGCCTTGCACGTCGATCACATCGTCATGGAAAACGCGCATCGGCCGATCGACGAACTCGAAGTATTCAAGGATCTGCGGCCGGAGATCGGCTTTGGCCTGGGCGTCGTCGACATCAAACAGACGGTCATCGAGTCGGCCGACAGCATCGCGCGGGCTATCGAGCGCGCCGATAAGATCCTTGGGACCGGCCGGGTGCGCTACATTCATCCCGACTGCGGCTTCTGGATGCTGAAGCGCGGCATCGCGGACGGCAAGATCCGGGCGCTGGTGCGCGGCCGGGACCTGTACGAGGGGCGCCACTAACCGGCAAAGTGTAGGCGGCGAAGCCGGGATCGTTGTCCAAAGCCCAGGCCGTCCCTGCACATCTGATGGGCGACGTAACTGCTTCTCAGTTCGCCCAGAGGTTTCGGGATGACGACGTATGATGGCGTAATCCTCGGTGCCGGACACAACGGCTTGATCCTGCAGGCCTACCTCGGCATGGCGGGCCTGAGGACCATCTCGCTCGATCGGCGACAGATCGCTGGCGGCGGTCTGAGCACCATGGAAGACCCGCGCTTTCCCGGATTCCTGCACAATACCCACGCCTTCTTTCAGCGCGCAGTCACGGCCATGCCGTGGTACAGCGACCTGGATCTGGAACTCCGCGGCGCCGATTACATCGAGCCCGAATTGAACGTCGCCCTGCTCACGCGCGACGGTCGGGCGCTTGAATGGTGGACCGATTTCGAGCGGACGGCCGCGTCGTTCCGGGCCTTCGATCCGGAAGATGCCGCAGCGCTCCAGCGCTGGCACGACGATTTCGTGCCGATCGTCGAGAATATCCTGGCCTGGGAAGGCCGTTCGCCGCCGCTGCCGAAGGCCGAGCGCGCGGGGCTGCTCGCGCGCAGCGCCGCCGGCCGCAAGTTGCTGGAGGTCAGCGCGCTATCCCCGCTCGAGTTCGTGCATCGCGAATTTAGGAACCCCGTGATTCAGGCCGGGCTGTTGTTTTTCAACGGCCTGCGCGAAGTCGATCTGCGCGTGCGCGGGTTCGGCCACCACATCGCGACGCTTCTGGCGATGCCGGCAAAGGCGCAGATGAGCCGAGGTGGATCGGCCGCGCTCGCGCGCGCGCTGCAGCGCGCCGTTATCGAAACCGGCGGCGATATCAGGGTGATGACAGAGCCGAAACGAATTGTGGTTGAAAGCGGCAAGGTCAAGGGCGTTGAAACCGACACCGGCGAATTCATCCGCGCAGACTTCGTCGCGTCCTCGCTCAATCCGCACCAGACCTTCCTCGACCTGTTGGACCCGGCCCTTCTCGCCAAAGACTATGTCAAGAAAGTTGCCAATTTTCAGTACAATCTGATCGCGCCGCTGTTTGGTCTGCACCTCAATCTGACCGAAGCGCCGTCCTACACGGCGGTGCGGGACTACCCCGAACTCGCGCGCGCTTTCATGGTCATCATGGGTCTCGATCATGTCGATCAATACCCGGACATCGTGCGCCATCACGAGGCGGGGACGATTCCGCCGACGGTGATGTGGGGGGCGTGCCCGACCGTATTCGATCCTTCGCAGGCGCCGGCCGGCAGGCACACCGCGTTCATGTGGGAGAAGCTGCCGTATCGGCTGAACGGTGACCCCCTCAACTGGGACCGCGAACGCGACGCGCACGGCGAACGCATGTTGGCGCTGTGGCGGGAGTTCGCGCCCAACATGGCGGATGCGGTCATGGCTTCGTTCACCCATTCGGCGCTCGACGTCGAAAGATGCCTGCCGAATATGCGCGAAGGCGATCTGCTGATCGGCGCCTTCACCAATGGGCAGATCGGGCACGATCGTCCCTTTCCCGGCGCGGGTGATTATCGCGGGCCAGTCCGGGGCCTGTATCTGTGCGGGTCGAGCAGTCATCCCGGCGGCAACATCACCGGTCTGCCCGGCTACAACGCGGCCCAGGTCGTCCTCGCCGATCTCGGGCTGTCGGCGCTGTGGGCGCCGCCGCCGTTCCGTGACCGTTTGGCGCGGCTATGAGCCTTTCGGTCATCGCCTATATGACGGACGTGCCGTTCGGCGCCGATGCTTTGCGCCAGTTGCCGCAAGCGCTGGACGAATTGCAGATCAAGCGGCCACTTCTGGTCACCGACGGCGGTCTTGTCAGAACGGGCGTCGTAGCGCGGACGGGCGAGCGCTTAGTGAAAGCCCCGATCTTTGACGCGACGCCGTCGAACCCGACCGAACGGGCGGTCGTACGCGCGGTCGAACAGTACAAGGAGAAGGACTGCGACGGGCTCGTCGCGCTAGGCGGCGGCTCGGTCATCGATCTCGCCAAAGCGGTGGCCTTGCTCGCCACGCACCCGGGCCCACTCGCGATCTACGCGGCCGTCAACGGTGGCAGCGAACGGATTACTGGAAGCACGGCGCCGCTGATTGCGATCCCGACGACCGCCGGCAGCGGCAGCGAGGTCGGGCGGGCGACCTTGATCGTCCTCGATGATGGACGCAAACGCGCGCTGGTCAGCCGCCATCTGCTGCCCAGGCGCGCTATCTGCGACCCCGATCTGCTGCGTTCGCTGCCGCCGCGGCTCGCCGCTGGCTGCGGCATGGACGCGGTCGCGCACTGCGTGGAGGCGCTGCTGTCGCCGCGCTTCAATCCGCCCGCCGACGCCATTGCGCTCGACGGTCTCGTCCGTGCGGTCGGCGCGATCGAGCGTGCCGTTCACGACCCTGACGACGGCGCGCGCGCCGCGATGATGATGGCGTCGCTCGAGGGCGGCCTCGTGTTCCAGAAGGGCCTCGGCGCCGTGCATGCCTTGAGCCATGCCCTCGGCGCCCTGAAGGACCCGGTCCTTCATCATGGCACCCTCAACGGCGTGCTGTTGCCGGCGGTCGTGCGCTTCAATGGCGAGGCGGCGCGGGCCTCGTGCGAACGCATCCGTGTCGCTCTCGACGTTCCCGCCGGCAACGGTCTCGACGAGTATTTTCGTGCCCTGCAGGAACGTCTCGGACTGCCGTGTCGACTACGCGATCTCGGTGTCGATCGTTCGATCTTGCCGCAGATCGGGGACGATGCGACCCACGACTTCAGCCATCTGACCAATCCGCGGCAGGCGAGTGCTGCCGACTACCTGCAGATGCTGACTGAAAGCTTTTGATCAGGCCACGACGAAATCTTTCTTCAGCAAGCCAGGAAGCGCATTACGATTTCAGGTTGAAATCTGCTGATGCGCCATATCAGAGCCGATCGGTGGCTTGTCCATACCTACAGCGGCGGGCATCACCTTTCGTGGCTGTATGTTCGTAGCGTGCGTGGCTACGTATTCGTCAACCCGGACGCGTCCATTCGCGTGACCAGCGGAAAGCGACCAATTCCGCGTCCGGCGGGATGCTCGTTCAGAAGAGAACCGTTCGGGTGTCAACGCCGGAGTAAAATTGCATCAGCAGGCCGGAGCAAAAATGCGTCACGGGCTCGCTTGCTGGCGCGTCGTAGATGGGCATTGGCGGCATGGAAGGCGGATTTGCTCGGTGGCGCCGAGCGGTCAAGCCCCGAAGCCGCGTAGCGGCGCGCCGGAGGCGCGGGGCTTGACGGCGAGAGCGCGCACCGAGCTATTATTTTTATTGCCGCGATGCGGCTGGTGTTGCTGTCCTGGGCGGATTTCTTGCCTTGATAACGTCAGCTTTCAAGCGTCTCGTCGGACGGCGACATGTGCTGTGGCGGCGTCTGGAGCGACGCTTGCTTTGGGCGAGCCGATAGCTTTCGCCGTTCATTTCGAGGATGTGGACGTGGTGGGTCAGGCGATCGAGCAGAGCGCCGGTTAGCCGCTCGGAGCCGAATACGCTCGTCCATTCGTCGAAGGGCAGATTGCTGGTGACGATGGTTGCGCCTGCGTTCATAGCGCTGGCTGAAGACCTCGAACAACAGCTCGGCGCCGGTCTGCGACAGCGGCACGTAGCCGAGTTCGTCGACGATCAGCAGCTTGTAGCCGGCGAGCTGGCGCTGCAGGCGCAGGAGGCGCTTTTCGTCGCGCGCCTCGATCAATTCGTGCACGAGGGCGGCGGCGGTCGTGAAGCCGACCGGTACAGCCCTTTCTGGCAGGCTGCCAGACCCAGTCCCAGTGCGATGTGGCTCTTGCCGGTGCCGGAGTTGCCGACCGCGATGATATTCTCGCGGCGCTCGACATATTCCGATCGCGCCAGCTCCATCACCAACGCCTTGTTCAAGGACGGCAGCGCCGCGAAGTCGAAGCTGTCGAGGCTCTTCACGGTTGGGAACTTGGCCGCCTTGATGCGGCGCTCGACCATGCGCCGCTCGCGGTCGATCAACTCCAACTCGGCAAGCCGCAGCAGATAACGGGGATAATCGGTGCCCTCGGCAGCACATTGGCGCGCGAGCTTGTCATACTCGCGCAGGAACGTCGGCAGCTTGAGCGCCTTGAGGTGATGCGCCAGGAGAACTTGCGGGGTCTCGGTCATGACAGCCGCTCCCCGGCACAGGTCCATGTAGGCTTTGGCCGAGGTCGTCACGACGGCGGCCCTCGGCAGGTAGGGATAGATCGTCATGTCGAGGCGTGGTGGCCGGCGCTCGATCCGGCACAGCACCAGATGCTTCACGGCGTCGAAGCCGATGGCGCCTCGCGCAATGGCGTCACGCACGGCAGCACTGACATCCTCGATCGTGAACGCCTCCATCAGGCGCAGGACCTGGACGAACTCTCGCTTGCCTTGCTTGCCCATGCGCGCCTCAAGCAGGCGGCGCAAGGTGGTGAACTCTTCCGGCAACTGCCAGCCGGCCAGCGGCGCAGCCTGGTCGAGCGCATTGATCTTCTGCTCGATCAGGGCAAGGTAGTGCAACGGCTCGAACACGAAGTCCTCGCGCTCGTAGGAACGCGGATGACGGGCAATCACCTCCGAGCCGCATGAGATCACCACCTCATGGACGTAACCGCGCACCAGTACATCGCGATGCCCGTAGGCTCGTCGGCACCGAGTAATCGTTGAGCCGGTAGCGCACCAGCGACAGCGAGGAGACGGTCGTCCCGAGCTTCTCGCAGGCGTCGTAGGCCGGAGGCAGCGGCTTCGTAAAGGCGGCCAGATCGCGCTCCAGCCGCTCGCCGATCGTCTCGCCGTGACTGCGCAGGCGATCGCCCATACGCCTTCGGCAGCAATCCAACAGATGGGCGTTGAGGGCCTCGAAGCTGTCGAATACCGGGATCGGCACCAGGAAGTTCCGCCGCGCGTAACCGACCAGTCCTTCGACCTTGCCCTTGTCGTTGCCTTTGCCCGGTCGGCCAAACCGGTCTTCGAACAGGTAATGCGACTGCAGCTCCGTGAACACGCGGGTCCGTTGCCGCTTGCCGTCGCCGAGGATGCGGGCCACCGCAATCTTGGTGTTGTCGTACAAAATCGACTTCGGCACCCCGCCAAAGAAGGCAAACGCCCGCACGTGGCCGTCGCAGAACGCTTCCGTCGTCTCCGCCGGATAGGCCACCACGAAGCAGGCGTCCGAGTGCGGCAGGTCGAACGCGAAGAAATGGATCTTGCGCTCCAACCCCGCCGATGATCCCGATGGCCTCCCCAAAGTCGACCTGGGCATGACCCGGAGCATGCGCCAGCGGCACGAACATCTCTCGGGATCGCGCACGCCAGCCTGCCACATAGTCCTTCACGATCGTGATCGCCGCCCGTGAAGCCGTGCTCATCCCGCAGCCGCTCGAATATCCGCTTCGCTGTATGCTGCTGCTTCTTCGGCCGGTCTTTGTCCCCGGCGAGAATGCCGTCAATAATCGCGATAAACGGGTCCCAGCTTCGGCTTCGCCGGCGGTTTCGACCGCCGGTAACCCGGCGGCACCGAAAACGCCAACATCTTGTCGACGGTCCGCGGATCAATCCCAAACCGCCGCGCTACCGCCCGTTTGCTGAGCCCCTCGATCCGAACGGCATGACGTACCTTCGCGTAAAGCTCCACATTTGGCCTGTCCCCGGTTTCGAAGACACCGAGTTAGGTGTTTTTATGGAACCGGAGGTGGGTCATGGAACGACGGAAGTTTACGCGGGAGTTCAAGCTTGAGGCTGTCAGGCTGATCAAGGATCGGGGCGTTGCGTACGCGCAGGCCTCGCGCGATCTAGGCGTGCACCAGACGGTGCCGCGCAATTGGGTGAAGGCATTCGCTGACGATCCAGTTCAGGCCCGTCCCGGCTATGTTACGGTGCGCTGCCACGCGGAATGGAACTGTGTGCCGGCCGACGGGTTAACGTCACGCTGCCGGCGAATCTGGATCCGTACTGCAGGAATATTTCATGCGTCTCATCGTTATCGCGGCTACCGCGCTCCTCCTCTCGACCACGGCCTTTGCAGCCACCCACGCTGAGAAGCGCGCTGAGAAGCGCATCGCGCGGGGCTTTATCCATCTCGGGATGAAGACGAGGAGGGCCGCCTGCTACGGCGCCGTGATCGGCGGCCAGCTGCACGGGCAGGACTTGGCGCGGGCCGCGAATATCGTGGAATCGGCCAAGAATTCCGGCGACATCCGGAAGGCGGTCAAGACGTCGGGCCTGTCGATGATAGACGCCTTCTCCGCCGCCCATAATCGCTGCCACTAACAGACGACATCGAACCAGAGCGTTTCCAGGCGCCGCGCCCGCCTCTCGCCGTCACCGGCCGCCATCCTTCGATCCCTTGGGGGCGGACTGGCTGGGCTGTCCGGCCGGCGCCGAAGCCTTGTCCGGCGCGGCCTGCGGCGAGCTGCCCTGTTTCGACGAAAGCTTCTTCGCCAGCCCGGCTCCGAGCATCATGCTGCTGCGGGAGGCCGCCGGGATGACCGGCGGCCGATGCCCGAGGTCGAGTTTCGCCGGCGCCCCGCCGTCGACGATTGCGAGGTCGACCCGTGGTCCGCCCAAGATGCCGCCGCCCGTCACCTTGGCCCGCAAGCCCTTGTCGACGAGCCCTGCCACGGCCTGATTCAGGCGGTCGCGCAGATCATCGCGGCTGGCGGCGGAGCTCGCGTCGATGTTGAATGCGGTGGCGTCGAGCGTCAGGCGCACGGTGATGGCCGGCCCCTTGTCGCTCGCCCCCTTGCCGTCCGCTCCGGTGCCGAACCCGACTTTGTAGACGCGGCCGACCTGTCGCCCGTCCAGCATGACGGAAGCGCCCGGGGCGAGGCCCTCTTGCATCTGCGGAAGCGTCACCGAATACGCGAAGCGCGGGCCGCCGGGCATCGCCTCGGCCTCGTCCTCGCTCGGATAAAGGGTGAAGGTCGCGTTGGCCTTGGCCGGCGAGCCACGGAACGTCCCGGGCGTGTCGAACGCCACCGCCCCCTTCAGTACGCTTGCCAGCGACGGCAGGTCGACGTTGATTCCGTGGGCCGTCGACACGGACAGCCCACCGGCGTTCCAGAAGACGCTGCTGCCCGTGACGAGGTCGGCGTATTTCTTCGCGACGAAGACCCGCACCTTCACCTGCTGCTTTGCCTCGTCGAGGCGCGTGCCGAGGATGTGGCCGACCTCGATGCCGTGAAACAGGACGGGCCCGCCGCGCGATAGGCCGCTCGCGTCGTCGGCCGTGAGCACGAAGCTTCGTCCCGGCGCCGCCGGCGTGCGGACCGGCGGCTTCCCGAGCCCGGCGAAGCTCTGTGCCGGCTTGCCGTCCACCGGGCGGACCTCGACATGGGGGCCCGAGACGATGCCCATGATGTCGCCTTGCGCGATCTGCGGCTTCCCGATCCAGAACATCGAGTTGGCGCCGAGGTGCTGCCTCACGCGACCGTCGATGCTCAGTTTCAGCACGACATGGCCGAGATCGTCCGAGAGTTTGACCGCGTCGACGCTGCCGACCTTCATGCCCTTGTAGCGGACGGCGGCGCCGGCGCCGACGCCCTCCGCCTGGGGGAAGCGCACGCTGATCTCGTTGCCGCCGATCACCCATTCCTTGACGCCGAGCCAGCCGGCGAAGATCAGGGCCGCCACCGGGATGATCCACACCCAGCCGGGCCCGCGCACCCGCCGCCGGCGTGCCTCGGGAACCTGTGCTGCCTTGCGCATGCCGTCGTCCTCACTCATCGGCTTTCTCCGCCGCGTCCCACATCAGTCTCGTGTCGAAGTAGCTGGAGGCGAGCATCGTCAACACGACGACCAGCGCGAAGGGCAGGGCGCCCGGCCCGGCATGGACGTCCGCGATGCCCGGATAAACCATGAGCGGCGCCGTCATCGCGACGATGAACGGGTCGACGAACGACCAACGATTGATCTCGTCGATGATGCGGTGAAGCCGTGTTCGCAGGACGAGGCCGCGCATGCGCGGGTACTTCACCCTGAGCATCAGCCATGCGAGCACCACGAGCTTGCTTACCGGTACCGCGATGCTCGCGATGAAAATAACGATGCCAAAATACCAGAAGCCTCGGCTGAAGAGCTGCTGTCACGCCGTCGATGATGTTCCGCTCGACGAGGCCGCCCGGCTGCATCGTCTGTGTCATCGGCAAGAACAGCGCCGCGGGATAGAGTACGAAGCCTGCAAGCGTCAGCGCCGCCACGAGGCGCATCGGATGCGGCTTGCGCCGGCGCAACCGGTGGCGACAGCGCGGGCATCGGCCGCCTTCCGCCGCCTCCGGCACGACGAGCCCGCAGGACGCGCAGCCGAACGCGGGTCCCGGGGGCGGTGCCGTACGGTCGGGCATGATGTCCTGCCAGACCCTTCCCGTGTCGTACGCCGCCTCCGCGACCAGCAGAAGGAACGCACCGGCCACGAATGCCCACCCCGCCGGCAGGATCTCGATGTTGAGCTGCGCCGCGACCCGGCCGTAGGTGACGAGCCCGGCAACGACGTAGACCGGGGCCATCGACCACAGCCGCAGCCCTTCGGCCCAGCGCAGCACCGGCGCCTGCCACGGTCCGCGCCAGCCAAGGCGGAGGCTGCCGAGCACGCCGACCAGCATCGCCGCGCGGCCTAAGGGTATCGCCACGACGAAGGCGGCGACGAAGGCCGCCATCAGCGGCCGGCCGGCGTGCCAGTAGGCGAGGGAGCCGTCGATCACGCGGCTCTCGGTGGTGGCGGCGAGCAGGTGGGAGCGCAGCGAAGGCATGAGGTTGCCGACGATCAGCAGTACGAGCGCCGCCGTGGCGCAGGCAAGGCCAGCGGCGGCGCTGCGCCGCGACGGAATGCTGAAGAACCGTGCCGCAGCGCCGGCACCTCGCCTCGCTGGCCGGCTCAAGAACCGGGAGCCTCTGTATCGTGCCGCAACCGGAGCAGGCGACAACGCCCCTGCAGCCGCCTTCGGCGGTGTTCGTACGCATGCATGCCGGCGCAGCACGATCCGGTCTCGCTGGGGATCCTAATCTTGCGCCTCGCACGCCCCGGCAACCTCGCCAGTCCGATCATTCCGCCGCGTCCGCTTAAAGACGCGCAGGTCAATAGTTCAACATCTGCGGCGGGGAGAAGTTCCGTGTCATGGCCGGCGTGGCGGGATGCGTGCGGTGGGATACACGAAGCGCCGCGAATGCCTCGCGTGGGAAACCCCACCGTCGGCGATCCGCACACCCAATGGCATACTGGGGTCGTACTTGGGAAACCGCCCGAAGTTGACGGCTTCTTCGCTGCTCCGGCATTGACGCTGGACGACCAGATGGACCGGTTTGCCGGATGTTGAAATGAGCGGCAATAAGCCGAAAATAGGTGCTCAATTGGGCGTGTTTCGTTCGCCGCACGGCTGCCCTCGCACCAGGAACGACCGAAAAAACGCGGCGCTACATCATCCGCTGGCGAAGATTGCTGAGGATCCAAACCGTCCCGCCAGCCATCATCACGACGATCAGCAGCGAGAACAGTATCAGCTGCAGGTCATCGCGCTTCGACTTCGACAGATTGATGTGCAGGAAGAAGCGGAAGTGCACCGCGATCTGCGCCACCGCGGTGCCGGCGATGATCCACAGGAGGGTCGATGCGCGAGGCGCCGTGCCACGCCACGAAAGCGAAGGGCGGCACGGTCAGCAGCACGGCCAGAACGAAGCCGGCGATGTAGGTCCGCAGTTCCGATTTGTATTCCGCGCTGTGATCCATCACCCCGGCTCCAGCCGTAACGGCATTGAAAAGAGCATTGCCACCATGCTGCCGCGCTCGCGCCGCGCGGTACCAGACAATCAGGCCGAGCGTCAGCACGGCCAGCAGCACGTCCAGGAGGCCGCCGCCCCGGCCGCGCCGCCGCCGCCGTCCATTGTCGGCGCCGCGGGCTATCACGCCAGCCCCAGCAGAAACACCACCGAAAAGATCCCGACCCAGACGATGTCGAGGAAGTGCCAGAACAGGCCGAGCCGGAGCAGCCGCACCTTCACGTCGCGGTCGACACCGAACACCAGCACCTGCACCATCATGATGACGATCCAGATGCAGCCGGCGGTGACGTGAAGCCCGTGGGTCGAGACCAGCACGAACAGCGCCGACAGGAAGCCGCTGCGGCTCGGCGCCGCGCCTTCCGAGACGAATGCAGGAAATCGTGCACCTCGAAGCCGAGGAACGCCGAGCCCGAGCAGCAGCGTCACCGCCAGCCAGAACAGCAGCAGGCCGCGGCTGCGGCTGTATTTCATCGCCAGCGACGCCATGCCGAAGGTGAAGCTGCTGGTGAGCAGCACGCCGGTCTCGATGGCCGCGCTCTTGATCTCGAAGACGTCCTTCGGCGTCGGCCCGCCCGCCGTCGCCGGCAGCATGATCGCATAGGTCGCGAACAGCAGCGCAGAAGATGATGAGGTCGCTCATCAGGAAGACCCAGAAGCCGAACACCTTCTCCTCGGCGGCGGCATGGGTCTCCGGCTCGGTGGCGCCGAGATTGATGCCGGGATGAAGCACGTTCGGTCACGCTCATGCCGCACGTCACCTCCGCCAGTCCCTGGTTGGCCGCCGTGACCTCGTCGTCGCGCGACACGCTCGTGCGCGGCGGCGACGGCCGTCGCAGCCAGCGCTCTTCGGTCTCGCTTCACCTCGTCGGCGGAGATCACGCGGATGGTGTCGCGCACGAAGCTGCGGGCGATGACCGCGCCCCACGTCACCAGCACGCCGACGGCCGCCATCCACCAGATGTGCCAGACCAGACCGAAGGCGGCCGCCGCGCCGGCGACGCCGACTACCGGCCCGAGCGCGCTGTTGCGCGGCATCTCGATGTCCTCGTATTCCGCCGGCGGCCGGTAGGCGTCGCCGCGGCACTTGCTGGCGAAGAACGGATCGCGCTCGTGCACGACCGGCAGCGACCGGGAAATTGTATTCCGGCGGCGGGCCGGGCCGACTCCATTCCAGCGTGCGGCCGTTCCAGGGATCGCCGGCGAACACGCGGGTCTGTTCGCGCCGGCGGATGCTGACCCAGAGCTGCACGAACAGACTGCCAGCGCGCACAGGATGAGCGCGGCGCCGAACACCGCGACGATGGTGTAGGGCAGATAGGCCGGATTGAAATATTCCACTGTGCGACGCGGCATGCCCAGCAGCCCGAGCGCGTAGAGCGGCATGAAGGCGAGCAGGAAGCCGATGACCCACAGCCCGAAGGCGATGCGGCCCCAGGTCTCGTCGAGCCGGAAGCCGAACGCTTTCGGAAACCAGTAGTGATAGCCGGCGATCATGCCGAACAAGCAGCCCCGGGATCAGCATGTTGTGGAAGTGCGCCACCAGGAACAGGGTGTTGTGGACCTGGTAGTCGATCGCCGGATTGGCCAGCAGGATGCCGGTCAGCCCGCCGATCGGAAACAGCACCAGGAAGGCGAGCGCATAGAGCATCGGCACCGCGAAGCGCACCCGCCCGCGGAACATGGTGAGGATCCAGTCGTAGATCTTCACGCCGGTCGGGATGCCGACCACCATGGTGGCGATGCCGAACACCGCGTTGATGTTGGCGCTCTGGCCCATGGTGAAGAAGTGGTGCAGCCAGACGGCGAAGGAGACGACGCCGATCGCCATGGTGGCGTAGACCAGCGAGCGGTAGCCGTAGAGCGCCTTCGACGAGAAATTCGCGATGACTTCCGAATAGACGCCGAAGGCCGGCAGAATGAGAATGTAGACCTCTGGATGCCCAAACAGCCAGAACAGGTTGGCGAAATTCATCATATTGCCGCCCAGCGCATTGGTGAAGAAATGCATGCCGAGATAGCGGTCGGCGGCCAGCAGCGCGGTGGCGACGGTCAGCGGCGGCATGGCGAAGATCATCAGGATGCTGGTGGTCAAAGCCGTCCAGGTGAACAAAGGCATGCGGAAGAGAGTCATGCCTTTGGTGCGCCGCTTATAGATCGTCACGGCGAAATTGATGCCGGTCATGGTCGAGGCGATGGAGCTCAGCGTCAGCGCCCAGATCCAGTAATCGGGCCCGACGCCCGGGTTGAACGCCAGCTCCGTATAGGGCGGATAGCCGCTCCAGCCTCCGGTCGAGAATTTGCCAAGCACGAGCGAGATCATCATGAGCCCGGCCCCGCCGGCGGTCAGCCCCAGGCTGATCGAGTTCATCACCGGGAAGGAGACGTCGCGCGCGCCGATCTGTAGCGGGACTGCGTAGTTGATCAATCCGGTGAGGAACGGCATCGCCATGAAAAAGATCATGATGGTACCGTGGGTGCTGAAGAGTTGCGCGAAATGTTCGGGTGGTAGGTAACCTGGTACGTTAAAGGACACCGCCTGCTGCAGCCGCATCATGGCCGCCTCGATCACCGCGCGTGATAGCATCACAAGCGATATCGCGATGTACATGATGCCGATGCGCTTGTGGTCGACGCTGGTGAGCCACTCGCGCCAGAGATAGCCCCATTTGCCGTACCAGGTGATGAGCGCCACCGTGGCGATCGCGCAGAGCACGACCAGCGAGGCGGCGCCGGTCGCGATGCCGCTGTAGAAGGGCAAGGCGCCATAGGAGAGCTTACCGAAGACAGATATACCACCAGCCCATTGCGTTCATGGCCCGCCTGCGGAAACTGTCTCAAGATGGGGACGCGGCGCGCCGCGATACTTGTCGACAATGCCGCTGAAGAAGCCCGGCTTGACGGTCGAGAAATAGAGGGCGGACGCCGGCATGCCGGTCATGCCCAGTTGCCGGTGTGCCTGAGCCGCGGTGCTCTTGCGCGACAGTTTCTTGTAGGCGGCTGCGTCGAGCGGCATGCCGTCCGTGCGGACCTTCTCAACCCATGCCGTGAAGCCTTGCGGGCGCATGATGGAAACCGTGAACTTCTGGTTCTGAAATTCGAGGCCGTTGAATTGCGTGTTCTCGCCGCGCGTCCGGCCGAGGCGATTGGCCTTGAGGTTCAATTTAGTTACCATCCCGGCCATGGCGTAGATCTGGCTGCCAAGGGCCGGGATGTAGAAGGACTGCATCACCGTGTCGCTGGTCAGCCGGAAGCGCACCGCACGGTCCTTCGGCAAGGCGAGCGCGCCGACCGTCGCGATGTGCTGCTCGGGATAGATGAACAGCCATTTCCAATCGAGACCGACAACCTCGACCTGAAGCGGCGGCTGCGACGAGGCCAGCGCCCGATACGGATCGAGCGGCGATTCCCGCACGCAGATCAGATAGGACAGGACGCCGACGACCGCGACCGGCACGCCCCAGATGACGATCTCCAGCGGCCAGGAGAACGTCCAGTCCGGCCGGTATTGAGCGTTCCTGTTGCCGCGCCGATAGCGCCAGGCAAATAGCGGCACCAGTAGGAATACCGGCACGATGACGATCATCATCCAGCCGATGACATCGAAGAACAGCTGCCGCTGCGACGCGGCAACGGGGCCCGACGGCGCCAAGAAGCTGGATGAGAGGTCAGACGATATGGGCGAGCAGCCGCTGAGCGTGAAGGCGATCAATGACAAAATCGTCAGGTGCCGAAAATGCTTCGACTTGAATAGCGACATGAACGGGCTCTTGCCTGATAGGTAGAACACGCACCTAGCCCGCTGCGCTCGCGGGCGCGATTACGTCCCCTTCGTACAAATGCTCTATGTTGCGAATTGTTCCGTCTGTATTTGTTCCGTCAGAATGACTTTGCCGGCCTATTCTAGAACAGGCGGATTGAGAGCATATGACCAGGGAAGGAGAGGGGTATGGCGAGGAGGAAGATGGCGGGGGGGCTGATCGTGCGGCGACCGCTATTTCGGCGGCGGCGTGAAGGTGACGCTGAACTCCGTATAGCCCGCGGTGCTGGCGACCTCGAGCCAGCCGCCCATCCGGTCTGCCAGCATCCTCACCATGCGGATGCCGAACACGGATTGATCCTCCAGATCGTAGTCGGGCGGTCGCCTCCCTTCGTTGCGGATGGAGAGACGGTAGGCGTCGCCGGCCCTGGCGAGAGTCACGTCGATCGGCGAGCCGTTATTGCCGTACTTGATGGCATTGGTCAGAAGCTCGTTGACAATCAATGCCAGTGAGCTCGCCTCTTGCGACCCGAGCAGCAGCGGTTCGCCTTCGACGCGGCAGGGGCTGCCTTCCGGCATCAGGGAATTGCCGATGTCGGCGCATAGTTCAGCAAGAAATTCTGCGAGATCGATCGTCTCGGCGCCCTCGGCGGCATGCATGCGACGGTAGGCAAGCGCAATCGAGTTGATGCGGCTCACCGCGTCACTGAATTGGGTGCGCGCATCCGGATCGTCCAGCGCGCGCAACAGCATGCTGAACAGCGCGCTTATGGTTTGCAGGCTGTTCATGACCCGGTGGTTCAACTCGCGCAACAGCATGTCCTTGACCTGGATGGCCTGTTGCAGGCCGCCGGCCATGGCGTCGAAGGTCTCTTGATTCGAGTGCCTATGCAAAAATCGAGGAGTGTCAGGAACGCGCGGGCACCTGGGCGATTGACGTACCGAAACGATTTCATCGGGGACAAACAGCCTTGGCGCCGGAAGACCGCTGGAAAGTGCTCTGGATATTGTTGCGGAGGGGTCTCGCATGAAAGTCAGCGAAGTCATGACGAAGGAAGTTATCACTGCGAGCGCCCAGGACACCGTTCAAGAAGTGGCCAAGAAGATGGCCGGTTTGAACGCCGGTGCGCTTCCGATTGCGGAAGACGCTCGGCTGGTCGGCATGATCACCGACCGCGACATTGTCGTTAAAGGTGTGGCAGGGAACAAAGGGCTGAATGCCAAGGTGCGCGACATCATGACGCCGGAAGTCAGATACTGTTTCGACGACCAGGAGGTCGACGACGTCATGCGCGACATGGGCGAACTGCAGGTGCGACGCATGCCGGTTGTGAACCGCGACAAGACTCTGGTCGGTATTCTCTCCCTGGGCGACGTCGCGGTCGGTCAGGACAACGGGGGCGCCGTCGACGCGCTGCGTGAGGTGTCGCGTCCGGGTGGAGCTCACAGCCGGGCAACCGTTGTCGGCGATCGAACGAATGATCCACCGCTGTAGGCCATCGCGCGGCCACGCTTCGCTGACCGACGCGCCAGGTCGAGACGAGGGACTGCATGACAAACGTACTCGTGCTCTCTTATTCCGCGTACGGCCATATCGAGAGAATGGCGGAGGCAGAGGCCGAAGGCGCCCGATCAAGCGGCGCCACGGCCGTCGTCAAACGGGTGCCGGAACTGGTGCCCAAGAGCTCGCCCAAAAATGCGGCTATAAACTCGACCAGCCGGCGCCCATCGCCTTGATTGATGAATTGCCGAGCTATGACGCCATCATCTTTGGATGTGGAACGCGCTTTGGTGTGGTGGCGTTACAGATGCGCAATTTCCTGGATCAGATGCTGAAGAGGATCGACTTCAATTCTTTGCGCCAGCCCGTCGTTCGCCGCAGCAGGCATTCGATATCCAGCCGACTGAGCACGTGAAAGTGCGTATCGTCAGCGGGTGCCATTATTTGACACTCAGATGATTTGCCGTGCGCGAAAGGACGGACATGACCGATAAGTCAGCCAAGGGCGCGCCGAACCGGCGTGCCACCAAGATCCAGCATCAACCGGAGCGTGGCGCGCCGCAGGATGTCAGCGAGGACGAGGTCGCGTTCGTCGAAGAGCGTTCGACCACGAACGCCTATTATCTGCGAGGTCGTGCGCCGCAGAGGCGAGGACGAGATGGTGCGACCGCTGACCTCGCTGTGGTGGCCGGGCGTTGCCGCCGGTCTCTCGATCAGCTTCTCGTTGCTTGCGCAGGCCATCATCTACATGGGCTTGCCCGACGCGCCGTGGCGGCCGCTGGTCAGCAGCTTTGGCTATAACCCTGCTTTCGGCATTGTGCTGCACATTCACCCCGGTACTGACGCCCGACCTGCGGGCAACGATGCTGGACTTGAGTGGCCATGCTCTGGGTGTCGGCTGGTGGGAAATGCTGTTCAAGGGGATCGCCGCGGGATTCCTGGTAGCGGCGATGGTGTGGCTGCGTCCCGGGGCTGACACGGCCCAGTTTCACGTGGTGACGCTGATGATCTTTCTAATCGGCGTGGGCAAATTCATGCACATTGTCGCCGGAAGCATGGAAGCGTTCATGCTTTTTGCGAGCGGGGACTTGGGCATATAGCCGATGCTGAGCGGCGTTTTTGCGCGGGTCCTGCTCGGCAATATCGTGGGGGGCACCGCGCTGTTTGCGTTGCTGTCGTATGGGCAGGTTATGATGAAAATCTGAGATGGCGTGACGGCCCTAGCAATCGCCGGCAGGTGGATTTCTCAACGTGATACCGGTTTGGCTCCATATTCTCTCGATCGTCTCTCTTGCGATTGGCGCGGCGGGCGCCGTCGTCGTCGCGGTCGACGAGGCGAAGTACCCGCAGCACATGTGGATCATGAATGTGGTATGGCCGATGACGGCGCTATTCGCCAGCTTCGTCGGCTACCCGGCGTTCGGTCGCAACAAGACGACGGCAGTGACGCGAAGGGCGGACGCCGACCGCCGTTCGCTGTCGCGGTCGGGAAGGGGACCACCCATTGCGGAGCGGGCTGCATCTTGGGTGACATCGTGGCCGAGTGGCTGGCGGTGATGTTTCCGCCGATTGTCGTCTGGTTGGGATGTAGATCGATCTTCGCCGATAAGAGATTTGCTGTCTGGGTTCTCGATTCTCTGTTCGCGTTCGGATTTGGCGTTGCGTTTCAGTACTTCACCATCAAGCCGATGCGAAAGCGGTCCACTGGCGAGGGCCTTGTCGCGGCATTGAAGGCCGACAGCCTGTCGCTGACGTGCTGGCAGGTCGGCCTGTACGGCTTTATGGCGGTGGCGCATTTCTATCTGTTCGGCGATGTCCTGAAGGTCCGGCTCGCGGTCGACACCGCCGAGTTCTGGTTCATGATGCAGATCGCCATGCTGGTCGGCTTCGCCACCGCCTATCCGGCGAACTGGTGGCTCATCAAGCGCGGTATCAAGGAGCAGATGTAGTCGGCCGCCTCGGCGCCAATGGAACAATTTTCCCGTCGGAACATTGGTCAAAGGATGACGCACAAAATCGGCGATTATGCGCTTATTGGCGATTGCGAGACAGCGGCATTGGTCGGCAATGGCGGTTCCATTGACTGGCTGTGCTGGCCCCGGTTCGAACTCGGAGGCGTGTCTGGCGGCGCTGCTTGGGGACGAGGGCAATGGCCGCTGGCAGATCGCCGCGTCAGGCGACGCCAAGGTGACACGGCGCTATCGCGGGAACACGCTCGTCCTCGAGACCCGGTTTGAGACCGCGGACGGCGCCGTCACGCTGATCGATTTCATGCCGGTGCGCGACGACGAGCATTCGAGCATCGTGCGCATCGTCGCCGGTGAGCGCGGCCGCGTGCGGCTGCGCATGGATCTGGACCTCCGTTTCGACTATGGGCGCCTGGTCCCGTGGACGTCCAAATCCAGTGACTGCACTGTGCAGTTCATCTGCGGGCCGCATGCCGCGACGCTGCACGCGGGCGCGCGGCCAACGTTCTCGCATGGTCGGTGCAGCGCTGACTTTGACATCGTCGCCTGCGAGCGCAAGGCGTTCGTCCTGCAATATCGCCGCTCCCACCGTGAGGCGCCGCCGCCGTTCGACGCCGAGAAGGCCCTCGCGGAGACCGAGGCATTCTGGCGCGATTGGGCGTCGCGGTGCACGTATGACGGTCCCTACCGTGAGGCGGTGCAGCGCTCGCTGATCACCATCAAGGCGCTGACGTCGCGCGAGACTGGCGGCATCGTCGCGGCCGCGACCACGTCGCTGCCCGAGAAGGTCGGCGGCACGCGCAATTGGGACTATCGGATTTCCTGGCTGCGCGACGCCACCTTCACCTTGCTTGCGTTTCTTCACAGCGGCTATCGGCAGGAAGCGAGCGACTGGCGGGACTGGCTACTCCGGGCGGTTGCCGGCATGCAGCGCGAGGTACAGCCGGTCTACGGCGTGCAGAGCGAGCATCGCCTGCCGGAGTGGACCGTCGGGTGGCTGGCGGGATTTCGCGGGTCGCTGCCCGTGCGGGTCGGCAACGCCGCTTACCGGCAATTTCAGCTCGATATCTATGGCGAGGTACTGGACGCGCTGCACCAGGCGCGGGAGCAGGGGATCCCGGCCAAAGAGTGGGCGTGGGAGCTGCAGCGCGAACTGGTCGAACAGGTCGAGCGCGTGTGGCGCGAGCCCGACGCCGGAATCTGGGAGGCGCGCCATGACAGCGAGCATTTCACCCATTCGCGCGTTATGGCCTGGGTGGCGGTGGATCGCGCGGTGCGCGCGGCCGAGAAATACGAGCTCGGCTGGCCGCTCGAGCGCTGGCGCAAACTGCGCGAGGAGATCGCACAGGACGTCCGCGCCCACGGCTATGACGAGGTTGCGGGCGGGTTCGTCCGCAGCTACGAGACCCGCCAGCCGGACGGTGCCAATCTGCTGCTGCCGATCGTCGGCTTCCTGCGGGCGGACGACGCCATGATGAAAGGCACCATGGCGCTGACCGAACGCAAGCTGATGGAGCGGGGCTTCGTGCGGCGCTACGACACCGGGCAGTCCGAGGATGGAGTGTCCGGAGGCGAGGGCGTCTTTCTCGCCTGCAGCTTCTGGTACGTCGACAATCTGGTGATGCAGGGCCGCGTCGAGGAAGCGCGCGCCATGTTCGAACGGTTGCTGGGCGTGTGCAACGACGTCGGCCTGTTGTCCGAGGAATATGACGTCGGCAACGGCGAACTGCTGGGCAATTTCCCGCAGGTGCTGTCGCATCTGGCCATGGTCAACTCGGCACACAATCTCGAGCAGGGTGCCAGTCCGGCGCGCATGCGTTCGGGCGGCGACGGGGGCCAAGCCGACGCCAGGGTCGCCGCTGTCAATGACTAGCGGCGTTCCGCGCGAACGGATTCTGGCGGTCAGCGCGCAGTTTGCACTAACGCGGCGTCATGGGGCGCCGGCATTCCCTGCTACCAGATAGACGGTGGTCGCCGCGGCGCTGCCCGCCGTCAGGCCGCTGCCTTCGCTCCGTGGGCGAGGACGGCGTAGCAAGCGACGGCGGTCAACAGGCCAGCGGCGACCGTCCACAGTCTCGGACAGGCCTGCGCGAGCGGGCTCACGGGCAGTGATGGCGATGGCCGTCGTAGCCGAGATAGGTGTGGCTTCGCAGGTCGTAGGAGCGATAGTGGCGCATGCACCAGCGCACGCGCTGGCGATAGGACGGGCCCGGCTGATAGGCGTAGTAACCGGGGCCATAGTCCCGGTGCTGCGCCAGCGCGCCGCCGATGATGGCGCCGGCGGCGAAGCCGGCGATGCCGGCGCCAACATTGCCGTGGCGGTGATAATGATGGTGATGATGATAGCGGTGATGATGGTGATGGTTCCGCGCTATGGCCGGCGGCGTCGCGGCGAGAAGTAAGGCGGTTGTGGCGGCGACGGCCGCGGCACTGGACTTCGCGTTCATGGGTCGTCTCCAGGTTCGTCGTTGCACTCTTTCGGCAACGATTCCCGTCGCTGTGTGTTCCGGCGATGCCGTCATGCAGCGGCCTCGGTTCGCGGGGTCGTTTTAGTCCTCCGCGTAGCCGACCGTGGACAGCAGCGCGATATTGGGGTGGCGGGAATCGAGGCGCGTGTGCTGCACCACGATCGGCACGCTCAATTCGATGACCGAGGCGTAGCTGGTGTCGCGCGGCACCGGGGCGGGGTCGGTGAGATCGTTGAAGCGCAAATGCAGGGTGCGCTGGGCGCCGAGCCGCACCTTATAGGGGCCGACCGGTGCGCGATCGGTGAAATAGAGCGTGATCTCGATGTCGGCGTCCGTGGCGCCGGCGTTGAGCAGGCAGCAGGCTTCGTGCGAGATCAGCGCGTGCTCCTGGGACACGCTGCCGCTCGGGATATAGCCTTCGGGGATCGCCCAGCGGCGGTGGCCGATCTCAGGCATGGATCGGCTCCTTCGGGCTGATCAGCGCGAGTCCAGTTTCAGGATCGTGCACCTTCTGCAGATAAGACGGCTGCTCGGCGACGATCACTTCCAGCGTCGGCCGCACATGCGCCGCGCCAAGATGGCCGGCCATGGCGCTGCCGTCCTTCCTGCCGACGACAAGATGAATATGGATCGCTGGCTCACCCTGCGGTGAGCGCGCCACGTCGCCGTTGAGCGATGCGACCTCGACCTGTTCGCGCACCGGGATATCGCGGTATTCTTTTGCGTCCCAATCGAAATATCGCAGCACCACGTCGCTGAACGCGCCAATAGCGGTGATTTGAGCCGCCTGGATGCGCTCCCGCGTGGCGAAGTTCCTGATCGACGACAGTACTTCGTCGTCCTTGTCCATGATGATGGCGAAGGTGCGTTGGCCGTCATGCTCGTGCAACAGCTTGCTTTGCATGTCTCTCGCTCCCGCTTGTTGCGGGGGAAACCGGCGCGATGCGGCCTCGGTTCCAGTTCCATTCTCAAGTTCTAGTCATTTTGGAACAGCGGCGGGTGTCGTTTGTTGACCCCGTGACTTTTCAAGAGCGCGCAACGGATTGGGGCGACGTGCCGTTTGCGCGGGAACAATCCATCTGCATTCCATCAAGGAGACCGTCATGGCCAAGCCGACCGCCGCCGATGTGATGATCGATACGCTGATCGATTGGGGCATCGACACGATCTTCGGCATTCCCGGCGACGGCATCAACGGCATCATCGAATCGCTGCGCCAGAAGCAGGACAAGATCCGCTTCATCCAGGTGCGCCACGAGGAGGCGGCCGCTTTCAACGCCTGCGCCTATGCCAAGTGGACCGGCAAGCTCGGCGTCTGTCTCGCCACCTCGGGGCCGGGCGGCATCCATCTGCTCAACGGGCTCTACGACGCCAAGCTCGACGGCCAGTCGGTTCTGGCGATCACCGGCATGCAGTTCCACGACCTGTTGCACACGTTCACCCAGCAGGACGTCGAACTCGACAAGCTTTACCAGGACGTCTGCGTCTACAACAACCGCATCATGGGCCCGATGCACGTGGAGAACTCGGTGGAGCTCGCTTGCCGCACGGCGCTCGCCTATCATGGCGTCGCCCACGTCACCATTCCGACCGACATGCAATCGGAGCCGGTGAACAAGGGCTCGCGCTCCAAGCGCAACGTCGCCGCGCATGTGTCGAACGCCATGGCGCGCGGCGGTCAGGTGCCGAACGAGGAGCAACTCGCCGAGGCGGTCGATATCCTCAACGCCGGCAAGAAGATCGTGATCATGGCCGGGCGCGGGGCGCTCGGCGCCGGCGACGCGCTGCTCGAACTAGCCGAAAAGCTGAAGGCGCCGATCGTCAAGCCGCTGCTCGGCAAGGGCGCGGTCGCCGACGACAGCCCATACTGCATCGGCGGCACCGGCCTGCTCGGCACCCGGCCGGCGCAGGAGGCGTTGGAGCAGTGCGATACGCTGCTGATCGCGGGCTCGAGCTTTCCCTACATCGAATTCTATCCGCAGCCGGGCAAGGCCAAGGCGGTGCAGATCGAGCTCGATCCCATGCGCGTGGGGCTGCGCTATCCAGTCGACGCCGCGCTGGTCGGCGACGTCGGGCAGGTGCTCGCCGAACTCACGCCGCGGCTCGAGGAGCACAGCGACCATGCCTTCCTCGACAAGGCGCAGAAGGGCATGAAGGAATGGAACGCGCTGATGGAAGAGCGCGGCAGCCGCACCGACACGCCGATGAAGCCGCAGGTGGTCGCCTACGAGCTCAATAAGGCGATCGACGACAACGCCATCATCGCCACCGATTCCGGCACCATCACCACCTGGGCGGCGCGTTACCTTTCGATCCGCGCCGACATGATGTTCTCCTGCTCGGGCAACCTCGCCACCATGGCCTGCGGTCTGCCTTATGCGGTGGCTGCGGCGGTGGCCTATCCGAAGCGGCAGGTCGTCGCCTTCGTCGGCGATGGCGGCCTTTCCATGCTGATGAGCGAGCTCGCCACGCTGCGCAAATACGACCTCAACGTGAAGGTCGTCGTCATCAAGAACAACGCGCTCGGCCAGATCAAATGGGAGCAGATGGTGTTCCTGGGCAATCCCGAATACGTATGCGAGCTGCAGCCAATCGACTTTGCGACGGTGGCCAAGGGCTTCGGCATCCAGTCCTTCGTCATCGAGGATCCGGCGAAATGCGGCGAGACCCTGCGCGCGGCGCTTGCGACGTCGGGCCCGGCGCTGATCGAGGCGGTGGTCGATCCGCACGAACCGCCGATGCCGCCAAAGATCGAGGTCGGCCAGGCCGAGAAGTTCGCGGAATTGCTCGCCCGCGGCACGCCGGCGCGCGGCAGGATCGCGCTCACTGTGGCGTCGGACAAAGTGCGCGAACTGATCTGAGGGCCGTGTCATGAAGGAGTTGACGGCGGCAATCGACGATGTCGCGGTGAAGGTGCTCACCTTTCCGACCGACGCGCCCGAGGCGGACGGCACGCTGGCCTGGAACCAGACCACCATGGTGCTGGTGGAGGTGTCCGCCGGCGGGGTGCGCGGCCTGGGCTACACCTACGGCGCCGCCGCGGCGGCCGAGGTGGTCAAGCACACGCTCGATGGTGTGGTCCGCGGTCGGGATCCGATGGACATCCCGGGGCTGTGGCAGGCCATGGCCGGCGCCGTGCGTAACATAGGCTGGCGCGGCGTTGCGGCCAACGCCATCTCGGCGGTCGATATCGCGCTCTGGGACCTGAAGGCCAGGCTCCTGGGCCTGCCGCTCCATAAGCTGCTCGGCGCCGTGCGTGCCGAGGTACCCATCTACGGCAGCGGCGGCTTTACGTCTTACTCCGACGAACGCCTGCAGGAACAACTGGCAGGCTGGGTCGACGGCGACGGTTGCCACTGGGTCAAGATGAAGGTCGGCAGCGAACCGGCGCGCGATCTTGCGCGCGTCGATGCCGCGCGCCGCGCCATCGGCAAGGCCACGCTGTTCGTCGATGCTAACGGCGCCTACAGCCGCAAACAGGCGCTCGAGTTCGCCCGCGAATTCTGCGGCGTCGGCTGGTTCGAGGAGCCGGTATCGAGCGACGATCTCGAGGGCCTGACCCTGCTGCGCGACCGGGCTCCCGCCGGCATGGAGATTGCCGCCGGCGAATACGGCTACGACCCATTCTATTTTCGCCGCATGGTGGCGGCGGGCGCGGTCGACGTGCTGCAGGCCGATGCCACCCGCTGCTGCGGCATCACCGGCTTCCTGAAGGCGGCCGAAATTGCCGGTGCGTTTTCCATTCCGCTTTCTGCCCACACGGCGCCGGCTGCGCACCTGCACGTCTGTTGCGCGGTACCGCAGCTGCGACATCTGGAATGGTTCCACGACCACGTGCGCATCGAACAGAGCGTTTTCGATGGCGCGCCCCGGCCACGCGGCGGGATCATTGCGCCCGACCCGCAACGCCCGGGGCTGGGCCTCGACTTTAAGCCGGCCGACGCCGCGCGCCTGGCGGCCTGAGGAGACGTCATGGGTCACGTTATCGAGATCAATCACAAGGCCCGCCAGGCGCGGCGCCGTCCCTACAACGTCACTCACGCGCCCAACGGCCGCATCGTCAACGCCGAGGCGGCGACGGACGTCGAAACGTTCGGCGCGCTGCGCGATGCATTGACGAAAGCCATCGAAGGCGAGGTGCGTTTCGACGACGGCAGCCGCGCGCTCTACGCGACCGACGCGTCGAACTACCGGCAGGTGCCGATTGGCGTGGTGGTGCCACGGAATCTCCACGACGTGGCCACCGCCATTGATTTATGCCGCCGCTTCGAGGCGCCGGTCGTGCCGCGCGGCGGCGGCACCAGCCTGGCCGGGCAGGGCTGCAACGTGGCGGTGCTGATCGATTATTCGAAATATCTGCACGGCATTATGTCCATCGACGCAGTCAACAAGCTTGCCCGCGTCGAGCCCGGTTGCGTGCTCGACCACCTGCGCGACGCCGCCGAGCAGCATGGCCTCACTTTCGGTCCCGATCCGGCGACCCACGACCACAACACGCTCGGCGGTATGCTCGGCAACAATTCCTGCGGCGTGCACTCGGTGATGGCGGGGCGGACCTCCGACAATGTCGAGTCGCTCGACATCCTCACCTATGACGGCGAGCGCATGACCGTCGGGCCGACCAGCGCCGCCGAGCTGCGCGATATCCTGGAAGCCGGCGGCCGGCGCGCCGAAATCTACCGCGCGCTCGATAACTTCCGCAGCAAATACGCCGACCTGATCCGTGCGCGCTATCCCAACATCCCGCGCCGGGTGTCGGGCTACGAAAACCTCGACCAGCTGCTGCCGGAAAACGGCTTCAACGTCGCCCGCGCGCTGGTCGGCACCGAGGCGACCTGCGTCAACATCCTGCAGGCCGAGCTCAATCTGGTGCCGAGCCCGCCGGCGCGGGTGCTCGCCATTATCGGTTTCGAGGACGTGTTCGCCGCCGCCGACGCAGTGCCGGAGGTGCTGAAGTTCGAGCCGATCGCCGTCGAGGGCATGGACGACATGCTGGTGGACTTCATCACCCGCAAGCACCTGCACCCGGAGGACTTGAAAGTGCTGCCGGAAGGCAGCGGCTGGCTGATCGCCGAGTTCGGCGCCGACGACGCCGACGCGGCGGCGTCGCGGGCGCAGAAGGCGGCCGACGATTTCAAGCGCCGGGGTAACGATGCCCATGTCATGCGCGACGAGGCGCAGCAGAAGAAGATCTGGGAGGTGCGGGAAGCGGCTCTCGCCGCCACCGCGCATGTGCCTGACTGGCCGGAAGCCCATCCCGGCTGGGAGGACAGCGCGGTGGCCCGCGAAAACCTCGGCGACTACCTGCGCGGGTTCAAGAAGCTGTTGCATCACCACGGCTACGACGCCTCGCTCTACGGTCATTTCGGCGATGGGCTGGTGCATTGCCGCATCGATTTCGATCTTGCCACTGAGAAGGGCCTGGTGAACTGGCGGCATTTCCTCGACCAGGCGGCGGATCTGGTGGTGCGCCATGGCGGCACGCTCTCCGGCGAGCACGGTGACGGGCAGGCCCGCGCCGAATTGCTGGAGAAGATGTACGGGCGCGAGCTGGTGCAGGCGTTCCGCGAGTTCAAGGCGATCTGGGACCCGGACAACAAGATGAATCCGGGCAAGGTGGTCGATCCCTATCCGATAACGTCCAATCTGCGCCTCGGGCCGGAATATACGCCGCTCAAGTTCGGCGGCCATTTCGCCTATGCCGACGACGGCGGCAGCTTCACGCAGGCGACGCGGCGCTGTGTCGGCGTCGGCAAGTGCCGGCGGCGCGAGAGCGACGACGGCGTCATGTGCCCGAGCTATATGGCGACGGGCGAGGAGAAGTATTCGACCCGCGGCCGCGCCCGCCTGCTGTTCGAGATGATGCGCGGCGAGGCCATCGAGGACGTCTGGAAGAGCGAGGCGGTCGAGGATGCGCTCGATCTCTGTCTCGCCTGCAAGGGCTGCAAGAGCGACTGCCCGGTGCATGTCGACATGGCGACCTATAAGGCCGAATTCCGCAGCGAGCATTACCGCCGCCGCCTGCGCCCGCGCGCGGCCTATTCCATGGGGCTCATTCATCTATGGGCGCGCTATGCGTCCTGGCTGCCGGGGCTCGCCAATCTCGGCGCCAACACCGCGCCGACGAAATGGGTGGCCGGCATCGCGCAGCAGCGCGACATGCCGCCTTTCGCCAGGCAGACGTTCCGAGGCTGGTTCCGCAAGCGTGCGCGCGGCAAGGGGACGGGCCAGCGCGTGATGTTGTGGCCGGACACCTTCAACAACTATTTCCGCCCGGAGACCGCGATCGCCGCGACGCGGGTGCTGGAAAGCCTCGGCTACGAGGTGGTGATCCCGCGCAAAACGTTGTGCTGCGGGCGGCCGCTCTACGACTGGGGCCGCCTCGATCAGGCCAAGGCGCTGTGGCGGCAGACGCTGCGTTCGTTGAAGGACGAGATCGAGGCCGGCACGCCGCTGATCGGGCTGGAGCCGGCCTGCACCAGCGCCTTCCGCGACGAGCTCGTCGACCTATTCCCCGACGACGATCGCGCCAGGAAGCTGAGCGGCCAGACCCTGTTCTTCACCGAATTCCTCGATCGCCACGCGCCCGACGCCCTGCCGCGCGTCGGCGGCAAGGCGCTGGTGCAGGTGCACTGCCATCATCACGCGGTGATCACGCCCAAGGCCGAGCAAGATGTGCTGGCGCGGCTTGGCGTGGATCACGAGATGATGGCGTCCGGCTGCTGTGGGATGGCAGGCGCCTTCGGTTTCGAGCGCGACAAATATGAGGTGTCGCAGACCCTGGCCGAACGGGTGATGCTGCCGAAAGTGCGCGACGCGCCGGAAGCGACGGTCATTCTCGCCAACGGATTCAGTTGCCGCGAACAGATCGAGCAGGGCAGTGCGCGGCGCACGGCGCACATCGCCGAGCTGATCGCGCGGCATCTTAACCCTCAGTCATGAAGGAACCCAGTCATGTCACCGCTTCATTCCCTTGAACCGGACGTCGTCGTCGTCACCGGCGCCAGCGCCGGCGTGGGCCGCGCCACGGCCTTGCACTTCGGCAAGGCGGGGGCCCGCGTCGGCTTGATCGCCCGTGACGGCAAGGCGCTCAACGAGGTCAAGCACGAGATCGAGAGGCTGGGCGGCAAGGCCGCGGTGGCGGTCGCCGACGTCGCCGACGCGCGGGCGCTGCTCGAGGCCGCCAAGAAGCTCGAGACCGAGCTCGGGCCCGTCGACGTCTGGGTCAACGACGCCATGGTCACGGTGTTCGGGCGGGTTACCGAGATCACGCCGGAGGAGTTCAAGCGCGTCACCGAAGTGACCTATCTCGGCTTCGTCCATGGCACCATGGCGGCACTGTGGCTGATGCGGCCGCGCAATCGTGGCACCATTGTGCAGGTCGGTTCCGCGCTCGCCTATCGCGGTATTCCGCTACAGGCGGCCTATTGCGGCGCCAAGTTTGCCATCCGCGGCTTTACCGACTCGTTGCGCACCGAATTGATGCACGACAGAAGCGGCATCCACGTCACCATGGTGCATCTGCCGGCAGTGAATACGCCGCAATTCGACTGGGCGCGTACGCACATGGAACGGCAGCCGCGCCCGGTGGCGCCGGTGTTCGAGCCGGAGGTGGCGGCCGCCGCGATCTACAAGGCCGCGCACGAATACCGGCGCGAATACTGGCTGGGCCGCAGCACCATCACCGCCATCGTCGCCAACGCCATTTTGCCCGGCCTAGCCGATTTCTATCTGGCGCGCACCGCCGTTTCTGGCCAGTCCGCCAAGCGCAAGGTGGCCGGCGACCGCCGCGACAACCTCCTGAAGCCGGTGCACGACCGCCATCGCATGCGTGGCTCGTTTGGCCGCGAGGCGTCGCGCCGTGCGGTGACCGTGCCGGGCCCGGCGACGCGCCTGGCCGCCACCGCCGCTGGGCTTGTGTGCGCGGGCCTGGTCGGCCTGGCGGCCGGCCGTCTGGCCCGCCGTTGAGCGCCGCCGGCCGGCCCGGTTGGTCCAGTTTGCGCGGAGAACTCTGGAATCGAAGGGCCCCGGGTCTTAGAAACCCGGGGCAAGTCTACATCGGGCCCAAAGGGGGGAGGGTCGAAGGGCCTCGACACTGAGTCCAATCTCGCGCGTCCGGAATCGTTCCCGAGGTCGTGCGGGCGCCGCGCGTGCCGAGGCTCGTGCGCCGAGGGGCCGAACGATGATCACGCTCTTCGATCTCTTCGCACTGTTGCTGCTGCTGACGGCCGTCTTCGGCTGGCTCAACGCGGTGTTCTTCAGGCTCCCGAGCAATATCGGCCTACTGCTGATGGGGCTGTTCTCGGCGATCATCGTTCTCTTGCTGGATATTGCAATCCCGGACGCGGCGTTGTTGCAGGACATGGGCCATGTCCTGCGCAAGATCGACTTCTACGACGCCGTGATGCACGGCATGCTGGCCTTCCTGCTGTTCGCCGGCGCGCTGCACGTGGATTGGCATCGTCTGCGCCGGCGCATCGCGCCGGTGCTGACCATGGCGACGGTCGGTGTGGTGATTTCGACGGTGGCGGTCGGCTTCGGCCTGTGGGGCTTGAGCGGCCTGCTCGGCCTGCATTTGACGCTGGCCTGGGCGCTGGTGTTCGGGGCGTTGATCAGCCCGACCGATCCGGTCGCCGTGCTCAGCATGCTCAAGCAGGTCGAGGTGCCCCAGTTGCTCGAGACCGAGATCGCGGGTGAATCGCTTTTCAACGACGGCGTCGGCGTCGTTTTGTTCACGATGCTGCTGCACATGGCGCAATCGGGAGACGGCGAGCTGCCCTACCTGACGGCGACCGGCATGTTCCTGCTGGAGGCATTTGGCGGCGCGCTTTTCGGCATTTGCACGGGCTGGCTCGCGTTCCACGGCATGCGCAAAATCGACGATTACGTGGTCGAGCTGCTGATATCGCTGGCGCTGGTCACGGTGACCTACGCGGTGGCCGGCAAGATCCATATCAGCGGCCCGATCGCCGTCGTGACCGCCGGGCTGCTGATCGGCGAGCGCGCGCCGGAGCAAGCGATGAGCGACCGGACCCAGCGCTACATGTTCGGCTTCTGGACGCTGGTCGACGAAGTGCTCAATTCTCTCCTGTTCCTGCTGATCGGGCTTGAGTTGATCGTCGTCGGCGTGGATTTGCGGTTCGGCTGGATCGCAATCTCCGTGATCCCGCTGGTGCTGTTGGCGCGCTCGATTGCCGTCGCGGTGCCTATCTGGGCGCTGTCGACTTCCGTCCGCTTCATCAAGGGCACCATCCCAGTGCTGATCTGGGGCGGGGTGCGCGGCGGCATTTCCATCGCGCTGGCGCTGTCGCTGCCGCACAACGACGCCCGGCCGATCGTCCTCACCGCCACCTATGCCGTGGTGCTGTTCACGATTGTAGTGCAGGGTCTCAGCCTCAAGACGGTTATCCGCCGTACGGTGCCGTCGTCGCGAAACGCCAAAACCGCGTGAAATAGTCCGCGCGTGTTTCGCCACTCTGCGGAAAGGAACTTGTACGGAACGACTATGGAATTCGAAATCCGCATGGTGACGCTGGAACATTGGGGCGTGCCCTCGCGTTGTTGGTCCTAATGGCAACAAAGTGGAATGCGGGGCGACAACATGCCCGAAAGAGAAGGCGATCGGGTGGTTGAGACGGCAATCGAGGCGCGCGCCGGCGTGACGGGGAAGGGTGGTCGCTATGTGCTGGCCGTCAGCACGATTGTCGCCGCCATCGTCATGGCGGGCCTATTCCTCTATTTTTTCTGGTGATGCGGTCTTGAGCGCGTCCCGCGGGTCATGCTCGCCGCGCGTGCGGGCGGCGCCGCGTCTACCGAACCGTTTGATACGTTCCCTGTTTCGGTGCTGAGCTGCTTTGGCGCCCCGCGGGCTGGGCGGTGTGCGGCGGCTTATTGCTGGCACCGGTGGTGAATCGGGTCGCGTGCTGCCCAGGCGGCACCGCGGCCTGCTGGGTGTTGTTGCTGCGGCCGACCGCGAAGAAGGTGACGACGATTGCGGCCAGGATCGCGATGCCGACGATCCAGGCCCATGCCCTGCTGCTGCGCCCTTCCTTCAGCAGCGGATCCGGCTGAAGCTCGCGTTCGTTCTCGCGTTTCGGATCGATAGACATTTGGCCTCCAAGTTTCGGGGCTAATGCGCAGTCGAAAAACCAGTTCCCGGAAAGTTGGAAATATCGGGCGCGCCGATCCGAGGTCGCAGGGACGGCGGCCGATCTTCGGGGAACTGCCGGCACGCGCGGACGTTTTCTCTCAATATGTGTCTCGAAACAATTCAGACCGTGTGGAGGTAAAAGATGGGGCGCGCAACGGATGCCGCGAACGTCACCACCGAGATTCCGGAACTCAAGAAGTTGGTGGATGACTTCGACCGGCGGATACGGCGTTTGTCGCAAGCCGCCAACGCCGGCGGTGAAGACATTGCCGAGAGGTCGGCCGAGATCAAGGAACTCGTTCGCCAGAGCCTGGACGACATCATGAACCGCGTTCGCGCAACGGCGGCCGAAGTCGGCGCGCCGATGGCGCGCGAGGCATCGCGGTTAAGTGGCGATGCCGCCGGACGGATCGCGGGCGAGGTGGAGCAGCGGCCGCTGACGATGCTGGCCGCGGCCGCAGGCATTGGGTTTCTTATCGGCTTCGCCAGCCGACGCTGACAGCCCACGCGCGGATGTTGCCGCGTCGAACGGAACGGCACGCTTCAGTAGACGTTTTCTCTTCATGTGCGGCGCGAGTTCATTGCGCCAATCAGTCCAACTCGCGATAAAGGGAGCATGACATGCGAAAACGGACACTTCTTGCAGGCGCCGCGATTCTGCTGACGAGCGGCGCACTCGCCGCTGCGCCGGCGATGGCCGCCGGTCAGATGCAGAACGGCGCCATCGGTACCAACAAGACGATGCAGGGCAACCAGAACGCCACGACAAACGGTATGGCCGAGACCGGCTCGAAGAACGCGAAAGCGACCAACGACGCCACGGAACTCGTCAATGAGGCGATGGCCGAGGTCAAGACCATGAAGAAGGACCCGCAACTCAAGAAGCTGATGGCCAAGGCCAAGGGCATCTATCTCGTGCCGAAGTTCGGGCGCGGCGCGCTCATCGTCGGCGGTCGCGGCGGTGCCGGTGTCGTGTTGGCGCACGTCAACGGCAAGTGGACGAACCCGGCGTTTTACGACTTCGGCGGCATCAGCTTTGGTGCCGAAGCCGGCGCTTCGGGCGGACCGATCGCGTTCCTGCTCATGACCAAGGGCGCGGTCGACCAGTTCAAGAGCGGCAACAAGGTTACGCTCAATGCCGGGGCGGGCTTGTCCATCGTGACCTATTCGGCGAATGCCCAGGCGTCGTGGGGCAAGGGCGATATCATTATGTGGTCGAATACCAAGGGCGCCTATGCCGGCGCAACCGTCAGCGTGACGGACATCAACTGGTCCGATGGCAACAACAAGGCCTATTACGGGCGCAAGGTCGATCCGTCGCAAGTACTGGCGGGCAAAGTAAACACCCCGGATGCCGAGCAGCTTAAGCAGATGTTGCCCGGCTAACGGCCACGCCCGTAACCGACAAATGAGGGGCCCGGCGGCGCAATCTGGCGTCGCCGGACGGCAACATGAGCTCGACAAGCAGCGCTTCTCGGTCTGGCGGGCATAGCCCGGTTTGGGTTACGTGGTTGGCGCTTGTGGGCACCTGGACGCTGGCCAGGGCGCTGGGGCGGGACCCGGTTTCCGCAGAGGGAATGCCGGCTCTATCGCGGAAGCCGTTGGGCGCGCGGCTGCGGGGCTGGGGCTTCTGGAAGCACATCCTGATCCGCGTCTATAACGAGATTATGGAAGACCGGCTGCTGTCGCTGGCCGCCGGGGTCGTGTTCTACGGCCTGCTGGCGCTGTTTCCGGCGATCACCGCACTGGTGTCCTGTTATGCGCTGTTCGCCGATCCGGCCACCATCAGCAGCCATCTCGCCATATTGAAGAATGTGATGCCCGGCGGCGGCTATGGCATCGTCCAGAGCCAGATCCACCGCATTGCAACCAGCACGACCGGCGATCTGAGCCTTGCCTTCTTCGGCAGCCTGGCAATCGCGCTGTGGAGCGCCAATGCCGGCATGAAGGCGATCATTGACGCTCTCAACATTGTCTACGGCGTGAAAGAGCTGCGCAGTTTCGTGCGCCTCAATATCGTCTCGTTGGCCATGACGATGGCGACCATTATCGGCCTGCTGTTGGCGATCGCGGCCATTGTGGTAACGCCCATCGTACTGTCCTACCTGCCGCTGGGCGGGTTCGGTGCGGCCGCCCTGGCGTTGCTGCGCTGGCCCGCGCTGATCCTGCTGCTGATGGTCGCCATCGCCGTGCTTTATCGGTTCGGGCCCAATTGCACGCATCCGCGTTGGGAGTGGATCAGTGTCGGCGGCGTTGTCGCGACGCTGGCTTGGCTTGTGGGATCGCTGGCCTTGTCGTGGTACCTGAGCGATTTCGCCAACTACAACGCGACCTACGGCTCGCTCGGCGCCGGTGTCGGCCTGATGATGTGGCTGTGGGTCACGGCCATCGCAATTCTTGTCGGCGCCGAGCTCAATTCCGAAATCGCCGCATCCCGTACGCATGTGGCGAAGTCTCACGCGGGTGGCATCGGCGGCGACAAGCCGGTCTAGCAAGCGACTTCATCGTTGAGACACCATGCTGGCACGCGCACGCGGCTACGTGCAGCTTATTGGCCGCCGTTCTCGTCCCACTTTTCAGGAACGGCCTATTGCGCCTTGCGTTGATTCCATGAATGCGACGCGCATCAAGCCCGCGACATGCTGACGCTGGCGCGACTGCGCGAGCCGCATTGGAAAAGAGTCATTCACATCACAGCGGACGTGAGGCGAGCATGAACGATTTGATTCGTATTTCGCCAATCGCTGCGCAGCACGGGCACCGCCACTGAGCGATGGCTGTCGTGGCGCAAGGCCAGCGTGAGAAACAACCAACGGAAAGAAAAGGAGGTCGCCATGAAGACATTGGAAGAACTGTTCGTCGACCTCATGCAGGACGTCTATTACGCCGAGAAGGAGCTGACCAAGGCGCTGCCCAAGATGGCGGAGAAAGTCGAGGACAATGACCTTAAACGCGCCTTCACCGAGCATCTGAAGGAGACCGAGGGGCACATCAAACGGCTCGACCAGGCTTTCGAGATGATCGGCAAGCCGGCCAAGGGCAAGAAGTGCGATGCCATCCTTGGCATCATCGCTGAAGGCGAAGAGGTGATCAAAAGCGTCGACGATCAAAGGACCCTCGACGCCGGGCTGGTGGCCGCCGGCCAGGCGGCGGAGCATTACGAGATCGCCCGCTACGGCACGCTGTGCGCCTGGGCCAAGTTGATCGGCAAGCCGGATGTAGCAGAGCTCCTGCACGAGACGCTGGAGGAGGAGAAGAAGGCGGACGGCCTGCTGACCAAGATCGCCGAGCACTCGGCGAATCGGGGTCCGCACGGCGAGGTTTACCGGGTGAATGAGAATACCGCGGCGTAGTGGGACGGCGCCGCGCATCTCACGGAAGGCCCGCCCGCGTGGCGGGCCTTTTCGTGCGTTTGTTCATTCGAGCGCTGGCAGCGCCTGCTTCAACCGGCCGATGCGGGCCCAGGGATCCGTTTTCAGGCGGCTTAGCCGCTGCAGCGCGTTCTCGACCGTGTACTGGTTGGCGCTTTTGAGGCGGCCTGGCTCCGACCAGGCGACCGGCATTGCCACCGGCGCGCCAGGACGCGCGCGGGTGGAATAGGGAACGACGGCCGTCGCCTCGCGGCTGTTGCGCAGATAGTCGACGAAGATGCGGTTTTCACGCCGCGATTTGCTGGCGGTGGCGATGTAGCGTTCGGGATCGTCCTTGGCCTGCACCACGCCGTTCTTCACGCCGGCTTTCTCCGCCGCCTTGCAGGCGTTCATGGCTTCGGCGAGCGTGGTGGCGATGGGCTTTTCGCAATAGATGTGCTTGCCGGCGGCGATGGCCCGTTCGAGCAGGGCCGGGCGCATCTGCGTGGTGGCGGCGTCGAAGAACAGTTCGTCGTTCTTGTCGTCCAGCGCCTTGTCAAAATCGGTTGTCCAGCGCTCGACGCCGGCCCGCTCGGCGAGCGCCTTGAGCTTGTCGGCGTTGCGCCCGACCAGGATCGGGTCCGGCATGACGCGGTCGCCGTTCGAAAGCGCCACGCCGCCCTGCCGGCGGATGGCGGCGATGGACCGCATCAGGTGCTGGTTGGTGCCCATGCGGCCGGTCACGCCGTTCATGATGATGCCGAGACGCCGGACGGTCATCGCATCGCTCCCTTAAGTAACTAAATGGTTACTTATACGGCGGCCCGTCCGCCCCGTCAACCGAAGCGAAAGGCCGCCCATGACGCGCCGCGCAACGGCGCAATATTCCTAGGCTTTGACGTAACTTACGACCACCTTGGTAATGTGGTCGCCCCACTGTTCCAGCTCGCGCTTGTCCATGACGTCGCGATCGAAGATCGTGGACAGCGTCCAGCGGTTGGACAGATAGAACCAGCCCAGCGACGCGATGGTGACGTAGAGCGCGACCGGATCCAGACCCTTCCGGAGCTTTCCGGAGGCGGCGCCGCGCTCGATGATTGCCGAGATGAGCGAAATCAGCGGGGTGTGCAGGCCGAAGACGACTTTCGACTTCTTCAGGTGCTTGGCCCGGAGCAGGTTTTCGGTCGCGAGCAGGCTGAGGAATTCGGGATGCGCCAGGAAATAGTCCCAGGTGAATTGCACCAGCTTGCGGATCGCGTCGATCGGCTCGTCGCTTTCGAGATTGAGCCTCTGTTCGGCGGTGCGGATATCGACATAGGTCGATTCGAGCACCGCCAGATAGAGCGCGTCCTTGTCCCCGAAGTAATGATAGAGCAGGCGCTTGTTGAGGCCGGCGCGCGCGGCGATGCTGTCGATGCGCGCGCCGCTATAGCCCTTCTCGGTGAATTCGCGCCTGGCGGCCTTTAGCAGCGTCTTGCGCGTGCGCGCCGGGTCGCGCGTATTGTCCTTTTTCCGGGATCGCTTTCGCCTGCTGTCGCTCAAGGGTCCGCTCGAATTGACCGCCTCGGATCGTGGCACGCCGACGACGTGGCGTTATGCGGCGGTAGGGTATTCGTGTCGAACGGAATAGTCGCAAAGAAACGGCGCTGGAACAATCGATCTTTGCGCGTGATCCCGCGCGCGGCCGCCGGCCGTGCGTGGGTTACTTGCCCAGCTTCTTGAGCCGCGTGAAACTCATCGAGATGTGCGAGCGGCGGATGTGGCCGGCGGCTTCGAGGTCGCCGATCTCGACGGCGGCGAGAATATCGGCGATTTCGCGCGAGAAGAAGGCCACCTCTTCGGGCAGCTCCCGGGCCGACGTCAGCTTCAGCCAGATGCGCGACGTCTGCAGATAAAGCCGTTCGGAAATGTCGCGCAGCGGCTCGTTGCCGGTGATCGACAACAGCACCTGGAAGAAATCCATGTTGAGCCGGGCAAAGGCGCGGGCGTCCGGCTGGGCGGCGAGATCGACGCTGCGCTTATGGATGTCGCGGAATCGCGCCAGCGTCTCGGCGTCCGGCATCACCGGTGACAGCTTGCCCAGCAACTCGGCGAGCTCCATGCGCAGTTGGTAGACTTGGGTCAATTCCTCGATGTCGACGTCGGTGACCAGGGTGCCGACGCCCTGCACCGATTTGAGCAGGCCCTGCGATTCGAGCCAGCCGAGCACGCGGCGCAGCGGCGTGCGGCTGATGCCGAATTCGTCGGCCAGCGCCTCCTCGGAAAGCCGCGTGCCGGGCGGATAGTCGAGCAGGCAGATGCGGTCGCGCAGCGTCGCGTACAGGCGCTCGAAGCGCTCGCGCGCCGCGCTTGCCTTGCGCTCGTCCAGGTCGCGCACCATGCTCATACGGCGTCTATCCTCAGGCGCTCAGCCGATCGGACAAACCGGACAGCATATCGAGGCAGGCCTGCAATTGCTCGACGGTGACGAACTCGTCGGCCTTGTGCGCCTGCTCGATCGAGCCGGGCCCGCAGACCACGGCCGACATGCCGCATTGCTGGAACAGGCCGGCCTCGGTGCCGAAGGCCACCACGTCGCATTGGTCTTGTCCGGTCAGCGCCGAGACGATCTCGCGCGCCTCGCTTTCGCCGGCCGGCTCGAGCCCCGTCACCTCGCCGATCACCTGCATTTCGATGCGCGCGTCCTGGCAAACCGCGCGCATCGCCGGCAGCAGGACGTCGTCGCAATAGGCCGCGAGCGTGCGCTTGACGTGGTCGGCATCGCTCGCGCGGACGGGGCGCATTTCCCAATCGACCCGGCAGTTGTGCGCGATGACGTTGCGCGCCGTTCCCCCCTCGATGCGGCCGACCTGCAGCGTGGTCCAGGGCGGCTGGAAGCGGTTGCCCTTCGGCGCCCGCTGCTTGAGCTCGCCGGCAAGCTCCATCAGGCGGTTCACGTAACGGACGGCGTATTCGACGGCGTTGACCCCGGCATCGGGATCCGAGGCGTGGCCGTTGAGGCCGTGAAATTCGGTCGTGTATTCGTAGCAGCCCTTGTGGCCCTCGATGATGCGCATCATGGTCGGCTCGCCGACGATGGCGACCGACGGGTGAAGGCCGGCGCGGACGAGATCGCCGACCAGTTGCTGCCCGCCGAGGCAGCCGACCTCTTCGTCATACGTAAGGGCGAAATGCACGGGGCGGCGCAGCTCCACCGCCGCAAAGCGCGGCGCCATCGCCAGCGCGGCGGCGATAAAGCCCTTCATGTCGCAACTGCCGCGCCCGTACAGACGGCCGTCCGCCTCCCGCATGACGAAGGGATCGGACGTCCATTCGTTGTCGTCGGCCGGCACGACGTCGGTGTGGCCCGACAGCACGATGCCGCCGTCGCCGTCCGGCCCGATGGTCGCGAACAGATTGGCCTTGGTGCCGCTCTCGTCGCGGAACAGCGACACCGACGCCCCGCAGTCGGTGAGGCGGTCGGCGGCATAGACGATGAGGTCGAGATTGCCGTCGGCCGAGACCGTCGGATAGGCGATCAGGTCGGCGAGAATGGCGCGGGTATCGTCGATCGGGGCCACGGGCTCTTCAGTCCTTGACGAACAGTTTGCGGGGCCGGTGGCAGAAGGTTTCCGCCGGTCCCTGGTCGGCGATCAGGATGCTTTCGGTGATCTCCAGCCCCCAGTCCTTCATCCAGAGCCCCGGCATGAAGTGAAAGGTCATGCCCGGCTTGAGCACGGTCTGGTCCTCGGCGCGGATCGAGACCGTGCGCTCGCCCCAGTCCGGCGGATAGGACAGGCCGATCGGATAGCCGGCGCGCGCGCCGCGCTCGATTCCGGCGCGCGCCAAGGGGGCGGCGAGCGCGTTGTAGATGTCGCAGGCGCGGTTGCCGGCGCGCGCGGCGTCGAGCCCGGCTTCGAGCCCTTCGACCAGGGCCGCTTCGGCGTCGCGGAGCGTCTGCGGCGGCTTGCCGAGGAACACCGTGCGACAGAACGGCGTGTGATAGCGGCGGTAGCAGCCCGCGATTTCGAAAAAGGTCGCATGCCCGGTCTCGAACGGGCGCCCGTCCCAGGTCAGATGCGGGGCGGCGGCGTCCGGCCCGCTCGGCAGCAGCGGCACGATGGCGGCGTAATCGCCCCAGTCGTCGCCGACGCCCCTGACGGCGGCCGCCAGAATGTCCGCCACCAGTTCATTCTTGGCCAGCCCCGGTACACAGCGCTCGACGACGAGATCGACGATCGCTTCGGAGATGCGCGCGGCCTTGCGCATGAAGGCTATTTCCTCCGCGCTCTTGACGCCGCGCTGCCAGTTGACCAGCGCGGTGGCGTCGACGAGGTCCGCGTTCGGCAGTTCGGCCTGCAGCGTCAGGTAGGCCTTGGCGGAGAAGTAGTAGTTCTCCAGTTCCAGCCCCACGCGCTTGTTGCCATAGCCGCGCTCGCGCAGCAGGCCGGCAAGCGTCTGCATCGGGTGGCGCTCGCGCGATTGCACATAATTATCCGGGTAGCTGGTGATGTGGGCGTCGTCCATCCACACCGTGCGCAGCGCGCCGTTGGCGTCCTGCGAACGGCCCCACCAGACCGGGTCGTCGTCGTGAAAAATCAGGACGCCCTGATGCACGTAGAAGGACCAGCCGTCATAGCCGGTCACCCAGGCCATGTTCGATGGGTCCTCGACGAACAGCACGTCGATGCCGTGCTCGGCCATGGCGTTCCGCACGGCGGTCAGCCGGCGCTGATATTCGGCGGTTGAGAAAGGCAGCTGGATGGCGGGCATATGATCTCCGGCAGCGCTCGAAAGCTAGGCATCACCCCAGGTATATTGTGTACATTTCTGGCATCCCATCAAAGCCAGTCCGGTCATCGACCCTTACATATGGCCACTTTTGCATTGACAGCCTTAAGATTGTCGTGGTGTTGTACACAACAACCGAGCATGACGAAGTTTCGGCGCCAAATCAATCGGCAACGCGTCGTGAGTTCGGGAAATCTTCGGTCCCCGGCTGGGTCGGCCGTCGTTGTGCCGCGCCGCGCAAAGACGCGGCGATGATCGCCCGGTGCGTGGGACCGGGAAGAGAAGCGGTCCGGGCCTTCGGGCCCGTCCGAATTCGGGAGGAGTGGAAGCGGCGTCCTGCTTGCCGGGCGGCCTCGCGATTGACCGGGCCGGCTCGGAAACGCAGCGGCGCCAGCGCGCCCGACGGCCGTGACAACGACCGGCATTGAAACCGGCCGCGACAACCGGTTCATCCAGCAGTGGGAGAGTGATCATGAAAGCGACGTTCCTTGGCGTTTCCAAACTCGCCATCGCGGCGACCGCCCTGACGGCCTTGGCCGCGACGACGGCCGGCGCCACGACCCTGAAGCAGATCAAGCAGCGCGGCTATATCCGCATCGCCGTCGCCAACGAAATTCCCTACGGTTATGTCGATCCGAGCGGGACGGCCAAGGGCGCGGGCCCGGACGTCGCCAAGGCGGTGGTCAAAAAGCTCGGCATCGACCCGAAGAACATCCAGTGGGTGGTGACGAACTTCTCGTCGCTGATCCCGGGCCTGCAGGCCAACCGCTTCGACATGACGGCGGCCGAGATGGCGATCCGTCCCGAGCGCTGCAAGAAGGTCGCCTATTCGGAGCCCAACACCTCCTACGGCGAGGGCCTGCTGGTCAAGGACGGCAACCCCGATCATGTCAACGCCTATTCCGACTTCAAGAAGAAGGGCATGAAGGTCGCCGTCATGGCGGGCGCCGACCAGTTGCAGATGCTGCAGAAGCTCGGCGTGCCGGAGAGCAATATCGTCACCATCGCGTCCAACTCCGACGCGATCTCGACGGTGTCGACGGGGCGCGCCGACGCCTACGCGGCGACCGGCCTGACGGCGAGCGAACTCGCCAAGAAGAGCGGCAAGGTCGCGATCGTCGGGGACTTCAAGGACCCGGTGATCGACGGCAAGGAGCAGCGCAGCTGGGGCGGGTTCAACTTCAATTCGTCGTCCAAGTCGCTGCGCGACGCCTTCAACAAGGCGCTCGTCGCGTTCAAGAAGACCGACGCCTGGAAGAAGATCCTGGTCGGCTACGGTTTCACGCCCGCGGACATCAAGGGCGCCACGGCCAAGACCACGGCGCAGCTCTGCAAGTGACCTGACGCGACCCATGGCCGGCCGGAAAATTCTCAAGTTCCGGCCGGCCGAGGTCCCGGGACGATTGAAATCTTGGGGCGATTAAATCTTGGGACGGTTTGATCCTGGGACGATCTGATGGCCGCGCCGGGCGGCTCACGCATCGTGGGGAAGGGTGGAGCCGATGCAGTGGACCAGCTATCTGGGCCCGCTTTGGCAGGGCGCCTGGGTTACCATCGAACTGACGGTGTGGTCGACGATTCTGGGCGGCGTGCTGTCTTTCGCCGCCGGCATCGGCAAGCTGTCGCCCAACTGGTTCGTCAAGGGCCTGTCGGTCGTCTACATCGAAGTCTTCCGCGGCACCTCGCTGCTGGTGCAGCTCTTCTGGCTCTATTTCGCGCTGCCGATCGCCGGCGACATGATCGGCGTCAATCTGCGGCTGCCGCCGGTCCTGGCCGGCGTGCTGGCGCTCGGTCTCAATATCGGCGCCTACGGGGCCGAGGTCGTGCGCGGCGCGATCCAGGCCGTCAGCCACCACCAGTATGAAGCCGCCAAGGCGATGAACTTCACGCCGCGGCAGGCTCTGTGGCGGGTCGCCCTGCCGCAGGCCATCCCCGAAATGATGCCGAGTTTCTCCAACCTCGCCGTGCAGAACCTGAAGGACACGGCGCTCGCCTCCCTCATCAGCCTCGGCGATCTCGCGCTGAAGGCCGAGCAACTGCGCAACTTCTACCAGGACAGCGCCAGCATCTACACCATCGTCCTCTTCATGTATTTCGGCATGGCGCTGGTGCTCAGCATGATCATGCGGCTGCTCGAGCGTTCGGTCGGGCGCTGGCGCGCCGTGAGGAGGTAGCGCCATGCTGTTCGGTTATCATTGGGACACCAACCACGGCGAACTGATGTTCGCATGGTCGATCCTGCCGATGCTGCTGATCGGCCTGCTGGTCACGATCGAGGCATCGATCCTCGGATTCTTCGTCGCCATGGTGATCGGGTTGGTGCTGGCCGTGCTGAAGGGCGCACGGTCGCGCCTCATCGCGTGGCCCGCGACTCTCATTACCGAATTCATCCGCGATACGCCGCTGCTCGTACAGCTTTTCTTCCTGTTCTACGTATTGCCCGAATACGGCATCGTGCTGCCGGCGTTCCTGACGGGCGCGCTGGCGCTGGGCATCCAGTACAGCGCCTATACCTCCGAGGTCTACCGCGCCGGCATCGAGGCCGTTCATAGCGGCCAGCACGAAGCGGCCACGGCGCTCGGTCTCCCGCCGGCCCGCGCCTTCACCCATATCGTGTTGCCGCAGGCGGTGCCGCGCGTCATCCCGGCGCTCGGCAACTATCTCGTCTCGATCATGAAAGACGTGCCGGTGCTGTCGGTGGTGACGGTCCTCGAAATGCTGAACGTCGCCAAGATCATCGGAGACCAGACGTTCGACTACCTTGTGCCGCTGTCGATGGTGGGCGCGCTGTATCTCATCCTGACCGTCATTGCGTCCGGCACCGTCCGCTACGTCGACGTCAAACTTCCTAAGAGGGGGCTGGCATTGCGATGAGCGAACCGATCGTCGTCTTCGACAAAGTCGAAAAGCGTTTTGGAAGCGTCGTCGTCCTCAAGGATCTCGACTTCGAGGTCAATCCCGGCGAGAAGGTCACCATCATAGGGCCGTCCGGCTCCGGCAAGTCGACGGTGCTGCGCATCCTGATGACGCTGGAAAACATTTCCTCAGGCGTGGTCTATGTCGGCGGCGAGCCGCTCTGGCACGAGCGCAAGAACGGCGCGCTGGTGCCGGCGGGCGAGAAGCACCTGCGCAAGATGCGCACCCAGCTCGGCATGGTCTTCCAGCAGTTCAACCTGTTCCCGCACATGACGGTGATGCGAAACATCACCGAAGCCCCGCGCGTCGTGCTCGGGCTCTCGAAGGAAGAGGCGCGGGCGCGCGCCGCGGACCTGCTCAAGCTCGTCGGCCTTTCCGAGCATGCCGAACAAGTTTCCGGGCCAGCTTTCCGGCGGCCAGCAACAGCGCGTCGGCATTGCGCGCGCGCTCGCCATGCGTCCGCGCATCATGCTGTTCGACGAGCCGACGTCGGCGCTCGACCCCGAGCTCGTCGGCGAGGTGCTCAACGTGATCCGCACGCTGTCGGCGGAACACGACCTGACCATGCTGATGGTCACCCACGAAATGCGCTTCGCGCGCGAGATTTCCGACCGGGTCTGCTTCTTCGACAAGGGCAAGATCCAGGAGCAGGGCACGCCCGAGCAGATCTTCGGAAATCCGCAACTGGAGCGCACCCAGCAATTCCTGCATGCGGTCACGGAGGCCGATTGAATTGTCCAATGCTTCGTCCGTGGCGTTGACGCTTGCCGACGTCTATCGAGCGCGCCTGTCGATATCCGGGACGGCGGTGCGAACCCCGCTCGTGCCGTCGCAGCACATGAGCGCGGTGAGCGGGCGCGCGTTCCTGCTCAAGCTCGAGATCGCGCAGCCGACCGGCGCCTTCAAGCTGCGCGGCGCGGCCAATGCCGTGTTCAACCTTCCCGGCGAGACCGCCGGCGTGGTCTGCTGTTCCACCGGCAATCACGGCCGCGGCGTCGCCTATGCGGCCAAGGCGCGTGGGCTGAAGGCGGTCGTGTGCATGTCGTCGCTGGTTCCGCAGGCCAAGGTGGACGGCATCAAGGCGCTGGGGGCGGAGATCCGCATCGCCGGCCGCAGCCAGGACGAGGCCTTGGCCGAGAGCGAACGCCTGCGCGACAGCGAGGGCTTGGCCGAAATTTCGCCGTTCGACGATCCGCTGGTGATCGCCGGGCAGGGCACCATCGGGCTCGAGCTTTTGGAAGAGCGGCCGGACATCGACACCATCCTGGTGCCGCTGTCGGGCGGCGGGCTTGCCGCCGGCATCGCGCTCGCGGCCAAGGCGATCAAGCCGCAGGTCAAGGTCATCGGCATTTCCATGGATCGCGGCGCGGCCATGCATGCCTCGATCGCGGCCGGCCGTCCGGTGGAAGTGGAGGAGGTCGCGAGCCTCGCCGACTCGCTCGGCGGCGGCATCGGCCTCAACAATCGTTTGTCGTTCCCGCTTTGCCGCGACCTGCTCGACGGAACGGTGCTGGTCAGCGAGGCCGACATCTATCGCGCCATGCAGACGCTCTATTACGAGGACCGGCTGGTGGCCGAAGGCGCGAGCGTCGTCGGCATCGCGGCCGTCCAGTCCGGAAAGCTCAAGCTGACGGGCGAGGGCGCGGTGGCGACCATCGTCACCGGCCGCAACCTCGACATGAACGTCTTTACGCGCATCGTCACCGGCGCCGACGTCGATCTCGACGGTTATGTCGTGAAAGGCGCGCGCTATGCCGCAATGAGGTGCTGGTCGTGACCGAAGCCGAACTGCGCAAGACGGTCGCGCTCGACCTGACCGCGATCGCGGTGGTCGAGCGCGCCTTCGCGGCCTTGGCGTCCGGCAAGGTCGTCATGCCGCCGATCCTGTCGATGGAAATCCCCGAGGCCCACGGCGAGGTCGACGTCAAGACGGCGTACATTCCGGGCTTCGACGGCTTCGCCATCAAGGTCAGCCCCGGCTTCTTCGACAATCCCAAGCTCGGATTACCGAGCCTGAACGGGCTGATGATCCTGTTTTCCGCAACAACCGGCCTGGTGCAGGCGCTGTTCCTCGACAACGGTTATCTCACCGACGTGCGCACGGCCGCGGCCGGCGCGGTGGCCGCCAAATGGCTGGCGCCGGAAAGCGTCGAAACCGCGGGCGTCATCGGTACCGGCGCGCAGGCGCGTCTGCAGATCGAAGCCGCGCATCTGGTGCGGCCGTTCACGCGCGTGCTGGTGTGGGGTCGCGATGCCGAAAAGGCTGAGGCTTGCGCCCGCGACATCGCCGCCGCGATCGGCATCGAGGCGCGCGGCGAAACCGATCCGGCGCGCGTGGTGGCGGAAAGCCAGCTCGTCGTTACCACCACGCCGGCGCGCGATCCCGTATTGAAGGCCGAATGGCTGCATCCGGGCCTGCACATCACCGCCATGGGCTCGGACCAGGCCGGCAAGAACGAGATCGATCCGGCGGCGCTCGCCGCCGTCGACCTCTATGTCTGCGACCGCGTCAGCCAGGCCGAGGCGCTCGGCGAGCTGCGCAGCGCCATCGCCGCCGGCGTTTGGAAGAAGGGTGCGCCGGCCGAGCTGGGCGGCATCGTGGCCGGCACGGCCGCCGGCCGCCGGGCCGCGGGCGACATCACGCTTTGCGATCTCACCGGCACGGGGGCGCAGGATACCGCGATTGCCACCCACGCGCTTGCCGCCTGCCGCGCGGCGGGAACGGGAGCGGTGATCGCTACTTAACAGGCAGGGGCGCCGCTCAACACGCGGACGTCCAGGAACCATGACCGACAATGACGATATCGCCCTGCTTGCCAGGGCCGGACTTTCCGATCGCGGCCTTTTCCGGCAGCGCGCCTATGTGGACGGCGCCTGGGTGACGGCGGCCGACGGCACCGTCATCGACGTGACCGACCCGGCGACGGGCGAGCGTCTCGGCGTCATCGCCTCGCTCTCGGCCGCCGAAAGCCGCGCCGCGGTCGACGCCGCGCACGCCGCCTTTCCGGCGTGGTCGGGCCTGCTGCCGCAGCAGCGCGGCGCGATTTTGCGCCGCTGGTTCGAGCTGATCGTCGACAACAAGGACGACCTGGCGCTGATCATGACCCTGGAGCAGGGCAAGCCGCTGTCGGAGTCGCGCGGCGAGATCGACTACGGCGCGTCCTTCGTGGAATTCTACGCCGAAGAAGCCAAGCGTCCGAACATCGAGAGCGTGACCTCGCACCTGGCCGACGCCGAGGTCGAGGTGTGGCTGGAGCCGGTCGGCGTCGCCGCGCTCATTACGCCGTGGAATTTCCCCAATGCCATGCTGACCCGCAAGGCCGCCGCCGCGCTTGCGGCCGGCTGCACGGCGGTCGCGCACCCTTCGCACGAGACGCCGTATTCGGCGCTGGCGCTCGCCGAACTCGCCGCGCGCGCCGGCTTTCCGCCGGGCGTGTTCAACGTCGTCACCGGCGCGCCGCCGACGGTGGTCGGCCCCTGGATGAGCGACCGGCGCGTGCGCGCGGTGTCGTTCACCGGCTCGACCGAGGTCGGCAAGCTGCTCTATCGCCAGTCGGCCGACACCATCAAGCGCATCGTCATGGAGCTCGGCGGGCACGCGCCGTTCCTGATGTTCGCCGACGCCGGCATGGCGCAGGCGGTGGATGAGGCGATCAAGGCGAAGTTTGCGACCTCCGGCCAGGATTGCCTGGGCGCCAACCGCTTCCTGGTCGAGCGCAGCGTTTATCCTGAGTTCTGCCGGCGCTTTGCCGAACGTTCGGCCGCATTGCGCATTGGCGCGGGGGTCGACGACCCCGACATCGGCCCGCTGATGAACGAGAACGCCGTCAAAAAGCAGGAAGAGCACGTCGCCGACGCGCTGGCGAAGGGCGCCAGATTGCTCACGGGCGGCAAGCGCGTGAAGCCGGATTCGCTGTTCTTCGAGCCGACGGTGCTGGCCGATGTGCCGGACGACGCGCTCATCATGCGCGAAGAGACGTTCGGGCCGGTGGCGGCGGTGGCGCCGTTCGACACCGAATCCGAGGCCCTTGACCGCGCCAACGACACCGAATACGGCCTCGTAGCCTACCTGCACACCAACGACGCCCGCCGCATCTACCGCGCGAGCCGCGCGTTGCAATACGGCATGGTGGCCGTGAACCGAACCAAAGTGACCGGCGCGCCGATCCCGTTCGGCGGGATGAAGCAGTCGGGCTTGGGACGCGAAGGTGCCCGCCTCGGGATGGAAGCCTTCATGGACGTCAAATATGTCTGCCGCGATTGGGCATGACGGAAGAACCGCGAACGAGAAGGAAAAATGACATGCTGACGAACGATCAACTCGACAAATGGGATCGCGAGAACTTCTTTCATCCCTCCACGAACCTGGCGCAGCACGCGCGCGGCGAAAGCCCCAACCGCATCGTCACCGGCGCCTCGGGCGTGCACATCCAGGACCGCGACGGCAACAACCTGCTCGACGCCTTCGCCGGGCTCTATTGCGTCAACGCCGGCTACGGCCGCAAGGAGATCATCGACGCGATCGCGGCGCAGGCCAAGGAATTGGCCTACTATCACGCCTATGTCGGCCACGGCACCGAGGCTTCGATCACGCTCGCCAAGATGGTGGTCGAGCGCGCGCCCAAGAACATGTCGAAGGTCTATTTCGGCCTCGGCGGCTCGGACGCCAACGAGACCAACATCAAGCTGGTCTGGTATTACAACAACATTCTTGGCCGGCCGGATAAGAAGAAGATCATCTCGCGCCAGCGCGGCTATCACGGCTCCGGCCTGATGACCGGCTCGCTGACCGGGCTCGAGCTCTTTCACAAAAAGTTCGACCTGCCGCTCGACCGCGTCTTCCATACGCAAGCGCCGTTCTATTTCCGCCGCGCGGACCTCGCCATGAGCGAAGCCGACTTCGTCGAGTTCTGCGTCGACGATCTCGAGAAGCTGATCGCGCGCGAAGGCGCGGATACGATTGCCGCCTTCATCGGCGAGCCGGCGCTCGGCACCGGCGGTCTGGTGCCGCCGCCCGCCGGCTATTGGGAGGCGATCCAGAAGGTCCTGAAGAAGCATGACATCCTGATGATCGCCGACGAGGTGGTGACCGGCTTCGGCCGCCTCGGCACCATGTTCGGCTCCGATCATTACGGTATCGAGGCGGACATCATCACCATCGCCAAGGGGCTGACCTCGGCCTACGCGCCGCTGTCGGGCTCCATCGTGTCCGACAAGGTGTGGAAGGTGCTGGAGCAGGGCGCCGATGAATTCGGCGCCATCGGCCATGGCTGGACCTATTCGGCGCATCCGATCGGCGCGGCGGCCGGCGTCGCCAACCTGAAGCTGGTCGACAGCCTCGGCCTCGTGGACAACGCCCGCGATACCGGCGCCTATTTCAACAAAGCCATGGCGGACGCCGTCGGCGGCCATCCCCACGTCGGCGACGTGCGCGGCGAGGGGCTGCTATGCGCCGTCGAGTTTGTCGAGGACAAGGCCAAGCGCGCCTTCTACGATCCGGACAAGAAGATCGGCCCCGCCGTCGCCGCCGCGCTGCTCAAGCGCGGCGTCATCGGCCGCGCCATGCCGCAGGGCGACATCCTGGGCTTCGCCCCGCCGCTGTGCCTGTCGCGCGCCGAGGCCGATGAGATCGTCGGCAAGACCAAAGAGGCGGTGACGGAAGTATTGGGATAGCTTCTTTGCTTGGGCGCGTTTCCGGACGGCGAGCCGGGTTCCGGTTCGCCCGGAAGCGCGCCAAGCGGGACGGCTTGAATTTTCGAAGCGGAGGATACGTACGATGCTGATAGGCGTGCCGAAGGAGATCAAGGATCACGAGGACCGCGTCGGGCTCGTTCCCGGCTCCGTGGCCGAGCTGAAGATGCACGGGCATAGCGTCATCGTCGAGAAAGGCGCCGGCGACGGCGCCGGTTTCGACGATGCCGATTACACGCGGGTCGGCGCGGACATCGTCTCCGGCGCCGACGAGATATGGGCCCGTGCCGATCTGGTGGTGAAGGTGAAGGAGCCGCTGGCGTCGGAACGCAAGAAGCTGCGCCCGGAGCAGGTGCTGTTCACTTACCTGCATCTCGCGCCGGATTCCGAACAGACCAACGACCTGCTGCGCTCGGGCGCGACCTGCATCGCCTATGAAACCGTCACCGGCGCGAGCGGCGGCCTGCCGCTGCTCACGCCGATGTCGGAGGTCGCCGGCCGCATGGCGGTGCAGGTCGGCGCGCATTGCCTGGAGAACGCGCAGGGCGGGCGCGGCATGCTGCTGGGCGGCGTGCCGGGCGTCGCGCCGGCGAATGTCCTGGTGCTGGGCGGCGGCGTCGCCGGCACCAACGCCACGCTGATGGCGGTCGGCGCGGGCGCCGACGTCACGGTCCTGGACCGTTCGCCCGATGCCTTGCGCCGTCTGGTGGTGCAGTTCGGCACCCGCATCAAGACGGTCTTCTCGACCCAGGAGGCGGTCGCGCACCTTGCGGCGCACGCCGACCTGATCATCGGTACCGTGCTGATTCCCGGCGCGGCCGCGCCCAAGCTGATCACGCGCGCCATGCTCGGCACCATGAAGAAGGGTTCGGCCATCGTCGACGTCGCGATCGATCAGGGCGGCTGCACGGAGACCTCGAAGGCCACCACGCACTCGAACCCGATCTACGTGGTCGACGGCGTCGTGCACTACTGCGTCGCCAACATGCCGGGCGGAGTCGCCCGCACCTCGACCTTCGCGCTCAACAACGTGACGCTGCCGTTCGTCCTCGCGCTTGCCGACAAAGGCTGGCGTCAGGCGCTGCGCGACGATCCGCACCTGCGCAACGGACTCAACGTCCACGCCGGCCGCGTGACGCATCGCGCGGTGGCGGAGGCGCTGGGCTGCGATCTGGTCGAGCCGGAAACCCTGCTCGCCGCGTGAGCGGCGAGCGTCAGGGCTCTACGAAGCCGCATAGGCATGGCGGTGAGTTGCCAGCCATATGCGGGTTCGAGGCGGCTCTCGCCTCGCGCCGACTGCGCTGGCGCGGCGCGGATCGGCGCCGCGCGCGCCGGCCGAAACGGGCGGCCTTAACCGCCCATTAAGTCGGCCCGTTCAAGTTGGCGTCGATGGTTCATCCTGCCGGGCCGGGCCGCCCGGCGTGCAGCATCGCTCGCGGCCATTTTGCCGGGGCCGCCCGAAAATCAAGCTCTGGAGCTCGCCGATGACATCGCCCTCGCTCTCGACTGCTACGGACGATATCGCGCACGCGGCGCCGCGCGCGACCGGCGCCGAGCCGGCGGCCGGTTCGGTCGAGATCATCAGCTTCGCCATCGGCGACGATCAGTACGGCGTCGACATCATGGCGGTGCGCGAGATCAAGGAATGGTCGGACGTGACGCATCTGCCCCGGCAGCCGGAGTACATGCGCGGCGTGCGCAACCTGCGCGGCGTCGTGGTGCCGATCATCGACCTGCGCTGCCGTTTCGGCCAGGGCCTCACGGAATGCACGCCGCTTCACGTCATCATCATCGTGCAGATGGAAGGCCGCCAGGTCGGGCTGCTGGCCGACCGGGTGCTCGACATCGTGGCGTTCGAGCAGAGCGCCGTGCAGCCGGTGCCGAACGTGGCGCGCTCGTCGCGCGCGCGCTTCCTCGCCGGGCTGGTGACGGCCGAGGATTCGATGATCGCGCTGATCGAGCTGTCCCGCCTGCTGTCGGGCGACGACGAGGCCGTCGCCGGACAGCGCCTCGACGCCTGAAGCACGGCGCGCCGCGCCGGCTGTCGCCATTCGCCATGGTCCATATCCACGTGCGCGCGCCAGGCCGGCCTTGCTGCCGGCCGCGGAATTCGCGCACAATGACCGGACATTTGCAAAGCGACCGGGAGATTGAGAATGGCAGATCAGGTTCTCGCCTTTGACAGCTTCGGCGACGGTCCGAAGCCGGTCATCGTCCTGCATGGCTGGTTCGGCGACCAGAACAGCTTTATGCCGATTTACGATGCGTTGTCGCCGGACGAGTTCACATACATCTTCCCGTCGTACCGTGGCTATGGCGGCTCGCTGAACATGCGGGGCGCCTATAACGTCGAGGAGATTTCCCGCGACGTGCTCGACTTGGCGGATTCGCTGGAAATCGAGAGCTTCGCGCTGATCGGCCATTCGATGGGCGGCATGGCGGTGGAGCGTGTTCTCGCCGACGCGTCCGACCGCGTCGAAAAGATCGTCGCGGTGGCGCCGGTGCCGGCTTCGGGTGCGGGCTTCGACGACGCGACCTACGCGATGTTCGAGCGCGCGGTCGCGGACGAGGAGGTCGCCTGCGGCATCGTCGATTTGTCCACCGGCGGCCGGCTGTCGAAGGAATGGGTGCGGCACATCGCGACCTATCCGAAAACGTCGGCGCTCGACGAGGCCTTTGCCGGTTATCTCGCGAGTTGGGGCAAGACCGATTTCCACGCCGAAATTGAAGGCAATCCCGTTCCGATGCTGGTTGCCGTCGGCGAGTTCGACGGCGCCATCAACGAGGCCGCGATGCGGGCCACCTATATGCAATGGCATCCGAACGCCGAGCTCACCGTCATCGCCAATGCCGGCCATTATCCGATGTACGAAACGCCGGTCGCGTTCGCGACCTTGATGGAGGCATTCCTGCGGCGTGCGTAATGGGGCCGGATCGCGGTTCAGCCATTAATCGTGCGTGATGAATGGCGTCACGCGCTGCGCGCGGGCCGCAGCTCGGCGGACTTGGCGATGATCTCCAGAAAGGCCTGCCCCGCTTTCGACTGGTAGCGGTCGCGGTGGTGCAGCACCAGGAACGGGCGCGCCGGCAGCGGGAACGCCAGCGCCACCAGCGTGCCGGCGCGCAAGCCCGCTTCCACCACCAGTTCCGAGATCGCCGTCACGCCGGCGCCCGCTTCGATGGCCGCGCGCACCGCTTCGTTGGTCGGCAGTTCGAGCACGATGTTCAGCTTGTCCATCGGCACGCCCTGGCTGGCGAGCGCGGCTTCGAATTCCGAGCGCGTGCCCGAGCCCGACTCGCGCAGCACCCAGCCGCCGGCGAGCAGGTCCTGTTTTGTCAGGGTCTTCTTCTTCGCCCAGGGGTGCCCGGCGCCGACCACGATGGTCAGCCGGTCCTGGCCGATCGGGCTTTGCTCGAGGGCGGCGTCGTCGACGCGGCCTTCGACGAAGCCGAGCTCGGCGGTGCCGTCGATGATGGCCTTGGCGGTCTGCGCGGTGTTGCCGACCGCCAGCTTCACCTCGATCTGCGGGTAGGCCTCGCGGAAGGCGACCAGGCGCGGCGACAGCCAGTAGCTGGCGATGGTCTGGCTGGCGTGGACGCTGAGCGTGCCGCGCTTGAGGCCGCTCATCTCCGAGAGCGCCAGCTCGGCGGCGGCGGCGCGGGCGAGCACGGCGCGGGCCTCGCCCAGGAACAGCCGGCCCGACTCGTTCAGCTCGATGCGGCGGCCGACCCGGTCAAACAGCGCGACGTTGTAGCGGTTTTCGAGCGCGGAAATGGCGGCGCTGACGGCTGACTGGGTCAGCCGCAGCGATTCCGCCGCGCGGGTGACGTGCTCGCATTCGGCAACCGCGGCAAAGATACGAAGCTGCTCAAGCGTCATGCCCTCAAGAATAGGCGGTAAGCTTGACCAGGGCGAGCGCGAAAACGGCGATGAAGATCCAGGCCGCGGCGGCCAGCAACAGGGGCTTCAGGCCCTCGGCCTTGAGCTTGCGGAAGTCGGTTTCGATGCCCATGGCGGCGAGCGCCATGGAGAGCAGGAAGGTCGTGGTCAGGGTGACGGCGGCCTTGGGCTCGGCGGGGATGGTGACGAAGCTGTTGAGGATCACCATGCCGATGAAGCCGAGCACGAACCACGGCATTGGCGGGGCGGCGCGGCCGGCCGACTGGTCCGGGCTGTGGGCGGCCCGGCGCAGCGGCCATGATGCCGAGGGTGAAGACGACCGGCGCCAGCATCATGACGCGGGTGAGCTTGGCGACCGTCGCGACCTCGCCGGCGTGGCTGCCGTCCTGGAAGGCGGCGGCCACCACCTGCGCGATCTCGTGGATGGAGGCGCCGCTCCACAGGCCGAAGGCGGCCGGCGACAGGTGCAGCAGCCCCGGCAGCAGCGGATAAATCAGCATCGACAGCGAGCCGAACACGGTGACGCAGGCCACCGCATAGGCGACGTCCTCATCGCGGCCGTCGGTCACCGTGTTGGTGGCGATCACCGCCGAGGCGCCGCAGATCGAGGTGCCGGCGCCGATCAGCTCGGCCAGCTTGGCGTCGACGCCCATGACGCGGCCGAGCCACTTGGTGAAGGTGAAGGTGGCGACCAGGGTGGCGGCGATGACGGCGACGCCGGTCATGCCGACCTGCGCCACCTGCGAGGCCATCAATTGCAGGCCGAGCAGGATGATGCCGAACCGGAGAACGCGCTTCAGGCTGAACTTGACGCCGGGCGTGGCCCAGGCCGGGGTGCCGAACACATTATGAAGAGTCATGCCGATCACCGTCGCCAGGATCATCGGGCTCAGCATGCCCATCCCCGGGATGCGGCGCAGGGCGAAGGCGAGCCCCGCCACGCCTGCCGTCAGCAAGAGGCCGGGAATGAGGTGAACAAGGCCGCCGCGGGCGCGCTGGAGGGCGGCTTCGTTGACCGGCGTTTTGGTGACGAGGGTGGTTTCGCTCATATTGTCCTCCGTTTCGAGGCCAATATGGTGCACCGCAGCTAATCAGTCCAATTGATTAATAATGTAGTATCGTTCGATTTCATAGATTAAATGACCGAGCCGTCGGCCCCGCTTTCGCCGGCCCGACCGTCTCATGTCGCCCGTGCGCGCACCGGCTCAGCGATACCGCGCCGCGGCCACGACGTCGCGGAGAACATGGATCTCGTCCTCCAATTCCTGCAGGCGCAGCGCCTGGGTATCGCGGATCGACAGCATGCCCACCACGCGCTCCGCCTCGAGGACAGGGACGTGGCGGACGTGATAGCGCCGCATCAACTGCTCGGCCGCGTGCATGTCGTCGTCGGGCCGGCAGCTTTTTACCTGCGCCGACATGATATCGCGGACGTGCAGATGTCCCAGCTCGCCCCAGCCGTTCGTGGCGAAAGTGCGCACGAGATCGCGCTCGGAAACGATGCCGACCATGCGGAAGCCGACCTCGCAAACCGGGACGGCGCCGATGCCGTTGGCGTGCATGAGCTTGGCGACCGCCTCCAAGGTATCGTTCGGGCGGCAGGTCACCAGCCGTTGACGCTTATGCTCGAGAAACTCCGCTATTTTCATGACGCTGCTTCCTTGGCTCTTTGTTCTTGTTCTTTTTTCAGCCGTTGCGGCGCCCGCGCGGCTTCCGCCGAGCGCCCTTGTCGCGCGCACCCTTGTCGTAAGTATGATGCGCGGCGCGTCTTCGCCATGTGTTCGAGCGCGGCCGATAAGAAATTTCATCGAACAAATCGTTCGATTACATGAATGGACAAGCGCGCAGACACATTGCGATAGCGCAAAAACTCGGCGTGCGAATTGATTTATAGATTAGAACGATTGTCAGCTATCGTTCGGTCGGTTATCGTCGCGCGCAAAATTAATCTCATAGTCTCTTAGGAGGACTTGTCGGGCAATGTTCACAAGCAATCCGTTTGCTGAACTTTCAGCGTCCGTATCGCCCGCCATCATGCAGGCCTACGTTATCGTGATGGCCGTTCTGGTCGTGGCGGGCACGCTGTTCGACGTCATTCATAAAGGAAGCGCCAAGTACTTCTTCGAGAACATGCGCGCCTCCAAGGCGAAAGCGAAGAAGTCCGTAGGCGGCGGTGAAAAGATCGGGATCGCGGTGCGGACCGCGGTGGTCGATGTCGCGGCATCGGGCGAGTTCTGCAATCAACGTCGCCGCGTCGCTCATCTCCTGGGAATGTACGGCTTCGTCATCTTCGTCGTTACCACCGCCATCATGGTGTTCGCCTATCCGACGCCGGCAACGCCCACGCCGCCCGCGGTCGCGGCCCTCTGGTACGTCGGCGCCTTGATGGTCTGCCTCGGCGGTTATTGGTTCTGGTTCTTCATTCGCGTCGATGTTGCCGCGGAAGGCCAGTCGCCGCTGCGGCTGATGCGCGCCGATCTGTTCATCATCACGCTGGTCTTGAGCACGACGTTCGGCCTGATCTGGGCCTGGCTGCAGACCGCGGGCAGCACCGTCTGGGCCACGATCTTCTTGGGCCTCTTCCTGGTCGACACCACGTTCCTGTTCGCAGGCATCCCCTGGTCGAAGTTCTCGCACATGTTCTTCAAGCCGGCGGCGGCGTTCGAGAAGCGCGTGGGCAAGGCCAATGGCACAGCCCAGAACCTGCCGACGCAGACCCGCGACGATCCCGAGCAGCAGAAGAGACATTCCATGGAGCTCCTGGTGAAGGCTCCGATGAATATGGGGCTCGGCATCAAGCGCGAAGCGCCCCGTCATTATTGAGAGACAGCCCGCACGTTCTCAGGGAACAGCTAAAGGAGCCGGACACATGCCTACCTTCGTCTATATGACAAGGTGCGACGGATGCGGACACTGCGTCGACATCTGTCCTTCGGACATCATGCACATCGATCCCACCTATCGGCGCGCCTACAACATCGAGCCGAACATGTGTTGGGAATGCTACTCCTGCGTCAAGGCTTGCCCGCAGCATGCGATCGACGTGCGCGGCTATGCCGACTTCGCGCCGCTCGGTCACAGCGTTCGGGTCGACCGCGACGAGGAGAAGGGCACCATCGCCTGGCGGATCAAGTTCCGCAACGGCACGGAAAAGAACTTCCTGTCGCCCATCACCACCAAGCCCTGGGGCACGGCGATCCCCAAGCTCGCGGACGTTCCGGGCCCGAGCAAGGACATGCGCGACAGCCAGCTTTTGTACAACGAGCCGAAATACGTCCGCATGGATGACGGCGGCTTGCACACGCTTGAGTCCAACGGCCTCAAGATGAAGAAAGGCGTGTATTACTGATGGCGCACCAAACGATCGTCGAAGACGGCATCGATATTCTGGTCGTCGGCGCGGGCCTCGGCGGCACCGGCGCCGCCTGGGAGGCCCGGTTCTGGGGGCAGGACAAGAAGATCGTCATTGCCGAAAAGGCCAACATCGATCGCTCCGGCGCGGTGGCCCAGGGCCTCTACGCCATCAACTGCTACATGGGCACCCGCTGGGGCGAGAATAACCCGGAGGACCATGTCCGCTACGCGCGCATCGACCTCATGGGGCTGGTGCGCGAAGACCTGCTGTTCGACATGGCGCGCCACGTCGACTCGACGGTGCACCAATTCGAGGAGTGGGGCCTGCCCATCATGAAGAACCCCGAGACGGGGCGCTATCTGCGTGAAGGGCGATGGCAGATCATGATCCACGGCGAGTCCTACAAGCCGATCGTGGCCGAGGCCGCCAAGAAATCCGCGGACAAGGTATTCAACCGCATCTGCGTCACCCATCTGCTGATGGACGAGAGCAAGGAAAACCGGGTTGCCGGCGCCGTCGGCTTCAACGTCCGCACCGGCAACTACCACGTCTTCAAGTCAAAGACCGTGATCTGCGGCGCGGGCGGCGCGTCCAACATCTTCAAGCCGCGTTCGGTGGGCGAAGGGTCGGGCCGCACCTGGTATGCGCCCTGGTCGTCGGCGTCCGCCTACGGGCTGATGATCAACGCCGGCGCCAAGATGACGCAGATGGAAAACCGCATCGTGCTGGCGCGGTTCAAGGACGGCTACGGCCCGGTCGGCGCCTATTTCCTGCACCTGAAGACCTACACCCAGAACGGCCTGGGCGAAGAATACGAATCGAAATGGTTCCCCGAACTGCAGAAGATGGTCGGCAAGGAATACCTCGATCCGGAAGCCTCGCATCTCACGCATCGGCCGATCCCGACCTGCCTGCGCAACCACGCCTTGATCAGCGAAGTGAATGCCGGCCGCGGCCCCATTCACATGGTGACCATGCGCGCCTTCCAGGATCCGCATCTGGAAGAGGTCGGCTGGGAAAACTTCCTCGGCATGACCGTCGGCCAGGCGGTCCTGTGGGCGGCCACCGACGTCGATCCCAAGAACGAGAATCCCGAGCTGACCACGTCGGAGCCCTACGTGATGGGCTCGCACGCCACCTGCTCGGGCGCCTGGTGCTCGGGTCCCGAGGACGTTTCGCCCCCTGAGTATTTCTGGGGCTATAACCGCATGACCTCGATCGAAGGCCTGTTCGGCGCCGGTGACGCCGTCGGCGGCACGCCGCACGCCTTCTCGTCCGGCTCGTTCACCGAAGGCCGTCTCGCCGCCAAGGCCGCCTGCAAATACATCGACGACGGCAAGGCCGAGGGCATTCGTGTCTCCGAAGCGCAGATCGAAGGCCGCAGGAAAGAGATCTACAAGCCGCTGGAGCACTACAAGACCTACCGCAACGCCATCGTGGCCGGCGACGTCAACCCGCACTACATCAACCCCAAGCAGGGCCTCGACCGTCTGCAGAAGCTGATGGACGAGTATTGCGGCGGCGTGACCGTCAACTACATGACCAACGAGAAGCTCCTGAATATCGGGCTCAAGAAGCTCAAGATCATGGAAGAGGATCTCGAGAGCCTGGCCGCCAAGGACATTCACGAGCTGTTGCGGGCGTGGGAGCTGAAGCATCGCCATCGCGCCGCGGAGTGCGTGACGCAGCACACGTTGTTCCGCAAGGAAACCCGCTGGCCGGGCTACTACTACCGCGGCGACGCGATGAAGGTGGACGACGAGAACTGGCACGTGCTGACGGTATCGCGCCGCGATCCCAAGAGCGGCGAATACACCATGGAGAAGGCGCCCTGCTATCACTTGGTCGGTGAAGGCGATTAGCCATAGCCCCCTGGCGGCGGCTCGCGTCGGACAGCCGCCAGGGGCACGAAAGGATCGATATGTCGTGTCTTGGTCTTTTTAGGTGCGCTCCATGATGCTGGCCGCTGAAAGCCATACAGAGCCGCGCGTGAACATTATCGAAAAGACCGATGAGGAGATAAAAGCCCTCGCCGATCCCCTGTGGCGCGACCTCGTGAAGAGCTCCAACGAAGGCAAGTACGGAGACTTCGTCAAGAATTTTTCCAGCGCGTTCGCGCTTGCCATGGATCAGGTGCAGGTCGGCCATCAGTTCGCGCGAAGCGAACTGGCCCGCAATCTGTCCGAGGACGCCGACTTCCTCGGCACCATCCGCCGGGGCGAACACGTCACGGTGCTGTACCGGCAACGGAGCACCAAGAAGGAGGGCGAGTGGCTCGGCCGGCTCGTCCTCGGTTACGAAGACGGTAAGGTCATGATTTTCGGCGCCTCCATCTTTTGAGCGGTGGGTTCGGACTAGACATGCGTGACACCATCCAGAACGGCAAATTCGTCGAACTCACCTACAAGGTGACCGACAAGAAATATGGGCATGTCCTCACGGCGGTCGAATTCCCGCTGGGCTACGTCCACGGCCACAACGAAATTCTGGCCCCTTCCGTTCACATGCAGCTCGAGGGCAAGGCGGCCGGCGACGTCATCCAGGTCCCGATCGACGGCAACCAGATCTTCGGCGTTCGTGACGAGTCGCTGGTCTTTACCGATAGCATCGAGAACGTTCCCGAGGAATATCGGCAGGTCGGCACCTCCATCCTGATGGAAAACGACAGGGGCGAAACCCGCAGCTTCCTCGTTACGCGCATGGACGACGAGACGCTTACCGTCGACGGCAACAATCCGCTCTGCGGGCGTGAGGTCGTCTTCACGCTCGACATCGTGACGGTGCGCGACCCAACCGATGAAGAGATGAAGGCGGGCGGCACGATTGCCGCAGGGGCGAATGTCGACCCGTCTCTCATGCGGCCCGTCTGAGCTTGAGTAATTTGTCCATGCAATCCGGCTTCACGGCAAAAGGTGACTCATGAGCGAGCAAAAACCCACCCCGACCAAGGTTCCCGACGGCCATACGCGCTATCTGACGACGCGCCAGATGGCGCCGAACGAAAAAGGCTTCGTCGGTTACGAAACCGTCTGGGAGCCGATGCAGAAGGAAGCCGAATACCAGACCCCGAAGCGGCCGTAGCCGTTCGGGGAGAACGGTCACCGCGCCGGTGACCGGCTGATTTCAGGAAGGAACCGCGATGTCGCAACTCGTACCGCCGCACCATTCGGAGCAGGTCAAGCCGCTGCTGCTGCCCGAGAGCGAGCGGGCGGACGAGCGCAAGCGGGCGGAGAAGCTGCGCAAGGTGCCGCTCGATTCGCGCGCGGTGTCCGACGTCTTCATGCTGGCGATGGGCGCCTATACGCCGCTCGACGGCTTCATGAATCATGCTGACTGGCTCGGCGTCTGCAAGGACATGAAGCTGACCGACGGCGTGTTCTGGCCGATCCCGATCACGCTCGCGGTTGACAAGGCGCTGGGCGGCAGCATTCACGAAGAGGAAGAGGTCGCGCTGGTCGACGGCGAGAACGGCGAGATCCTCGCCGTCCTGGAGGTGCGCGAGAAATACGCCATCGACAAAAAGCTCGAGGCCGAGCACGTCTACCGCACCGCCGACCCCAAGCATCCGGGCGTCGCCAAGGTGTTCGCGCAAGGCGACGTCAACCTGGCCGGGCCGGTGATGGTATTGAGCGAGGGCGAGTACCCGACCAAGTATCCCGACCTCTATATCCGCCCGGCGGAATCGCGCGCGATGTTCGCCGAGCGCGGCTGGTCGGTGGTCGCCGCTTTCCAGACGCGCAATCCCATGCACCGCAGCCACGAGCACCTGGTGAAGATCGCGGCGGAAGTGTCTGACGGTGTCTTCATCCATCAGGTGCTCGGCAAGCTGAAGGCCGGCGACATCCCGGCCGACGTGCGCACCCGCGCCATCCAGGCGATGATCGACAATTATTTCCGCGCCGGCACGGTGATCCAGGCCGGCTATCCGATCGAGATGCGCTATGCCGGCCCGCGCGAGGCGCTGCTGCACGCGCTCATCCGCCAGAATTTCGGCTGCTCGCACCTCATCGTCGGTCGCGACCATGCCGGCGTCGGCGACTATTACGGACCGTTCGACGCCCACCACATTTTCGACCAGTTGTGGCCGGGCGCGCTGATCTGCAAGCCCCTGAAGATCGACATCACCTTCTATTGCCGGAAATGCTACGGCATGGCGACGGCCAAGACTTGTCCGCACGATCCGAAGGACCATATTTCGATTTCCGGCACGCAGCAGCGCGCGATGCTCTCGTCCAACGCGGAGATCCCGCCCGAGTTCAGCCGGCCGGAAGTGGTGGCGATCCTGAAGGAGTACTACGCCGGCCTGAAGGCCGCGAGTTAAGCAACGGCATCATGATCATCGCGCAGATTTCCGACACGCATATCGCCCTGGACACCCCCGATTCGGACCGGCGGATCCGCGACTTCGAACGCACGATCGCCGACATCAACGCGCTCGATCCGGCGCCCGACGTCATCTTCCACACCGGCGATGTCGTCCATAACGGGCGCCCGGCGGAATACGCCGAAGCGGTGCGCATTCTCGATAAGGCCAAGGCGCCGGTCTACGTCATTCCCGGCAACAAGGACGACCGCGCCAACCTGCGCGCGGCCTTCGCGCCGCGCGACACTCTCGCGCCCGGTTCGGATTTTGTCATGTATGCGGTCGAGGATTATCCGGTCCGGCTGATCGCGGTCGACACCAAGAACGCGACCAACAACAAGGGCGATTTCTGCCCCGCGCGCGCCAAGCGCCTGACCGACCTGATCGATGCCGAAACGACCAAGCCGATCGCGGTGTTCGCGCATCATCCGCCGTTCATGGTGCCGGTCGGGCCCGATCCGCTCAATTTCGAAACTTCGGAAATGATGGAGCGGCTGCGCCAAGCCTTGCAGCATTCGGACCGGGTCGTCGGCGTGTTCTGCGGCCACGTCCACCGCCAGACCGGCGGGCCCGTCGGGCGCATCCCGGTGCACGTGGCGACGTGCGTGGCGACGCCGCTGCGCAAGGGCGACTACCCGCCGGAGGCCAAGGGCCGCCCCATCTATTACATCCACCGGTTCGACGCCGCCGGCGGCTTCGTCACCGAAACGCGCATTGCCGGCGCCTCCGCGATGGCGGATGAGGACGCGCATGCGTAGGCGCCGCGCACGGAGATGGTGATGGCGCCCCTGTTCATCCTGCTGTGTTCCGGCGAGCATGAAAAGCTGCAGATGGCGGCGAAAATCGCCTCTCTGGTGGCGGTCTCCAATCGGCCGGTCGAGGTGCTCGTCAGCATGAACGCCCTTCCGGCCTTCGCGAAGGATACGCCGGAAGACCGGCGTTACACGGGCGGTGCCTTTTCCAAGGCCCTTCACGACAAGCAGGTACCCTCCGCCGCCGCGTTGTTCCGGCAGGGGCGGGAATTCGGCGATCTCAAGATATGGGCCTGCGCCATGGCCCTCGACGTCCAGGGCTGGGACATGCGGCGACTGGCCGACGACCTGTTCGACGGTTCGCTCGGGCTGACCCGCTTCATGTCCGACGCCGAAAAGGGCCAGTTCATCACCATCTAGCCGGGACCCCGGCTGCGGACAGGCCGCTCCGTGTCGCCGCGGCGGCGAATGGCTAACGCGCTCCTAACCGCGGCAGTAAAGCCCTCGGCATTTCCCGCAGCGCCTGTTCATCGCGGCCGCGTAGCATCGAACGGTCGGGGCCGCTGCCCCATCTTGCAACGCGTTCAATTGGGGCCACCGGCCATGGTGTCGTCAATCAGCGCTTCGACGGCAGCCTATTACAATTCGCTGTCCGTTCCGAAGGGCTCGGACTGGATCGCCAGCACGGTGACCGCGATCAAGAACTCGCAGTCGCAGGCCGGCATCATGGGCGCGCTGGCGCGCTCCGGCAACGGCGTCAGCATCAGCTCGTTCCTGGCGAGCAGCTCCGCCTTCGCCAGCAATTTCGCGACCATCGCGCAGACCGCCGTCACCAACAACGGCAGCCTGTCGGCGCAGATCGCGAGCGACAATCAAAAGGCGGCCGCCGCGAAAAAGACGCAGGACGCCATCGATGCGCTGAACGCCGCGCAGCAGATGGTCAAGCCGACCAACACGCTCGATCCGGTTGTCTATCTCGGCAATGGCGTGACCGTCGATACCACCAGCAATATCATGACCATGAGCGACGGCAGCCAGATCGACATCACTACCGGCGCGCAGGTGGTCGATCCCGGCGTCCATTATCGAGATGGGCAATGGCTCCTATCTCAACACCAGCACCAACGTCCTGACGCTCGCCGACGGCACCAAGATCGACACGGTCACCGGTCTGCAGGTGAGCTGACCGCCCCCGCGCTCGCGTCAAGTCATCCGCGCGCAGTCGGCGAGCGTCGCGCCGCACCCAGGCTGGCACCCGCCACCTTCACCGCGCCGGGGGTATGGCCGACGTGGACCCCCCTCTGATATACCGCGACTGCCGCGCCATCCACGCGATGGGCGCCCAATGGAAATGAGTGTGCCAGCCCCCATGAACGAGCCATTCAGCCGCGCGCCGTCGCCCGACCTGCTGCCGCGCTTCGCGAAAATCGTCGGCGACAAATACGCCGTCACCGATCCGGCGGCGCTCGCGCCGCATCTCATCGAGCGCCGCGACCTTTATCACGGCCGCACCGCCATGCTGCTGCGGCCCGGCTCGGTGGACGAAGTGGCGGCGATCCTCAAGCTCGCCAACGAGACCCGCACCGCGGTGGTGCCGCAGGGCGGCAACACCGGGCTGGTCGGCGGCCAGATTCCGTTCGACGGCGAGCTGCTGATCTCGCTGGCGCGGCTCGACCGCATCCGCGAGGTCGATCCGTCCTCCAACACCATGACCTGCGAATCCGGCGTGGTGCTGCAGAAGGCGCAGGAGGCGGCGGCCGCCGCCGACCGACTGTTCCCGCTCTCGCTCGGCGCCGAGGGCAGTTGCACCATCGGCGGCAATCTCTCCAGCAATGCCGGCGGCACCGGGGCGCTCGCCTACGGCATCGCCCGCGACCTCATGCTCGGCGTCGAGGTGGTGCTGGCCGACGGCCGCGTGCTCAACCTGCTGCGCAAGCTGAAGAAGGACAACACCGGCTACGACCTGCGGCATCTGTTCGTCGGCGCCGAGGGCACGCTCGGCATTATCACCGCCGCGGTGCTGAAGCTGTTTCCGCGCCCGCGCGCGATGGAGACCGCGTTCATCGGCTTGCCGTCGCCGGAGGCCGCGCTCAAGCTGCTCAGCCTCGTGCAGGCGCGCGCCGCCGGCACCGTGACCAGCTTCGAATTGATCTGCCGCGGCATCGTCGAGTTCGCCTTGCGCCACGGCCACGGTATCCGCGACCCGCTTGCCAGCGCGCATCCCTGGTACGTGCTGCTGGAGGTCTCGGCCCAGCACGAAGAGGGCCTGCGCGACAGCGTTGAGGCGCTGCTCGCCGCGGCCATCGAGCAGGGCATCGTCAGCGACGCCGCTCTGGCCGCCAGTCTGGAGCAGGCCAAATCGTTCTGGCACATGCGCCACACGCTCACCGAGGTGCAGAAGCCGGAGGGCGGCTCGATCAAACACGACGTGTCGGTGCCGGTCGCCGCGGTGCCGCAGTTCATCGCCGAGGCCGACGCGGTGGTCGCGGCGCTGATCCCGGGTGCGCGGCCGGTGCCGTTCGGCCATCTCGGCGACGGCAACATCCATTACAACGTCAGCCAGCCGGTCGGCGCTGACCGCGCGGCGTTCCTGGCGCGCTGGGGTGAGGTCAACGCCGCGGTCGACAAGGTCGTGCTGAAGCTCGGCGGCTCGATCTCGGCCGAGCACGGCATCGGCCGCCTGAAGCGCGACACGCTGCCCAAGGTGAAGGACCCGGTGGCGCTCGACCTCATGCGCGGCGTCAAGCGGATGCTCGATCCGAACGGAATTATGAATCCGGGGAAAGTGTTGTGAGCTATCCCTCCCCTGAAAGGGGAGGGTCGATCGCGCCAAGCGCGATCGGGGTGGGGTCGCGTTTCCATATGATCTGAGCGCGCCCCCACCCGGCTCGCTTGCGCTCGCCACCCTCCCCCGCAAGCGGGGGAGGGATAGAAGCACCTAGCCCTTTTCAGTCTTCACCAGCCCGGCGAACACCCGGTCCGGCTTCAGCGGCAGGGCATGAAAGCGCACGCCGGTGGCGTCGCGCACGGCGTTGGCGAGCGCGGCGCCCACCGGATTATACGGGCTCTCGCTCATCGACTTGGCGCCGAAGGGGCCGAGCGTGTCGTGGGTGTCGGCGAACAGCACCTCGGTGCGCGGCACGTCGGCGAAGGCCGGCAGGTGATAGTCGCGGAACTTCGCGTTCGCCACGCGGCCCTCGCCGTCGACGATCATCTCCTCAAAGAGCGCGGCGCCGAGCGCCTGCGCCACGCCGCCCTCGACCTGGGCGCGGCATTGCATGGGATTGATGACGGTGCCGGCGTCGGCCGCCTGCACGCTCTTGAGGATGCGGATCTCGCCGCTCACCGGGTTCACCGCCGCGCGGAAGCCGTGGACGTTGAAGGCGACCGAGCGCGGAATGCCGTCGGTCGAGCCGGTGGCGGCGAGATCGTCGTCGCTCGCCTTGTGCAGATCGCTCAAGGCGACGCGCTTGCCACCGCCGGTCACCGCGTCGCCTTGCAGCGCGCAGTCCGTCGGCCGGCACGCCGAGCACCTTCGCCGCCGCGTCCAGGATCATGTCGCGCAAGGTACGCGCGGCGCGCTCGGTGGCGCGGCCGGCGACCACGGTGCCGGTCGAGCCGAAGGCGCCGGTGTCGTGGCCGCCATGGCCGGTGTCGGACGAGCGCAAGTGAACGTTATCCGGCGCGGTCGCAAGCACCGAGGCCGCGATCTGCCGGTGCACGGTGGTGGTGCCGTTGCCGAACTCGGCGGTGCCGACGGTGAGCTCGTAAGCGCCGTCGGGCCTAAGCGCTATCCCTGAATCGGAGAAATGCCCGCCGGGCGGGATGGTGTTGGTCATGCTGAGCGCGAAGCCCTGGCCGACGCGCCAGCCTTCCGGGGCCGGATCGCCGCCGCCATCGTCGAAGGCTTGCGCGATGAGATCGAAGCACTGGTCGAGCCCGTAGCTGCCGTAGATCACGTCGTCGTGGGCCTCGCCGGTCGACAGCATGGCGTCGCCTTGCTGAACCGCGTTGCGCCGGCGGATTTCGAGACCGTCCATCCCGATCAGGTGCGCCACTTCGTCGATGGCGCTTTCGACCGCGAAATTGGTCTGCGGCAGCCCGTAGCCGCGGAAGCCGCCCGCCGGCACGGTGTTGGTGTAGACGGCGTAGCCGTCGACCTTTTTGTTCGGGCAGCGGTAGACCGCGATCGATTCCGAGCAGGCGTGCTCCAGCACCGCCAGGCCGTGGTTGCCGTAGGCGCCGGTGTTGGAGACGACGCGCAACTGAATAGCGGTGAGGGTGCCGTCGCGCCTGGCGCCGAGCTTGACGGCAACGCGCATGGGATGGCGCGTGGTGGCGGCGGTGAACTGCTCGGCCCGCGTGAACTCGAGCTGCACCGGCCGTTGCAGCCGCAGCGCGGCGAGCGCCACGATATCCTCCGCCAGCATTTCCTGCTTGCCGCCGAAGCCGCCGCCGACGCGCTCGCAGAAGACGCGGACCTTATGCGCATCGAGACCGAACACGCGCGCCAGCTCTTTGCGCGTCAGGAACGGCACCTGCGTGCTGGAACGCAGGTTCAGCGTGCCGTGCTCGTCGACCCAGCCGATGGCGGCGTGGGTTTCCAGATGCGCGTGCTGGGTGCGCGGCGTGAAATAGCTGCCGTCGTGGATGACGTCGGCTTCGGCGAAGCCGGCTTCGACGTCGCCGATGCCGCCATGGATTTCACCCGCGATGTTATGCTGCGGGTCATGGATGCGCGCATCCGGGCCCTTGTCGTGGATGACCGGTGCGCCGGCTTGCATGGCGTCTTCCGGCTCGAACACTGCCGGCAGCAGGTCATAGGCAATAACCAGCTTGCGGCAGCCTTCCTCGGCCGCCGCCTCGCTCTCGGCCACCACCGCCGCCACCCGCTGGCCGGCGAAGCGCACCACATCGTCGAGCACCAGCGTATCGTCGGGATCGATGCTGCGGTCCTCGTGCCGGCCGGTGGAGAAGGCGGTCTTCGGCGAGTCTTCGTGGGTGAACACGGCGACCACGCCCGGCACCGCCAGCGCCGCGCTGGTGTCGACATTGCGGATGCGCGCATGCGCGTGCGGCGAACGCGCCAGCTTCATGTGCAGTAACCCCTCGACATCCACGTCGAGGGTGAAGCGTGCTTGCCCGCGCACGATGTCCGGCCCCGCCGGCGCCGGCACGTTGCGGCCGCAGGCGCCGTCGTTGGCGTCGTCGATCTCGCGCAGGCCTGCCAGCGCGTCGTCGATGGCGCGATAGCCGGTGCAGCGGCAGAGGCTGCCCTTGAGCGCGCGGCCGAGGTCGGCGCGCTGCGCCTGGTTGAGCGAGGCCGCGGTCATGATCATGCCGGCGGTGCAGAACCCGCACTGGAAGCCCTGCGCGTCGAGGAAGGCGCGCTGCATGGGGTGCAATTCGTCGCCGGCGCCCAAGCCCTCAACGGTCGTCACCTCGCGGCCTTCGGCGCGGAACGCCGGCATCAGGCAACTGTGCACCGGCTCGCCGTCGACATAGACCGTGCAGGCGCCGCAGTCGCCGGCGTCGCAGCCTTTCTTGACGCCGAACCAGCCGAGATCGCGTAAGTATGTACGCAGGCATTGGCCGGGGGCGGGCGCTTGCAAGAAATCCTGGCCATTGACCTTGAAGCTCATGACCCGGCTCCCGCGCCGAGCTCGCGGCGGATCTCCTCGGCGAAATGCAGGCTCATGTGCCGCCGCCAGGCCGGCGCGCCGTGCACGTCGTCGTACCAGCCGTGCGCGGGGATTGCGCTTTCGACGCCTGAGCGCAACTCGTCGGCGCTTGGCAGCGATGCAAATGACAGCTTCACCGGCCTTGGCGTCGAGGCGGTGATGGTGAGCGCGAATTTTCCGTCGCGTGACAGCGTGCCGATCGCAAGCGCGCCGGAACGGCCGAGCGGCGCCAGCGAGATCTGCCGGAAGGCGGTGCGGCGCGTCAGCGCTTCGGCGGGCAGGGTGATGCTGCGCAGGATTTCGCCCGGCCGCAGCACGTTCCGCAGCGGGCCGACGACGAAGTCGGTCACCGCCACCTGCCGCTCGCCACCGTCCGCCGCCCACAGCGTGCACACGCCGTCGAGCGCGGCGGTGAGCGAGATCATCGGCCCGGCGGGCAGCGACATGCACAGATTGCCGCCCACGGTTGCCGCGTTCCATATCTTGAACGAGGCCAGGAACGCCCGCGCGCACTGGCCGATCAGCGGCGCCGCGGTCCAGGGCGCCGAGGCGCCGAAGGCGTCGAGTTGCGCGATTGTGCAGGTGGCGGCAATGACGAGGCCGCCGTCCCCGGCCTGCAGCGGCGGCCAGCCAAGCGCCGCCAGATCGACCAGCCGGGTCGTGCTCACCTGCGGCTCGGAGAACAGCCACGTGCCGCCGCCGAGGAAGGCGTCGCCGTCGCGCCACGCCGGCAATTCGCCGCGGGTCAGGGGCCGCTCCACCGCCTGGATGGTGTTCAGGTCCATACGGCGCGCCTCTGGCCTCCGACTTGCAATGGCCGATATGATCCGCGCGGAAATCGAGGAGTGCAATGAGCGAACCCATCTGGATCAAGGACCCGCTGGCAATTCTGGCGGACGGCGCCGAGCGTGGCGTGGTGGTTGAGGACGGCCGGATCGTCGAGCTGGTCGCCGCCGGCCAAGAACCCCAGACCGCGGGCGCCAAGATTTACGACGCCGGCGAGCACGTCGTGCTGCCCGGGCTCATCAACACGCACCACCACTTCTACCAGACGCTCACCCGCGCGCTGCCGGCGGCGCTCGACCGCGAGCTGTTCCCCTGGCTGAAGGCGCTCTACCCGGTGTGGGCGGGGCTCACGCCGGAAGCGCTCGATCTCGCCGCCACCGTGGCGATGGCCGAATTGATGCTTTCCGGCTGCACCACCACCACCGACCATCATTACGTTTTCCCCGCCGGGCTCGAGGACGGCATCGACATCGAAATCGCCGCCGCCCGGCGGCTTGGCCTGCGCGTGCTGGTCACCCGCGGCTCCATGAACCTTTCCGAGCGCGACGGCGGCCTGCCGCCGGACAGCGTGGTGCAGGACGAGGACGCCATCCTCGCCGACAGCGAGCGGCTGATCGGCCGCTACCACCAGCGCGGCGAGGGCGCCATGACGCAGGTCGCGCTGGCGCCCTGTTCGCCGTTCTCGGTCACCACGTCGCTGATGCGCGCCACCGCCGATCTTGCGCGCAAACTGGATGTTCGCCTGCACACGCATCTTGCCGAAACCCACGACGAGAACGACTTTTGCTTCCAGCTCTACGGCTGCCGTCCGCTGGACTATCTCGAACAATGCGGCTGGCTCGACGACCGCGTCTGGCTTGCCCACGGCATTCATTTCAAGACGGAGGAGATGCCGCGGCTCGCCAAGGCCGGCGTCAGGATCAGCCATTGCGCCTGCTCGAACCAGGTGCTTGCCTCCGGCCATTGCCCGGTGTGCGAGTTGGAAGCGGTCGGCGTGCACGTCGGCATCGGCGTCGACGGCTCGGCGTCGAACGACGGCTCCAACCTGATGCAGGAGGTGCGCGCCGCCTTCCTCATCCAGCGCGCGCGCTACGGCGTCGCGAAGGTCAGCCACAAGGACGCGCTGCGCTGGGCGACCGAAGGCTCGGCGGCTTGCGTCGGCCGGCCCGAGCTCGGCCGCATCGCCGCGGGCAAGCGCGCCGACCTCGCGCTGTTCAAGCTCGACGAATTGCGTTTTTCCGGCCACGGCGATCCGCTCGCGGCGCTGGTGCTGTGCGGCGCCCACCGCGCCGACCGGGTGATGGTCGACGGCCGCTGGACGGTCGAGAACGGCGCCATTCCCGGCCTCGATCTCGCCGACCTCATGCGCCGGCACCAGGCCGCGGCGAGGACGCTGCAGGGCTGAACGGTTCACGCGACCGCCACTCCGAGGCACAGGCTAATCCCTCCCCGATCGATCCGCGAATGCTGTGGGGTTCACCGCGGATCTAGGCGCACCGGCGCTTCGCGCCATCCCCGCAACGCAGAGATGAAACGCTTGCCAGGCCTCACTTCCCCGGGAACTTGGCCGTGATGCCCTTGACGTAGAAGTTCATGCCCAGGATCTGCGCGTCGGAGAGGCTCTTGCCGCCCTTGCACGGCACTTCCTTGCCGTCCTGTCGCGTAGACCGGGCACTTGAAGGGCAGGATCGAGCCGTCCTTGATGCCGGCTTCGGTTTTCTCCGCCAGCGCTTTTACGTCAGCCGGCATGTTGGTGAAAGGCGCCATCACCACCATGTCCGACTTCAGCCCGCCCCAGGTGTCCTGCGACTTCCAGGTGCCGTCCATCACCGCCTTGGCACGCGCGATGTAGTAGGGCGCCCAATTGTCGACGATCGAGGTGAGCTGCGCGTGCGGCCCGAACTTGATCATGTCGGAGTCCTGGCCGAAGGCGAGCACGTGGCGCTGTTCGGCGATCTGCATGGCGGCCGGGCTGTCGGTGTGCTGCATCAGCACGTCGGCGCCCTGGTCGACCAGCGCCTTGGCGGCGTCGGCTTCCTTGCCGGGATCGAACCAGGTGTTGACCCAGATGATCTTGACCTTGATCGAGGGATCGACCGACCAGGCGCCGAGCATGGTGGCGTTGATGCCGGAGATCACTTCCGGGATCGGGAACGAGGCGATGTAGCCCAGCACCTTCTTCTTCGACATCTTGGCGGCGATCACGCCCTGGATGTAGCGGCCCTCGTAGAAGCGGCCGGAATAGGTGCTGAGGTTCTTCAGCCGCTTGTAGCCGGTGGCGTGCTCGAAATAGATGTCGGGATGGCGCTTGGCCACCTTCACCGTGGCGTCCATGTAGCCGAACGAGGTGGTGAAGATCAGCTTGTGGCCGGTGCGCGCGAGCTGCTCGATCGAGCGCTCGGCGTCGGGGCCTTCGTTGACGTTTTCGAGATAGTCGGACTCGACCTTGTCGCCGAGCGCTTTCATCATCTCCTTGCGGCCGACCTCGTGCTGATAGGTCCAGCCGTAGTCGCCGATCGGGCCGAGATAGATGAAGCCGACCTTCAGCTTGCCGGCGGCCGAGGCGCCGAAGGTGGTCGCGGCCAGCGCCAGTGCGGCGGCCGCGGCGGTGGCAATAAATCTCTTCATGGTTTCCACTCCGGTTCCAATGGATGTCATCGAGACGGGTTGTCGTTTGCCTCCCCAGGCGCGCGCGGCCCGTCCGCGCGCGCCCGGGGACTCAAGGTCAACGGTCCGGCACGAACACCAGACCGAGCGAAGCGGGCGCGGCCGAGCCGGCGGTGCCGCGCGTGCGCGAAATCAGCACCAGCACGATGATGCAGGCGAGATAGGGCAGCGACGTCATCAGCTGCGGCGGCAGCGACAGCCCGGCACCTTGCGCCTGCAGTTGCAGGATGGTGACCGCGCCGAACAGATAGGCGCCGCCGACCAGCCGCAGCGGCCGCCACGACGAGAACACCACCAGCGCCAGCGCGATCCAGCCGCGGCCGGCGGTCATTTCCGGCACGAAGAACGGCGTATAGGCGAGCGGCAGATAGGCGCCGCCGAGCCCGGCGCAGCCGCCGCCGAACAGCACCGCCAGCCAGCGCACCTTGAGCACCGGATAGCCGAGCGCGTGCGCCGAGACGTGGTTGTCGCCGACCGCGCGCAGGATCAGCCCGGCGCGGGTGCGGTAGAGGAACCACCAGATGCCGGCGACCAGCACGACGGAGAAATAGACGAAGGCGTCCTCGCCGAACAGGATCTTGCCGATGAACGGCAGCGTGGTGAGCCCCGGAATATAGAGATGCGGCGTCACCGCGATGCGCTGGCCGACGAAGCCGGCGCCGATCAGGCCGGACAGGCCGATGCCGAAGATGGTCAGCGCCAGCCCCGTCGCCACCTGGTTGACGGCGAGCCCGAGCGTCAGCGCCGCGAACACGGCGGCCAGCGCCGCGCCGGCGACGATGCCGACGAGCGCGCCGGCGAGCGTCGAGCCGGTGAAATGCGCGCCGGCGAAGCCGCAGGCCGCGCCCATGATCATCATGCCCTCGACGCCGAGATTGAGCACGCCCGAGCGCTCGACCACGAGTTCGCCCGCCGCCGCCAGCAACAGCGGCGTCGAGGCGGCGATCACCGACAGGATGATGGCTTCAAGCAGACCCATGCGCCGGCTTTCCGTGACTGCGGAGGAGGCGGATGCGGTAGACGATCATCGAATCGCAGGCGAGCACGTAGAACAGCAATATCCCCTGGAACACCTTGGTGAGGTCGAGCGGGATCTTCATCGAGATCTGCGCGCCTTCGCCGCCGATGAAGGTCAGCGCCAGGAACAACCCTGCAATCAGGATGCCAACCGGGTTCAGCCGGCCGAGGAAGGCGACGATGATGGCGGTGAAGCCGTAGCCCGGCGAAATGCCCGGCTGCAGGTGGCCGATCGGCCCGGCGACCTCGATGATGCCGGCGAGCCCGGCAAGCGCGCCCGACACCATGAAGGTGAAGATGGTGAGCTGGTCGGCGTTGAAGCCGGCGAAGCGCGCCGCCTTGGGCGCGGCGCCGACCACGCGGATCTCGAAGCCCTTGATGGTGCGGCCCAGCATCACCGCCGCCACCGCCACCACGGCGAGCGTGATCAGGCAGCCGACATGCACGCGGCTGCCGTTGAACAGCACCGGCACGGTGGCGTTGGGGTCGAAATCGGCGGTGGTCGGGAAGTTGAAGCCGTGCGGGTCGCGCCACGGCCCGCGCACCAGGTAGTCCAGGATCAGGTCGGCGACATAGACCAGCATCAGGCTGGTGAGGATTTCGCTGGCGCCGAACCTCACCTTGCACAGCGCCGGGATCAGCGCGTAGAGCGCGCCGCCGAGCGCGCCCAGGATCAGCATCGCCGGCAACACCCAGGGGCCGGCATGGGTGCCTTGCGTCGCGACCGCGATCCAGCTCCCGAACACCGCGCCGATGACGAACTGGCCCTCGGCGCCGATGTTCCAGATGTTCGCCATGTAGCAGAGCGACAGGCCGACGCCGATCATCACCAGCGGCGAGGCCTTCACCGCGATTTCCGACAGCGAATAGGGGTCGAGCAGCGGGTCGAGGAAATAGACGCCGAGCGCGTGCATCGGGTTCTTGCCGAGCATGGCGAACAGGATCGAGATGGTGATCAGCGTCAGCGCGATGGCGATCAGCGGCGAGGCGACCGCGATCCAGGTCGAGCGCTCGGCGCGCCGTTCAAGCACCAACTGCATGGCTCGCCTCTTGGCTGGGCGGCGTTTCGCCGCCCTTGCTGCCGCCCATCAGCAGGCCGAGTTTCTCGCGCGTGGCGGCCGCGGCCGCCAGCGGCTCCGACAGCGTGCCGTGGAACATGACGGCGATGCGGTCGGCGATCTCGAACAGCTCGTCGAGGTCCTGGCTGATCACCAGCACGGCGCTGCCGCGCGCGGCGAGATCGATCAGCGCCTGGCGGATCACCGCCGCCGCGCCGGCGTCGACGCCCCAGGTCGGCTGGCTCACCACCAGCACGCCGGGCTCGCGCAGGATTTCGCGCCCGACCACGAATTTCTGCAGATTGCCGCCGGAGAGGCTGACCGCTTCGGGGTCGCGCCTGGCCTTGCGCACGTCGAAGGTCTCGGTGGTCTTGTCGACGCTCGCCAGCATCGCCAGCCGGTTGATGAAGCCGTGCCGCACCATGCCGCTGGCGGCGTGGCCGGTGAGCAGCGCGTTTTCCGACAGCTTCATGCGCGGCGCGGTGCCGTGGCCGAGGCGCTCTTCCGGCACGAAGGCGGCGCCGAGCTTGCGCCGCCCGGTGACCGAGAGATGGCCGGCGGGGCGGCCGTCGATGATGACGCTGTCCGATTGCGGCGTGCGGCGCTCGCCCGACAGCGCGGCGAAGAACTCGTCCTGGCCGTTGCCGGCGACGCCGGCGATGCCGACGATCTCGCCGCCGCGCACCTCCAGCCCCATGGACTTGAGCCGCACGCCGTGCGGGTCGTCGGGTTCGAGCAAGAGGTCGTGGATGATGAGCCGCGGCACGCCCGGCTTGCGGCCGCTCGCGGCCTTCACCTCGCCGATGTCGGCGCCCACCATCATGCGCGCCAGCGAGGCCGCCGTCTCCTTGCGCGGGTCGCAGGTCTCGACCTTCTTGCCGCCGCGCAGGATGGTGGCGGTGTCGCACAACCGTTTCACCTCGTCGAGCTTATGCGAGATGTAGAGCACGGCACGGCCCTCGTCGCGCAGTCGTTCGAGCACGACGAAGAGCTGGTCGGCCTCCTGCGGGGTGAGCACCGCAGTCGGCTCGTCGAGGATCAAGAGCTTCGGGTTCTGCATCAACAGCCGAACGATCTCGATGCGCTGGCGCTCGCCGACCGACAGCCGCCACACCTCGCGCTTGGGATCGAGCGGCAGGCCGTAGTCGCGCGAGACCTGCGCCAGCCGCGCCGACATGGCCGCGAAGCTTTCCTTGCCGTCGAGGCCGAGCGCCACGTTCTCGGCGACGGTCAGGTTCTCGAACAGCGAGAAATGCTGGAACACCATGCCGATGCCGAGCGCGCGCGCTTCCGACGGGCCGTCGAGCACGATCTTCTCGCCCATCCAGCGCAGTTCGCCGGAGGTCGGCTGGATCAGCCCGTAGATGACCTTGACCAGCGTCGACTTGCCGGCGCCGTTCTCGCCGAGCAGGGCGTGGATCTCGTTGCGGTAGAGGTCGAGATCGACCGTGTCGTTGGCGAACAGGGGGCCGTAGGTCTTGGTGATGCCGATGGCCTGCAGCAGCGGGCCTTCTGCCGGGGTTTGGCGCGCGGAAACAGGATTCAACATCGCTGGACGCTTACCCTCGAACGATTAGCGTGGGCCCCCCGCGGCCCGTCCCCATCCCGGGCCCCGTCCACAAAAACGGCAGGGCGATTGTGTGCCAAATTCGGCGGCAATTGAAGGCAACAATTTGCGGCATTCACTGCTTAAATCGGCGGCATGCCCAAGGACTTGGAACCACGCCCGTCATTCCGGGCTCACGCGCTTAAAGCGCGCGCGCCGGAATGACGGCCGAAGCAGCGCCGCCCTCACTTCGTCGGGGCGCCGGCGGCGATCCAGGCTGCCAGCACCTGGCGGTCCTCGGGCGCGAGCAGGGTGATGTTGCCCGGCGGCATGGCGTTGGAATTGACCGCGTTGATGGCGATCATGTGGGCGTGCAGCTTGACCATGTCGGCGGTGTCCAGCCGCACGCCCATGGGCGCAGCGGGAATCCCGGGCCAGAGCGGCTGCTTGGCGTGGCACATGCTGCAATGGGCGAACACCACGTTCTGCACGTCCGCGAAGCTCGGCGTCTTCTTCAGCGCGGCGAGCTTGGGGCCGGGCGGGCCGGCCGCCGACAGCCAGGCGATGGCCGCCATGCCGGCCGCCGCCACGCCCCATGTCCACCACGGGCTGCCCTTGCCGGCGTGGCGCGAATTGAAGAAGTGCCGGATCACCGGACCGATGGCGAGCACGATCGCCACGATCGCCCAGTTGTAGCGGGTGGCGAAAAACAGGGGATAGTGGTTGCTCAGCATCAGGAAGACGACCGGCAGCGTCAGGTAGTTGTTGTGCACCGAGCGCTGCTTGCCGATCTCGCCCCAGCGCGGATCGGGCGTCTCGCCCTTGAGCAGCGCCGCCACCGTCTTCTTCTGGTAGGGGATGATGATGACGAATACGTTCGCCACCATGATGGTGCCGATCAGCGCGCCGATCTGGGTGAAGGCGCCGCGGCCGCTGAACACGTGGGTGAAGAGATAGGTCAGCGCCACCAGGAACACGTAGCCGGTGAGCGCCAGAGCCGCCTCGTGCCCGCCGAGCGGCGAGCGGCACAGGGCTTCATAGCAAAGCCACGCCGCCACCAGGCTGAAGAAAGCAATCGCCGCGGCCTGCGCCGCGGTCATGTCCAGCACTGCCTTGTCCACCAGGAACAGGTCGGCGTGGAAGTAGTAGACCAGGATCAAGAGCGCGAAGCCGGAAAGCCAGGTCGTATAGGCTTCCCATTTGAACCAGGTGAGTTCGTCCGGGATCTCGGCCGGCGCCACCATGTATTTGAGCATGTGGTAGAAACCGCCGCCGTGCACCTGCCAGGCGTCGCCTTTAACGCCGGCGGGCAGGGCTTTGTGGTGCTGCAGGCTGAGATCGAGATGGATGAAGTAGAACGACGAGCCGATCCAGGCGATGCCGGCGATGACGTGCAGCCAGCGGAAGATCGCGCTCGCCCATTCGATGATGATGTCCACGGGAAATCGCCTCTGGTGAGCCGGCGCTGTCACTTTGGCAGCGCATGCCGGTCAGTTCAAGGCGCTGTTCCCCTCCACCCACGAGCGAAGCGAGTGGCGGGGAGGGTGAAAAAAGATCTCACGCCGCTTCGATGCGGATCGGCTTGGCGCCTTCCCACAGCACGGCGCGGCCGAGCTCGGCGAGCTTGTCGAGGTCCGACGTGATGGTGAGGAAGTGGTTGCCGGCGAGCTGGCCCATCTTGCTGGCGAAGTGCACGCCGCCATAGGCGAGCAGGATTTCGGTCTCGCTGATGCCGCCGGGATAGACGATCATCTGGCCCGGCGCCGGATAGCTGGTGTGGTTCTCGTAGGTCAGCCCGAAGTCGTGCTCGCCGAGCGGGATCCACACGCCTTCGCCGCTCCAGCGCACGTGGATGACCTTGTTCTCGTAAGGCAGCAGTTGCTTGAAGACGGCGCAGGTCTTCGGCGCCGCCGCCGTCTCGAATCGCGCGTCGAAGGTGTGTCCGCCTGCCGTGATCCGAAGTTTGTCCATGCTGCGCCGTCCCGTTCTTGAACAGGTCCGTTATGCGCGAAATCGGTGCCTTCGTGAACCCGGTTATTTCGCGCGTCCGGCCGCTGCCAACAGGCTTGAGCCGCGCGCGACCTTGACGCATCCTCGTTCCATGTCGAATGTCCCTTATCCCCGCGACCTCGTCGGCTACGGCCGCAACCCACCCGATCCGCAATGGCCGGGGCGCGCCCGCGTCGCGGTGCAGTTCGTGGTCAATTACGAGGAGGGCGGCGAGCGCTCGATCCTGCACGGCGACCTCGAGTCCGAGGCCTTCCTCTCCGACGTGCTCGGCGCGATGCCATGGCCGGACCAGCGCCACATGAACGTCGAGTCCATGTACGAATACGGTTCGCGCGCCGGGTTCTGGCGGCTATGGCGGCTGTTCAAGGCGCGCGGGCTGCCGGTCACGGTGTTCGGCGTCGCCACCGCGCTGGCGCGCAACCCGGAAGGCGTCGCCGCCATGCGCGAGGCCGGCTGGGAGATCGCCAGCCACGGCCTCAAGTGGATCGACTACAAGAACGTCGGCGAGGCGGAAGAGCGCCAGCACATGGCGGAAGCCATCCGCATCCACACCCAGGCGACGGGCGCCGCGCCCGCTCGGCTGGTACACCGGGCGCAATTCGGTCAACACGCTCAAGGCCGTGCTCGACGACGGCGGCTTCGCCTATTCGTCGGACTCCTATGCCGACGATCTGCCCTATTGGGTGAAGGGCCCGAACGGCCCGCATGTCGTCATCCCTTATGCCCTCGACAACAACGACATGCGCTTCATCAACCCGCAGGGCTTCGGCGACGGCGATCAGTTCTTCCATTACCTGCGCGATGCCTTCGACGTGCTCTATGCGGAAAGCGACGACGCGCCCGAAGATGATGTCGGTCGGGCTGCATTGCCGGCTCGCCGGCCGGCCCGGCCGCACCGCCGGGCTGGTGCGTTTTCTCGACCATGTCGCGAGCCACGAGTGGGTCTGGGTTGCGACACGGCTCGATATCGCCCGTCATTGGCAGCGCGTGCACCAAGCGCTCGCCGACAACGCGCCGGTGGTGGCATGAGCGCGGTCAGCCTCGATCGGCTCAACGCCTGCGAGACGCACCAATTCGCCGCCGCGCTCGGCGCCATCTACGAGCATTCCCCGTGGGTGGCGGAGGCGGTCGCGGCCAAGCGGCCTTTCGCTTCGCTTGCCACGCTGCACGCGGCCATGCGCGCGGCGGTGCACGCGGCCGGCGACGAGAGCAAGCGCGCCCTGCTCAACGCCCATCCCGATCTCGCCGGCAAGGCGGCGCGCGCAGACGCCCTGACCGCCGATTCGAAAGACGAGCAGCACGGCGCCGGTCTCGATCGGCTGAGCGACCAGGAGTTCGACGAATTCCATCGTCTCAATGCGGCATACCACGCCAAATTCGGCTTTCCCTTCATCATCTGCGTGCGCCGCCACGGCAAGGACTCGATCTTCCGTGAGTTCGAGCGCCGCCTGCGCAACGATGCCGCGACCGAGTTCGACACCGCGCTCGCCGAAGTGGTGCGAATCGCGGCGCTGCGGCTCGACCAGCACGTCAGCGGCCCCGACAAGCTGCCGGTGCACGGGCGGCTTTCCACCCACGTGCTCGACACCCATCTCGGCAAGCCGGCGCAGGGGGTCGCGTTCGAGCTCCACATGCTCTCGGGCGCGCGCGCCGATCTCGTCACCGCCGGCGCCACCAATACCGATGGCCGCACCGAGCAACCCTTGATAGCCGGCCGCCCGCTGCCGATCGGAACCTACGAATTGCGCTTTGCGGTCGGCGACTATTTCAAGGCCCGCGGCGTACCGCTTGCCGACCCGCCGTTCCTCGACGTGGTGCCGCTACGGTTTTCGATTGCCGAGCCGGAAGGCCAATATCACGTCCCGCTGGTCGTCACGCCCTGGAGCTATTCGACCTACCGTGGCAGTTAACCCGGCGCACGATCCCGAAAAGTGGGAACCGATTTTCGGAAAAGATCATGTGCAAAGAATAAAGAATAGAGATCAAGGACCTTTAATGCCCATCAAGCCCGACCGCCTCATCGGCGACCTGCGCGCGCTTGCCGAAATCGGCAAATACCAGACCGGCGTGCACCGCCCCGCCTTCAGCGCCGAGGACATCGCCGCGCGCGAATGGCTGCGCGACAAGATGGCCGAGGCGGGGCTCGTCGCGGAGATCGACGGCGTCGGCAATCTCCTCGGTCGCATGACGTCGACGGAGACGGCCGTCATCGTCGGCTCGCACAGCGACACCGTTCCCTATGGCGGCTGGCTCGACGGCGCGCTCGGCGTTATCTACGGCCTCGAGGTCGCGCGTTGCGTCGCGGAGAGCGGTAACAGCAAGCTCGGCGTCGACGTGGTGTCGTTCCAGGACGAGGAGGGCAGCTATCTCGGCCTCATGGGATCGCGCCTGTTCTGCGGCGAGGACGCCAGCCAGGAGATGGCGGCGGCGGTCGGCCGCGACGGCAAGACGCTGGCGAGCGCCATCGAGGAGGCGAATCTGCGCGGCCGCCCGCTCCTGCATCTCGATTCCGCCCGCCATGTCGCGTTCCTGGAAGCGCATATCGAGCAGGGCCCGCGCCTGGAAACCAGCGGCATCAAGGTCGGCGTGGTCAGCGCCATCGTCGGCATCACGACCTTGCGGGTGACGTTCCATGGCGAGGCCAACCATGCGGGCACCACGCCCATGGATATGCGCCACGACGCCGGCGCCGCGGCGCTCACCTTCGGTGCCGACATTCAGGAACGCTTGCGCGCCGTCGCCGGCCCGGACTCGGTGTGGAACGTCGGCGGCGCGCGGTTTGCGCCCGGCGCCGCCAATGTGGTGCCGGAAGAGGCCGAATTGGTGCTGCAGATGCGCGATACGTCCGCCGATATCCTGGCGACGCTCGAGCAGACGGTGCGCGAGGCCGCGCAGGAAGCCGCCGCGCGATATCAGGTCACCGTCGACATCGCGACGGTCATGCAGACCGCGCCGTCCGCCATGGATCCGAAGCTCGCCGGCCTGATCGAACGCGCGGCGCAAGAGCTCGGCATTTCCCATGTCACCCTGCCGAGCGGCGCCGGCCACGACGCCATGATCATGGCGCGCCATCTGCCGTCGGCGATGCTGTTCGTGCCCTCGATCGGCGGGCGCAGCCATCACGTCTCGGAAGACACCGGCGAGGCCGACATCGTCATGGGCGCCGAGGTGATGCTGCGCGCGGTCGAGTTGCTGATCGCCGAGCGGAGCTGAACGCTTTAATGCAGCGCGGGCAGCGCGCCGCGCGGGTCGTCGATGACACGTGCGCTGGCGCCCTCATCGAGTGACTGCCACGGTAGCGATTCATGATGCCGCGCCGGCGGCGCGCGGCGCATGCGCGGCCGCGGCTTGGGCATGGCGACCAGCCGGGTTTCCTGCATGGCGTGAACCTTCGGCTTCTCGGTCTGTGCCGACTTCGGTGCGGGCGCTGGTTGAGCCGGCTGGCGCGCGACCGTCGGCTGCACATGCTGGGCCGTCGGCTGCCGCGCCATATGTATGGCTGGCTTTGCTCTTTGCATCGTCTTCGGCCGCGGCGCGGCTTCCGCCTTATGCATCGCTTGCGCTTTATCCGCCGGCTGGGTGTCCGGCAGCTTGTCGGGCAGATAGCGTGCCAGAACGCTCGGATCGATGCTCGCCTCGTCCGAATCCGGCAGCCGCTTCCAGACCTGGTCCATGCCGAACAGGGGGATACCGAGATAGCCGCGTACCGTCAGCGTCTGCCTATCCGGGCTCAGCGTCATCTTCGCGTGATAGATGTCGCCGTTGCGCGGATCGAGGATGTTGCCGTTCTTGTATTCGAGCCCCTTGCGCTGCATCCCGCGGATGAGCTCGATGCCGAGCACTGGTTGATCGTGCCGGTCGTCGGTGCATTTGTGACAGACCGGGTTGGGCTTATCGAAAGGCCGCGGGAACATCTTGGCGACCACGCCCTTGTAGATGCCGTCCTGTTTGACGAACAGGCACCAGAGGATCGGCTTGCCTTCGTCGCTGGTCATCTGCCAGAGCCCGATGACGCTCGGCTGGGGCTCCGGCGTGGCCTGCGCGCCCGCGGCCGTTGGCAGACCGGGCTGCGTCGCCTGCGTTCGTGTGTGGGCTTGTGCCGGTCCTTGGGCCTGGCTCTGGGCCGCCAGACCGAACGCCGTGAACGCCGCCAGCACCAGCGTCGCCAACCGTGCCGTCAAGGTCGTCTCCCGTCATCCACGAATCTCGAGACGCATCACTCTATGGGGAATATGGCCGTTTCGCGAAGCGGGCCGGGCCAGGGTTTGGCATCTTCGTGGGCTTGGCCCGCGGGCCGGTTTACCGTGTGCGATCGGGGCGTCGGCACGCGAAAACCCCGAGTTTCCTTTGCCCCGCGACGGATTATACTGCCCGGCGGCGGTGTTCCCGCGCGCCCGGACGGCGATCGGGGGAACTCCGCCATCAATTCCGGCGTTGCCGCCGGGGGCTACCCGTCGGGGAGACCGCATCGTCATGTCCAAACCCAACGTCGCCCTCAATAATCTCCGGGCCGTTGTGATTGTTATCGTATTGGCGTTCCACTCCGCGCTCGCCTACCTGGCCTCGGTGCCGGCGCAGACCTCGCCTTTCGGCGAGGCGCCGTTCACTTGGCAGGCCTTTCCAGTGGTCGATCCGCAGCGCTGGATGGGCTTCGACGTGTTCTGTGCCTGGCAGGACGTCAGCCTGATGTCGCTGATGTTCTTTCTGTCGGGCCTGCTGGCGGCGGGCAGCCTGCGCCGCAAGGGCGCCTGGACCTATGTTTCCGACCGGCTCTGGCGCATCGGCGTACCGTTCATTGCAGCCATCATTTTCCTGAGCCCGCTCGCGTTCTATCCCGCCTATCTCGCCCGCACCGCGCAGCCGAGCTTCTCCGGGTTCTGGCACCAGTGGTTTTCGCTGCCGTTCTGGCCGAGCGGACCGGAATGGTTCCTGTGGCAGCTCCTGGTCGCCAATGGGATCGCGGCTGTGCTGTTCGCGGTGGCCCCGCGCGTGCTCGACGGTTTCAGCCGACTTGCTGCCTGGGCCGGCGAACATCCAGTTCGCTTCTACGGGCTCCTGGTCGGGGTTTCGGCCGTCGCCTACGTGCCGCTGGCGCTCATCTATTCGCCCTGGAATTGGAGCTCGTTCGGGCCGTTTTCGATGCAGCTCAGCCGACCGGCGCATTATCTCGTCTATTTCTTTGCCGGCTTCGTCGCTCGGCGCCTACGCGCTGGACCGCGGCCTCTTGGCGAGCGACGGGCCGCTGGCGCGGCGCTGGCTGGCGTGGTGGGGCGCGGCGGCCGGCGGCTTCGCGCTGTGGGCGGGGCTCACCGCCCTGACCCGGCCGGATTGGTCGGCGGCCAATCCGCTCATTCAGTTCGCGTCCACCCTGGCATTCCCGATCGCCTGCGCCGGCGGTGGAATCTTCCTGCTGGCGGTCTGCCTGCGGTTCAGCCAGCGCCGCTACTGGGTCCTCGACAGCCTGTCGGCCAACGCCTACAGCATGTATCTGATCCACTACGTGTTCGTGGTGTGGCTGCAATACGCCCTGGTCGGCACCGGCCTCTTCACGCTCGTCAAGTACGCCATCGTGCTCACCGGCACGCTGATCATGAGCTGGGCCAGCAGCGTCGCTTTCGAGCGCGTCTTCGGCGCGCAACTGCTCGCCGTGCGGCGGGCGGTTTCGACCGTGCCACATTGACGTGCCAATCGTCCGCCACTGAAGGCGCCTCATGCCACGGGACCGGTCGCCTCATTTGCCGCTGAATTTCACACTCGCCTCACGCAATCTGTTCCAGGATCGCCTGCGCTTTGCCGCCACCACCGTCGGCATCGTGTTCTCGGTCGTGCTGGTGATGGTGCAGATGGGCCTCTATCTCGGCTTCGGCCGCATGGTCACCACCATGGTCGAGCACGCCGACGCCGACCTCTGGGTCATGCGCCAGGGCACCAAGTGCTTCGAGGATCCCGTCGCTGCTCGGCGACATGCGCAAGGACATCCTCGCCATCGAAAGGCGTCGCCTCGGCGTCGCCGCTCGTCATTGGCTTCTCCGATTGGCGGCTGCCGAGCGGCGAGATGACGCCGGTGTTTCTGGTCGGCTCGAACCTGAAGCGCAACGACCTTAAGCCCTGGAACGTGGTCGCGGGCTCCGCCAAGGCGCTCGACGAGCCGGGTGCGGTCGCGGTCGACGTCACCTACGATAAGCGGCTGGGGCTGAACGGCTCGGCACCAAGGCCAATATTCGCGGCCAGAAGGTGCACGTCGTCGCGCTCACCAGCGGCATCCGCTCCTTCACCACCACGCCCTTCGTCTTCGCCGACATCGACCACGCCCGCAAATTCATCGGCCTGCCCAAGAGCGTCGCCAGCTATTACCTGGTCAAGCTCAAGCCCGGCGCCGACCTGAAAACCGTGCAGCAAGATCTGAAGACGCACCTGTCCAAGGTCGACGTGCTCACCACGGCGCAGTTCGCCGAGCGCAGCCGTCATTTCTGGCTGTTCACCACCGGCGCCGGCGCGGCGTTGTTCGCGGGCGCCTTGCTCGGCCTCATCGTCGGCACCGTGATCGTGGCGCAGACGCTCTATTCCAGCACCAAGGACCATCTCCCCGAGTTCGCCACCTTGCGCGCCATGGGCTCGTCCAACCGCTACATCTACAGCGTCATCATGTACCAGGCGCTGCTCAACGCGGTGATCGGCTTCTGCCTGGCGAGCCTCATCGGATTCGGCGTCGTCGCCCTCACCACCAATGGCGCGCTGCCGGTCACCATCACGCCGGCGCTGATGGCGGCGATCTTCGCGCTGACCATGGTCATGTGCGTGCTCTCGGCCTTCGCGGCCATCGCGCGCGTGGTGCGCATCGATCCTGTCGTGGTCTTCAGCCAATGAGCGAAGCCGTCCTCGAGGCGCTCGGCGTCAACAAGATCCTCGGCAGCGGCCCCGCCCAGGTGCACGCGCTGAAGGATGTCGATCTCGCGCTGCACGGCGGCGAGCTCACCATGCTGATGGGCCCCTCCGGCAGCGGCAAGACCACGCTCTTGTCGGTGCTCGGCCTGATGCTGGCGCCGACCGTGGGCCACGTGCGCGTTACCGGCGTGTCGACCGAAGGCGCCGGCCCGGAGACGCTCGCCGAGCTGCGCCGCAAGCACGTCGGCTACATCTTCCAGAGCTATCACCTGTTCCCGACGCTCACCGCGTCCGAGAACGTGCAGCTCGCCTTGGACGTGCGCGGCGAGCACGGCGAAGCGGCGCGCCGGCGCGCGCATGAGGCGCTCGAGCGGGTCGGGCTCGCGCACAAGCGCGAACTCCTTTCCGCGCGAGCTCAGCGGCGGCGAGCAGCAGCGCGTGGCGATCGCGCGCGCCATCGTCTCCGACCCGTCCTACGTGCTCGCCGACGAGCCGACCGCCGCCCTCGACGGGCAGAACGGCCAGGCCATCATGGCAATCCTCGCGGACATCGCCAAGGATCCGGGCCGCGGCGTTCTGGTGGTGACGCACGATTCGCGGCTCACCGCGTTCGCCGACCGCACCATCGACATCGAGGACGGCCGCCTGGTCGACGACCGGCGTAACAAGGAGGCTCAGTCCGTGCCGGTCGCGCTCAACGGAGGCTGAGCCCTTTGTCCGCGCGCCTCCATCAGCCTGCGTGCCAAGCTCGTGCGCCTCGGCACGCGCTGGTTCATCAAGCGGCCGAGCCGCGGCCTGGCGATCGCCGAATCGCGCGCGCAAGTTCCGCGCCATGGAGCGCCTGGTGCCGCCGCCGCCGCGCGGCACCGAGACGGTGCGCGTCGATGCCGGCGGCGTGCCGGGCGACTGCATCACCCGGCCGACCTCGCTGCACGACCGTCACGTCCTTTATCTGCACGGCGGCGGCTATCGCGTGGGCAGCACGGTGAGCTATCGCCATTTGACCTGGCGCCTGGCCGACGCCGCGCGCGCCCGCCTGTTGATCACCAATTATCGGCTGGCGCCGGAGCATCCGTTTCCCGCCGCGCTCGACGACGCGCGCGCCGCCTATCGCTGGCTGCTCACGCGCGGCGCGCGGGACATCGTCGTCATGGGCGATTCGGCGGGCGGGGGCTTGAGCCTCGCGCTGCTCATGAAACTGCGCGACGAAGGCCTGCCGCTGCCGGCTGCCGCGGTCGCCCTGTCGCCCTGGACCGATCTCGCGCTCACCGGCGCCTCGCTCGCGCGCAACGCCGCCGCCGATCCCATGCTCAATGCCGGCGACCTGCCGCAGGCCGCCGCCGACTATCTCGCCGGCACCGACCCGCGCCATCCTTACGTCTCGCCGCTCTATGGCGATCCGGCCGGCCTGCCGCCGGTGCTCATCCAGGTCGGCGGCGACGAAATCCTGCTCGACGACGCCGTGCGCATGGCCGACAAGCTGCGCGCCGCGAACCCGCGAAGCGAATTGCAGGTCTGGCCGCTGATGCCCCATGTCTTCCAGGCCTACGCGCCGGTGATGCCGGAAGCGCGCCGGGCGATCGCGGAGATCGGCGGCTTCGTGCGGCGCGTGCTGGGCCCGGGCGAGGCCTGAGGGCTTCGAAAACAGCCGGCCTGGATACCGCGGCACCGGAATCCAAGGCGGGATTGGAACTTTGCCGTTGGGCTTTGTTGTGGTGCCATCCGGAGGTCCGGCCGCCATTTCAAACCTTTGTAACGCGCAAATCCCGGCATGCTCGAAACGGTTCAGCGTTTGCGCCCCCCGGCACCCCGCCCGCGTGAACAGGCGATGGGCGTGATCGCCCTGGTCCGCGCGCTAGCGTCCAACCCGCTGGAAGCCTGGACCGAAGCGCATTTCAACGAGCCCGTCGTCATGGGCGGACTTCCTTTCGGCCGGGTTGCGGTGGTCAACGAGCCGCAATCGATTCGACGCGTGCTCCTCGACAACTGGCAGAACTATCGCAAGGACTGGCTGCAGCGCCGGATCCTGTCGGCGGGGTTGACCGGCGGCCTGCTGACCGCGGAGGACGTTCAGTGGCGTACCCAGCGCCGCGCGCTGGCACCCTTGTTCGCGCGCAGGACCGTGATGGGTTTCGCCGCCACCATGCGTGCGGCGGCGGAGCAACTGGTGGCGCGGCTCGACGCGCGCGTCGGTGAGGTGGTCGACGTTGCCGTCGAAGTCACGCGTACCACACTCGACGTGCTCGAGCGCACCATCTTCTCCGACGGCTTCGGCGGCGACCGCGAGGTCATGCGGGAAGGCATGAAAAGCTATTTCGAGGCCGCCGGCCGTATCGACCTTTGCGACATTCTCGGGTTGCCGCAGGTGATGCCGCGGCGCGTTCGCCTCAAGACCGAGATGCAGTTCTTCCAGACCGCCATCGACAGCGTGATCGCGCGGCGCGAGCGCCTGCTGGCGGACGGTGGCCAGGCAGTGCCGAACGACATTCTGACGCTGCTTCTGCGCGCGCGCGATCCCGAAACCGGCGCGCGCCTGAGCGAAGCCGAAGTGCGCGCCAACGTTCTCACCTTCATCGCCGCCGGCCATGAGACCACCGCCAATTGCCTTACCTGGTCGCTCTATCTGCTGTCGCAATCGCCGCAATGGTGCGAGCGGCTGGCGGCCGAGGCCGATCGCGCGCTCGATGGCGACCCCGAGGGCCTTGCCGATCGGCTGCTCGAAACCCGCGCCGTCATCGAGGAATCGAATCGGCTCTATCCGCCGCTTGCCGCCATCAGCCGTGCCGCATGCGGGCCCGATACGCTCGCCGGCGTTCCCATCAAGCGCGGCACCCTGGTGGTGGTGGCGCCCTATGTGCTGCATCGTCACCGCGCGCTGTGGAGCGACCCGGACGGCTTCGATCCCGCGCGTTTCCTCGGTCCCGCGCGCGACGGGATCGACCGGTTCGCCTATCTGCCATTCGGCGCTGGCCCGCGCATCTGCGTCGGCGCGCAGTTCGCCTTGCAGGAGGCGGCCATTGTGCTCGCAACGCTGATGCGGCAATTTCGGCCCGCACTGACACCCGGCCATCCGGTCTGGCCGGTGCAGAAGGTGACGCTACGGCCCCAGGGCGGACTGCCCGTGGTCCTTAGCCGGCGATGACGGGTGTCCGGAAAAGGGCCAGGGCCTGCCGCAAAAGTCCAAGCGGGCGTGCGCCGGGCGGTCGAGGTCGGGACCGGCGCATTGCGCGGCAGAGCAGGGCCGCTAAGGTGCGGTCTGCCGATTCCCGTGCCGGCATTTTCCCTGTAGGGTGGCGGTGGCCCGGCAATTGCTTGGCATTTCCTAGAACTTTCGTGCGGTCGAGGCGTTTTCGTGGACAGAACTGCGTTGTGCGGGGAACGTTCTGGGGCGCCGTCGGGCGGGAATTCGGATAGGGGCAGACCCGGGCAATGATTGTGGTCGTCGGCTTGGCATTCGAGGCGCGCATCGCGGCGGGCAGCGGCCTGCCTATTGTCTGCGCCGGCGATGGCCGCAACCTGACGCCCGACCTCAAGCGGGCGATCGCCAGCGGCTGCAGCGGCCTCGTCAGCTTCGGCGTCGCTGGCGGTCTCGACCCCCGGCTCGCGCCCGGCACCTGCGTGGTCGGCGCGGCGGTCGTGAGCGACGGCGGCCACCACGAAACCGACCGCCACTGGTCGCAGCGACTGCTCGAAGCCATGCCGGGCGCCGTGCACGGCGCCTTGGCCGGCGCCGACACGCCGGTCTGCACGCCGGCCGACAAGCGCGCGCTGAGCCGTCGCACCGGCGCGCTCGCGGTTGATACCGAGTCCCACGTGGTGGCGCGCGCCGCGGCGGCGTACGGGCTGCCGATGGCGGCGATCCGCGTGGTCGCCGACCCCGCGCACCGCGGCCTGCCGCACGCCGCGCTCGCGGCCATCCGCGCCGACGGCAGCACCGACGTGATGGCCGTGCTGCGCTCGGTCGCGCGCCGTCCGCATCAGCTTCCGGCGCTCTTGCGCACCGCGCTCGACGCCCGCGCCGCGCGCGCGACGCTGCTGCTCGGCCGCCGCCTGCTGGAGCCGCGGCACGTCGCGGCCGGTTTCCGCCCCGCGCGCGCCGTCGAGCCCGCGCTGGCCGAGCCGGTGCAGGCCGATCTCAGCTCCGCCGTGAGCTGATGCAAGGGCGGCACGTAAGCCGCCCCGCCCGGTGGCGGGCATTTGTTCTTGTCCTCTTGCGCCGTTCGACTCGCGCCGCCCCCCTGGCGGAATCGCGCCAGCGCTTAATTATTTTTCGCGTTTCCGGACGGCGAACCGGTTTCCACTTCGCCTGGAAACGCTTTAAAAGGACGCCGGACGGCAGGCGCCGGTAGCTCAGCTGGATAGAGCACCAGACTTCGAATCTGGGGGTCAGGGGTTCGAATCCCTTCCGGCGCGCCAAATTTCCCACTTTTGTCCGGTGTCCGGCCCGGAGACTTGGGTGACCGAACGTATTGCCGCGGTCGGTGCGCCGTCTGCCGTCGTCGAGGCTGATCGAGATCGCGCCTGTGCGATCGTGGACGGTGGCTTCCGCGAAACGGAGATTGCCCGCCACGGCCCGCGCGCCTTGTGCACAGGGCGTGTTCGCGGCCGCATCGTCGCCGCGCCGAGCACGCGGATAAGGGCCTTGCGCGAGTCGGCGCCGGGACAACGAACACGTTGTGGGCGATCCGCCCGCCTTGGCGGGGCAGGGGACCATTTGCGTGTCGGCCAACGTCGTTTCGTGCAGCGGCACGCCAGCGTGTATCGCTCTCAAAACACACGCGAATCGCATTTTCCCACGAGCGGTGCGAAAGGAGTTTGCCAGCGCGTGGTATAATGTATTACAAGTCAGTCTGGCGGCGTCAGATCCGCAGGAGTCCGAGACTCAATATTCACAAACGGGAAGCCGGCGATAAGATCGGCGCGCGAAAACCCCAAGGGAGGATTGAATGCGACGATCCACAATCGCCTCGAGCGTCGGTGCGGCTATTCTCGGCGGCGCGCTCGCGCTGTCGGCGAATCCGGCGAACGCGGCCTGGAAGCCCACTCGCACCGTCGAGTTTATCGTTCCCGCCGGTATCGGCGGCGGCGCCGGCCAGATGGCCCAGCTGATCCAGGGCATCATCCAGAAGCACAAGCTGATGCCGGTCTCGATGGTGGTCATCAGCAAAAAGGCGGGCTCCGGCGCGCAGGGCTTCCTCTACGTGAAGAACCACAAGGGTGACCCCGACAAGCTCATCATCACGCTGTCGAACCTGTTCACCACGCCGTTGGCCACCGGGTCGCCCTTCTCCTGGAAGGATTTCACCCCGGTCGCCATGATGGCGCTGGACGAGTTCGTGTTCTGGGTCAACTCGAAGACCCCCTACAAGACCCCGCAGGAATATCTCGCGGCGGTCAAGAAGGCGCCCATGAAGTTCAAGATGGGCGGCACCGGCTCCAAGCAGGAAGACCAGATCGTCACCGCCGAGATCCAACAGCAGACCGGCGTGAAGTTCACCTACGTGCCGTATCACGGCGGCGGCACCGTCGCGACGCAGCTCGTCGGCGGCCACATCAACTCGACCGTCAACAATCCGATCGAGCAGGTGGCCCACTGGCGCGCCGGCAACGTGCGTCCGCTCTGCGTGTTCGACAGCGTCCGCATGCCGTACAAGGACAAGGTCACCAAGACCATGTCGTGGAACGACATCCCGACCTGCAAGTCGACGGGTCTGAATGTCGAGTACACCATGCTGCGCGGCATCATGACGTCGCCCGGCGTGTCGCAGGACGTGGTCGACTACTACGTCGACCTGATGAAGAAGGTGCGGGCTACGCCTGAGTGGAAGGCCTTCATGAAGACCGGTGCATTCAACCAGACCTTCATGACGGGCGCCAAGTTCCACGACTGGCTGCAAAAGACCGCGGCCTTCCATCATGACCTCATGGCGAAGGCCGGCTTCTTGCACAAGTAATGAGGCCTGACGCTATCCGCGGGGGCGCCCTCGTCGGCGCTCCCGCACTCTGCCGGGGGTCGTGCGCCCCGGCGTTGGTCGCGCTTTGCGACGAACTCACCGACAGCAAATCCGACTGCCAGTAGTCTGCCGAGAGCGCAGGAGATTCCAGCATGAGCCACGGTTCCAGCGGCAACGATCCATCGGGGGGCGTCGTATCCATCCGCACCATGGAAATTGCGGTTGCGCTGGCCCTGATGGTCGTCAGCGTGATCGTCATGGTCGCGAGCTGGCAATTGGGCGCCGGCTGGTCGCCCGCCGTCGGTCCGGATTCGGGCTACTTCCCGTTCTACGTATCGTTGATCATGTTCCTCGCCAGCGGCGCGACAGTGGTTCAGCAGCTCCTTTCGCGGAGCAAGCCGAGCCCCGGCTTCATCGGCCGCAGCGAGCTGGGCATGGTGCTAAAGGTGTTGATCCCGGTGACGATCTTCGTCGTGCTGACGATCTACATCGGCATCTACATCTCGATGGCGCTGTTCATCGGCTTCTTCATGATCTGGCTCGGCCGCTATCCCTGGTACAAGGTTTTGCCGGTGGCGTTATTCTGCCCGGTCGCGTTCTTCGTCGTGTTCGAAATCTGGTTCCTGGTGCCGCTGCCGAAGGGGCCGTTCGAGCATTGGCTCGGCTTCTGACGACGGTCGCCGTGTGCCGACGTCAATCGTGTGACTGCAAGAACAATCAAGACGGTGGGCTTTAAACGCTACGCCCGGTGAATGGGAGGCCTCGTTGTTAGACCCCTTTATCTCGCTGATGCACGGCTTCGAAGTGGTGCTGACCCTCAGCAACATGGGCTATCTGCTGGTCGGCATTTTGTTCGGCGTGCTGCTCGGCTTCCTGCCCGGCGTCGGCGGCGCCAACGGCATCGCCATCCTGCTGCCGCTGACATTCTCAATGAACCACACCACCGCCATCATCATGCTGGCGGCGATCTACTGGGGCGCGCTGTTCGGTGGCTGCATCAGCGCCATTCTGTTCAACATACCGGGCGAACCCTGGTCGGTGGCGACGACATTCGACGGCCATCCGCTGGCGCAGCAGGGCCGCGCCGGCGAGGCGCTCACCGCCTCGCTGTCGTCATCCTTCATCGGCGCGCTGATCGCGACCATCGTGCTCACCTTCCTGGCGCCGATCGTGGCGCGGTGGGCGCTCGATTTCGGTCCGCCCGAGTTCTTCTCGGTCTATCTGCTCACCTTCTGCAGCTTCATCGGCATGGGCCGGCAATCGCCGTTCAAGATCATCGCCTCGATGATGCTCGGCTTTGCGCTCGCCTGCGTCGGCACCGACCAGATCACCGGAGGCCTAAGGCTCACCTTCGGCACCGAGACGCTGATCAACGGCTTCAGCTTCCTGATTGCGGTCATCGGCCTGTTCGGCATCGGCGAGATCCTGGTGACCATCGAAGGCGGCCTGCACTTCGAGGGCCGCAGCGCCAAGATCAATCCGTTCGTGGTGTGGCAGACCTGGAAAAAGCTGCCGAAATACTGGCTCACCATCATCCGCGGCACTGCCATCGGCGTCTGGCTCGGCATCACCCCGGGTGGCGCGACGCCGGCCTCGTTCATGAGCTACGGTCTCGCCAAGCGCTTCTCCAAGGATGGCGAAAAGTTCGGCACCGGCATGCTGGAAGGCGTGGTGGCGCCGGAAACCGCGGCCCACGCCGCCGGCACCTCGGCGCTGCTGCCCATGCTGACGCTCGGCATTCCCGGCTCGCCGACCGCGGCGGTGCTGCTCGGCGGCCTGCTGATCTGGGGTCTGCAGCCCGGACCGTTGCTGTTCGTGGAACAGAAGGACTTCGTCTGGGGCCTGATCGCGTCGATCTATCTCGGCAACGTCGTGGGCCTGGCGATCGTGCTGTCGACGGTGCCGCTCTGGGCCTCGATCATGCGCATTCCGTTCTCGATCATCGCGCCGCTGATCATCGTAATCTGCGCCATCGGCTCCTACACGCTGTCGAACGCGCCGTCCGACATCGTGTTCATGGTGATGTTCGGCGTCATCGGCTATCTGTTCAAGAAGCTCGACTATCCCTTGGCGCCAATGGTGCTGGCGATCGTGCTGGGCGGGCGCGCGGAAAACTCGTTCCGCCAGGCCCTGCTCGGCTCGCAGGGCGACCTGTCGATCTTCTGGTCGAACTGGCTGGTGGGCAGCATCACCGGCTTGAGCATGATCATGCTGTTCTGGCCGCTGATCGCGAAGCTCATCGGCATGCTGCGGAGCGGTCCGGCTGCGCCCGCTGCCGCGGCCTGAGGGAGAATGAAGAATCCCGCGCGCCGGAGCCCCGCGGTTTGCGGTGCTGGCTGCGGGAAAGACGGGTCGGCGAGGGGCTTGAACGGCTCGCGCCGGGTCCCTTGAGCCGCATGGGAGGCGGCACCGCCGCCGCCCTGCGGCAAATTGTCAACATGGTGGTTGCGGGCCAATACGACGTCTGGCATAATGTATACCAGCCATGAGCGCCCGCGACCGCAACCCTTCATCTTCCGGTGCCCGAGTTCGCCGAAACGGCGACAGCGCCGCCGTGCTTCCCGTCGAACCGGCGCAGCCTGTTCTCGCGCCGTTCGAGGCCAGCACCAGCTTCAAGCAGAAGGCCTACACCGCGCTGAAGAACGCCATCGTCGCCATGGACATCTACCGCAGCCGGGACGAGATCCGCCTCGACGAGCGCAAGCTGGCGCAAGACTTCGGTATCAGCCGCACGCCGGTGCGCGAAGCGATGGCGCAACTCGAAAGCGAGGGCTTCGTGCGCTCGGTGCCGCGCCGCGGCATCTATGTCGTGCGCAAGACCAAGCGCGAGGTGATCGAGATGATCACCGCCTGGGCCGCGCTCGAAAGCATGGCCGCACGCCTGATCGCGGAGAACGCGACCGATGAAGAGATCGCGGGCCTGCGCCAGATGTTCGCGACGCTCGAGCGTGGGCAGGTGCAGGCCAAGCTCGACGAATATTCCGAGGAGAACATCGAGTTCCACCAGACCATCATCCGGTTGAGCCGCAACCAAGTGCTGATCGAAATGGCCGAGAACCTGTTCACCCACATGCGCATGATCCGGCGCAAGACCATTGTCGAGAAGGATCGAATTGAGCGATCGATCCACGATCACATCAACATCATCAAGGCCATCGAGGCGCGCGATACCGAGCGCGCCGGCGAACTCGTGCGCAATCACGCGCTTAGCCTCGCCGAGCACGTCGCGAAATACGCCGATTATCTGGATTGAGCGTCACGCTCATAAGAAAGTGTGGAGGAGTCCCCAATGGCAGAAGCTGCCGCGAAAATGGTCGAGACCGAGCAGGAGCTTACCGACGGCTTCCATCTCATCATCGACGCGCTCAAGCTCAACGGCGTCAAGACGATCTACGGCGTGCCCGGTATCCCGATCACGGATTTCGGGCGCATGGCGCAGGCCGAGGGCATCCGAGTCCTGTCCTTCCGTCATGAACAGAGCGCCGGCTATGCCGCCTCGATCGCCGGCTTCCTGACCAAGGAGCCGGGCATCTGCCTGACGGTGTCGGCGCCCGGCTTCCTCAACGGCCTCACGGCGCTGGCGCACGCCACCACCAACTGCTTCCCGATGATCCTGATCTCGGGCTCGTCCGAGCGCGAGATCGTCGATCTGCAGCAGGGCGACTACGAGGAGATGGACCAGCTCGCCATCGCCAAGCCGCTGTGCAAGGCGGCCTACCGCGTCCTGCACGCCGAGGACATCGGCATCGCCGTGGCGCGCGCGATCCGCGCGGCGGTGTCGGGCCGCCCGGGCGGCGTCTATCTCGACCTGCCGGCCAAGCTGTTCGGCCAGGTCATCGACGCGGCCAAGGGCGAGAAGTCGCTGGTCAAGGTGATCGATCCGGCCCCGGCGCAGATTCCGGCTCCGGAGGCGGTCAAGCGCGCGCTCGACCTCCTCAAGAGCGCCAAGAAGCCGCTCATCGTCCTCGGCAAGGGCGCGGCCTACGCGCAGGCCGACGACACCATCACGTCCTTCGTCGAAAAGACCGGCATTCCGTTCCTGCCCATGAGCATGGCCAAGGGCCTGCTGCCCGACACCCACCCACAGTGCGCGGGCGCGGCGCGCTCGACGGTGCTGAAGGAATCCGACGTCGTGCTGCTGATCGGCGCGCGGCTGAACTGGCTCTTGTCGCACGGCAAGGGCAAGGCCTGGGGAACGGCGCCCAAGAAGTTCATCCAGGTCGACATCGAGCCGAAGGAAATGGACTCGAACGTCGAGATCGCCGCGCCGGTCGTCGGCGACATCGGCTCCTGCGTGCAGGCCATGCTCGACGGGCTCGGCGCCAAATGGCCCGCGCCGCCGCCGGACTGGATCAAGACGGTCACCGACAAGCGCGACTCCAACGTCGCCAAGATGGCGCCCAAGCTGCAGAACAACAACGTGCCGATGGACTACCATGGCGCGCTCGGCGTGCTGCGCACCATCGTCAAGGAGCGGCCGGACGCGATGCTGGTCAACGAAGGCGCCAACGCGCTCGACCTCACGCGCGGCATCATCGACGTCTATCGCCCGCGCAAGCGCATCGACGTCGGCACCTGGGGCATCATGGGCATCGGCATGGGTTACGCCATCGCCGCGGCGGTCGAGACCGGCAATCCGGTGCTGGCGATCGAGGGCGATTCGGCGTTTGGTTTTTCCGGCATGGAGATCGAAACCATCTGCCGCTACAACCTGCCGGTCTGCGTCGTCATCTTCAACAACGACGGCATCTATCGCGGCACCGACGTCAATCAAAGCGGCGGTGACGATCCTGCGACCTGCATGTTCGTCAAGGGCGCGCGCTACGACAAGATGATCGAGGCCTTCGGCGGCGTCGGCGTCAACGCGACCTCGCCGGACGAGCTCAAGCGCGCCGTTAACGAGGCGATGGATTCCGGCAAGCCGACGCTCATTAACGCGGTGATCGATCCGGCCGCCGGTTCGGAGTCGGGCCGCATCGGCAACCTCAACCCGCAGAGCCAACTGAAGAAGAAATAATTCTCGCCGCTCGTCCCCGCGAAAGCGGGGACCCAGAGCAATTCTGCAATGCCGCCCTGGATGCCCGCTGACGCGGGTATAAGCGGAAGAACTGGAGGAATGAACATGGCCAAGAAGCAGAAGAAAGCTGCGAAAGCCAAAAAGAAGACGTCGAAAAAGCCGGTGCGCAGAGCCGCCGCCAAGAAGCCGGCCCGCAAGGTCGCGAAGAAGGCCACGACCAAGAAGGCCGCGTCCCGCAAGCCGGCCGCCAAGAGGGCTTCCGCCAAGAAAGCGAGCGTGAAGAAGGCCAATGGCAACGGTCTGCCGCGCGTCTCCACCAAGCCCTTCGGCATGGACGGCAAGGCGCTCGAGGGCGTGCGCATCCTCGACTTCACCCACGTGCAGTCGGGCCCGACCTGCACCCAGCTGCTGGCCTGGTTCGGCGCCGATGTGATCAAGGTCGAGCGCCCCGGCATCGGCGACATCACGCGCGGTCAGCTGCGCGACGTGCCGAACGCCAACTCGCTCTACTTCACCATGCTCAACAGCAACAAGCGCTCGATCACGATCGACTCCAAGCACCCGCAGGGCAAGCGCGTGCTCGACGAACTGATCAAGACCTGCGACGTGCTGGTCGAGAACTTCGCCCCCGGCGCGCTCGACCGCATGGGCCTGACCTGGGAGCACATCCACAAGACCAACCCGCGCATGGTCGTGGCGTCGGTCAAGGGCTTCGGCCCCGGCCCCTACGAGGACTGCAAGGTCTACGAGAACATCGCCCAGTGCGCCGGCGGCTCGGCCTCGACCACCGGCTTCCGCGACGGCCCGCCGCTCGTCACCGGCGCGCAGATCGGCGACTCGGGCACCGGCCTGCATCTCGCGCTCGGCATCGTCACCGCGCTGTTCCAGCGCAACCGCACCGGCCGCGGCCAGAAGGTGCTCGCCGCCATGCAGGACGGCGTGCTCAACCTCTGCCGCGTCAAGCTGCGCGACCAGCAGCGCCTCGCCCACGGGCCGCTCAAGGAATACAGCCAGTACGGCGAGGACGTGCCGTTCGGTGAGGCCACTCCGCGCGCCGGCAACAACTCCGGCGGCGGCCAGCCCGGCTGGATCCTGAAGTGCAAGGGCTGGGAGACCGATCCCAACGCCTATGTCTACTTCATCACCCAGGCGCCGGTGTGGGAGAAGATCTGCGACCTGATCGGCAAGCCGGAATGGAAGACCGATCCCGACTACGCCACGCCGCCGGCGCGGCTGCCGCGCCTGCGCGAGATCTTCAACACCATCGAGGACTGGACCACGACCATGACCAAGTTCGATGTCATGGAGAAGTGCAACGCCTTCGACATCCCGGTCGGGCCGATCCTGTCGATGAAGGAGATCGCCGAGGAGCCGGCGCTGCGCGCGACCGGCACCGTGGTCGAGGTCGATCATCCGACGCGCGGCAAGTACCTGACCGTCGGTAACCCGATCAAGCTGTCGGATTCGATCGCCGACGTGAAGCGCTCGCCGCTCCTGGGCGAGCACACCGACGAGATCCTGACCAGTGTGCTCAAGCTTTCGGCCAAGGACATCGCCGAGATCAAAGGCTCCGGCGCGCTGTCCGCGCCGGAGAAGAAAGAGAAGGCGGCGTAAGTGCTGCCTCGTGTCCCGGATGCGGTGCAGCGCGTAAGCGGTGCACCGCCGATCCGGGACCCCGGTTAGAACAAAGCTGGGTCCCGGGTCTGCAGCGCATCACTTCGTGCTGCACTGCGCCCGGGACACGCAGCCCGGAATTCAGGGAGATTACTATGCGTATCGTCGTTCACGGCCAGCAGGCCTTCGGCAAGGCCGTGCTGGAAGCGCTGCTCAAGCGCGGTGACGAGGTCGTCGCCGTCTACGTCGCGCCGGAAAAGGAAGGCGCCAAGGCCGATCCCTTGAAGGAAGCGGCGATCGCCGCCGGCCTGCCGGTGCATCAGCCGTCGTCCTACAAGGACCCCAAGGTCTGGGAAGAGTTCAAGGGGCTCAAGCCCGACCTGCAGGTCATGGCCTTCGTCACCTTGTTCGTGCCGGAAGAATTCCTCAACATCCCGACCCACGGCTCGATCCAGTATCATCCCTCGTTGCTGCCGGCGTATCGCGGCGCCAGCGCCATCAACTGGCCGATCATCCTGGGCGAGAAGGAGACGGGCCTGTCGATCTTCTGGCCGGACAACGGCCTCGATACCGGCGACGTCCTCTTGCAGAAGAAGACGCCGATCTCCGACACCGACACGCTCGGCACGGTCTACTTCGACCGCCTGTTTCCGATGGGCGTCGAGGCCATGCTGGAGTCCGTCGATCTCGTGAAGGCGGGCAAGGCGCCGCGCATCAAGCAGGACGAGTCGAAGGCGACCTACGAGGGGCTCTGCCGCGCCGGCAACGCCAAGATCGACTGGGGCAAGTCCTGGCGCCAGATCGATCCGCTGATCCGCGGCTGCAACCCGGCGCCCGGCGCCTGGACGACGCTCGACGGCCAGACGATCAAGATCTTCGACGCCACGCCGCTGCCGGCCAAGGACCCGAAAGGCATCGCGGGCAAGCTCGGTGAAGTGGTCGCGGTCGACGACGACGGCGTCACCGTGGTGTGCGCCGACGGGCGCATGAAGATCACCCGCGTTCAGCCGCCCGACGCCAAGAAGATGGGCGCCGGCGAATGGGCGAAGTCAGCGAACATTGTCGCAAAGGCGGCGAAATTCACCTGATCCCATTGAGACCGAACCCTGCCGGCTCACCACTCTTATATTAACGGAACATCCCCATGCCCGCCGAACAACATAAAGCACCGAAGTCCGACATCGACATCGCCCAGGCCGCCAAGATGCGGCCGATCATGGAGATCGCCAAGGAAAAGCTCGGCATCGAGGCCAAGGACCTCGATCCCTACGGCCACTACAAGGCCAAGGTGTCGATGGACTACATCAAGTCGCTCGCCAGCAAGCCGAACGGCAAGATGATCCTGGTCACCGCCATCACGCCGACGCCGGCGGGCGAGGGCAAGACCACCACCACGGTGGGCCTGACCGACGCGCTCAACCACATCGGCAAGAAGGCGATGCTGTGCCTGCGCGAGGCCTCGCTCGGCCCCTGCTTCGGCGTCAAGGGCGGCGCGGCCGGCGGCGGTTACGCCCAGGTCGTGCCGATGGAAGACATCAACCTGCACTTCACCGGCGACTTCCACGCCATCACCTCGGCGCATAACCTGCTCGCCGCGCTGATCGACAACCATATCTATTGGGGCAACGCCCTCGGCATCGACCAGCGCCGCGTCGCGTGGCGCCGCGTGCTGGACATGAACGACCGCGCCCTGCGCTCGATCGTCAACTCGCTCGGCGGCGTCGCCAACGGCTTCCCGCGTGAGTCCGGCTTCGACATCACCGTCGCTTCCGAGGTGATGGCGATCTTCTGCCTGGCCAAGGATCTCGACGACCTGCGCGAGCGGCTCGGCAATATCATCGTCGCCTATACGCGCGAGCGTAAGCCGATCCGCGCCAAGGAGCTGGACGCCAACGGCGCCATGGCCGCGCTCCTGAAGGACGCCATCGCGCCCAACATGGTGCAGACGCTGGAGGGCACGCCGGCCTTCATCCATGGCGGTCCCTTCGCCAACATCGCGCACGGCTGCAACTCGGTCTCGGCCACCACCGCCGCGCTCAAGCTCGCCGACTACGTGGTGACGGAGGCCGGCTTCGGCGCCGACCTCGGCGCCGAGAAGTTCCTCGACATCAAGTGCCGCAAGGCCGGCATCGCGCCCGACTGCGTGGTGGTGGTCGCCACCATCCGCGCGCTCAAGATGCACGGCGGCGTCAAGAAGGACGACCTCAAGAAGGAAGACCTCAAGGCGCTGGAAGCCGGCATGGCCAACCTGCAGCGCCACATCGAGAACATCAAAAAGTTCGGCCTGCCGGCGGTGGTCTCGATCAACCGCTTCTCGGCCGACACCGACGCGGAAATCGCGCTGGTCAAGGAGAAGTGCAAGGCGCTCGGCGTCGAGGCCATCATGGCCGACCACTGGGCCATGGGCGGCGAGGGCGCCGCCGACGTCGCCAAGGCGGTGGTCAAGATCATCGACGATGGCAAGGCCAAGCTGAAATTCATCTATCCCGACGACATGCCGCTGTTCGAGAAGATCCGCACCATCGCCAAGGAGATCTACCGCGCCGACGACGCGACGGCCCCCAAGGCGGTGAAGGACCAACTCGCGCAGTGGGAGGAGATGGGCTACGGCAAGCTGCCGGTGTGCATCGCCAAGACGCAGTACTCGTTCTCGACCAACGCCGACGCCAAGGGCGCGCCCACCGGCTTCGAGATTCCGGTGCGCGAAGTGCGCATCTCCGCCGGTGCGGAATTCGTGGTGGCGATCTGCGGCGACGTCATGACCATGCCGGGTCTGCCGCGGGTGCCGGCGGCGAACTCCATCGACGTCGGCCCGGACGGCCGCATCGTCGGGCTGTTCTAAGCGAACTCTACGCTGCTAAACGATTGCGGCGGCCGGCCCACGAACCTCGTGGAGCCGGCCGTTGGCATTTTGGAAGCCATAAGCCCTTAAAATTTTAGACGTTTTGCACCGCTCCAGTGGAACGCCTTCTTTGCACCTTGCCGCTAGGGTGACGCTGCTTTCCGGTTGTGGGGCCCGCCGGCAGGTGAGGGCCGCCAGGCCGGGATTTGTGGTCCCTCGTTTTGCAGTGTCGCACATGTCTGAAATTGCCCAGTCCCAAAATGACAAGACCCAGGCCGTCAACGCCTCGATCATCGACGAGTTGATCGGCGCGGTCGACAATGGCGGCGCCAAGCAGCGCCAGAAGATTCTGACGCGCATCACCGACCTGTTCGCCGCGGGCTCGCGCAACTACTCCCACGCGCAGGTCGCGCTGTTCGACGACGTGCTGCAGCAGCTTTCGCGGGACATCGAGGTGCGGGCGCGTGCCCGCATGGCGCAGCGGCTGGCGGGAATCGAGAACGCGCCGCCCGCGCTCGTCCGTAACCTCGCCTTCGACGACGAGATCGCCGTGGCGGCGCCGGTACTCGCCAACGCCATGCAGCTCTCCGACGCGGACCTGGTCGAGAACGCGCGCACCAAGAGCCAGAAGCATCTGCTCGCCATCGCCCAGCGCCTCAAGCTGAGCGAGGTGGTCACCGACGTGCTGGTCGAGCGCGGCGACAATGAGGTCGTGCGCAAGGTCGCGCGCAACCGCGGCGCCCGCTTCTCGCTCGCCGGCTACGAAAAGCTCACCACCCGCGCGCGCTACGACCGCCGGCTGTCGCTGGCGCTCGCCGAGCGCACCGATATCCCACGCCAGCATTTCCTCAAGCTGCTCGAGTGCGCCTCGGCCTCGGTGCGCGCCAAGCTGGAAGCGGCCAATCCGGACATGGCCGCGGCCATCCGCAAGTCGGTCGACGACGTCGCCACCGCCATGCAGCACGGGGCGCGGGCGGCTTCCGAGTTGCATAGCGCCGCCGAGCGCAAGGCGCGCCGGTTCAAGGCGCATCCGGTCACGGAGGGCAACGTCCACGCCCCGGCGCGCGCGCAGGAATTCGAGAAGGTCGCGATCGCGCTCGCGCGGCTCGGCCGCTTTCCGGTCGATCTGGTGGAACGGGCGCTGCTCGACGAAGGTGCCGAGATGGTGCTGATCCTGGCGCGCGCGGCCGGTTGCTCCTGGGCGACCGCCAAGGAGCTGCTGCAGATGCAGGCCGCGGGCCGCCGTCTGACCGAGCGCGACCTGGCGCAGGCGCACAATCGCTACACCGGGTTCAGCGTCGACGTCGCTCGCAGCATCTTCGACTTCTACCGCCAGCGCATGAAGGACGAAGCGGACGCGCAGAAGGCGCAGGCGGCCCGGGCTTCGAAAGCCGGCACCGTGATGGCGCCGGCGGGCGGCCCCGCCGCCGGGCCATACGCCGAGAGCGCGGCCGGATAAGAAGGCCGCTCAATCCAGCGCGAACGGCCGCCAGCGCACCGCCGCGTTGAACATCGCGGTGCGCACGCGGTTGACCGCGTAGGGCTCGCCATAGAGCCGCAGCGTTTCCTTGCTGTCGCCCTGCACCATGACGAGCGCGGCGTCATGCTCGCCCTGCTTGGCGAGCACGCGCTCGCGCATCTCGTCGGCGAGCTCGCCGATCTCCCACTCTTCAAGCAGCTCATCGAGCACGCGGAGAACGTGGATGACTTTGCGCGGCTGCTCGCGGACGGTGGCATAGGTGAGTTTGTAGGCCATGGTGCGTGACACATTGGCGGCCCGGCGCGACGGAATCAATCAGACTGTGCCGCGGGCGACGCCGGAAAATCGCGCCGGCATAGCCCTCGGCTATGTGTCGCCCAACGCCTTCGCCACCCGGCGGGCTTCCGCGACCAGCGCGGCGGTCAATGGCGTCATCGGCTCGCGCGCCGGCGCCACCAGGCCGACGGTGTAGCTCGCTTCCGGTTCGACGATCGGGATTGTCCGCAACACGTCGGTCAGGCGCAGCGTATCGGCAAGCCGCTCCGGCATCACGCTCGCCCAGCGCCCGGTGCGCACGTGCGAATAAAGCAGGATCATCGAATCCGATTCCAGCATGATGTTGGGATTGTTGCCGGTGTCGCGCAGCAGGTGCTCGATGATGCGACGGTTCTGCATCTCGGGGGTCAGCAGGCAAAGCGGAACCTGCGCGACCTCCTTCCACGTCACCTTGTCGCGGTCGCCGAGCGGCCCATCGGTGGCCACCAGCAGCCGGTAATGCTCGCGATAGAGCGGCACCGTGGTCACGCGGCCGAGCGGTTCGTTGTCGAGATAGGTGAGGCCGGCGTCGATCTCGAGGTTCTCGAGTTCCGTCAGCACCTGGATCGAGGTGCGCGAGTAGACGGTGAACTGCACATTGGGATGGCGCGCGCGGTAGGGGGTGGTTAGCGATTCCACCATGGCCAGCGCGGTGGGAATGGCGGCGAGCCGCAGCCGGCCGGCAAGGCCGTGGCGCAGCGCGTGCACTTCCTCGCGCATGGCGCGGGCGTCGCCGACGATGCGGCGCGCCCAATCCAGCACCCGCTCGCCCTCCGCCGTGAAGCCCTGGAAACGCGAGCCGCGGTTGACCAGCAGCACCCCGAACGTGTCCTCGATCTGCTTTACGCCCGCCGACAGGGTCGGCTGGGTCACGTTGCACGCATCGGCTGCGCGGCCGAAGTGCTTTTCGCGTGCCAGCGCCAGCAGGAATTCGAGCTTGTCGATCACGAAACGGGCCTCATGGGCGTTAGTCCAGGCAGAGTTGGGCAGAACGCAGGGGACGATTCGGCGGCTTGTGCGTTGATTCTGAGGAGGCCGCCATGGCCGGATGTCCGATTTTTAATAATCGAGAAATTGATAGATAGCCACCGGTTTTGATAGAAATCGTCTATCGGCTCATTGGAGCCGGGACCTTGTTTATCTCGATTTTACAGGCATTTTCGAGGCCTCGGAGGATCGATTATGAGTACGACGTTGCAGGCCCCGCCCGCGGCCCCTGACATCACCCGTGCCGGCCGGCGCCGTCCGCGGCGCACCCCGAAAGGCCGCCAGGTCGATCCGGTTGCGCTCGATGAGGTGCGCGCGCTGCTCATCGATCGCCCGCGCAAGCGCGATCTCCTGATCGAGCACCTGCACCTCATCCAGGACCATTACGGGCATCTCTCCAGCGCGCATCTCAACGCGCTCGCCTTCGAGATGAAGATGGCGCAGACCGAGGTCTACGAGGTCGCGACCTTCTACGCCCATTTCGACGTGGTGAAAGAAGGCGAGGCGGCGCCGCCGGCGATCACCGTGCGCGTGTGCAATTCCCTGTCCTGCGCCATGGCCGGCGCCGAGGATCTGCTCGCCAAGCTGCCCGGCATCCTCGGCAAGGACGTGCGCGTGGTGCGCGCGCCCTGCATGGGCGCCTGCGACCGGGCCCCGGTGGCCGCCGTCGGACACGTGCAGACCTTCAAGGCGACGCCGGACAACGTTTCCGCCGCGGTGAAGGCCAAGCCCCATGCGCACGCCTGGAAGCCCGCCACCGATTTCGACGCCTATCGCAAGGACGGCGGCTATACGCTGCTGAAGGCCTGCCTCGACGGCAAGCGCACGCGTGAGGATCTGATCAAGAGTCGTCAGCGACGGCGGTTTGCGCGGCATCGGCGGCGCCGGCTTCCCCACGGGGCGCAAATGGTCGCTGGTGCGCGCCGAGCCCGCGCCGCGCCTGTTCGCCGTCAACTGCGACGAGGGCGAGCCCGGCACCTTCAAGGATCGTCACTACCTTGAGACGCGATCCGCACCGCTTCATCGAAGGTATGCTGATCGCCGCCTGGGTGGTGGAGGCTGAGCAGACCTATCTCTACGTCCGCGACGAATATCCGGAAGTGCGGCTGATGCTCGCCGACGAGATCGCCAAGGTGGAGAAGGCCGGGCTTTCGAAGCACACCAAGATCTATCTGCGCCGCGGCGCCGGCGCCTATATCTGCGGCGAAGAGTCGGCGATGATCGAATCGATCGAAGGCAAGCGCGGCCTGCCGCGCCATCGCCCGCCTTATGTCGCGCAGGTCGGCCTGTTCGGCCGCCCGACGCTGGAGCAGAACGTCGAGACGCTCTACTGGGTGCGCGACATCGTCGAGAAGGGCGCCGAGTGGTTCGACCTCGCCACGGCCGCCGCGACCGCAACGGGCTTCCGCAGCTTTTCGGTGTCCGGCCGCGTCAAGGAGCCGGGCGTCAAGCTCGCGCCCGCCGGCATCACCATGCAGGAGCTGATCGACGAATATTGCGGCGGCATGGCCGATGGCCACACCTTTAAGGCCTACCTGCCGGGCGGCGCTTCCGGCGGCATCCTGCCGGCGTCGATGGCGGACATTCCGCTCGACTTCGGCATGCTGGAAAAGCACGGCGCCTTCGTCGGCTCGCACGCGGTCGTCATTCTTTCCGACAAGGACGACATCAAGGCCGTGGCGCTCAACCTGATGAAGTTCTTCGAGGACGAAAGCTGCGGCCAGTGCACGCCCTGCCGCGTCGGCACCGAGAAGGCGGTCAAGCTGATGGAAGAGGGTCCGTGGAACGAAGGATTGCTCACCGAGTTGGCGGCCGCCATGCGCGATGCTTCCATTTGCGGGCTCGGCCAGGCCGCGCCCAATCCGCTGATGAGTGTTTTGAAATTCTTCCCCGACGAGCTCAAGAAGCCGTTGGTGAAATGGTGATGGCGAGGAGCCGATCATGAGCACAGACAAGCAGCGAAGACCTTCTTCATCGACGACCGCGAGATCGACATCCGCGAGGACGAGACCATTTTCCGCGCCGCGCGGCGGCTCGACATCAAGCTGCCGCACCTGTGCTACAGCCCGCAGCCCGGCTACCGGCCCGACGGCAACTGCCGCGTCTGCATGGTCGAGATCGAGGGCGAGCGCGTGCTGGCCGCGAGCTGCCAGCGCAAGCCCGCCCCTGGCATGAAGGTGAAGACCGAGACCGAGCGCGCCAAGAGTGCGCGCAAGATGGTCGCTGAGCTGCTTGTCACCGACCAGCCGGAGCCGGCGGTCGCGCACGACCCGATGTCCGAGTTCTGGAAGACGGTGAAGCGCCAGGGCGTCGAGCAGAGCCGCTTTCCCCAGCGCGAACGCATCGTCGTGCCGGCGCCCGACCGCAGCCATCCGGCCATGGCGGTCAATCTCGACGCCTGCATCCAGTGCAATCTCTGCGTCCGCGCCTGCCGCGAGGTGCAGGTCAACGACGTCATCGGCATGGCCGGCCGCGGCCACAGCGAAAAGATCGTCTTCGACTTCGACGACCCGATGGGTGCGTCCACCTGCGTCGCTTGTGGCGAATGCGTGCAGGCCTGCCCGACCGGCGCGCTGATGCCGTCGAGCATGGTCGACAGCAATAACGTCTATCTCGGCGCGCCCGACCGCACGGTCGACAGCGTCTGTCCGTATTGCGGCGTCGGCTGCCAGCTCACCTATCAGATCAAGAACGACGAGCTCGTCGCGGTCACCGGCCGCAACGGCCCGGCGAACGAGAACCGGCTGTGTGTCAAAGGCCGCTTCGGCTTCGACTACGTGCACAATCCGGCGCGCCTGACGCAGCCGATGATCCGCAAGGAAGGCGTGCCGAAAGTGCCGCACGAAGTCATCGACCCGATGAATCCGTGGACGCATTTCCGCCCGGCCACCTGGGAGGAGGCGCTCGACAAGGCCGCCGCCGGCCTGAAGACCATCCGCGACCGCGACGGCAGCCAAGGGCTTGCCGGCTTCGGCTCGGCCAAGTGCTCGAATGAAGAGGCCTATCTGTTCCAGAAGCTGGTGCGCGCCGGCTTCGGCACCAACAACGTCGACCACTGCACGCGGCTCTGTCACGCGTCGTCGGTCGCGGCGCTGATGGAAGGCGTCGGCTCCGGCGCGGTGTCGGCCTCCTTCAACGAGGTGAAGAACTCCGATTTCATCATCGTCATCGGCGCCAACCCGACCGAGAACCATCCGGTCGCCGCCACCTATTTCAAGCAGGCTGCTAAGCGTGGCGCCAAGCTGGTGGTGATGGATCCGCGCGGGCAGGCGCTCAAGCGCCATGCCTGGCGCATGATGCAGTTCAAGAACGGCGCCGACGTCGCCATGCTCAACGCCATGTTGAACGTGATCGTCACCGAGGGCCTCTACGACAAGCAATACGTCGAGACCTATGTCGAAGGCTTCGGTCCGTTCGCCGAGAACGTCAAGGACTTCACGCCGGAGGAAATGGCGCCGATCTGCGGCATTCCCGCCGACACTTTGCGCGAAGTCGCGCGCACCTATGCCCGCGCGCAGAGCGCCATCATCTTCTGGGGCATGGGTGTGTCGCAGCACACCCACGGCACCGACAACGCGCGCTGCCTGATCGCGCTGGCGCTGATCACCGGCCAGATCGGCCGCCCCGGCACGGGCCTGCATCCGCTGCGCGGGCAGAACAACGTGCAGGGTGCTTCCGACGCCGGCATGATCCCGATGTTCTTCCCCGACTACAAGTCGGTCGAGGCGCCGGACCAGCTCGCCAAGTACGAGAAGGCCTGGGGCACCAAGCTCGACACCAAGAAGGGCCTGACCGTGGTCGAGATCATGGACGCCATCCATGACGGCCAGATCAAGGGCATGTACATCCTGGGCGAAAACCCGGCGATGTCCGACCCCGACCTCAACCACGCGCGCGAGGCGCTCGCTTCGCTCGAGCACCTGGTGGTGCAGGACCTGTTCCTGACCGAGACGGCCGTCTACGCCGACGTGGTGCTGCCGGCTTCGGCCTGGCCGGAAAAGGACGGCACCGTCACCAACACCAACCGCCAGGTGCAGATGGGCCGCGCGGCGCTCCCGCTGCCGGGCGATACTCGGCTCGACTGGTGGATCACCCAGGAACTCGCCAACCGCATCGGCCTGAATTGGAACTACCGGAGCCCGGCCGAGATCTACACCGAGATGGCCTCGCTGATGCCTTCGCTCGATAACATCACCTGGGATCGCATCGCGCGCGAGAGCGCGGTGACCTATCCGTGCGACGCGCCCGACCAGCCCGGGCACGACGTCGTGTTCGACAACGGCTTCCCGCGCCCCGGCGGTTTCGGCAAGCTGGTGGCGGCGAAGCTGCTGCCGCCCAACGAGACGCCGGACCACGAATATCCGTTCATCCTCACCACCGGGCGCATGCTCGAGCATTGGCACACCGGCGCCATGACTCGGCGCGCGAGCGTGCTCGATGCGCTCGAGCCGGGGCCGACCGCGGCGCTGTCGCGCGGCACCATTGCCAAGCTTGGTATCGAGCCCGGCGACATGGTGCGGGTGTCGACGCGGCGCGGCGTGGTCGAGCTCTCGTCGCGCCAGGACGAGGCGGTGCCGGACGGCGTCGTGTTCATTCCCTTCGCCTTCTTCGAGGCGGCGGCCAATCGGCTCACCAATCCGGCGCTCGATCCGTTCGGCAAGATCCCCGAGTTCAAGTTCTGCGCCGCGCGGGTGGAGAAGATGGAGCCGCAGCAGGAAGCGGCGGAGTAGGGGCGTTCTATCCGCCTCGTCCTGAGGAGGCGCGAAGCGCCGTCTCGAAGGATGGGGCGGCCACATGCTTCGAGACGCGTCGCTCGTGCGACGCTCCTCAGCATGAGGCCGAGCAATGCCGGTGAAAGTTATTCCTTGATATACGGCTCCACGGCCCCGTGGATCTTCATGGTCAGCGGGTTGCCGCGGCGGTCCTTGGTGTTGCCGACCGCCACGCGGATCCAGCCCTCGCTCACGCAGTATTCCTCGACGTTGGTACGCTCCTGGCCCTTGAAGCGGATGCCGATGCCGCGCTCCAGCAGCGCGGCATTGTAATAGGGGCTCGTCGGATCGTTGCAGAGCCGGTCGGGCAGGGTCTCGGGCGTGTCGGGCTTTTCGTCGGTCATGGTTTGAGCTTTTAGCAAGGTCCGGCGGTCGCGCAAGGGTGTTCGCTTGCGTTGCGGCCGGGCCTGTCGCCTGGATTGAGCGGAGCGAAATCGAGGATCGGAGCTCCCCCGGGTTTCGCGTTGCTCAACCCGGGCTACGATGGCGGGTTTCCAAGAAAAGACCCCCGCGCCGGGGCGCGGGGGTCGGGATTTTCGGGTATTCGGGCGTCCCGCTTACCGCTTGCGGAAGTGCAGGATGCCCCAGTTGAGGTACCCTTTGTCGGCGGCGTCGACCCAGTTCTGCAGGCCGACGAGCATGCGGTCGACGTATTCCTTGGACGCGACCTTCACCATCTCGTCGTAGCGCGCCTTCAGCTCCACCTTCACGCGGGCGTAGTGGTTGCGCAACTGATCCGGCATGGGCCGGAACTCGACGAACTCGAGCCCGTGGCGCGCCGCCGCCGCGCGGTAGAACCTCGCCGAGCCGAGCGAGCTCAGATGAATGCGGTCGTAGACCGGCTGCAGCACGCCGTCCGGGCAATCGTCCGCCTGCATCGGGTCGGTGAACACGAACTCGCCGCCGGGCTTCAACACGCGCGCCACCTCGGCGATCACCTGCTCGCGGTCGCCGCTGTGCAGGATGGCGTCCTGCGACCAGGCGAGATCGAGGCTGGCGTCCTCCAGCGGGATGTCCTCGAAGTTGCCGTGCTTGACGTCGATCAGCTTGTCGAGACCGGCGGCCGCGTTGGCCTTGCGGTTGCGCGCGTTCTCCACCTCGCTGATGTTGAGGCAGGTGACGTGGCTGCCGAATCGCTTGGCGACATAGCGCGCGGCGCCGCCGAAGCCGGCGCCGAGGTCGATCATGCGCGCCTTCTTGCCGAGCATGCCCTCGACCGAATCGGCCATCGCCTCCACCGTGCGGCGGCTGGCTTTCCCGATCGAATCCTTCTCCGAATTGTAGAGGCCGATGTGGATGTCCTCGCCGCCCCAGATGTGGAAGTAGAACTCGTCGGCGTCCTTGCTGTCGTAATAGCTCTCGGCGACGTTGCTGCCGTTTTGCTCTACATCATCCGGCTCGTGTTTGGAGGCGACGTGGATGAAGAAGTCCGGGTCGTGATCTGCGTAGGTCTCGTGGAAGTCGCCATAGGTGCGGATGGTCTGGAAGCCGGCTTCCTGCAACAGCTTGCGCACGTAGTTCTTGCGCAGCGGGAACATGTTGAGGTGGTAGACCGAGCCGTCGGGGAAGCTGTACCGGAAGCGCGCGAGCGAATCGTCCATGTGCTCGGGTTCGGCCACGACCTGGTCGCCGCAATAGTAGTACTTGTGCTTGCTGTCGAAGCCGACGTCGAGAATGGAATCGTAGTTCCGCTGATCGAGGATCAGCATGCCGTCATGGCGCAGTGCGGCGTAGAACTCGGCAAGCACGCGGCGGCGGTCCAATTCGTCGTGCAGATGCGTGAACGAATTGCCGAGGCAGATGATGGCGTCGTACTTGCCGAGGATCGCGCGATTGAGCCAGCGCCAGTCCGCCTGCACGGTCTTCAGGATGAAGCCGCGTCTCTTGGCGTTCTCGAAGGCCTTGGCCAGCATCTCGGCGCTGCCGTCGACGCTGGTGACGTCGAAGCCGGCCTGCAGGAGTTGCACCGAATGAAAGCCGGTGCCGGTCGAGACGTCGAGAATGCGGTGCTTGCCCGCGGCCTTCAGCGCCTGGATGAAGAACCCACCTTCGCTTTCGGCGCGGGCGTCCCAGTCGATCAGTTCGTCCCATTTGTCGACGAACGACTCGACGTACTCCTGCTTGTAGTGCCCCGTTTCACGAATCTCGAGCGGATCGTCTCCGAAGTCCTGCGGGGCGGGCGTGCTCGACGATCGCGCATTGTGGGTGGCATGTGCATACGACATGAATATCCCTTCCGTGTTCTTGATGTCGCGAAATGACGAAGCTGCGCTGAACGCGCGGCCGCCACGACGTTCGTCGCCACGACTTTTGATGGATGTAATGTTTTGTATAATAGACCATTGCGTCGAGAATGTTACCCCTCAGACGTACGAATATTGTTTTTCGTTGCGCTGCGATTCTGATATTGCGTCAGATAGTCGCTACTTCGAAAATGAAGCGCGAAATATTTTCCGAAACGACGCGAAATTCAGCGCGGACATAGGCGGAACATTTGCGCTTGTGAATTATCGCGCCACATTGGCGGTATCAGCGGACGATATGGCGATTTTTTCGCAATTTCGATTTTTTCCGACGATTTCGATCGCACGCATTAGTGAAGCGTCGACGGGTTGTCGTCGATTACGCGAAGTTCAAGTTGCTCGATGAAATCGCGCCGCATGGCTTCGCTCGCGACAAGCGCGGCTTGGGTCTGCTTCCAGGTCGTGGAATTGGAGCCGGCGAGCACCACACCGCCGATGAGTGCCGCGAGCGCGGCGAACAGCAGAGTGGGCAGGAAGGGCGCGAGCCCAAGGATCGTCAGTGCCAGCCACGCCGCGCCGGCGGTCATGGCGACCTTTGCCGCCAGCGCGATCTTGCGGCAGCGCGCAATCGCTTCGTGCAGCGTCTCGATACGATCTTCGATGCGCGCGATATCGACGGGCGTTCCCGGGCGGTCCATGGCGCGACACTAACCCGGATCGCGGAGCGGCGAAATTGGCGACGGTGCGCTGCCGTCGGAAAGGCGGCCACAAGCCGGATTGCTCCAGCTTGCGGCCGTGCCGGCGGCCGAGGGTCAGCCGCCCTTCTGCGTCTGCGGCAGCAGGCGCTTGGCTGTGTCGCGGTTGACTGTGATCGCGTAGATGGCCTGGACGCCGTCTTCGTCGGCGTAATAGTCGACGGTCACCAGGTCGCCGGCCTTCAGGTTCGGCACCGCGACTTCCTTGGGAATCTCCGCGAACTGGGACATGTCGTTCAGTGTTATGGTTCGGCTGATGGCGTCCCAGCCGTTGACGGTGGCGGTGACATTGTCGGCGAATGCGGGGGCGACGCTTGCCGTGAGCAGGCCGAGCCCCACAAGAAACGCGCGCGTCTTCATGGTCCGAATCCTTTCCGGATCGGTTGAGAGGATTTCAAAAGTTGCGGGCCATATCGCGACCGGCTGTCCGCCGGTGGCTTGGGTCCCCTGGCGGTCATTGGCGGCCGTGAGGAGGGCTTGCGCGGGGCGCGTTTCATTCCGCGAGCCGCATATGGCGGCCTGCTCTATGGCGTCAAAGGGGCTTTGATGGTCCGGCGCAAAATATTACGCCGCCGTTATACCTATCGAGACATCGCCGCCACCGATGCGAGGCTCTTACTGCGGCGGTTTGGCGGTGATTTCGATTGCCGAATAGTAGGCCGCGAGATCGGCGATATCGACGTCGCTCAGCGTCTTGATCATGAGCGACATCATCTCGTTCCGGCGCGCGCCGTTGCGGAAGTCGTTGAGCGCCTTGACGAGATAGGGCTCGGGCTGGCCGGCGAGGTTGGGGGCCACCGGCAGCTTGGACAGGCCGTCGAGCCCGTGGCAGGTCTGGCACTGCATGGCCTTCTTGCGGCCGGCGGCGACGTCGCCGGCCTTGGCCGATGAGGGGGCCAGGACCAGTGCCGCGCAACAAATACCGAAGAGACAGATCGGGTATCGGGACAATCGCAGCAACATATCTGGCGCCCATCGTGCACGCGCGGCCGAACGCCTGCGCGCTCACGTCCTTCCAGCAAGGGTGATGTGCATGGGGGCGGGAGCCGGGCTTGCCCGGCTCCCGCCTTGTTGTTCAGGCCGCAACGGGTTCTTGCGGCGCCGGCATTTTATTTGCCGTCGTACCAGATGCGATAGATCGCACCCACCAAGTCGTCGGAGACGAGCAGCGAGCCGTCATAGAGCTCGGTGACGTCGACCGGCCGGCCGTTGTAGATGCCGTTCTGGTTCCAGCCCTCGGCGAACGGGATCGACGGTCCGGCGACGTGGCCGTCTTCCTTCAGGAAGGTGACCATGACGCGGGCGCCGACCGGCACGGTGCGATTCCACGAGCCGTGCTGGGTGGAGAAGATCGCGCCGTGATATTTCGCCGGGAACTGGCTGCCGCGGTAGAAGGTGAGGCCGAGGTCAGCCGCGTGCGCGACCTGTTCGACCTCCGGGAAGATGATGTCCTTCGGCGGCGTGTCGTTGGCGTATTCGTCGGTGCGGGTGTGGCCGCCACCGTAATACGGGAAGCCGAAGTTCTGGCCCGCCTCGGTGACGCGGTTCATCTCGCCCGGCGGCTTGTCGTCACCCATGCCGTCGACTTGGTTGTCGTTGCTCCAGAGCGCGCCGTCCTTCGGATTGAAGTCCATGCCTTCCGGATTGCGCATGCCGGTCGCAAAGATCTCGCGATTCTTGCCGTCGCGATCCATGCGGATGATGCCGCCCATGCCGAGCGTCTTGTAGAGCGCCCACTTTTTGTGCGCCGGCACGTTGAAGGGCTGCCCGAGCTGGATGTAGAGCTTGTTGTCGGGCCCGATGCGGCATTCGCGGGCGGTGTGATTGTAGCTCTCTTCTTCCTTCGGGATCAGCTTGCCCTGCGGCACGATCGGCACCGCCACCACGTCCGGGCTTTCGTAGAAGAACTCGGCCGCGGGATACATGAGCACGCGGTTCTGCTCGACGATGAACAGGAAGCCGTCCTTCGAGAAGCACGGGCCGTTCGGAATCTTCTTCGCCAGCGAGGGCGCGAATTCCTTCACGTCATCGGCGACGAAATTGCGGTCGCGGTCGGTGACCGCGTAGACCTTGGTCTTGCGCGTACCGACGAAGGTGACGACGCCCTGCGGGCCGACCGCCATGTGGCGGGCGTCCGGCACCAGCGCGTAGAGGCCGATGTGGAAGCCGGGCGGCAACTTGATCTTGGCCAGGTTCTTCTTGACCTGATCGGCCTTGGGTCCGGATTGCGGGACCGAAGGCCAATCGCCCTTCCAGCCGGATTGTTTGAATTCACCGAGCTTCTGAAGCGTATCTTCGGCCCTGGCGGCGCCAATGGCAGACAGAATCGTGGCGGCACTCAATATGAGCGCCGCCGCAAGCGACGTTCTTCTCATGACTTCCTCCCCATCCGATTTATTCGCCCCTGAGGGGGGTGCAGCTCATGATAGCAGACTCGCGCATTACCGCTACACTCAATAGCGATGGATCGGCATTGCGGCGGCGGTGGAACGCCGCCCCGCGCGCCGCGGCGCAGCAAAGTGGGCCGTCATAGGGCGCGGTGGGGTGTTCGTAGGCGGGGCTTGACCTTGGTGCGCCGCGGCGCTTTGACTGAAGCCCGCACTCATCCCGACAGAAGGTCAATCGAATGTCGATAGCGGTTTCCGAACCCGTCTCCCGCGCCGCGCCCGGCGGCGCCATCCGCCACGACTGGAGCCGCGAAGAGGTGCGCGCGCTGTTCGCGCTGCCGTTCTCGGATCTCGTTTTCCGCGCGGCGGAGGCCCACCGCGCCCATTTCGATCCGGCCGAGGTGCAGATCTCGACTCTGCTGTCGATCAAGACCGGCGGCTGTCCGGAGGACTGCGCCTATTGCCCGCAGGCCGCGCAATACGATACGGGCGTCAAGGCCGATAAGCTGATGAGCCTGGAGGCCGTGCTCGGCGAGGCGCGCGCCGCCAAGGCGGCGGGCGCCCAGCGCTTCTGCATGGGCGCGGCCTGGCGTTCGCCCAAGGACCGCGATCTCGACCAGGTCTGCGCCATGGTGGAAGGCGTCAAGGCGCTGGGTCTCGAGACCTGCGTGACGCTCGGCATGCTGCGGGCGGAACAGGCGAAACGGTTGAAGGACTCCGGCCTCGACTACTACAACCACAACCTCGACACCTCGCCGGAATACTACGGCGAGATCATTACTACCCGCACTTATCGGGACCGGCTCGACACGCTCGGCCATGTGCGCGAGGCCGGCATCAACGTGTGCTGCGGCGGCATCGTCGGCATGGGCGAGAAAGAAGATGACCGCATCGGCATGATCGCGACCCTGGCGTCGCTGCCGGCGCATCCCGAAAGTGTGCCGATCAACATGCTGGTCCAGGTGGAGGGCACGCCGCTGTCGGGACATGCGCCGCTCGATGTGCTCGACTTCGTGCGCACCATCGCGGTGGCGCGCATCACGATGCCGGCGTCGGTGGTGCGGCTGTCCGCCGGCCGCGAGGACATGACCGACGAGGCGCAGGCTTTGTGTTTTCTCGCCGGCGCCAACTCGATCTTTTACGGCCCGAAGCTGCTCACCACGCCCAACCCCGGCCGTGACCGCGACATGGCGCTGCTCGACAAGCTCGGCATGCGGCCGATGGAATAAAACAGTCCGTCATTCCGGGGCGCGGTCGAGGACCCCGTACCGGGAATCCATAACCCCAGCGCTGCGGCGTATGGATTCCGGGTCCGCAAGCTACCCTCGCGTCCCAGAATGACAAATGTTGTGTCACGCCAAGCTGCGCACCAGCGCCAGGCCGCCGAACAGGCCCAGCAACCCGGCCGCGACGGACACCACCACGTAGAACGCCGCCATCCCCACTTGGCCGCGCTCGTAGAGAAACGCGGTGTCGAGCGAGAAGGTGGAGAAGGTGGTGAAGCCGCCGAGCATGCCGGTGGTCAGGAACAGCCGCCAGTGCTGCGAGGGCCCGCCTTCGAAGGCGAACCAGGCCGCCATCAGGCCCATGAACAATGAGCCGAGCACGTTCACCGTCAGCGTGCCGTAGGGGAAGTGGGTGCCGAGCAGCCGGGCGGCGCCGACATTGACGCCGTGACGGAGCGCGGCGCCGATGCCGCCGCCGAGAAACACGAAAAAATAAGCCATCGATCCAAATCTCCTGATGTTCGGGCGGCAACAGCCACCTTGCGGCGGAGAGGCTCCCACCGCTCGATGGCGCAATCGCCCGCCGGCAGCCCGGACGCCGGTGATCCGGCGCCTCAAGTTTCCGGCGGAATCATGCGCAAACGATACGCGGCAGGAGTCATCAGCCCGGAATCGGGTGATTTGGGCGGTTGTCGGGGGACTCCATCCCCATCGGACGACAAATTATGGCCGCCCCCGCAGCCGGTCAACCGGCCCCGGCCTGGGCCCGCCGAAAGGATGAGCCCGGGTCTGCTTGACAGTTCCGCAAGCCGGCTCTATCTGAGAGCGAACGTTCATTCATTTTATGCTGCAGCGCACTTTGCGGGGGTGACATGCGCCGCGTCAACGCCCAGCTCCAGTCCGACCGCCGAGTCGAAATACTCGACGCCGCGGAACGCTGCTTCGCGCGCTCCGGCTTCCACGGTGCCTCGATACAGGAAATCTGCGCCGAGGCCGGCATGAGCCCGGGCAATCTCTATCGCTATTTCCGCTCCAAGGAGGAACTGATCGCCGGTATCTCCGAGCGCAACCGCGCGGACGCGGCGGCAAGCTTCGCCGCGGTGGGCGCGGCGCCGAATTTCTTTGAGGGGCTCGCCGAACTCGGCCGCCATCACCTGGTCGACCGCAGCGAAGACGAGGTCGCTCTCTGTGCGGAGATCATGACCGAGAGCCGGCGCAATCCGGACATCGCGAAGCTCTACCAGGGCATCGAACGCGACATCAAAGCCCGAATGGCCGAGATGCTGCGCCTCGCGATCGAGCGCGGCGAAGTCCGCGCCGATCTCGACGTCGACGCCGCCGCCTCCGTGCTGATGGTGCTCGGCGACGGCATGTCATGGCGGCTCGCGGTCGCGCCCGACTTCGACGCCGAGCGCGTGCTGCCGATGATCCTGAAAATGGTCCATTGCCTGCTCACGAAGCCGGACGACGACAAACCGGCGGAGAAGGTGTGATGAAAGCAAGCCGTATCACCGCAATCGGGCTGGTCGCCGCCGCGGCCGCCTGGATCCTGTCCGGGCAATTGCTGCCACAGGAACGCAGCGCCAGCGAGGCCGCCATTCGCCCGCCGGCGCAGAAGGCGCAAGCACCGTTCCGTGTCTCGGTCGCGACCGCGCACGTCGAGCAGCGCAGCCCGGTGCTGACGCTCTCCGGCCGCACGGAAGTCGACCACAAAGTCATGGTCACCGCGCGCGCCGGCGGCGTGCTCACCAAATTGAACGTCAAGCGCGGCCAGCACGTGCAGAAGGGCGAAATCCTCGCCGTCCTGTCGGACGAGGCGCGCGAGGCGAAGGTGGCCGAGGCGAAGGCCCTGCTCACCCAGCGCAAGGCCGAGCTCGACGCCAAGCGCACGCTGATCGAGAGCGGCTCGCTGCCGAAGCTCAACCTGGTCAATCTCGAGGCGCAGTACTCGGCGGCGCAAGCCGCGCTCGCCTCGGCACAGGCCGATTACGACCGCGGCATCGTGCGCGCACCGTGGGCCGGCGTCATCACCGACGTGCCGGCCGAGGTCGGCGGTGCCGCCTTCTCCATGGCCGGCAAGCAGATCGCCGAACTGGTGTCGCTCGATCCTATGCTGGCGGTGGTCGAGGTGTCCGAGCGCAAGCTCGCCGGTATCAGGGTCGGCGAGCGCGCCGAGGTGCGGCTGATCACCGGTCAGACCGTGATGGGTCACGTGCGCTACGTGTCGAAGGTGGCGAGCCCGACTACGCGCACCTATCGCGTCGAAGTCGAGATCGCCAATCCCGACGGCAAGATCCCCGATGGCATCACCGCCGAGGTGTCGCTGAAGCTCGAGCCGGTCGCGGCGGCGCAACTGCCGCGCTCGGCGCTGACCATCTCGTCGGCCGGCGACATCGGCGTGCGCGTGGTCGACAGCGCGAAGGCCGTCAAGTTCGTGCCGGTCAAGCTGGTCGAGGACCGGCGCAGCACCATGTGGGTTGCCGGCGTCGCCGACGGTGCACAGGTCATCGTGCGCGGCCAGGATTTCGTGCGCGAGGGTCAAATCGTGACACCGGTCGCCGTCGACAACAAACAGGCGGCGCGCTGATTCCGCCGCCGACGAGACAGCGCCGCTGGTGATTTGAGCCCATGTCCCGCTTCATCAACTACGCCATCGACCACGCGCGGCTGACGTTGGCGACGCTCGCCTTCCTGCTGGTCGCCGGCCTCGTCGCCTACCAGACCATCCCCAAGGAGGCCGAGCCCGACGTCAAGGTGCCGATCATCTACGTCCAGCTCAGCCAGCGCGGCATCAGCCCGGAGGACGCCGAGCGCCTGCTGCTGCGGCCAGTCGAGACGCAGCTCAAGCAGGTCGGCAACGTCAAGGAGATGCGCGCCACGGCCTACGAGGGCGGCGGCTACGTGCTGCTCGAGTTCGAGGCCGGGTTCAATTCCGACGCCGCGCTCGCCGACGTGCGGGCCAAGGTCGACGAGGCCAAGCACGACCTGCCGAAGGACGCCGACGAGCCGCAGGTGAAGGAGGTCAATCTTTCGCTCTATCCGGTGCTGGTGGTGACGCTCGCGGGCGAAATGCCCGAGCGCACGTTGCTGCACGTCGCCCGCTCGGCCAAGGACGCCATCGAGCAGGTGCCGGGCGTGCTGTCGGCGGAGCTGCGCGGGGCGCGTGACGAGGCGGTCGAGATCACCGCCGAGCCCATGCTCATGAAGAGCTACGGCATCTCGCTCGACCAGCTCATCGCGGTGACCAAGGCGTCCAACAGCCTGATTGCCGCCGGCGCCCTGGAAGGCCAGAGCGGCCGCTTCGCGGTCAAGGTGCCGGGCCTGATCGAGCGACCCGAGGACATGCTGAAGATTCCGGTGGCCTCCACCGAAGGCGCCACGGTGACGCTCGGCGACGTCGCGACCGTCAGGCCGACCTTCAAGGATGCCTCCTCCATTACCCGCGTCAACGGCAAGCCGGCGATGACCATCGAGGTCTCCAAGCGCACCGGCGCCAACCTGATCGAGACCGTCGACGGCGTGAAGAAGCTGGTCGCGAAGCTGCAGAAGACGTGGCCGCAGGGCGTGCAGGTCAGCTACACCCAGGACAAGTCGAAGCTCATCCGGCAGATGCTGTCGGACCTGCAGAACTCGGTTGCGACCGGCGTGCTGCTGGTCGTAGTCATTATCCTGTTCGCGCTCGGCTTCCGCGCTTCGCTCTTCATCGGCATCGCCATTCCCGCCTCGTTCCTGGCGGGCGTGTTGGGCCTCGCGCTCGCCGGACTGACCATCAACATCGTGGTGCTGTTCTCGCTGATCCTCGCGGTCGGCATGCTGGTGGACGACGCCATCATCGTGTCCGAATACGCCGAGCGCCGCATGTCGGAGGGCGTGCCGCCGAAGGCCGCCTACGCGCAAGCCGCGCAGCGCATGTCCGGGCCGGTGATCGCGGCGACCGCGACCCGCATCGCCGCCTTCTCGCCACTCCTGTTCTGGCCGGGCATCGTCGGCCAGTTCATGAAATACATGCCGATCACGCTGATCGCGACATTGTCGGCGTCGCTGGCGGTGGCGCTGTTCTTCACGCCGACGCTCGGCGCGCTGCTCGGCCGCGCCGCGCCGGTGGTGCACGATGACCGCGCCTCCGAAAACGGGCTCTACATGCGCACGGTGAAGGCCGCGCTGCGGCATCCCGGCAAGACCATGCTGGTTGCCGTTGTCATGCTGGTGGGCGTGGTCGTGGCCTACGGCAAGTTCAATCACGGCGTCGAGTTCTTTCCCGCCGTCGAGCCCGACTACGGCCAGGTGATCGTGCACGCGCGCGGCAATCTCTCGCTGGCCGAGAAAGACAAGGCGGTGCGGCAGGTCGAGAAAGACGTGCTGGCGACCAAGGGCTTGAAGACGGTGTACACCCGCGTCGGCGAGCAGCCGCGCGGCTCGACCGACATCGCCGAGGACACCATCGGTGTCATCCAGTTCGAGTTCGCCAACTGGCAGACGCGCAAGCCCGCCCATGTCATCATGGACGAGATCCGCAAAGAAACGCACGACATCCCCGGCATCCTGGTCGAGGTGACGGCGCCGCGCGCCGGTCCCCCGACCGGCAAGCCGGTGCAGGTGCAGTTGTCGGCCGCCGACCCCGCCAATCTGCCGGCCGCCGCCAAGAAGGTCGCCGCGATCCTGGCCAAGATGCCGGCGATCCGCGATCTCGACGACGGCCTGCCGTTGCCGGGCATCGACTGGAAGATCGAGGTCGACAAGGCGGAAGCCGCCAAATACGGCGCCAACATCGGTACGGTCGGCACCGCGGTGCAACTCGTCACCAACGGCGTCAAGGTCACCGAATACCGCCCCACCGACTCCGACAAGGCGGTCGATATCATCGTGCGCTTCCCGAAGGACCGGCGCAGCCTCGACCAGCTCGACGAGCTGCGGGTGCAGACCAAGTCCGGCTACGTGCCGATCGGCAATTTCGTGCACCGGGTGCCGGCGCACCGCGTCGGCTACATCAATCGCGTCAACGCCCACCGGGTGATCACGGTTGCCGCCAATATCGCCGACGGCACGCAGAGCGCGGCATTGCAGAAGGAGATCACGGAAAAGCTCGACAAGACCGATCTCGGCCCCGGCGTCACGTTCAAGCTCAAGGGCGAGGACGAGGAGCGCGCCAAGGCCGGCGCTTTCCTCTCGAAGGCCTTCGGCGCGGCATTGTTCCTGATCTTCGCCATCCTCCTCGCGCAGTTCAACCGCTTCACCTCGGTGGTGCTGGTGTTGACCGCGGTGCTGTTGTCGACCGTCGGCGTGCTGCTCGGGCTGATGATCATGGGCCAGCCGTTCGGCGTGGTGATGACCGGCATCGGCATCATCGCCAACGCGGGCGTGATCGTGAACAACAACATCGTGCTGATCGATACCTACGACCGGCTCAGACGCGAAGGGCAAGGCGCCTACGAGGCGATCATCGAGACCTGCCGCGAGCGCGCGCGCCCGGTGGTGCTCACTGCGGTGACCGCCATCCTCGGCGTGCTGCCGATCGCCTTCGGCTTGAACGTCGACTTCATCGACCGCGCCATCACCCACGGCGCGCCCGCGACGCAGTGGTGGATCAGCCTGTCGACCGCGATCGTGTTCGGCCTCGGCTTCGCCACCGTGCTGACCCTGGTCCTGACGCCGGCCGCGCTCATGGGCATCGCCAACATGGCGGCAAAGCGCGACCATTGGCGTGAGCGCTGGCACGAACGCCGCGCCGCCAAAGCGGGCGTTAAGGCCTGAGTGACGTCCGCCGCCGCCATGCCGGCGGGCGAGCGGCGCGCCTAAAGCTCGATTTTCGAGAAGATGGTGACGTCGAGGTCGACCTGGCTGTTCGACAGCGTTACCGCCGTGGTCAGCGTCTCGCCGTTGTGCAGTCTTGCCGCTCTCCAGCGCCGAACGCACCACGCGTTCCAGCTCGCGCTGGGCGTTGAAGCTGATGTTCTTGAGGAACTGGCCGACGGCGGCCTTCACGGTCTCTTCGTCCATGTCTCAGTTTAGAGCGGCGGCGGCGGACCGATTCAAGTGCCGTTTTCGGCCTTAGTTAATCCGGAACCGTTAACGCGCGGCCGTTAGCGATAACGGGCGAATCCGCTGGCGGTGCGCATCCGATGATGGAATCTTCACGGTGCAATTCAACCGGCGCTGCAAGCGAGCGATCGCAGGGACACCAAGGAGAGAGCCGTGAACTATTTTTCCCAACCGAAAGGCGCGCGTGAAATCAAGACGAAGGAAGCCGCGATCGAACCCCGGCCCGAGGCGGCGGTGACGGCCAAGCCGGCGCAGGATGCGCTCTCCACCTTCGGCAAGGGTATGCTGATCACCGGCAACGTGGTCTGCACCGGCGCGCTGCAAATCTACGGCCGCGTCACCGGCGAGATCCACGCCGGCAAGGTCATCGTCTGCGAAGGCGCCAAGGTCGAGGGCAAGATCCGGGCGCAGGACGTCGTCATCCAGGGCGAGTTCCTCGGCACCGTGCACGCCAATAGCGTCAAGCTGCAGAGCTCCGCCAAGGTCGACGGCGAGATCTTCAACAAGCAACTCGCCATCGAGCAGAATGCGCTGTTCGAAGGCGTGTCGCGCCGGCTCGAGCGGCCGATCGAGCCGCCGTCCGCCGATCAGGTGAACGGCGCCAAGTCGGCCGCCCAATCGGCCCAGACCGCCCCGGCCACGCAGCCCTCGCATGCCGCGCCGCTGACGCTCACCCGGCCGGTCGGCCAGCCGATCCCGCTGTCCGAAGTGGCGATTTGACCTTCTTATCTTTTTGCGCGTGATCTTATCCGAAAACCGGTTCCCACTTTTCGGGATCACGCGCTAATGCATCACGGCATCCGCGCGCGGCCCGATCGCGCCCGGGTGCCGTATTACGTTGCCGGCCAGCTTGTGCGCGGCCTCGACCGCGTCGGCCGGTGCGCGCCCCGACAGCCGCGCCGCCAGGAAGCCGGCGTTGAAGGCGTCGCCCGCCGCGGTCGCGTCGACCGGCACCACCACGTCGGGCACCGGCACCGTCAGGCTGCGCCCGCCCGCCGCCACCAGCGCGCTGTTCGGTCCGTTCTTCACGACGATCTCCGTCACGCCGAAGGCCTGCAGCCGCGCGACCGTCGCCTCCGGGCTCGGATCGCCCCACAGCACCGCCTCGTCGTCGTAGGCCGGCAGCACGACGTCGACGCGCTTGAGCGCCTCGGCGAACACGGTGCGCGCGCGCGAGAGATCGCCCTTCCAGCCGCGCGGGCGGAAGTTCGGGTCGAAGGCGATCCTGGCCCCCTTCTCGCGCGCGAACTCGACCGCCGCCAGCAGCCGCGCGACGCCGACATTGGAGTAGAGCGAGAGCGTGATGCCGGTGAAATAGACGAGCCGGGCGGCGGCGATGTCTTCGGCGATGCGGCTCCAGGCCGGCAGTTCGAACAAGTCGCGCGCGGGCGCCCGGTCGTCCCAGGAATCGACGCGCGTGCCCTGTTGCCCGCCTTGTTGCGTCTTTGAAGGCGCGCTGCCGATCAGGTTCAGGCCCGGCAGGCGGCCGGGGCAGCGCAGCACCAGATCGGTGGCGATGCCTTCCGCCTGCGCCAGTGCGAGGATGGTGTCGGAATAGGGATCGTCGCCGAGCGCGCTGGCAAACGCGGTCGGGAGGCCGGCGCGCGCGAGGTAGATGGCGGTGTTGAAGGTGTCACCGCTGCATTGCAGGCCGAAGCGGCCGTCGGCGCCGCGCGCGAGCGCAATGCCCGCTTCGCCGATGCAGACGCTGCGTTTCTCAGCCATGGTTAGTGGTCCGCTTCCGACATTTGCATCCCGTTGCCGCAAGCTCCCGAGCAAATGTCGGAAGCAAAGACCACTAATAATTATTACATGCTAGTGTGGTGGTTCGGAAATCCGCTTCATTCTTGCCGCGAGTCCCTCAAGCGGATTTCCGAACCAAACCACACTAGAATTATAGGTTTGCTAGTGTCCTTCGAATCCGAAGTCCGCTCACGAGCAAGCCGCGGAATAAAGCGGACTTCGGATTCGGGACACTAGTGGAGCTTTGAATTTGACATTTGATAAGCGGCTTGCCGCAAGTGGGTATCAAATGTCAAATTCGCTCCACTAGTGAGTTAGCACGGACCGACGCGGCGTTGCGAGCGCGGCGAAATAGCCGAGCGCACTCAAGCTCGCGATGCAGAAGCTCACCGGCCAGTCGGTGTAGTAGGCCATGACGAGGCCGCCCCAGGCCTCGACGAGCGCCAGGCCCGCGGCAAGGCCAAGGCCCGCCCACAGGCTGCCGGTCAGCCGTTGCGCCGCCGCCGGCGGGCCGACCATCAGCGTGAAAACCAGGAGCACGCCGACGATCTGCGCGGCGGCCGCCACCGCCAGGGCGACGATGGCGAGGAAGACGGTGGCGACGAAGCGCAGCGGCACGCCCTTGGCTTCCGCCAGTTCCGGCTGCAGGCTGGCGAAGATCAGCGGACGCATGATGGCGGCAAGCGCGGCAAGCGTGACGGCCGCGAGGCCGGCGAGGATCGCGATCGTTGCGCGGTCGACCGCCAGCACGTTGCCGAACAAGAGCGCGGTCGCCTGGCTGGCGAAGGCCGTGTGATAGTGCATGAACAGCAGGCCGAAGCCGAGCGCCAGCGCCAGCACCACGCCGATGGCGACGTCGCGGCTGCTGATGCGCTCGCTCATCAGCCCCATGGCGATGCCGGCCAGAAGCGAAAAGCCGATCAGCCCCCAGATGGCGCCGAGCCCGATCAGCCCGGCGCCGGTCGCGCCGGCAAAGCCGACATGGGAGAGCGCGTGGCCGGCGAAGGTCTGCCCGCGCATGACCAGGAAGAAGCCGACCAGGCCCGCCACCACCGCCACGATGCCGCCGGCGACGAAGGCGTTGCGCATGAATTCATAGGCGAACATTGTCAGTGATGGTGTCCGTGGTCGTGTGAATGTTCGACATGTTCCATGTCCCGCCCGCGCGACATCACGAAGATGTGGCCTTCCGCGCGCACCACGTGGATGTCGGTGCCGTAGAGCCGCGACAAGACCGGTCCGGTGATGACCTCGTCGACGGTGCCGAGCGCGGCCTGGCCGCTGCCGAGATAGAGCACGCGGTCGAGGGTACCGAGCAACTGGTTGAGCTCGTGGGCGCTGAACATCACCGTGATGCCGCGCTCGCGACAGACCCGCCGCACGGTTTCGATCGCCACTTCCTGGTGGCGGGCGTCGAGGCTGATGAGCGGCTCGTCGAGCAGCAGGAGGCGCGGCGAGCCGATCAGCGCCTGCGCCAGCAGCAGCCGCTGGCGCTCGCCGCCGGACATGTCGCTTAAAGAGCGCTCGGCGAGCGCCCGCGCGCCGACCAACGCCAGCGTGTCGTCGATCATGGCGCGCTCAGGCTTGGTGAGCGAGGGCAGGCCCCAGCGCTCGCCATGCAGCGACGATGCGATGAAGTCGCGCCCGCGCACCCGCAAGTCCGGCAGCAGCGTACGCAATTGCGGCAGATAGCCGATCGTGGCATCGCCGCGCCGCGGTGCCTGGCCGAACAGGCGCAAGGTCCCGGCGGCCGGCTGCAGCAGGCCGAGGATGGCGCGCATCAGCGTGGTTTTGCCGGCGCCGTTGGGGCCGAGCACGCCGATGAATTCGCCCGGGCGAATGGCGAAGCTCACGTCGTTGAGGACGGTGCGATGGCCGATCCGCAACGAGACGTGATCGAGTTCGACGGCGTTCATGCCGGCGGTCCCGCCAACGCCTTGTCGAGCCCGTCGAGTTCGCCCAGCATCCAGTCGGAGAACGAGACGCCGCCCGGCATGGTTTCGGTCACCGGCACGACCGGCACCTTGGCCTTCTTGGCAATGGCGATCAGCCGGTCGGCGAGCTTGTCCGACACCTGCTTGTTGTAGATGAGCGCGCGTACCTTGTGCTGCTTGAGGTCGTCCTCGAAGGCGGCGAGGTCGCGCGCGCTCGGCTCGGTGTCGTTCATCACCGCGGTCTGGAAACCTTCGTTGCGCATGGTGAGGCCGACCGCCCGCGCCATATAGCCGAACACCGGCTCGGTCGCGGTCACGGGCACCCCCTTGAACCTGGCGCGCAGGGCGGCGACGCGCTTGTCGATGCGCCCGAGCGACGCCAGTGTCGCCTTGAGGCGGTCGGCGTAGTCGGATGCATGATCGGGATCGGCCTTGGCGAGCGCGGCGGCGAGCGCGCGCGCCACCTTCGGCATGGTGGCGGGGTCGTACCACAGATGCGGATTGTCGCCCGCTTTATGCCCGGTGAGCGCCGCCACGTCGATGACGATCCGGTGCCGCTGCGGCGAAGCCTTCAAGAGCTTTGCCATCCAGGGGTCGTAGGCGGCGCCGTTGAGGATGACGACGCGCGCGCCGGCGATCTGCCGCGCCACCGTGGGCGAGGCCTCGAACAGGTGCGGGTCCTGCTCCGGGCTGTTGAGGATGCTGGTGACCGTCACCTGCAGGCCGCCGACGCGGTGCGCGATGGCGCCATAAAAATTTTCCGCCGCCACCACCTTGACTGGCCCCTCTTCGGCGCGGGCGCCGGGCGCCGCGGTGAGGCTCATGATCAGGGCCAGCGTCAACGCGCAGACGCGGGCTGTCAAAACGGCCGGAAAGGCGGCAAATGGGGGTCTGATCAGTCTTACCATGGCGGATTTCTCTTGTTTTTCGAAGGCTGGAGAATAGAGCCGCATAAATGTAATATTATAACATTTCGCTGGCAAGTACCTAGTGCCGCGCCATGATGAAAGTCGTATGGCGTGCCTCGCGCCCGTCCTAGTGTCAGCGTCATCGTTCGGCGCGTGCCGAGACGCCATCTTGTGAGGTCATGCCGCCAATGAAGCCGACTGCCGCTCTGGTGCTGTTGATTGGCGTGCTGGCCGTGGCGCCGCTGGCGTGGGGTCAGCACGACCCTTCCATGCCTCGCATGGAGGACGGCCAGCCGCCGCAGGCTCTGCCCATGCCCATGCCCAAGCCTTTGCCCATGCCGCAGGGCGGCCTGCCACCCGACACGCGAGAGCTGGTGCATTTCCCGGCGCGCTTGCGCGTGCACACGCTGGCCAGCATGCGCGATCATCTGCTCACGCTCCAGCGGATCCAGGCGGCGCTCGCCGCCGGCCAATACGATGACGCCGCCAAGCTGGCCGAAGCGCGCTTGGGGCTGAGCTCATTCGGCCTGCACGAGGCGCACGAGGTCGCCAAATACATGCCCAGGGGCATGGCCGTGGCCGGCATCGCCATGCACCGCGCCGCCAGCCGTTTTGCCATCGCGGCGCAAACCGCCGGCGCCACCGGCGAGGTCAAGCCGGCGCTAGCAGCACTCTCGCAGGTGACGCTCGCCTGCGTGTCGTGCCACGCCGGCTATCGGCTGCACTAGCGCATGATTCCGAAAAGTGGGAACCGGTTTTCGGAAAAGATCATGCGCAAACAGAATAATGTTGGGAAGGTACGGCGACCTAATCTGAAAGGACGATGCCTTAGGCCCGACGTTTGCCCAGATAGACCGTCTGGGTGAACGGCTTGTCCTGCAGCGGGTTGTGGAAGGTCACTTCCTCGGCGCGGGCTTCCGCGAACACCGCGGCAAGGCGCGCGGTGAAGACGTCGTCTGGCCGGTCGTTGGACCACAGTCCGAACACGCCGCCAGGACGCAGGTGCGTTGCCAGCCGAGCCAATCCCGCTTCGCTGTAGAAGGCGGCGCTGCGGTCGTCGAGCAGCGCTTCCGGGGAATGATCGATGTCGACCAATATCGCGTCGAAGCGGCGGCCCGGTGCGTCCCGGTCGAAGCCGGCGTCGGATGCCGCCAGGGCGAAGAAATCGCCGAGTACGAAGCGGCAGCGCGGATCGCCGGTGAGCGCGGGGCCAAGCGGTACCAGCCCCTGGCGGTGCCAGTCGATTACTGGCTCCAACGCTTCGACGACGATCAGCGCGCCGACCGTGTCGCGCTCGAGCACGGTTTGCGCGGTGTAGCCGAGCCCCAGCCCGCCGACCACGACCGCGAGACCGTCGCCGGCGAGCGCGGCCAGGCCGAGGCGGGCGAGCGCGATCTCGGAGGCGGTAAACAGGCTCGACATCAGGAATTCATCGCCGAGCTTGATCTCGAATACATCGACGCCGAGTCGTAATTCCTTGCGCCGGCGCAGGCTCACCGCGCCGATCAGCGTCGGGCGATAATCGAGCTCTTCGAACAGCGCGCTCATTGAGGTGCCTGCCTTGCCAATTGGACGGTGGCGCGGTTGACCGTCACGAGAACACGTAGGCCATGAGGATGACGAAGCCGGTGATCGCGATCATGGCGTGAAGGCCGATCAGCGTCGTGTTCGGGATACGCCGGCGCCAGCGCGCCGCCAACAGTCCGCCGCCGAACAGCGCCGCCACCACGAACAGAGTGGCGGCGATGCTGCCGAACGCGGTGGTGCCCTGTCCGAGGCCGTGTGGCGGCCCCTGCAGCGCCATCAGCAGCAGGCCGAAGCCGCCGAGCGCGAACAGGGCGTGCAGTGCTGCCAGCGGCCAGGGCGGCAGCTTCTTGCCCGCGGGTGGATTCTCGGTCTTGGCCATGCCCGCCCTGCTGTTGTTAGCATTGGCGAAATGCAGGACGGCGAGCAGCGCGCCGATGAGAACGGCGATCAGGAGAAGGTAAAAGGCGGCATTGAGCATGGTGGCGCGGCTATCGGATGAGGAGAAAGGATGCCCCCTGCGCCCTTCCTAGTGGAGCGAATTTGACATTTGATACCCGCTTGCAGCAGGTCGCTTATCAAATGTCAAATTCAAAGCTCCACTAGAATCAAATAGTTGCTAGTGCGGTGGATTTGAAGTTCGTTACATCATTTGCAGCGAGTCCTTAAACGAACTTCAAATCCGAAACCGCACTAGAATCATAGAGTTGCTAGTGTCCTTTCGAATCCGAAGTTCGTCCAGAGCAAGCTGAATAACCTGACGAACTTCGGATTCGGGACACTAGTGGTCCTTTGATTCCGACATTTGCTCCGGCGCCCGCAGCAACGGAAAGCAAATGTAGGAACCGGACCACTAGCAGATAGCGGCGCCCGGTGCGCAAGCGTTCGGCTCAGGCCTTCAGCGCGTCAGCACGATGAAGCCGGTGGACGAATCCACCTCGTCGCTCAGCCGGTTGTCCGAGACGATCAGCGAGGAACCGGGCGTGAGCAGGGCGGAAATGGCCTCGATCGCCTGCGGCGGCAGCGTGACGCGGTCCAGCGCCTCGCTGGCGGTGGAAGCAGCGGGTTGAGCCGGTGCGGCAGCCTCGACCTTGCCATGATGGTGCCGCTTTTCCGCGTGGCGGCGGCGATGGGCGTGACCGCTCGGGATCGACACGACGTTCCATCGCATCGCCTTGCCGCCGTCGGTCGGGCCCATGGCGGTGTAGATGTGGGTGCCGATCGGCTTGTCCGGGTCGGCGATGGTCACCGGCATGTCGAACAGCGCGTGGAAGCCCTGGCGTATGAACACGCGCTTTTGCTTGCGGCTGACGAACACCGACACCGGCTTGTTCGACCGCTTACGCGCGCCTTTCGGCGCTCGCGGCGGCAGGCGGATGGAGCCGGTTATCAGTGGTGGTGTGACGGCGGGCGACGTCTCGTCGGCCGGCGTGGCGGGGTCGGAAGTCTCGGCGCTGACCGTCTTGACGGCGGTGGACGATCGGGCGGCGAGGCTGACGGCCTCCTGACCGGTCGCGGCGGCTGCGACCGGAGCCGGCTTGTCGTCCGGCGGTTTCGGCATGAACAGCTTCGGGCTGGCGATTGCGGCTGGCGCCACCGCATCGCGGGTTACCACCACCCGCGTGCCGACCTTGGTGGTGTGGAACAGGCGGATGGCGAAGTCCGCCGGCAGGCGGATGCAGCCGTGCGAGGCCGGATAGCCGGGCCGCGGCCCGGCATGCAGCGCGATGCCGGACCAGGTGATCCGCTGCATGTAGGGCATGGGCGCGCCGCTGTAGATGTTCGAGCGATGCCAGCGCGCCTTGGACAGCACGCTGAACACGCCCATCGGCGTCGGATGAGCGGGCCGGCCGGTGGAAATGCCGGCGCGCGCGATCAGGCCGTTTTGGCCGTAGAGCGCGACCTGCTGCTTGGCGATTGAGACGACGATCTGGTAGGGGCCCTTGATCTTGGCCTTGTCCGCCGGCCACGCGCGCGCGGCTTCGTGGTGCGTGTGGCGCAGCTTGCTGTGACGGTGATGGACGCGCGGCCTGTGATGGCGCCGATGATGAGGCCGCCAATAATATCTGTCGTGGTAGGCGTAGGGACGCCAGGGCGCGAAGAACGGATCGAAGCGTTGCGCCGCCGCCGGCGCCACGGACGTCAACACCAGCGCGAACCCGGCGGCGAAAGCCAATATTGCAGCGATACGCCTGCGCGATTTCGTCAACGCCGCCCCCGAACAATCACGCCACAACGCCATTTTAGCCATCGCCATCTTACAGGATGCGTGCCGCAGGTGAAGACGGCAAGCCGCATCGCGCCGGCGATGATCGTTATGCCGCGTTTATGCGCGCCTGTTCGCCGCTTGATTTGCGGTATAGTCTCACTGCGCAATATTGCGGCAGACCGAGATTCTTGCGAAGCATGGTATCCATGCCACACCTGCCGCTCGGGCCCTGCGAAAGGATCTCAAGTCCATGAGAAAATTACTGACCGCCGGCGCCGTCCTCGCCGCGCTGGCGCTGCCTGCCGCCGGGCATGCGCAGGGTGGTGTCCCCGGGGGGGCCGTCAACGGCTACGATAAGGGCGACAAGATCGGCGGTCCCATCGGTGGCGTCATCGGCGCCGCGGTCGGCGGCATCGTGGGCGGTGTGGTCGGTGGCGTGAGCGGCGTGCTCGGCATCCCGCAGCCCGGCGCGGCCGACGAACCGCCGCCGCCGCGCCGGCGCTATCACCGCCGTCATCGTGACCGCTGAGCGGAAGCGCGGCCGAATAATGCGCCCGGAAAAATAATGCTCACGGAAGCGGTGCTGAAAAGCTATCTCGACGACATGCCGTCCGGACACGTCTTCGACCTGCCTTACGCCCAGTTCGCGCAAGTTTTTCCGCCCGGCGAGCCGGACGCGGGGGCGCGGGCTCGGCTTCGCGCGCTGGCCGAGGCCTGCGCCTGCGACCTCGCCAATTTGGTGGACGAAGAGCGCTACGAACTGATCAGGCGATGACGGCTCTGCAGCCGAGGCGGGTGGGGCGCTTCGTCACGGACCTGCTACGGCGAGCGGCTTGCATGGGCCGGCGTTGCTCAGCAATATGCGCGCGAACAACGGCGGCGGCGGCATGATCAGACAATTCGGCGTTTCCCTTTCCGGCCGGGACTCGGGCCAATATTCAGGTCGAGGCGGCTTTTCATCCTTCCTGGCGCTTGGCGGGCGCGCGTTTTTGCTCTGTTTGCCGCTGGCGCTCGCCGGCTGCGGCGGCGGCTACGGCTATATTCGCGACCAGGGCTACGCCGTGCCCGCGGTCGACACCACGACCGTCGACAGCGGTCTCTTGCGCCACGAGGTCGACTGGAAGGGCGGGGAGAAGCCCGGCACCATCGTCGTCAACATCTCCAAGCGCCGGCTCTACCTGGTGCAGAAGGGCCACCGCGCCATCAGCTACGGCGTCGGCGTCGCCCGCACCTCGGCCGCCAATTTCCGCGGCAATGCCGTGATCGGCCGCAAGGAGAAGTGGCCGCGCTGGACGCCGACCGCCAGCATGATCGCGGCGATCCCGCTCTACCGCCACTACGTCGGCGGCATGAAGGGCGGCCCCGGCAATCCGCTCGGGCCTCGCGCGCTCTATCTCTACCGCGACGGCCACGACACTTATTTCCGCCTGCACGGCACCACCGAGCCGCAGACCATCGGCCACGCCGTCTCCTCCGGCTGCATCCGCTTGTTCAACCAGGACATCATCGACCTGTACAACCGGGTCCATGTCGGCACGCGCGTAAAGGTGATTCAGGGTTGAGATAGGCCCAAAACAGGCCTGAACCTGCGGTTGGCGCGGGACCGGCACCAATCGCGCAGAGGTGTCTATTTGCGGTGTGGCGCCGCGCGCGACTGTGCTAAGCAGTGGCCGCCGCGACCCCAGTGAATAGAGGCCCCATGTCGAAACAGGCGATGCGCGAGGAGGCCGAGCGCCTCATCAAGGAGGCGATGGAGCGCAAGTCCGTCACCGTGAAGGAGGGCGAGACCCGCATCGACGCCCACTGCGGCAAGTGCGGCGCGCTCAACAAGATCAAGGCGCCGCGCGGCCAGACCCGCGTCGAGTACACCTGCAAGGACTGCGGGCATAAGCAGCGGGCGCTGTGAGGCCAGCTATCCCCCCGCCGGCTCCAGGCCGCTGGCTTTGAGCAGCGACGCGGTTGAGGGTGCGGCCAGCAATGCGACGAAGGCCTTCGCCAAATCGGGCGCGGTCGATGCGGCGCTGATACCGGCAGCGAATTCCGAGACGTGCTGTAATTCCGCCGGAAACGGCCCGACGAAATCGGCGCCCTTGACCGGCACCAGCTCGCTGATCTGCTGCACCGCCAGTTCCGCCTCGCCGCGCGCCACGAATTCGGCGACGCGGCCGCTACCCGCGATCACGATTCTGTCGCGCATGGCCTCGACGATGCCGAGGCGCTCCAGGACGCGCTGGAACACGGCGCCGCTCGCGCCCTCGCGCGAACGCACCACGGATTGGGCCGCGAGCAGCGCGCGCCTGAACGCGTCGACGCTGCCGATGTCGGGCCTCTGCGCGCCCGCGCGCACCGACACGCCCAGGCCCGTGCTGGCGACGGTGACGATCGTTGCCGGCGCGATCCTGTGTTGCGCCGCCAGGGCGTCGAGCCCGCCGCGGATGGCGACCGCGACGTCGAACGGCTCGCCGTTCTCGATGCGGCGCCGCACCGCCCGGGTCGGATCGAGGGTGAAAGCGAGGGCGCAGCCGTGCGCGCGCTCGAAGTCCGGCCGCAGCGCGTCGAGCACGGCCGCGAGCGCGTGGGTGCTGAAGATGGCGAGGGTCGGGGTGGACATGGCGCTGACCGGGCTCAAATGGCGGCGAGACGGCTGGATTGCGGGCGGGCGGGACCGGCTTTGTACTCCCCGCCCGGATTGCCTATATGACGGGGCGAACGGAGACCCGCAATGACCGACACTGCCGCCACCGCCCCCGCCTCGCAGACCGCCTCGAAAATCCCCGTCACCGTGCTCACCGGCTATCTCGGCGCCGGCAAGACCACGTTGCTCAATCGCATCCTGTCGGAGCCGCACGGCAAGAAATACGCCGTCATCGTCAACGAATTCGGCGAGATCGGCATCGACAACGACCTCGTGGTGAATGCCGACGAGGAAGTCTTCGAGATGAACAACGGTTGCATCTGCTGCACCGTGCGCGGCGACCTGGTGCGCATCATCCAGGGCCTGATGCGGCGCAAGGGCAAGTTCGACGCCATCATTGTCGAGACCACGGGCCTCGCCGACCCCGCACCGGTGGCGCAGACTTTTTTCATGGACGAGAACGTCGGCGCCAAGGCCAAACTGGATGCCGTGGTCACCGTCGCCGACGCCAAATGGCTGAAGGACCGGCTCAAGGACGCGCCCGAGGCCAAGAACCAGATCGCCTTCGCCGACGTCATCCTGATTAACAAGACCGACCTGGTTTCGCCCGCCGAGCTCGAAGAGCTGGAAGCGCGCATCCGCGGCATCAATCCTTACGCCAAGCTGCACCGCACCCAGCGTTCGCAGATCGCGCTCGACGAGGTGCTCGGCCGCAACGCCTTCGACCTCGACCGCATCCTCGACATCGAGCCGGAATTCCTCACCGCCGAGGAGCACGATCACGATCACAACCACGATCATGACCACGGGCACGATCATCACCACCACCATCACAGGCGGGCTGAAGCACTACCACGACGAGGACATGCAGTCGGTGTCGCTCAACACCGACAAGCCGCTCGATCCCGACAAGTTCTTTCCCTGGGTGCAGGACCTGGTCGCCGTCGACGGCCCCAACATCCTGCGCTGCAAGGGCATCCTGTCGTTCAAGGACGATCCCGAGCGCTTCGTGTTCCAGGGCGTGCACATGATCCTGGACGGTGACCATCAGCGCGCCTGGAAAGAGGGCGAGGAGCGCGTCAGCCGCATCGTCTTCATTGGCCGCAATCTGCCGGAAGAGAAAATTCGCGCGGGCTTCGAGATGCTGCGTGGCTTGAATCTCCTCCTCCGATGGGGGAGGGATGTCCCCGCGGAACCGCTGCGAGAATTCTTGATGTCATCCACCGATACAACTTTGCCCTCTCTTGCCGACCGCGTCCGTGCCATCGATGCCGATGGTGACACCATCGTCGGCGCGCACTTTCTGGGCGTCGACGCCGGTGTTCGTGCTTGGCGAGGAATCGCTGCTGTTCGCCCCGCGCGACGAAGGACCGCGCCGCGTCGCCGTGCACGAAGGCGGCATTCTCGCGAGCACGAGCGACAAGGAGCGCGTCGTCACCGGCGGCGACGACGGCCAGGTGGTCGCCACCACCGAAGACGGCGAACGCACGGTCGTCGCCACCGATGCGAAAATGCGCTGGGTCGACCAGGTGGCGCTGGCGCCGGACGGCTCGGTCGCCTGGTCGGCGGGCAAGACCGCTTTCGTGAAGACCAGGAAGGGCGAGGCGCGCTCCTTCGATGCCCCTTCGACGGTGGCGGGTCTCTGCTTCGTGCCCAAAGGCTTTCGGCTGGCCATCGCGCACTACAACGGCGCCACGCTCTGGTTTCCCAACGCGCAGGGCGCCGAGCCGACGCGGCTGGAATGGAAGGGCTCGCATCTTGGTGTGACGGTGAGCCCGGACGGCCGCTTCCTCATCACCACCATGCAGGAGCCGCAGTTGCACGGCTGGCGCATCGTCGACGGCCAGCACATGCGCATGTCGGGTTATTCGGCGCGGGTGCGCTCGCTGTCGTGGGGTGCGGACGGCGCTTTTCTCGCCACCTCGGGCTCCGAGCAGCTCATCCTCTGGCCCTTCGACGGCAAGAACGGCCCCATGGGCCGGCAGCCGACGATCCTCGCCCAGGACGCGGCGCGCGTCACCGCGGTTGCCTGCCATCCCAAGCAGCCGGTGGTCGCGGTCGGCTATGCCGACGGCAAGGTGCTGCTGGTCAGGACCGAGGACGGCGCGCTGATCCTGGTCAGCGAGGCGAACGGCGAACCGGTGAGCGCGCTTTGCTGGGCCGCCGACGGCCAGACGCTCTGCTTCGGCACCGAAGGCGGCCACGCCGGGGCCCTGACCTTCTGATGGGCTGATTACGGCATCATTACACCGCCGTAATTCGGGTGCCGTTCATATTCGCCGCGCTACGCTTTGCCACAATTGCGTGGAACCGTTCGGTTTTCCGAGCGTTCGGTTGCGCGTCGTCGATGAACAATTGGCATGAACACATGACCCAGCCCTCATTGCTCCGCCGCCTGCTGTTTGCCGCGCTTACTGGTTGTGCGCTCACCCTCGCTGCCGTCGGGACGCCCATCGTCATCGGTGCGCTGACGCCCGCGCAGGCGCAGACCTCGGCCGAATTCCGCTCCGCGCTCGATTCCGTATGGGGCGTGGGTGCGCCATCCACGCTGGGGCGAAGTCTGGGTGCCCGACGATGTGCCGTCCGACTGGCGCCCCTACACCTACGGTCACTGGATCTACACCGACGAGTGGGGCTGGTACTGGGTCTCCGACGAGCAGGAAGAAGACTGGGGCTGGATCACCTACCATTACGGCCGCTGGGCGCACGACCGTCGTCTCGGCTGGTTCTGGGTGCCTGGCGACGAATGGGGCCCGGCCTGGGTCGACTGGCGCCGGGGCGACGATTATGTCGGCTGGGCGCCGCTGCCGCCGGACGATGCGATCGGCGAATACGACGACGCGCCGCTCTACTGGGTGTTCCTGCGGCCGCGCTACCTGCTTGAGCCGCGTCTGCATCGCCATTTTGTGCCGCCGGCCCGCACGACGATCGTCATCCGCAATACGGTCGTTATCAATCGCACCATCGTGATGGAGCACCGTCGCAACGGCCGCGCGCGCTTTGCCGTCAATGCCGGCGTCTCGCCGGCGATCGTGGCCGCGGCGCGGCGCAACGCGGTGCCGACCTTCCGTGTGAAACCGCACGTGTTGCCGGGCACGCGCAATGTCGTGGGCGCGGCGGTGATCCGTCCGCAGGATCTGAGGCGGCCGCGGCCCGGCCAGCGCCCGTTGGCGCCGCGCATTGTGCGCACGAACACCGCCGTGCAGCCGGCAACCACGGTCGCCAAGCCGCGGCCGCTCGGCAAGAACGAGCGCGGCCGGCTCGGCTCGCATCCGCCGCGCGCGGCGCAGGGCGCCATCATCGCGCCGAGCGCCACGCCACCGGCCGTCACGCCCCAGCGGCGAACGGCACCGCCGCAGTCGGCGCCAAGAACCGCGCCATCGGCGGCGCCACGAACCGCGCCGTCGCGGGCACCAGGCGTCACCGCGCCGTCGCAGATCAAGCCTCAGCGGCCGGTTACGCCGCCGCCACCGCAGGTCAAGACGCCGGCGAAGCCGCGCACCACGCCGTCGCGCGCGAAGCCGCCGCAGCCGGCGCCGCGGATAAAGTCGCCGCGCCCGCCGGCACGGCAACCCGCAAAACCGCCGGCCGTGCGCACCGCGCCACGTCCGCCAGCCGTTCGTCGGGCGCCGCCGCCGCAAATCAAGGTGCAACGTCCGCCGCCAACCCATGCCCCACCGGCGCCGCGCGCGACGCCGCGTCCGCAGGCGCCCCGGCCCGCGCCCGCGCAGGTGCATCGGCCGCCACCGGCGCACAGGCCGGCGCCGCCGCAGGCGCGCAAGCCGGCGCCGAAGAAGCCGGGCGAAAAGGACAATAAAGATAAGAAGTAAGGGCCTCTTGCCCCGGATGCGAGGCAGCGCGGCGCGACAGCGGTGCGCTGCTTCGCTGATCCGGGGCCGCGGTTAAGAGAGCGGGGTGCCCGGTCTGCAGCGCCTCACTAACGTGCTGCGCCGCGCCCAGGACACACTCCTCACCGCACCAGCACGTTCTTGAACTGCCAGGGATCGCGCTTGTCGATGTCTTCGGTGAACAGGCCCGGACGCCCGGTAAGTGGCGTCCAGTCCGTGTACTCGCCGATCACCGGCCCGAGATAGGGCATTTGGACTTCCAGGCAGCGCTTGTAGTCCATCTCGTCGGCTTCGACGATGCCTTCGTTCGGGTTCTCCAGCGCCCACACCATGCCGGCGAGCACGGCGCTCGTCACCTGCAGGCCGGTGGCGTTCTGATAGGGCGCGAGCTCGCGCGTCTCGTCGATCGAGAGCTGCGAGCCGTACCAGTAGGCGTTCTTCTTGTGGCCGTAGAGCAGCACGCCGAGTTCGTCGATGCCGTCGACGATCTCGTCCTCGTCCAGGATGTGCAGCGTCTCCTGCTGCACGCCGGCCTGCCCCGAACAGTTCATGCAGCGACAGCACCGCGTCGTTGCACGGGTGATAGGCATAGTGGCAGGTCGGCCGGTACAGGACTTTGCGGCCCTCGCGCAGGGTGAAGTAGTCCGATATCGAGATCGACTCGTTGTGGGTGACGAGAAAGCCGTATTGCGCGCCCGGCGTCGGCGTCCACGAGCGCACGCGCGTGTTGGCGCCGGGCTGGTCGAGCCAGATCGCGGCCTGGCTGCCGGCCTTGTGCTTGTGGCCGTTCCTCGGCAGCCACTTCTCGTGCGTGCCCCAGCCGAGCTCGGCCGGCTGCATGCCTTCCGACAGGAAGCCTTCCACCGACCAGGTGTTGACGAACACGTTCATCGGCTTCGGCGCCTTGGCGCGCTGGGTGTCGCGCTCGGCGATGTGGATGCCCTTGACGCGCGCGCGCTTGGCGAGCCGCGCCCAGTCGGCTTGCGTCTTCGGCTCCTTGTATTTGAGGCCGATGTCGTCGGCGATGTTGACCAGCGCCTGCTTGACGAACCACGACACCATGCCCGGATTGGCGCCGCAGCACGACACCGCCGTGGTGCTGCCGGGTTTCCGCTTGCGCTTGGCGGCCATGGTCATCTCGCGCAAGGCGTAGTTCGAGCGCGCTTCCGGCCCGAGCTTGCTGTCGAAATAGAAGCCCTTCCAGGGCTCGTTCACCGTGTCGATGTAGAGCGCGCCGAGCTCGCTGCACAGCTCCATGATCTCGACCGACGAGGTATCGACCGACAGGTTGACGCAGAAACCCTGGCCGCCGCCCTCGGTGAGCAGCGGCGTCAACAGGTGTTTGTAGTTGGCCTTGGTCACCTCCTGGTGGACGAAGCGGATGCCGCGTTCGTCCAGGAGCTTGCGGTCGGTATCGACCGGATCGATGACCGTGAAGCGCGACTTGTCGTAAGCGAAATGACGCTCGATCAGGGGCAGGGTGCCCTTGCCGATCGACCCGAAGCCGATCATCACGATGGGGCCGTCGATGCGGCCGTGAACGGGCCAATCGGTCATTCTCGATCTCCTCCAGGGAAGCGTCCGGCGATGTGCGGGTGATAGCCGGGCCGTGCGACAAACGAAAGGGACGCCGCCCGGATCGGGCGCGGCGTCCCCGCTATTGTGACCGCGCTCAGGCGGCGTGGGCCGGCAGGCCGAGGGCGACCAGGTCCGGCGCCAGCGCCTTGGCGCCGGCCGCGCGCAGGATGCCGCGCGCGCCGTCGAGCGCGCCCTTGATGAGCTCGCGCGCCAGCAGGCGGTCGCGCTCGAACGGGCCCGGCATGAAGAGCGCGCCGGTCTTGGCGGCGGTGAAGCCGAAGCGGCCGTAGTAAGGCGCGTCGCCGACCAGGATCACGGCGCCATGGCCGCGCCGGCGGGCCTCGTTCACCGCGCGGCGCACCAGCGTGCCGCCGATGCCGGCGCCGCGCCGGTCGGCGGCGACCGCCACCGGCCCGAGCAGCAGCGCCTCCGCGCCGTCGCAGGCGACGTGCCAGAGCCGCGCGGTGCCGACGACACGCCTCGCCTCGGTGGCGACGAAGGACAGCCCGTCCGCCGGCAGCCGGCCTTCGCGCAGCCGTTCCGACGCCTTGCGGGTGCGGGTGTCGCCGAACGCCTCGTCGAGCAGCGCCTCGCGCGCGTCGATGTCGGAGAGCTTCTCGTGCCGGATGGTCGTCATCGTGGTTCACCTTCGCCCGGGGGCGCGTGCGAGCGCGCGGCCTCAGGGCGCCTGTCAGTTCGAAGAGCGTGCAAAGGGGAAGCGGGCAACCCGTCTCCCGTCGATGTCAAAGGCGCGTCACGACACGTGGACGGCGCGGCCCCGCAGCAGCTCGCTCACCCCGATCTTGCTGGGCGAGAAGGCTTCGCGCAGCACCGGGATGCAGGCGTCGGGGTCGGCGTCGCCGCACATGAACACGTCGAGCGCCGCGTAGCCGTGCTCGGGCCAGGTGTGGATCGAGATGTGGCTCTCCGCCAGCACCGCCACGCCCGAGACGCCGCCGTTCGGCTCGAACGGATGCAGGTGGATGTGCAGGAGCGTCGCGCGGGCGACCTCGACCGCGCGCCGCAGCGCCGTTTCGATATGCGCGATATCGTCCAGGCGGTCGGCGTCGTAGAGGTCGATGATGAGGTGGGCGCCGGCGCAGCGGACGCCGTCGCGCACGACGAAGTGGTCGGCCTGCGCGTCAGCTTGCGGGGCGGGCGCCGCGGCGCGGGCGGTCTGCACGAAAGAGTTGGACATCCCACACTCCCAATCTGGCCAATGGCGTCTTGAACGCGCGACCGCCCGTCCGGTGGCGTCGCAGCGAGTGAGGGGAGCCGGTTTACCCGGCTCCCGGCGGTGTCAGATGTGATAGGTCTTCAGCGGCGGGAAGCCGTTGAAGGCCACCGACGAATAGGTCGCCGTGTAGGCGCCGGTGCCCTCGATCAGTACCTTGTCGCCGATCTCGAGACTGACCGGCAGCAGGTAGGGGTCGTGCTCGTACATCACGTCCGCCGAGTCGCAGGTCGGCCCGGCCAGCACGCACGGCGCCATGTCGTCGCCGTCGCGCGGGGTGCGCAGCGGATAGCGGATCGCCTCGTCCATGGTCTCGGCGAGGCCGCCGAACTTGCCGATGTCGAGATAGACCCAGCGCACGTCGTCCTCGTCGCTCTTCTTGGAGACCAGCACGACCTCGCTCTCGATGATGCCGGCGTTGCCGACCATGCCGCGGCCCGGCTCGATGATGGTCTCCGGGATGCGGTTGCCGAAGTGCTTGCGCAGCGCCCGGAAGATGGCGGTGCCGTAGCTTTTCACCGAGGGCACGTTCTTCACGTACTTGGTCGGGAAGCCGCCGCCCAGGTTCACCATCGACAGGTTGATGCCGCGCTCGCCGCACTCCTTGAACACCGCGGCCGCCGAGGCGAGCGCGCGGTCCCAGGCGTGCTGGTTGCGCTGCTGGGAGCCGACGTGGAACGACACGCCGTAGGGCTCCAGGCCCTGGCGCAGCGCGTGCTCCAGCACGTTCACCGCCATCTCGGCCTCGCAGCCGAACTTGCGCGACAGCGGCCATTCGGCGCCGACGCAGTCCGACAGGATGCGGCAGAACACCTTCGAGCCCGGCGCGGCGCGCGCGACCTTGTCGACCTCGGCCTGGCAGTCGACCGCGTAGAGGCGGACGCCCAGCGCGAAGGCGCGCGCGACATCGCGCTCCTTCTTGATGGTGTTGCCGTAGGAGATGCGGTCGGGCGAAGCCCCTGCGGCGAGCGCCATCTCGATCTCGGCGACCGAGGCGGTGTCGAAGCAGGAGCCGAGCTTGGCGAGCAGGCTCAGCACCTCCGGCGCCGGGTTGGCCTTCACGGCGTAGAACACGCGCGTGTCGGGCAGCGCCTTGGCGAAGGCGGTATAGTTGTCGCGGACGACATCGAGGTCGACGACGAGGCAGGGCCCGTCCTCGGTGCGGTTGCGCAGGAATTCGCGGATGCGCTCGGTCATGGCGCTACCCCCGTGGCTTAAGGGGCTTTCGCACAGCCCCAAGGATGATGCGGCTTTTGCGAGTCCGACGGCGGCACGCGTTGGGGACGCGCCGGCGCTGGCACTCTCAAGAGCCGCCCATGCTGCCTAGGTGAGGAAGGGGAATAGCCCCGTCCGCACGGCCGGCAATGATGAGCAAGCCTCTTCGGTGAGCCGGGTTTGGAAGCCGGCAGAGACCAAGGAAGCCCGATCGTCGTTGCTTTAAGCCGCGTCCCCTGCTTGAGAGCAGGCTGTGCTGGTTTCGCCTCCAGCTGCCGGTCAGATGCGTTGGAGAAGGGTCGCTGACCTTTTTCTCCTGGCGGCTGTCCGGCCTCTTGTCCGGACGCCCACCGACCGACACGCGGCCACAGGCACGTGCGAAATTGGGCAAAGGTGCAGATAGGGAATTTTCACCCGCTACGCAAGCGATTTAGTTCCGCGAGCGTCAAATCTTGCTTAATTTTTTCCCTGAGCGGCCGCACCGAGAGTTGGCGCGGCGCGCCAGTGGTACTCATGCACGCGCGGTGAAGGGCTCGATCTTGTGCGCGGCGCGCACGAACTGCACCATGATGGCGACGCCGCACACCATGAAGAAGATGTCGAGCGCGCGGGCGCCGATGCCGCCGAGCCCGAACAGGGTGGAGAGCGCCCAGCTCCCGGCGAAGGCCGCGCCGAACACCTCGGCGCCGATCAGGATGGTCACGCTCATCACGGTCAGCACGTGCAGCCAGACGATCTTGCGGGGACCGCGCGCGGGCGCCGGGCTCGGCTTGGCCGCCGGCTCCGCGGGCGTGGCGACCGCTGCCACCGGCTCCGCCGCCGTCTCCGGCTTTGCCGCCGGCGTTGGCGCCTTAGCCTTGGACCTCGATTTCGAACGCGATTTGGCCATCACCGGCTCCCATTAGGTGGGCGCAATCTCCCCGAAACAGGCTCTTGAATCAAGCCCGTAGCAAGGCCGCTTGTTCCCGCAAAATGCGGCCATTCGCGGGCCCTTTGATCTCGCGCATGGCCCCCGGCGCCGCAAGATGACACTTATTATGCATGGAAAAGCTGCGCCTTCAGCTCCGGCCCTTCCTGGCCGGTCTCGCCGCGCTCGGCCTCGCCGCCGGGCTGGCGGCTCCGCTCGCCGGGCTCGGGCCCTGGTCGGGCGCGATCTGGACCGTCGCCACCGTCCCCGTACTGCTGGCGCTCATCGCCGAGATCGTGACCACGCTCAGGCGCGGCGACGTCGGCCTCGACATCGTGGCGGCGCTCTCGATGACGGCGGCGCTTCTGGTCGGGCAGGCGCTGGCCGCCGCGATCGTGGCGCTGATGTATGCCGGTGGCCAGTACCTGGAAGGCTTCGCCGCGAAGCGTGCCCGCCGCGACATGACCGCGCTGCTCGCCCGGGTGCCGCGCACCGCCATGCGCCACCGCGACCAGGCGTTGGAGGAGGTGCCGCTCGAGCAGGTCGCGCCCGGGGACCGCCTGCTGGTGCGCCAGGGCGACGTGGTGCCGGTCGACGGCACGGTGGCTGCGGGCGTGGCGGTGCTCGACCAGTCGGCGCTGACCGGCGAATCCGTGCCGGCCAAGCACGCGGCCGGCGATGCCGTGATGAGCGGCACCACCAATGTCGGCGACGCCTTCGATCTCACCGCCTCGGCTCCCGCCGACGAGAGCACCTACGCCGGCATCGTGCGTCTGGTGGAGGCGGCGCAAAAGTCGCGCGCGCCCATGGTCCGCATGGCCGACCGCTACGCCATCCTGTTCCTGGCGGTTACCGTGGCGCTGGCGGGCGGCGCCTGGTGGCTGACCGGCGATCCCATCCGCGCCGTGGCGGTGCTGGTGGTGGCAACCCCGTGCCCGCTGATCCTGGCGGTGCCGGTCGCCATCGTCGCCGGCCTGTCGCGCGCGGCCAAGCTCGGCATCCTGATCAAGGGCGGCAAGGCCATCGAGGCGCTCGCCGCCGTGCGCGCGCTGGTACTCGACAAGACCGGCACGCTGACCCGCGGCGAGGCGCGCATCGTCGCCATCCAGGTCGCCGAGGGCCTGACGACGGATGAGGTGCTGCGCGTCGCCGCCTCGCTCGACCAGGCCTCGAAACACATCATCGGCCAGACCCTGGTGGCCGCCGCCCGCGAGCGCGGGCTCAAGTTGGCGGTGCCGAGCGAGGTGGTGGAGACGCCGGGCGAAGGGCTCACCGGCCGCGTCGAGGGACATGCGGTGGCGGTCGGCGGCTTCCATTTCGTTGGCGGGAAGGTCGGCGCGGCGGGCCTGCGCCAGCTCAGCCGCGACCGCCAGCCCGGCGCTCTCGGTGTCGCGGTGGCAATCGACGGCCAGGCGGCGGGCGTCATCATCCTGTCCGATGCGCTGCGCGCCGGCACCGAGCAGCTCTTGCATGAGCTGCGTGCGCTCGGCATCGAGCGCATCGTGCTGGCGACCGGCGACCGCCGCGAAGTCGCACGCTTCGTCAGTATGGGGCTCAGCATCGATTCCGTACGCTCGGAACTGACCCCCGACCAGAAGATCCTGGTGGTGCTGGCCGAGCGCAAGAACGGCCCGGTGATGATGATCGGCGACGGCGTCAATGACGCGCCGGCGCTCGCCGCCGCCGACCTCGGCGTGGCCATGGGCGCGAAGGGCGCGGCGGCCTCGGCCGAAGCCGCCGATGTCGTGCTGCTGGTCGATCAGCTCGACCGCATCCTGCCGGCGATCCAGATCGCGCGCCGCTCGCGCCTGATCGCCTGGCAGAGCGTCGCCGCGGGCATAGGGCTCTCCGTTGCGGCCATGATCGCGGCCGCCTTCGGCTACCTGCCGCCGGTCGAGGGCGCGCTGCTGCAGGAGGTGATCGACGTCGCGGTCATCTTCAACGCGCTCAGGGCGCTGCGCGGATGACAAGCCTTGCGGCAATGTCTAGATGAGCCCCTATGAACGCGCCCCAGACGCCCCCTTCGACCGCCCCAGATCCGCTGCTCGCCGACTGGACCGGTCCCTTCGGCCTGCCGCCCTTCGGTCAGTTTGCGCCCGACCAGTTCCGCCCGGCCTTCGATGCCGCGCTCGCCCGGCACCGCGCGGAGATTGAGCGGATCGCCGCCGACCCGGCCGCGCCCACCTTCGCCAACACCATCGCGGCGCTGGAGCGCGCCGGCCGCGCGCTCGACAAGGTGCAAGCCGTGTTCTTCGTCCTGGCCGGCGCCGACACCAGCGACGCCATCGAGGAAGTCGAACGCGACGTCTCGCCGCTGCTCGCACGCCACGACAACGCGCTCTATCTCAACCGCGCCCTCTACGCCCGCATCGCCGATCTCCATGCCCGTCGCGACAGCCTCGGCCTCGACGCCGAGCAGGCGCGCGTGCTGGAGCGCTATCACACCGACTTCGTGCGCGCGGGGGCGGCGCTGGACAAGCCGAGCCAGGACCGCCTTGCCGCCATCAACGAACGGCTCGCCAGCCTCGGCACCCAGTTCGGCCAGAACGTGCTCGCCGACGAAAAGTCCTACGCGCTCCTCCTCGACGAAACCGATCTCGACGGCCTGCCCGACTTCGCCCGCGCCGGCGCGCGCGCGGCCGCCGAGGAACGGGGCCACCCCGGCAAATATGCGTTCACGTTGTCGCGCTCCTCGGTCGAGCCGTTCCTGCAGTTCTCCGCGCGGCGCGACCTGCGCGAGAAGATCTTCAACGCCTGGATCGGGCGCGGCGAGAACGGCGGCAAGAACGGGGGAGAGACCGACAACCGCGCCATCATCAAGGAAATGGTGAGCCTGCGCGCCGAGAGCGCGCGCCTCATCGGCTACGACACCTTTGCCGATTATCGGCTTGCCGACCAGATGGCGAAGACGCCCGGCGCCGCGCGCGAGCTCCTCGAAAACGTCTGGACCCGCGCCCGCGCCAAGGCGTTGGCCGAGCGCGACGCCATGCAGAAGATCATCGCCGAGGAAGGCGGCAATTTCGCGCTGGCGCCGCACGACTGGCGCTACTACGCCGAACGGCGCCGCAAGGCCGAGTTCGATCTGGACGAGGCCGAGATCAAGCCGTACTTCCAGCTCGACAAGATGATCGAAGCGGCGTTCGAGAGTGCGCGCCGCCTGTTCGGTCTCACCTTCACGCCGGTCGACGTGCCGCTCTACAACGAGGACGCGCGCGCCTGGGCCGTGAAGGACGCCGAAGGCGAGGACGTCGCCCTGTTCATCGGCGACTATTACGCGCGCGGCTCCAAGCATTCCGGCGCCTGGATGACCTCGTTGCGCGACCAGGAAAAGCTCAACGGCGACATCAAGCCGATCGTCCTCAACATCTGCAATTTCTCCAAGCCGGCTGCGAACGAACCGGCGCTGCTGTCGTTCGACGACGCGCGCACGCTGTTCCACGAATTCGGTCACGCCTTGCACGGCATGTTGTCGAACGTGACCTATCCGCTGCTCGCGGGCACGGAGGTATCGAGCGATTTTGTCGAACTGCCCTCGCAGCTTTACGAGCACTGGCTGGAGGTGCCGGAAATCCTGCGCGCATACGCGCGCCACTACCGCACCAATGAGCCGATGCCGCAGGCGCTGCTCGACCGCCTCCTGGCGACGCGCACCTACGGCCAGGGCTTCACCACGGTGGAGTATACCGCCTGCGCGCTGGTCGATCTCGATATCCATGCGCTGCCGAAGCCCGAAGAGCTGGACGTGAGCGAATTCGAACGCCGCGATCTCGCGCGCATCGCCATGCCGGCGGAGATCGTGATGCGCCACCGCCTGCCGCACTTCCAGCACCTCTTCGCTGGCGATGGCTACGCGGCCGGCTATTACTCATACATGTGGTCGGAGGTGCTGGACGCCGACGCCTTCGAGGCCTTCGCGGAAACGGGCGATGCCTTCGATCCGGCGACGGCAAAGAAGCTGCACGACTTCATCTACAGCGCCGGCAACCTGCGCGACCCGGCGGAAGCCTACAAGGCGTTTCGCGGGCGACTGCCAACGGTGGACGCGCTGTTGAAGAAGCGCGGGTTGGCCGATGCGGCGGTTTGAGTTCGTGTCCCGGATGCGGCGCAGCGTGAAACGGTGCGCCGCTGATCCGGGACCCAGCTTTCTTTCAACCAAGGTCCCGGGTCTGCTGCGCAATGCTGCGTATTGCGTAGCGTCCGGGACACGAGGACCTCAATGAATCTCTACACTTCCGGCCATCGCCGTGGCGTCGTCTGCGCGCCGCATGCCGCCGCCGTCGAGGACGGCCGCCAAATCCTCGCCGAGGGCGGCAACGCCATCGAGGCGATGATCGCCATGGCGGCGAGCATCGCCGCGGTTTATCCGCACATGAACCATATCGGCGGCGACGGCTTCTGGCTGATCCGCGAGCCGTCGGGCCGCGTGCGGGCGCTGATGGGGGCGGGAAGGGCGGGGGCGAAGGCGACGCCGCGGTTCTACCGCGACGCCGGTTACGACGAGATGCCGACGCGCGGGGCGCTGGCCGCGCTCACGGTGCCCGGCGCGGTTGCCGGCTGGATGCTCGCCAGCGACGCCGCCAAGGCCGCCGGCGGCAAGCTGCCGCTCGATGTCCTGCTCGCCGCCGCCGTCAAGCACGCGCGCGACGGCTATACGGTGACGCGCAGCCAGGCGCGGCTCTCGGTCGAAAAGCTCGATGAACTCAAGGACGCGCCCGGTTTCGCCACGGCTTTCCTGGTCGACGGCAAGCCGCCGGAAGAGGGCGCGCAACTCAAGCAGAGCGCGCTCGCCGCCACCCTCGACCATCTGGCGCACGCCGGCCTCGACGATTTTTATCGCGGCGACGTCGGCCGCGAACTCGCCGCCGACCTGGAGCGCTTCGGTTGTCCCGTGACCCGCGCCGATCTCGAGCAGTATCGCGCGTGGGTCGATGCGCCGCTCAGTGTCGGTATCGAGGCCGGCACGCTCTACAACGCGCCGCCGCCGACGCAAGGGTTGGCGTCACTCATCATCCTGGCGCTTTTCGAGCGCCTGCGCGTTGAGAAGGCCGAAAGCTTCGAGCACATCCACGGCCTAGTGGAAGCGACCAAGCGCGCCTTCCGGGTGCGCGACCGTGTCGTTACCGACCCCGACAAGATCACCGTCGATCTTAATCGCTTCCTGTCGGCCGCCTTCCTCGACGAGCAAGCCGGCAAGATCGATTCGCGCAAGGCCGCGGAATGGCCGGCGCCCTATGGCGAAGGCGACACCATCTGGATGGGCGCGGCGGACGCGAGCGGCCTCGTCGTCTCCTATATCCAGTCGATCTATTGGGAGTTCGGCTCCGGCGTCGTACTGCCGGCGACCGGCGTGTTGATGCAGAACCGCGGCGCCAGCTTCTCGCTCGACCCGAAGGCCTTGAATGCGCTCGCGCCCGGATGCCGGCCGTTCCACACGCTCAATCCGGCGCTCGCCGTACTGAAGGACGGCCGCGTGATGGCCTACGGCGCCATGGGCGGCGACGGCCAGCCGCAGTCGCAGGCGGCCGTCTTCACCCGCCACGTGCTGTTCCGGCAGCCGCTCGACAAAGCGATCGACGCGCCGCGCTGGCTCTTGGGCCGCACCTGGGGTTCCACCCACACGAATTTGCGGATGGAATCCCGCTTCGACGAAAACCTCATCGACCGGCTGATGTCCGCCGGGCACGATATCGACGTTTTGAGCGAGCCTTATTCCGACACCATGGGCCACGCCGGCGCGGTGGTGCTGCATCCGAATGGCACGCTCGAAGGCGGTCACGACCCCCGCGCGGATGGCGGCGCGGCGGGGGTGTAGAAAAGGCTGTCATTCCGGGTCGCGAGCGTTAGCGAGCGAACCCGGAATCCATTACCCCTGCGCCTCGGTCCAATCGAAGACAGGGATTATGGATTCCGGGTTCCGGCCTTTGGCCGGCCCCGGAATGAGGACTGAGATGTTCTAGTATTCATCCCCCGAGCCGTTAGCTTCTGCGGCCAAGGGAGACACCTTTGGCCCATACTCACGCGCACGATCATCACGGCCATTCGCATGGCCACGACCACCACCACGGCCTCGGCGGGCATTCCCATGTGCCGGCCGACTTTGGCCGCACCTTCGCCATCGCCACCGCACTCAACATCGCGCTGGTCGTCGCGCAGATATTCTACGGCCTCTACGCCCATTCGCTGGCGCTGCTCGCCGACGCCGGCCACAATTTCGGCGACGTCATGGGCCTGGTGATGGCTTGGGTGGCCTATTCGGTGGCCGACTGGCGACCGAGCGCGCGTTTCACCTACCGGATGCGCTCGGCCTCGATCCTGTCGGCGTTCGTCAACGGCCTGATCCTGCTGGTTGCGACCGGCGCCATCGCCTGGGAGGCGGTGCATCGCTTCTATCAGCCCGAGCCGGTGGCGACCGGCACGGTGATGATCGTCGCCGCAGCAGCGGTGGTGGTGAATGGTGCGTCCGCCTGGCTGTTGAGCCGCGGCAGCCACGCCGACCTCAACATGCGCGGCGCCTTCCTGCATATGCTGGCCGATACCGGCGTGTCGGTAGCGGTGATCGTCGCTGCCCTCGGCATCAGGCTCACCGGCTGGCAATGGCTCGACCCGGCAGTGAGCCTGCTTATTTCCGTCGTCATTCTGGTCGGCACTTGGCGTCTCTTACGGGACTCGTTGAGGCTCGCGCTCAACGCGGCGCCGGCCAATGTCGATCCCGACGCGGTGGCGCGTTACCTGCGCGGTCTGCCGGAAGTGAAAGAGCTGCACGACCTGCACATCTGGGCCATGAGCACGACGGAAACCGCGCTCACCTGCCATCTGGTCACGCCCGCCGGACACCCGGGCGACGCGTTCCTCCACCGCGTCGCGGACGACCTGCAGGACAGGTTCGAGATCGGCCACACCACGGTGCAGATCGAGCTTGCCGACGGCAGCCAATGCCACCTGCAGCCGGATAATGTCGTCTAACGGAAATCGTCGGGCTGCAACTCGATCGGCCGCCCGTGCGGCGTGCGCTCGCAGGCGTGCTCCCAGGCGTCGCGCGTGCGATGCAAGCGTCTCCGCGCTGGTGACGCCCTTGTCCGCCACCAGCTTCTCCAGCGCCGCCAGCCAGTGCAGATAATAGGTCTCGCCGGTGTCGGGATCGCCCGCGCTTTGCGCGCGCTTGATCTCGGCGCCGAGCGTTTCCGCCCATTCCGCCCAGGTGAACACGCCGCGCTCGTGCAGCGCCAGCGTCATGGCGAAGGCCTGCGCCTCCCATGGCTCGCGGAACACCGGGCCTTCCGCGTCGTGCGGAATGCTTGGCACTTCCTGGGTCGCGCGTTGCGCGGCGGCGGGGTCGATCATGCTAATTCCAAATACGGCTCGAACGCGTCGATGGACACTTTCAAATTCGGATCGCCGTCGTCGCCCCACAGTTCGCGGCCGTCGAACACCACCGTGTAGAGCCATTGCGGGTTTTCGCCTTCGCCGCGCGCGTTGCTGTCGGGGAAGACGTGACAGCCGTTGACGCGCTCGACCGTGCCGGTGTGGCCGCGCACGTAGCGCGGCAGCCGCGTATGCGTAATCGGATTGATGTTCCGGGCCCGCACCGTGTCGCCCAGCTTGAACGACGCCGGCGTCGCGGCCGCGCGGGCGAAGCTGCCGCGTGTCTCGATCCGCGCCACGTCGGCCAGCGTGAACGGACCGCGCGCGAGCGGCGCGCTTTGCCGCAGGGTGTGACCGGCGTCGATCTCGTCCGCGCCGACCATGTCGCGCTCGACCAGCGTATGTTCGAACGCCAGGAACCATTTCCGGTAATAGGAGCTGGCGAGATAGTCGACCGGCGGCAGCATCTCGCGCGAGAAGCGCTGCATGTCGATGTTCATGCCGCCGTTGGCGCCGATGGCGCGCACCATCGCCATCACGCGGCCTTCCCAAGGCATGATGGAAGACCGGCTCGTTCGGCTCGGGCTCGACCGGACCGAAACCGTCCATGCCGCCCATGTCGTGCACGCCGTTCATTTGCCGATGTCCTCCGGCCGCAACGCCAGCCCGGTGCCGATCATGCTGTCGCGGGTGACGAGGTCCGCGAGTTGCTCTTCGCTCCAGCCTTCGGTGCCGGCGGGGCGCATGGGCAGCACCAGGAAGCGCGTTTCGGCGGTCGAGTCCCAGACGCGGATTTCGGTCTCCGCCGGCAGGCTGACGCCGAACTCGGCGAGCACGCCGCGCGGGTCCTTCACCGCGCGCGAGCGATAGGGCGCCGACTTGTACCAGACCGGCGGCAGGCCGAGCATTTCCCACGGGTAGCAGGAGCAGAGCGTGCACACGACCATGTTGTGCCGCTGCGGCGTGTTCTCGACCGCGATCAGATGGTCGCCGGTGCGGCTGACGTGGCCGAGCGTGTTGACGGCTTCGGTGGCATCTTCGATCAGTGCCCGCTTGAAGGCGGGATCGACCCAGGCGCGCGCGACCACGCGGGCGCCGTTCCGCGGCCCGACCTTGGTCTGGTAGGTGTCGACGATGGCGTCGAGCGCGGCCGGCTCGACATAGCCCTTCTCGGTCAGCACCGTTTCAAGCGCGCGCACGCGCAGTTGCATCTCCGACGAGCTCGGAATGGTCGTGGTCGTGATGATGGTCGTGTTCGTGGGTCATGCGGCGAATTTAGCGGAACGCCGCGCTTTGTGCCATCATCGCCGCATGGTTGTTCCCGCCGCCCTCACCACGCTCGCCGACCGCATCGACCGCCTCAATTCCACCATCGGCCGCGCCGCGGCCTGGCTGGCGCTCGCCGTCGTGCTGGTGCAGTTCGCGCTTGTTGTGGGGCGCTACGTGTTCGCCTTTGGCTCGATCCGGCTGACCGAGGCGGTCACCTACGGCCACGCCACCCTGATCATGCTGGCGGCGGCCTGGACGCTCAAGGCCGGCGGCCATGTGCGGGTCGACGTGTTCTATGCCCATGCCGGCGCCCGCACCCGCGCGCTCATCGATCTGGCCGGCAGCCTGCTGCTGTTGCTGCCGTTCATGCTGGTGCTGCTGTGGCTGTCGGCGCCTTACGCCGCGCGGTCCTGGGCGATTCTTGAGGGTTCGCAGGAGGTTGGCGGCTTGCCGCTGGTGTTTCTGCTGAAGACGCTGCTGCCGCTGTTCGCGCTGCTGATGGCGTCGCAAGGCCTGGCGCAGGCGATCCGCGCGGCAACCGAGCTCACGCAGCTAAGCGGGCGGGGCGCGCGCTGAATGCCGCTCGCTGAAACCCTCGCCGTCCTGCTGGTCGTCGCCGTCATCGTGACGCTGATGGCCGGATATCCGGTGGCGCTGACGCTCGCCGGCGTGTCGCTTGCCTTCGCCGTGCTGGGTCATCTTCTCGGCGTCATGGACTTTGGCATCCTCGGCGCGCTGCCCGACCGCATCTACGGCGTCATTACCAATCCGATACTGCTGGCGATCCCGCTGTTCGTGTTCATGGGCGTGATGCTGGAGCAGTCGCGCATCGCCGAGGACCTGCTCGAGCGCATGGGGCGATTGTTCGGCTCGCTCCGCGGCGGCCTCGGCTACTCGGCGGTCGTAGTCGGCGCGCTGCTGGCGGCCTCGACCGGCATCGTCGGCGCCACCGCGGTCACCATGGGCCTGATCATGCTGCCGGCGATGCTGCGTCACGGCTACGACCCGCGGCTCGCCGCCGGCACGGTGGCGGCCTCCGCCACGCTTGCCCAGATCGTGCCGCCGTCGACCGTGCTGATCGTGCTCGGCGACCAGCTCAACAACGCCTATCAGGCGGCGCAACTGGCGCAAGGCAACTTCGCGCCGAACGCGCTGTCGGTGAGCGACCTGTTCGCCGGCGCGGTGGTGCCCGGCGCGCTGCTGGTCGGGCTTTATCTGGCTTACCTCGTTGGCGATGGCATTCTGGCGGCCGGCGACGTGTCCGGCGGTCGAGGCGGGCGACAGCACGTCAGACCGACGGCCTGCTCGAAGCCTTGCTGGCGCCGCTCGTCCTCATCGCCGCGGTGCTGGGCTCCATCCTGTACGGTATCGCGACGCCGACCGAAGCGGCTTCCGTCGGCGCGGTCGGCGCCATCCTGCTCGCCATGCGCAAGGCGCGGCTCACGGACGTCATGACGCCGGTGGTCGAAAAGACCACGCAGATCACGGCCATGATCTTCGTCATCCTCATCGGCGCCACCGCGTTCAGTCTGGTCTTCCGTGCGCTGGGCGGCGACGTGCTGGTGCACCGGGCGCTGACCGGCCTGCCGGGCGGCGTCGACGGCGCGCTGCTCGCGGTCATGCTCGCGATCTTCCTGCTCGGCTTCGTCATGGATGCCTTCGAGATCATCTTTGTGGTGATCCCGATCGTCGGACCGGCGCTCCTGAAGATGCCTGGCGTCGATCCGGTCTGGCTCGGCATCCTGATGGCGGTGAACCTGCAGACCTCCTACATGCACCCGCCGCTCGGCCCGACCTTGTTCTACCTGCGCGGGGTGGCGCCGCCGGAGGTCACCACCCGGCACATCTATGCCGGCATCGTCCCCTTCGTGCTGATCCAGCTTTTCGCGCTCGTTGTGCTGTGGTTCGTACCCGCCCTTGCCACCGCGCTACCCCATGCGCTTTATGGGCATTGATGCTGCTTTATCCCTCCCCTGAAAGGGGAGGGTGGCTGGCCAAAGGCCAGCCGGGTGGGGGTCTTGATGGCGAATTCTCGCGCCCGCCAACTGCGCAAGGCGATGACGCCACAGGAAGTGAAGCTGTGGGTGTACTTGCGTTCATGGAAATCTCGCGGCTATCACTTTCGCCGTCAGGCGCCGCGTGATGGTCATATTCTCGATTTCGTCTGCCTTCGCGAGCGGGTCATCGTCGAGATCGATGGCGGGCAGCACAATTTTGGCTCGCAGGAAGTCCGCGATAAGGACCGCGACGCACATTTTGTGAAAGAGGGTATCAAAATTCTGCGCTTCTGGAACAATGACGTCGACAAGAATTTGAGCGGCGTGCTGGAGACGATCGACCAGGTACTTCGTAGCCGCACCCCCCACCCGGCCGGCTTCGCCGGCCACCCTCCCCCGAAGGGGGAGGGATAAGAAAGGCCACCCATGAAAGCCGCCGACATGTTCAACCTCACTGGCCGGGTGGCGCTGGTCACCGGCGCTTCCAGCGGGCTCGGCGTGCAGTTCGCCCGCGCGCTGGCCGACAACGGCGCGGCGGTGGCGCTGGTGGCGCGGCGTGCCGAGCGGCTGAAGGACCTGCAAGCGGAAATCGAAGGCCGCGGCGGCCGCGCCGTCGCCATCGCCGCCGACGTCAACGACCGCACCGCCATGCTGCGGGCCTTCGACGAAGTGGAAAAGGCGTTCGGCACCGTCACCATTCTCGTCAACAACGCCGGCGTCGCGCAGGCCGCCCAGCGCGCGATCGAGGTCACGCCGGAGGAATGGCGCCGCGTGCTGTCGGTCGATCTCGACGCGGTGTTCTACTGGGCGCAGGAAGCCGCCCGCCGCATGCTGGCGGCCGGCGCGCGCGGCTCGATCGTCAACACCGCCTCGGTGCTCGCCTTCGGCGCCGCCAAGGGGACGGCGTCTTATGCGGTGGCCAAGGCCGCCGTGGTGCAGGCGACCAAGGCGCTGGCGCTGGAACTCGCCTTCAAGGGCGTGCGCGTCAATGCCATCGCGCCGGGCTGGTTCGTCACCGAGATCAACGACGCGTATCTGACCGGCGAGGCCGGCCAGCAGATGAAGCGCGACATCCCCATGGGCCGCTTCGGCGAAGCCGGCGACCTCGACGGCGCGCTGCTGCTGCTCGCCTCCGACGCCGGCCGCTACATCACCGGCGCTACCATCGTGGTCGACGGCGGCCAGGTGGTGCAGTTGAAGGGGTAGAATCTCTTCGTCATCCTGAGGCTCGCGACCTCTAGTCGCTCGCACCTCAGGGTGACGGATTGAGTTAGTGAACGCGAGGAAACCGCCATGGACTTCAACCTATCCCCCGAGATCGAGGATCTCCGCGCCCGGGTGCGCGCGTTCGTCGAAGCGCACGTGCTGCCGCTCGAAAGCGATCCCGCCAATTTCGCCGACCACGAGAACATCCCGCACGACCGGCTGCAGCCGGTGCGCGAGAAGGCCAAGGCCGCAGGCCTGTGGGCGCCGCAGTCCCCGCGCGAATTCGGCGGCATGGAACTGCCAGTGGTCGCCTGGGCGGCGATCTACGAGGAGGCCGCGCGCTCGATTTTCGGCCCGCTCGCCATCAACTGCATGGCGCCCGACGACGGCAACATGAACGTGCTCGCCCGCACCGGCACGCCGGCGCAGAAGGAAAAGTGGCTGCGCCCGATCGTCGAGGGCAAGGTGCGCTCGTCCTTCGTGATGACCGAGCCGCATCCGGGCTCCGGCTCCGATCCGGGCATGATGCTGACCCGCGCCGAAAAGAAGGGCGACCGCTATATCGTGCGCGGGCGCAAATGGTTCATTACCGGCGCCGAGGGCGCGGAGCACTTCATCCTCATCGCGCGCACCTCCGACGACAAGCGTCGGGGCTTGACCGCCTTCCTCTATCACAAGGACGATCCGGGCTGGCGCATCGTGCGCCGCATCCCGATCATGGGCCCGGAGGAGCACGGCGGCCATTGCGAGATCGAATACGACGGCCTCGAAATCCCCGAAGAGAACATCCTGCTCAACGAAGGCGACGGCCTGCGCATCACGCAGATCCGTCTCGGTCCCGCGCGGCTCACCCACTGCATGCGCTGGCTCGGCTTCGCCAAGCGCTGCATGGAGATCGCGCAGGCCTATGTCGACGAGCGCGAGGGCTTCGGCATTAAGCTCGCCGACCGCGAGAGCGTGCAGATCAAGCTCGGCGAGGTGGCACAGCAGATCGAGATCGGCCGCCTGCTCACCATGCGCGCGGCCTGGATGCTCGACCAGGGCTCGCGCGCGCGCAAGGAAGTGTCGATGGCGAAAGTCTCGGTCGCCGATACGCTGCACAACGCCGCCGACGTCGGCATCCAGCTCTGCGGTGCGCGCGGCTATTCCAAGGATACGATCCTGGAATGGGTCTACCGCTATGCCCGCTCGGCGCGCCTGGTCGACGGCGCCTCCGAAGTGCACAAGATGGTGCTCGCCCGCTTCCTGCGCGAGGAAGGCCGCGACTTCTGGCGCTGGGGCGCCGAGGGCGGGTAGTCCCTGTCATTCCGAGCCCGCGTGCAGGCGCACGCGTCCCGGAATGACTATGGCAATCAGCCCTTGCAGTTCACAGAGATGTCGACGCGGCGGTTATTCTCGTCGGCGGTGGCATCGGGCGTCCACTTCTGCAGCCGCCGCTCGCCCCAGGCCGCCACGTTGACCGTCACGTCGGGGAGGGCCGCCTTGATCTTCTGCGCGATGTTCTGCGCGCGCTTCTGCGAAATCTCCAGGTTGACCTTGTCGCCGCCGAGCGTGTCGGCATAGCCGGCCACCGAGATGGCGCAGTCCTTGCGGCCTTCGATCAGGGTCTTCAGCTTCGGGATGATGATCGCTGCCTGACCGTCGTCGTCGGTGCTGCCGATTTTGGCAAACTGGATGTCGAGCGGCTGCACGGAGGCGATCTTCTGCGGCAGGTTCTTCTCGTTCGGCATGTGCAGGTAGAAGACGACTGCCTCCCTCGGCGGGGGCTTGAGCGCGTCCTTCAGCTTCGCCACCTCGTCGAGGTTCGATTTCAGCTTCGCGACCTGGTCGAGGCTCGCCTTCAGCTTGTCGACGGCGCTGCCGAGGGCGGCGGTGTCCTCCTGGTTGCCGCCCGTCACCGCCTTGTTGGTGGTCTCGAGCTTGCTGCTGAGCGCCGCCAACTGCTTCTTGACGCCGTCGAGCGAGGTGGATTTCTCGATGCTGGCGAGGGTGTCGTTGAGCGACTTGATCTTGTCGTTGAGCGGCCCGATCTGGTCGGCCAGGTTCTGCTTCGGCATCGCGTCCTTGACCGATGCGACCGACGACTTCAGGTCCGCCAGGTTGGCGCCGAGCTGGCTGGTGACGCCGCTCAGCGACGCGACCTTGGCGCCGAGCGCATCCACCTTGCCGCCGAGATCGGCCTCGACGGCGGCCTTCTGCAGCGACGTCAGCGCGGTGTCGACCGCCTTCATGTTCTTTTCCAGCGTATCGAGCCGCTCGCGCACATCGCCGGCGGCGATGGTGCTCTGGATCTTGGCGAGCGCCGCATTGGTGCCCTTGATGTTGTCCTGAAGCTGGGTCAGTCCCTCGGCGAGGGCCTTGGTCGCGGTCGCCTTCTGCACCTCGGCCAGCTTGCCGTTGGTCTCCTCGACCTTGGCGTTGAGGGCGGCCAGATCGTCCTTGGTCGGACGCGTCGTCACCTGCCACAAGGTGACCCCAGTGAGCGCGATCACCACCACGAACGCGGCACTGAGCCAGAAAGTCTTCTGTCCATCGGACATCGCAGGCGCTCCCCCGAGCTTTGACGCTATTTATGCAGAGTATACGGCCCCTTTGCAGGATGCAAAGAGCCTTCCCCGGGCGGCGTCGGCCACCCTGGTGAAGGCTGCCGTGAGCGTCGCAAACAGGCGTGTTCCGGCGCGGGATTCCAGCATGCGGATTTCTCGGTGACGGCTTGTCGACACGCTTGGAGCCTGCCGATTCGCGCGCTCGGGCGCGGGAAAGCGCGCTAACGCGTTCCGGTTCCCCGATCCAAAACACCCCGCGCGGGGCCCGCAGCGCAATTTCATTGCAAGGCGCGCGCGGCGCGCGCAATGCACGTTCAGGCTGTTGATTTTCCGGGGCTTGCGCGCTGCACCCCCGTTTCCTGCACGGTCCTATCGGCCTATATATTGAAGGCTGCGACCCGGATTTCTCGGGGGGTGCGCGAGGGCCTCGACAATGACGCTTCGATCGGTCAGCCTCGACGACAAATTCGATCTCACGCAGGATCGCGTTCTCGTCACCGGCTATCACGCGCTCATCCGTGCGCTGCTGATGCAGAAGGAGCGCGACCGCCGCGCCGGCCTCAACACCGCCGGCTATGTCAGCGGCTATCGCGGCTCGCCGCTCGGCGGACTCGACCAGCAGATCATGCGCGCCGGCCGTCAGCTTGCCGCCGCCGACGTCAAATTCAATCCCGGCATCAACGAAGAGCTCGCCGCCACCGCGCTGTGGGGCACGCAGCAGGCCGAACTGCGCGGCGAGGGCAAGTTCGATGGCGTCTTCGGCATGTGGTACGGCAAGGGCCCGGGCGTCGACCGCTCCGGCGACGTCTTCCGCCACGCCAACCTCGCCGGCACCTCGCCGCACGGCGGCGTGCTCGCGCTCATGGGCGACGACCACACCGCGGAATCCTCCACCACCGCGCATCAGTCCGAATTCCATTTCGTCGACGTGATGATGCCGATCCTTAACCCGGCCGGGGTGCAGGAAATCGTCGACTACGCGCTCTACGGCTGGGCGATGTCGCGCTATGCCGGCGTATGGACCGCGCTCAAATGCATGCACGAGACGGTGGAGTTGACCGGCGTCATCGACGGCAGCCTCGAGCGCTTGCAGATCGTCACGCCCGCCGACTTCGTGATGCCGGACGGCGGTCTCGGCATCCGTCTCGGCGACACCATCCTCGGCCAGGAAGCGCGCCTGCACGACTTCAAGCGCGACGCCATGCTCGCCTTCGTGCGCGCCAACAAGCTCAACAAGATCGTCACCTCCGGCGGGCGCGCGCCCAAGGTCGGCGTGATCACGACCGGCAAGTCCTATCTCGACGTGCGCCAGGCCTTCGACGAGCTCGGGCTCGACGAAGTCAAGTGCAATGACCTGGGGCTGCGCCTGTTCAAGGTCGGCTGCCCGTGGCCGCTCCCGCGCGAGGAACTGGTTGCGTTCGCCGACGGTCTCGATCTCATCATCGTGGTCGAGGAAAAGCGCTCGCTGATCGAAGTGCAGGTGCGCGAGGAGCTCTACGGCACCGCCAACCAGCCGGTCTGCATCGGCAAGAAGGACGAGCAGGGCAACTGGCTGTTCCCGATCAAGGGCGCGCTCGACCCCAACGACGTCGCCATCTGCATCGGCGAGCGGCTCCTGAAGGCCGCGCCCAACGACGAACTCGCCGCCAACGTCGCGCGGCTGAAGTCGGCGCAGAAGGCGCTCGCCGAGACCGCCGACGTCGCGGTGCGCATTCCTTATTTCTGCTCCGGCTGCCCGCACAACACCTCGACGCGCGTGCCGGAAGGCAGCCGCGCCTATGCCGGCATCGGCTGCCATTTCATGTCGCAGTGGATGGACCGCAAGACGCTCGGCTTCACCCAGATGGGCGGCGAGGGCGTCAACTGGGTCGGCGAGGCGCCGTTCTCGCAAACGCCGCACGTGTTCCAGAACCTGGGCGACGGCACCTACAATCACTCCGGCTATCTCGCCATCCGTGCCGCGATCGATTCCGGCACCACCATGACCTACAAGATCCTGTTCAACGACGCGGTGGCGATGACCGGCGGCCAGGCCAACGAGGGTGGCCTCAACGTGCCGCAGATCGCGCGCCAGGTGGCGGCCGAAGGCGCCAAGCGCGTGGTCGTGGTCACCGACGAGCCGTGGAAGTATCCCAAGGACACCGACTGGCCGAAGGGCCTCACGGTCCATCACCGCGACGAGCTCGACGCCGTGCAGCGCGAGCTCGCGACCGTGCCCGGCGTCACCGTTCTCATTTACGACCAGACCTGCGCCGCCGAGAAGCGCCGCCGCCGCAAGCGCGGCACCTTCCCCGACCCGCTCAAGCGCGTCGTCATCAACGACCTGGTCTGCGAGGGCTGCGGCGACTGCGGCCTCAAATCGAACTGCGTCTCGGTGCAGCCGCTGGAAACCGAATGGGGCCGCAAGCGCACCATCGACCAGTCGAGCTGCAACAAGGACTATTCCTGCGTCAAGGGCTTCTGCCCGTCCTTCGTCACCGTGCACGGCGCCAAGCTGAAGAAGGGCGAGGGCGTCGCCGAGCCCGCCGGCTGGGCCGCGCTGCCCGAGCCCGCCGCGCCGCTCACCAACCATCCCTACGGCATCATCGTCACCGGCGTCGGCGGCACCGGCATCGTCACCGTCGGCGCCATCATCGCCATGGCCGCGCATATCGAAGGCAAGGGTGCCGGTGTCATCGATATGGCCGGGCTGGCGCAGAAGGGCGGCGCGGTGTTCAGCTACATCCGCATCGCCAACACGCCCGACGACATCCACGCCATCCGCATTGCCGCCGGCGGCGCCGACCTGGTGCTGGGCGGCGACATCGTGGTCGCCGGCAACAAGAAAGTGCTCGGCGCCATGAAGCAGGGCGGTACCCGGGTCATCGTCAACACCGCCGAGTTCCTGCCCGGCGACTTCACCCGCGACGAGAACTTCTCGCTGCCGACCGAGCGGCTCAAGCGCGCCATCGTCGAGCACGCCGGCCGCGAGCGCAGCCATTTCATCGACGCCGGCCGGCTCGCCACCGCGCTGTTGGGCCAGTCGCTCGGCGCCAACATGTTCATGCTCGGCTACGCCTACCAGATGGGCGCGCTGCCCCTGAGCGCGGAGGCGATCGCACAGGCGATCGAGATGAACGGCCAGGCGGTCGATATGAATCTCGCCGCCTTCAGCTACGGCCGCCGCGCTGCGGTCGATCCGGCGGCGATCGAGGCGCTGGTCGGTCCGCGCCCGGAAGAGCAGAACGAGGCGCTGAAGCTTTCCGAGTCCTTCGCCGAGACCGTGGAACGGCGCGAAAACTTCCTCACCGCCTACCAGAGCAAGCGCTACGCCAAACGCTACCGCAAATGGGTCGACAAGGTGCGTAGCGTCGAAGCCGCCAAGGCGCCGGGAGAGAGCGGGCTTGCGGAAGCCGTGGCCCGCTATCTGTTCAAGCTGATGGCCTACAAGGACGAATACGAGGTCGCGCGGCTTCATACCGACACCGCGTTCATCGAGCGCGTGAAGAAGTCCTTCGACGGCGACCTGCGTCTCGAATTCCATCTCGCGCCGCCGCTCTTGGCCAAGGTCGATCCCGTGACCGGCGAGCCGAAGAAAATGTCGTTCGGCCCCTGGATGCTAAAGGCGTTCGGCGTCCTCAAGCGCTTCAAATTCTTGCGCGGCACGCCGCTCGACGTTTTCGGCTACAGCGACGAGCGCCGCACCGAGCGTCAGTTGATCGCCGACTACGAGGCGCTCCTGGAAACGCTGATGGCCGAGCTCACCCCCGCCAATCACGCGGTCGCGGTCGAGCTTGCCTCGATTCCGGAGAAGATTCGCGGCTACGGCCCGGTCAAGCAACGGCATCTCAAGGCCGCCAAGGCCGAGGAAGCTGCTTTGCGAGAACAATTCCGCGGCGCCGCCGAGCCCTTCCTGAAGGCGGCGGAGTAGTCGCTTGGCAAGGTGCCGCCGGCTCTGTATGCGGTTTGAGGCAATCCGCCTGGAGCTGCGCCGTGATTTCTGCTGAACGCCTGCGCGAAATCGCGTTCTGGACCCACGACCTGAGCGAACGTGAATTCGAGCAGGCGCGCCGCGGCATCGTCGAGAAGGCCTATGCCAAGGGCGGGTACGTCTGCCATCGCGGCGACCGGCTCGATTCCTGGACCGGCGTGACGGCGGGCCTGCTCAAGCTCAGCACGGTGTCGCGCAACGGCAAGGCCGTGACGCTTGCCGGTATCCGCGCCGGCGGCTGGTTCGGCGAAGGCACCGTGCTGAAGAACGAGCCGCGCCAATACGACCTCGTCGCCTTGCGCGACGCGCGCCTGGCGCTGATGGACCGCGTCACCTTCCTCTGGCTGTTCGAGAACAGCGTCGGCTTCAACCGTTTCCTGGTCAAGCAGCTCAACGAGCGGCTCGGCCAGTTCATCGCGCTGGTCGAGTACGACCGCATGCTCGATGCGCCGGCGCGGCTCGCGCGCGGCGTCGCCTGGCTGTTCAACCCGGTACTCTACCACGACCGCGAAAATCACCTGGAGATTTCGCAGGAAGAGATCGGGCTGCTGTCGGGCATGTCGCGCCAGATGGCGAACAAGAGCCTGCAGATTCTGGAAGGCAAGGGCCTGCTGCGCGTCGAGCACGGCGGCATCACGGTGCTGAACCTGGAGCGGCTGGCGCGCTATGGCGGGTAACCACGCCTTGTCGCCGGAATAGAAATGTCGCCGGAATAGAAATCACCGCGTCCTTAGCGGACAATGCCGCCCCCTGTCTGTCAAGTGGCATGTTGCGGAAATATTGTTTCGCAGCAATCTCATAGGGGCCGATGCCGGGAGTGCGCGTCGGCACGGAGGTGAAAACAAACGCGCGGCCGAAGGCCGCGCAGCGGAGCGGGCCCGCAAATGGCCCCCGTACGCGGCCGACGCGCGGCGGCGTGCGATGCCTGATTTTCATTTGGGCGGAATGGGTTAGCGCGTTTTCGCGGGCTCTTCCGAAATATGAAAGGCTTGACCGCCCCGCTGCGGTGTTTTCATATCCATACAAATAAGTCCGCCACCGAAGGCGGCGAGGGGAACGCAATAAGGCCGCATAAAAAGAACGCGGCCCCTGTGGGAGGGAATGGGCTGTGGCGACAAACGCCGCCGCGACAGCGGACACGTTTGCGAAGCTGCTGGTGCGCAATGCCCGCCTTTACGGCGCGCGACCGGCCATGCGGCACAAGGATCTCGGCGTCTGGCAGACCTGGACCTGGGCCGACATGCTCGGGATCGTGCGCGCCTACGCCGTCGGCCTCAACCGGCTTGGCCTCAAGCGCGGCGAGACGATCGCCATCGTCGGCGCCAACCGGCCGAAGCTTTACTGGTCGGTTATGGCGGCGCAGATGCTCGGCGCCATTCCGGTGCCGGTCTATGCCGACGCGGTCGCGGACGAGCTCGCCTTCGTGCTCGCGCACGCCGAGGTGCGCTTCGCCGCGGTCGAGGACCAGGAGCAGGTCGACAAAATCCTGTCGGTGAAGGAGCGCCTGCCCAAGCTCGAAGAGATGGTCTACGACGAGGCGCGGGGACTGCGCGACTACGACCACAGCCACATGCACGCGATCGACGACGTCATCGCGGCGGGGCGCAAGGCGCTTGGCGAGGACCCGTCGGCCGCCAAGTGGCTCGACGCGGAAATCGAGAACGGCAAGGGCTCGGACCCTTCCATCATCCTCTACACCTCCGGCACCACCGGCACCTCGAAGGGCGTGGTGCTGACCGGCGCGGGCTCGATCGCCGCGGCGACCGACACCGTCAAGTTCGACCACCTCGACGAAACCGATGTCTCGCTCGCCTATCTGCCGCTCGCCTGGGTCGGCGACCATTATCTCAACTACGCGCAAGGCATCGTGGCGGGCTTCTGCATCGCCTGTCCTGAATCGACCGACACCGCCCAGCAGGACCTGCGCGAGATCGGCCCGACCTTCTATTTCGCGCCGCCGCGCACGCTCGAGGCGCTGCTGACGGGGGTGATGATCCGCATGGAGGACGCCAGCCCCCTCAAGCGCCGGATGTTCCACTATTTCCTCGGCGTGGCGCGCAAATACGGCGAGGCCATTCTCGACCACAAGCCGGTGCCGCTCGGCGGCCGGCTGCTCTACGCGATCGGCAATTTCCTGGTCTACGGCCCACTCAAGAACGTGCTCGGATTCTCGCGCGTGCGCACCGCCTACACCGCGGGCGAGGCCATCGGTCCGGACCTGTTCGCCTTCTACCGCTCCATCGGTCTCAACCTGAAGCAGCTCTACGGCCAGACCGAAGCGTTTCTCTATGTCACCGCCCAGCCGGACGGACAGATCTATTCCGACTCCGTCGGCCCGCCCTGTCCGAACGTCGATATGCGTATCACCGAGAGCGGCGAGGTGCTGTTCAAGTCCCCGGGCATGTTCATCGGCTACTTCAAGGACGAAGCTAAGACCAAAGAGGCGCTGACCCCGGACGGTTATGTGAAGACGGGCGATGCCGGCTACCTCGACGAGAAGACCGGCCATCTCAAGATCATCGACCGCGCCAAGGACGTCGGTAATCTCAACGACGGCACGCTGTTCTCGCCCAAATTCATCGAGAACAAACTCAAGTTCTTCCCCAACATCCGCGAGGCGGTGGCCTACGGCGACAAGCGCGATTTCGTCGCGGTCATGCTCAACATCGATCTCACCGCCGTCGGGAGCTGGGCCGAGCGCAACAACGTGGTCTACAGCTCCTACCAGGAACTGGCGCAGCATCCGCTGGTCTTGGACATGATCGAAAAGGATGTCGCCGAGGTGAACCGCGACATGGCGCAGGACAAGGTGATGGCGGGCGCGCAGATCAAGCGCTTCCTCATTCTGCACAAGGAACTCGACGCCGACGACGGCGAACTGACCCGCACCCAGAAGGTGCGCCGCGGCTTCATCGCCGAGCGCTACGCGCCTTTGGTCACCGCGCTCTACGACGGCTCCTCGGAGGCGGACATTTCAACCGAAGTGACGTTCGAAGACGGCCGCAAGGGCGCGATCAAGGCGCGCGTGAAGATCCGCGACGTGAAGACCGAGCCGCAACTCGCCGCCGATGGAGAAGGCGGCATGAGGGCCCCCACCGGCTCCGCCATCGCCGCCGGCGAAGTGCTGCTCGCGGTCGAGGACGTCTCGCTGTCCTTCGGCGGCGTGAACGCGGTGAGCAACGTCTCCTTCGACATCCGCAAGGGCGAGATCCGCGCCATCATCGGTCCCGAACGGCGCCGGCAAGACGTCGATGCTCAACGTCATCAACGGTTTCTACCATCCGCAGCAGGGCCGAATCACCTTCAAGGGCCAGACCCGCGCCAGGATGCGCCCCTACGAGGCGGCCGAAGGCGGCATCGCGCGCACCTTCCAGAACGTCGCCCTGTTCCGCGGCATGACGTCGCTCGACAACATCATGGCCGGGCGCTCGCTCAAGATGAACAAGAATTTCTTCTGGCAGTTGCTGCGCCATGGGCCGGCCATGCGGGAGGAGGTCGAGCACCGCGCCTTCGTCGAGCGCATCATCGACTTCCTGCGCATCCAGGAAATCCGCCGCACGCCGGTCGGCCGGCTGCCCTACGGCCTGCAGAAGCGCGTCGAATTCGGCCGCGCGCTCGCCATGGAGCCCGAGCTCCTGCTGCTCGACGAGCCGATGGCCGGCATGAACCTCGAGGAGAAGGAGGACATGTCGCGCTTCATCCTCGACGTCAACGACCATTTCGGCACGACCATCGCGCTCATCGAGCACGACATGGGCGTGGTGATGGACCTCTCCGACCGCATCGTGGTGCTCGATCACGGCACCAAGATCGCCGACGGCACGCCGGACGAGGTCAGCAGCAACCAGGCGGTGATCGACGCCTATCTCGGCGTGGCGCATTGAGGGTGAAGTAATGCATTTCCTCTATCTCGCCTTCGTCGATCCCTTCGTGCAGATGGTGCAGGCGCCCGATCTGCTGGCGCAGACGTTGTGGGAAGGCCTGGTCGGCGGCATGCTCTATGCCCTGATCGCGCTCGGCTTCGTGCTCATCTTCAAGGCCTCCGGCGTGTTCAATTTCGCGCAGGGCATCATGGTGGTGTTCGCGGCGCTGACGCTCGTCGGCCTGCACGACGCCGGCATGCCCGCCTTCGTCGCGCTGGCGCTGACCATCCTCGTCATGTTCGTGCTGGCCTGGACCATCGAGCGGGCGGTGCTGAGACCATTGGTCAATCAGCCCGATATCATCCTGTTCATGGCCACCTTCGGCATCACCTACTTCCTCATCGGCTTCGGCGAGTTCGTGTTCGGCGGCGATCCCAAGGTGATGCCGACCGGCGACTTCTACCTGCCCGAGCGGCCGCATCACCTACCACACGCTCGGCGGCATGGTGCAGATGCAGCGGCTCGACATCGCCGCCGCCGTCATCGCCACCATCATGGTGGTCGGCCTCGGCATCTTTTTCTCCAAGACCCGCATCGGGCGGGCGCTGCGCGCGGTCGCCGACAGCCATTCGGCGGCGCTCTCCGTCGGCATTTCGCTGGAGCAGATCTGGGTGATCGTCTGGTTCGCCGCCGGGCTGGTGGCGCTGGTCACCGGCATCTTCTGGGGCGCGCGCTCGGACGTCTCCTTCGCGCTCGAGGTGATCGCGCTCAAGGCGCTGCCGGTCCTGATCCTCGGCGGCTTCACCTCGATCCCGGGCGCCATCGTCGGCGGGCTGATCATCGGCCTCGGCGAGAAGCTGTTCGAGTTCTACTGGGGCCCGTTGTTCGGCGGCGGCACCGATGCCTGGTTCGCCTACGTGCTGGCCCTGTTCTTCCTGCTGTTCCGTCCGCAGGGGCTGTTCGGCGAGCGCATCATCGAGCGAATTTAGCGAATAACGAATATGGAAAGAACGTGACGATGCAAATCAACCGGACCACGAATCACCGTTCGCTTTTCGCTATTCGTCATCGCGAAGCTGTTGTTCTGGGCAAGGCGGAGTAACAAATGTTCTACCGCGAGGCCGGCCAGTTCAAATCCGACTACGTCGCCGACCAGGCGATCTTCCCGATCCTGCAGGACCGCATCGGGCTGGTGATCCTCTTCGTCATCGCGCTCGCGATTCCGCTGACCGAGAACGACTTCCTGCTCAACGCGGTGATGATCCCGTTCCTGATCTTCTCGCTGGCGGCGATGGGGCTCAATCTGCTCACCGGCTATACCGGCCTGTTGTCGCTCGGCTCCGGCGCCTTCATGGGGGTCGGCGCCTATGCCTGCTACAAGCTCACCAGCATCTTCCCCAACGTGAACATCATCGTCTGGGTGATCTGTTCCGGCTTTTTCGCGGCGATCGCGGGCACGATCTTCGGATTGCCGTCGCTGCGCATCAAGGGCTTCTATCTCGCCATCGCGACGCTCGCCGCGCAGTTCTTCCTGGAGTGGTGCTTCATCCGCGTGGCGTGGCTCTACAACTACAACACCTCCGCGGCCATCGAGGTCCCGCAGCGCACGCTGTTCGGGCATGATCGTCACCGGCCCGCGCGCGACCTCGGAAACGCGCTATTACATCGTCCTCGCCGTCGTGCTGGCCATGACCTGGTTCGCCTCCAACCTGGTGCACGGCCGCATCGGCCGCAGCTGGATGGCGGTGCGCGACATGGACATCGCCGCCGAACTCATGGGCATCCGCCTGCTGCCGACCAAGCTCCTGGCCTTCGCGGTCTCGTCGTTCTACTGCGGGGTCGCCGGCGCGCTGCTGGTATTCCTGTGGTACGGCGGCGCGGAAGCGGCTGTCTTCAACATCAACCAGAGCTTCACCATCCTGTTCATGATCATCATCGGCGGCCTCGGCAGCCTGCTCGGCGCGTATATGGGCGCGGCGCTGATCTTCATCCTGCCGATCGTCCTGCGCTTCCTGCCGGAATCGCTCGGCCTGCCGATGCACGCCGACACCGTCGAGCACGTCACCTTCATGATTACGGGGGCGCTGATCATCTTCTTCCTGATCGCCGAGCCGGCGGGGCTCGCGCGGCTGTGGGGGATCGGAAAGCAGAAACTGAGGATGTGGCCGTTCCCGTATTGACGGCGCAGGATGGCAACCGAATTCCCGCCGCGGCGGTTCGTCGTTCGCGGGGGGTGACGTCGCCGACCGGACACCAACAAGCCCGGTGGCGAACAGGGAGAGACCAGAGGCGCGCCACCGGCGCGAACCAAAGGGAGGGAATGAGAATGAAGATGAAGCAACTCTTGGCCGGCATCGCATGTGCCGGCTTGCTGGGTGCGGCGTTCTTCGCCGGCGCCGCGCAGGCGCAGGACAAGATCTTCGTGCCGCTGTTGACGTACCGCACCGGCCCGTTCGCCAATTCCGGCATCCCGATCGCCAACGGCATGCACGATTACCTCACCATGCTGAACCAGCGTGACGGCGGCATCGGCGGCGTCAAGATCGACGTCCAGGAATGCGAGACCGGCTACGACACCAAGAAGGGCGTGGAATGCTGGGAATCCGTCAAGGACAAGCATCCCGCGGTCATCAACCCGTACTCGACCGGCATCACCCTGCAGCTGATTCCGAAGGCGGCGGTCGACAAGATTCCGGTGCTGTCCATGGCCTACGGCCTCTCCGCCTCGGCGGTCGGCAAGGACTTCCCCTGGATCTTCAATCCGCCGGCCACCTATTGGGACGGCATGTCGCAGGCCGTCCGCTACATCGGCATGAAGGAAGGCGGTCTCGCCAAGCTCAAGGGCAAGACGATCGGCTTCATCTACCTCGACGTCGGTTACGGCCGTGAGCCGATCCCGCTGCTGAAGGATCTGGCCAAGGACTACGGCTTCACGGTCAAGCTCTATCCGGTCGGCGTCAAGGAGATGCAGGACCAGTCGAGCCAGTGGCTCGCCGTGCGCCGCGATCGTCCGAATTGGATGATCATGTGGGGCTGGGGCGCCATGAACCCGACCGCGGTCAAGCGCGCCTCCGAGAACGGCTACCCGATGGACCACTTCATCGGCGTGTGGTGGTCGGGCTCCGATGACGACGCCCGCGGCGGCGGCATGGCGGCCAAGGGCTATCTGGCGATGAACTTCAGCGGCCTCGGCTCCAACTACCCGGCCATCCAGGACATCAAGAAATACGTCGTGGACAAGGGCCTGAGCCAGGTCAAGAAAGAGGACTTCGCCAACAACTTCTACAACCGCGGGGTCTACAACTCGGTGCTGGTCGCGCAGGCGATCCGCAACGCGCAGAAGATCACCGGCAAGAAGGTGGTCGACGGTGCCGACGTCCGCAAGGGACTGGAGACCCTCAACATCACCGACGCCGACTGGGCCAAGCTCGGCCTGCCGAAGTTCGGCACGCCGGTGCACGTCACCTGCGACGACCACAACGGCCACAGCGCCGTCTACATGGAGCAGTGGGACGGCAAGCAATGGCACCGCGTCTCCGACCTGATCAAGCCGATGCTGGACAAGGTCGAGCCGATGCTGCAGGCGGCGGCGGCCGACTACGTCAAGAAAAACACCGGCTGGCCGAAGCGCACCGAAGCCTGCGCCAAGCTGCCGTAAGCGAGAAATGCCGACCCTCCCCCTTGCGGGGAGGGTCGGCGAGCGAAAGCGGGCCGGGGTGGGGGTCTCGACGTGCCACCCCCACCCCGCTCACCTCGTTACGCTCGGTGAGCGACCCTCCCCGCAAGAGGGCGGGTAAGGAGAAGTGCATGAGCATCGCCGAAGACACGACCGACACGAATGCCGCCCCCGAGATCATCCTCTCGGTCAACAATATCGAGGTGATCTACGATCACGTCATCCTGGTGCTGAAAGGCGTTTCGCTCGAGGTGCCGCGCCGCGGCATCGTCGCGCTGCTCGGCGCCAATGGCGCCGGCAAGACCACCACGCTGAAGGCGATCTCCAACCTGCTGCGCGCGGAGCGCGGCGACGTCACCAAGGGATCGATCACTTTCGAGGGCGACGAGGTGCAGGACCTCTCACCCAATGAATTGGTGCGCCGCGGCTGCATCCAGGTGATGGAAGGCCGGCACTGCTTCGGCCATCTCACCATCGAGGAAAACCTGCTCACCGGCGCCTTCACCCGCCGCGACGGCAAGGCCGCCATCAAGCGCGACATGGACATGGTCTACGGCTATTTCCCGAGCCTCGCCGAGCGCCGGAATTCGATGGCCGGCTATACGTCCGGCGGCGAGCAGCAGATGTGCGCCATCGGCCGCGCGCTGATGTCGCGGCCCAAGATCATCCTGCTCGACGAGCCGTCGATGGGGCTGGCGCCGCAGATCGTGGAGCACATTTTCGAGATCGTGAAGGACCTGAACGCCAAGGAGGGCGTGTCCTTCCTGCTCGCCGAGCAGAACACCAACATGGCGCTCAAGTTCGCCACCTACGGCTATATCCTGGAGAACGGCCGCGTGGTGATGGACGGCGCGGCCAAGCAGCTTGCCGAGAACGAGGACGTCAAGGAATTCTACCTCGGCGCTTCCGGGGACAAGCGCAAGAGCTTTCGTGAGGGCAAGCAATACCGCCGCCGCAAGCGGTGGCTGGCGTAACGTCACATGTCATTCCGGGGCGCGATGACCGACCACTACACTCCCTCGAAACCCGGCCGCCGGTGTTGCGCGAAAGCGAGCTGTTCGCCGCGCTGACGCACGCCATCGCGCACGCGCTGGCCGCGCCCGCCTGGGCCAGGCAGCTCGCCGGCGTCAATCCGCACTTGGTCAATTCGCGCGAAGCGCTCGCCAGGCTGCCGACCTTGCGCAAGTCCGACATCGCGGCGCTGCAGAAGGAGCACCCGCCGTTCGGCGGCCTCAACGTCACGCCGCCCGGCAAGGCGTGCCGCCTCTTGATGTCGCCGGGACCGATCTTCGAGCCGGAAGGCCACGGCAAGGACTGGTACGGCGCCGCGCGCGCGCTCCATGCCGCCGGCTTCCGCGCCGGCGACATCGTGCACAATTGCTTCGCCTATCATCTCACGCCCGGCGGGTTCATGATCGAGAGCGGCGCGCACGCGCTGGGCTGCGCCGTCATCCCGGGCGGCGTCGGCAACACCGAGCAGCAGCTCGAGGCGATCGCGCATTACAAGCCGTCCGGCTATGTCGGGACGCCCGATTTCCTCAAGATCCTGCTCGATGCCGCCGAGAAGAGCGGCAAGGACGCGTCCTCCATCAAGCGCGCGCTGGTGTCGGGCGCGGCGCTGCCCGCCTCGCTGCGCGCGGAATTGAAGGCGCGCGGCGTCGAGGTGCTGCAATGCTACGCCACTGCCGAGCTCGGGGTTGTCGCCTACGAGACGCCGGCCTGTGAGGGCATGATCGTCAACGAGACCGTGATCCTGGAAATCGTGAAGCCCGGCACCGGCGATCCGGTGCCGGAAGGCGAGGTGGGCGAGGTGGTGGCGACCACGTTCAATCCGGACTATCCGATGATCCGGCTCGCCACCGGCGACCTCTCGGCGGTGCTGCCCGGCCGTTCGCCGTGCGGACGCTCGAACGTTCGCATCAAGGGCTGGATGGGCCGCGCCGATCAGACCGCCAAAGTTAAAGGTATGTTCGTGCACCCGAAGCAGGTGGCCGAGGTTGCCGCGCGCCATCCCGAGCTCGCCCGCCTGCGCCTCGTGGTCGGCCGCGAGGCCGAGCAGGACACCATGACGCTTCATGGCCGAAAGCGCGTCGCCGGACGCGGCGCTCGAGAGTGCCGTCGCCGCCACGCTGCAGTCCGTCACCAAACTCAAGGGCGCGGTCAAGCTGGTCGAGCCCGGCGCGCTGCCCAACGACGGCAAGGTGATCGCCGACGAGCGGCCGATCTCCTAGCTCGTCATGGCCGGGCCTGTCCCGGCCATCCACGCCTTTCTATGTTGCCGCATAGACGTAAATGCCCGGCGCAAGGCCGGGCATGACGGCAGATGTGCCGGTACTCGCGGTGCCGTCTTTGAGCCCTTGACCCCGCCCGCCGTTTCCCGCTGATTGGCCGCCATGAGCAACGGCCATCTCCCCCCCGACCACCCAGCCGTCCCGCCGCGCCGCATCGGCGTGCTGCTGGTCAATCTCGGCACGCCCGACGCCACCGACTACTGGTCGATGCGGCGCTATCTGAAGGAGTTCCTCTCCGACCGCCGCGTCATCGAGGTCAATCCGGTGAAGTGGTGGCTGATCCTCAATCTCATCATTCTCACGGTGCGTCCGGCGCGCAAAGGCCGCGACTACGACAAGATCTGGAACAAGGCGCTGAACGAGTCCTTCCTCAAGACCATCACGCGCTCGCAGGCCGACAAGCTTGCCGCCCATTACGGCGGCGACCGGCGCGTCCTGGTCGACTGGGCGATGCGCTACGGCAACCCGTCGATCCCGTCGCGCCTCGACGCGATGCAACAGGCCGGCTGCGACCGCATCCTGATCGTGCCGCTCTATCCGCAATACGCCGCCGCCACCACCGCCACCGTCTGCGACAAGGCGTTCGACGCGCTCAAGACCATGCGCTGGCAGCCGGCGGTGCGCATCGCGCCGGCCTGGTTCGACGATCCCGGCTACGTCGAGGCGCTGGCCGGCTCGCTGCGCGACGAGCTCGCCAAGCTGCCGTTCGAGCCGGATGTCATCCTCGCCTCCTTCCACGGCATGCCGGAGGAATATCTGGCGAAGGGCGACCCCTATCACTGCCAGTGCGCCAAGACCGCGCGCCTGTTGCGCGAGCGGCTGGGCCTCGCCGAGGACAAGCTGGTGCTGACGTTTCAGTCGCGCTTCGGCACGGCGGAATGGCTCAAGCCCTACACCATCGACACCGTGGAAGCGCTCGCGAAGAAGGGCGTGAAGAACCTCGCGGTCATCACGCCGGGCTTCACCGCCGACTGCCTGGAGACCCTGGAAGAGATCGCCATGGAGAACGCCAATGTCTTCAAGGAAGCGGGCGGCAAGAACTTCGCGCATATTCCCTGCCTCAACGACACCGAGCGCGGCATGGCGGTGATTCGCGGGGTCGTCGCCCGCGAGCTGCAGGGCTGGGTGTGAACGGGCGGCGACACAAACCCGCTCATTCCCGCGCAAACGGGAATTCGGTACCCCCGCGACTTCTTTCCGCCTCATCCTGAGGAGCGCTCGAAGAGCGCATCTCGAAGGATGGGGGCGGCCAAATGCTTTGAGACGCCACGCTGCGCGTCGGCCGATCCTGGACCGGGGTTGCCGGGTCCCGCTGGCATTGATCCCCGCGAAGGCGGGCACGGGGACGAGCGGAAACCACTAATCAACCCCCCGTTAACCATCGCGCTTTAGCTTCCGTTAACCAAAGCCGCCGGGTCCGGCCCGGGCGGACGTATGTCTTCTTGCCAGCCAAGGCGGCGTGCTTCGTCCGGTCGCGCGCCCGTTGGCCTTGTCGATCGGTTGTCTGATCCGTTCGCGGGCGGCGCGCGCCGCCCGCGGCGAAATGAAGGAGCGAGCGTGCCGCGCTTTCGCCTGTCCCGCCCGGCCGCGCCCCGTGGCGCCGGCCTGCTGCTTGCCGCCTGTTGCGGGCTGGGCGTGGGCTTCGGCGTGGGTCCAGGCTGGGTGACGGCCAACGCGCAGAGCGCGCCGGCCGGTCAGAGCGCGCAAGGGCTGCCGAGTACCGCCGCGCCCTATACCAATCCGTTCGCGCCCGCCTCGCAGGCCGGCACCAAGGACGCGGCGCCGGCCTGGGAGAAATTCAACCGCCCGCCGGCACGCAGCCAGGACGAGAGCGACAACGGCCTGCCGCGCACCTTCAAACGGATCCAGACCGTCAAGCCGCTGCAGCCGCCGCCCTCGGGCGCGGGAAAGACCGGCTTCAACGCCACCAATGCGCCCACGCCGCGCCGGAACGCAGCCGCCGACGGCACATCCGGCGGCAGCACCCCGGCCTATGGTGCGGCGGCTTCCGGCGCCTATGGCGCAACGGCCAATGGCGGCAACGCGTACGGCAACACGGGCTACGGCAGCCCCGCTTATGGCGCGCCGGCGAACGCGCCGACCGCGGCGCAGAACCCCTATCAGCAGCCGATCCCGCCGCTGCCCGCCGAGCAGGCGCGCGCCGAGGCGCCGGGCCAGCCGCCGGTGCGCAGCATCAACCCCATCCGCAAGCCCAAGAAGAAGCGCCGCGCCCATCCCGACGAGCCCATCGATCCGTTCGCGCCGACGGGCGTCGGCATCGGCACGTTCGACGTTTATCCGTCGGTCGAGTTGCTCGGCGGTTACGACAGCAATCCGAACGCGACCGGAGGCGGCGAGGGCGCGGCGGTCTACACCGTACAGCCTGACGTGAAGATCAATTCCGACTGGTCGCGCCATTCGCTCAAGGCCGAACTGCGCGGCAGCTACTCCGGCTATTCGCCCGACAGCACGCCGACGCTGAGCCGTCCCTACCTCAACGGCAAGGTCGACGGCCGCATCGACGTCAGCCGCGACACCAAGCTCAACCTCGGCGGCACCGTGCTGGTCTCGACCGACAACCCGGGCAGCCCGAACCTGCAGGCCGGCCTGTCGAAGCTTCCGATCTACACCACCTTCGGCGGCAGCGCCGGCATCACGCAATCGTTCAGCCGCTTCGAGCTGAAGTTGACCGGCGACGCCCAGCGCACGGCCTACCAGGATTCCACGCTCACCGACGGCACCACCGCGAGCAACAAGGACCGCAACTACAATCAGTTCGGCGGTACGCTGCGTGGCAGCTACGAGGTCATGCCCGGCGTCAAGCCGTTCGTGGAGATCGGCGCCGACACCCGCCGCCATGACGAGGAGCCCGACAGCTACGGCTACCAGCGCAATTCCACCGGCGTGACGGGCAAGGTCGGCACCACCTTCGAATTGACCCGTCTGCTGACCGGCGAGGTTTCGCTCGGCTACACCCGCCGCAATTACGCCGACGCGCGTTTCGGCTCGGTCGGCGGGCTCATTGGCGACGCCTCGCTGATCTGGGACGCCGACGCGCTCAATACGCTCAAGCTCACCGCGTCGTCGACGATCGAAGAGTCCTCGGTGTCCGGCGTTTCCGGCGTGTTCTACCGCAACCTCGCCGTCCAATACGACCACGCCTACCGGCGCTGGCTGATCGGCAGCCTGAAGCTCGGCGTCGGCGTCGACACCTATGCGGGGGGCTCGACGTCGTCCTCGACCACGACCGTCTCGACCATCTGCGGCTGCGTGATCACCGAGCCGGGCCAGACCACGCCCGACCGGCAGGACATGATCTACTCGGCCGGATTCGGCCTGACCTACAAATTGAGCCGCGAGCTCTGGCTCACGGGCGAGTTCAGCCAGAAATGGGTGCGCTCGAACGTGACCGGCAACGACTACAACGACAGCCTGTTCCTGCTTGGCATCAGGCTGCAGCGCTAGCCGCGGCAACCGGGAGCGCGCCGCTCACGTCTTGAGCAGTTCCTCGATCTCCGCGCGGAACGCCGGCGCGATATCGTCGCGTTCGAGCGCATAGGCGACGTTGGCGGCGAGGAAGCCGATCTTGGAGCCGCAGTCGAAGCTGCGGCCGTCGAACTCGTAGCCGTAGAACGGCTGGGCTTTCGCCAGCGTCAGCATGGCGTCGGTGAGCTGGATCTCGCCGCCGGCCCCCGGCGTCTGCTTCTCCAGCACCTCGAAGATCTCCGGCTGCAGGATGTAGCGCCCGGTGATCGACAGGTTCGACGGCGCTTCGCTCGCCTTCGGCTTTTCCACCATCTGCGTGACGGCGAACGCCTTTCCTTTGCGCTCGCCGACGCCGACGATGCCGTACATGTGGACGCGATCCTGCGGCACCTGCTCGACCGCGATGACGTTGGCCTTGGCGTCGAGGTCCTTGGCCGCGTCGATCATTTGTTTGAGACAACCCGGCTCGTTCTGCACCAGCACGTCGGGCAGCAGCAGCGCGAACGGCTCGTGGCCGACCAGTTCGCGCGCGCACCACACCGCGTGGCCCAGGCCCAGCGGCGACTGCTGGCGGGTGAAGCTGGCGGTGCCGGCTTCCGGCAGGTCTTCCGTGAGCAGGTCGAGCTCGGCTTGCTTGCCGCGCTCGACCAGCGTCACCTCGAGCTCGAACTGGCGGTCGAAGTGGTCCTCGATCACGCTTTTGTTGCGGCCGGTGACGAAGATGCAGTGCTCGATGCCGGCCTCGCGCGCCTCGTCGACGACAAGCTGGATCAGCGGCCGGTCGACAACCGGCAGCATTTCCTTGGGCATGGCCTTGGTGGCGGGCAGGAAGCGGGTACCGAGGCCGGCGACCGGGAAGATGGCTTTGCGGATGTGAGTCATGCGGGGGGCTTAGGGGTCTCTCGCGGCGGGTGTCCCTTCACAAAGCACGGGAACGGCCTTTGGGTCCAGACGGGGGGCCATTAACCTTTCGGAAACCATATCGGCGCCACCAATCGTGTCCATGAGGGCACAGAATCGCCGGGCGTGCGCCGGGTCGCTCGCCCGAAAGATGCCGGTTTTCC
>CAWHJV010000014.1:0-127962 GCA_963829755.1 uncultured Pseudomonadota bacterium | reverse complement strand
GCCAATTTCCACTTCGAACTGGTATCGCCTGAAAAGCTGGTGTTCTCCGGCGACGTCGATCAGGTCGACGTGCCGGGCGCCGAAGGCGATTTCGGCGTGCTGGCCGGCCACGCGCCGTTCGTCACCACGCTCAAGCCGGGCATCCTGACCGTGCACGGCGCGGGCGGCGAGCAGCGGATGGTCGTGCTCGGCGGCTTCGCGGAAGTCTCGGCCGATGGCCTGACGGTCCTCGCCGAGGTAGCGGAATCCGTCGAGAAGATGGACCGTGAAACCATCGCCGCGCGCATCCGCGAGATGGAAGCTCGCATCGAGAAGATGGAGCCCAGCAACGAGCTCGACAAGGCGATTGCGCGCCTCGATCACTTCAAAGAAGTCGATCATCATCTCCAGACGACGGCGTTGTAATGAAATCCCGTTCGCGACCCCGTCGGGGTTGCGGCCGGTCTGCCGGCACTCGAGCAACTGAAGGGGCGCCCCATGAGCACCCATCACGCATTGCCGGCGCGCGTTGGAACCGTGCAATGGGGCTTCTATGACGCGGCGGTGCCGCCGGTCCTGACCATCGCTTCCGGCGATACCGTCACGGTCGACACACTCTCCGGCACGCCCGACAATCTGCCGCCCGCCGATTCGGGGTTTACGGTATTGCCCGACCATCGCGCGGTGCTGGACGGCACCGCGCGCGGGCCGGGCCCGCATCTGCTGACCGGGCCCATCGCGGTCGAAGGCGCCGAGCCCGGCGACTCGCTTAAGGTTGACATCCTCGACATCAAGCTCCGGCAGGACTGGGGCTACAACCTGATCGTGCCGCTGCTCGGCGCGCTGCCCGAGGATTTTCCCGAAGGGCGCACCATCCACATCGCGATCGACGCCGAGCGCGGCCGCATCCGCATGCCGTGGGGCCTGGTGTTTCCGGCTGCGCCCTTTTTCGGCTGCATGGGCGTGGCGCCGCCCGCCGGCTGGGGCCGGCAGAGCTCGGTCCAGCCGCGCGCGTTCGGCGGCAACATGGACAACCGCGATCTGGTCGTCGGCACCACGCTGCACCTGCCGGTGTTCCACCCGGGCGGCCTGTTCTCGGCGGGCGACGGCCATGCCGCGCAGGGGCACGGCGAGGTCAACGTCACCGCGGTCGAGAGCGCGCTCACCGGCACCTTCCGCATCACGCTGGAGAAGGGCGCCAGCACCGGCCTGCCGTGGGCGGAAACGCCCGGCCACCTCATGAGCATGGGCTTCGACGAGGATCTCGACGACGCGGCGAAGCAGGCGCTGCGCGCCATGATCGGACTCATCCGCCAGCGCACGAATTTGTCGGCGGAAGACGCCTATACGCTGTGCAGCGTCGCCGCCGACCTCATCGTCACGCAGGTGGTCGACGGCAACAAGGGCATTCACGTCATGCTGCCGGAATGGGCGCTGCAGACAAAGCGTTAGCGCACGATTTCCACCAGCAATACCCAACTCGTCCCGACGCCGGCAGCCAGCGACAGCAACACGCCCGCCGCTATCCAGTAAAGACCCGCGGATGTGCCCGTGACCAGCAAGGCTCCACCGATCGCGATTGGAAGTCCTGTAAAAGGCGCAAGTGCCGCTCGCGAAATCCACCACCGTGCAGGCGAATTTGCCAGCGCACGGAAGCCGCTTACTTGAGCAGCCACCGAGCCAATAAATACAATAGCGCCAATGATGCAGGTTTCGACGCCGAGCGCCGTCGGTGGTTGCGGAATGAGGCCGGCGCCAGGCGTCAGCATGGCGCCGGCCAAGGTCAGCAGGGCTTCCGCGGCGCGGCTTGGTAGATGTTTGAATTCCAGAATTCGCTGCAAATTAATCGAGACGGCGACGATCAACAGGCCGCTCAGCGCGGCGGCCGCGCCCATGGTGGCAACATAGAAGTCCGGCCATGCCTCAACCATGCCGCCTCCTTATTCTGGCGCGGGAGTATAGCATCATGCGAAACGGGAAAACGCCTTCACCACCCGCTCGTAAATCTCGCGCTTGAACGGCACCACCAAGTCGGGCAGTTCCTGCATCGCCACCCAGCGCCAAGCGATGAACTCCGGCTTGTGCGCGCCGCCCCCCGGCGTTTCGGTATCGATCTCGCTGTCATCGCCGGTGAAGCGCAGCGCGTACCACTTCTGCGTCTGCCCGCGGTACTTTCCGCCCCAGGCCTCGCCGACGAGGTCGCGCGGGATGTCGTAGGAAAGCCATTCGGGCATTTCGCCCAGCTTCTCGACCGAGCGGATGCTGGTCTCTTCATAAAGTTCGCGCAGCGCCGCCGGGTAGGGGTCCTCGCCCCGATCGATGCCGCCCTGCGGCATCTGCCAGACATGGGTGGCGTCGATGTGCTCGGGGCCGCTCGCGCGGCGGCCGATGAACACCAGGCCGTCGCGATTGAGCACCATGATGCCGGCGCAGGGACGATAGGGCAGGGATTCGAAGGCGGGCATGAGCACGGGCGAATAGCGAGTAGGGAGTAGGGAGTAGTCACCCGAGAATGGGCGTTCTACGCCGTCTACTCGCTATTCGCTACTCCCTATTGGCTCAACTGGACTTCGTCTTCACCGCCACCACGGTGATCGGCACCAGCAGGAAACCGCGGCGCGCGGCGCCCTTCGCCCATTTGCTGATCGCCGCGATCGAACTCTCCTGGGCCGAGGCGTAGCCCACCGCCACGCCCTTGGCGCGCGCGGTCATCTCCAGCCGCCGCAACGCCCGCTCGATCTCGACCGGCGTCGGCACCGCGTCGAGCACGCTGTCGGCCTGGGCGAAGGGCAGGTTCAGGGTGCCGGCGACCTGCCCGGCGACGCTGCGCGCCGACGAGCCGTCGTCGACATAGATCAGGCCGCGCTTGGCGATTTCGCGCAACACCGGCGTCAGCGCCTGGGTGGCGGCGGTGAAGCGCGCGCCCATGTAGCTCGCGAGCCCCACATAGCCGGTCATGCGGCCCATCACCCAGTGCAGCCGCTTGATGTTGTCCTGGTTGCTCAGCGAGGTCAGCAGCGTTTGCGGGCCGGGGTCGTTGTTGGGGTAGTCGAGCGGCTCCATCGGGACCTGCAACAGCGTCTCGTGGCCGGCCTTGCGCGCGTGCGCGGCCAGCATTCGCAGGTCGTCGGCGTAGGGCGCGAAAGCCAGGGTGACCGGCGCCGGCAGCTTGTCGAGGGCCGCCGCGGTCGCCTTGTCGCTGATGCCCAGCCCGCCGACCACGATGGCGATGCGCGGCGCGTCCTTGCGGTTGGCTGGCACCTTGAAGGGAGTGGCATAGCGCACGAAGGCGCGCGTGCCGTCCGCCGCGAGCGTCGGGATCGGCGCGGCCTCGCTCTTGTGCATGCGGGCATGGCCGCCGGCCCGGTCCGGCGCCGACCGGCCGCTGCCGTTGCCGGGCACGACCACGTCGCGATGCGTGCCCGAGGAACCGTCGATGATGGTAATGGTGCGCCCGCCCGCCGGCATGGCGGCCTTTGCCGCCGGCCCGGGAATGGCGGCGCTGGCCTGCGGCTGGCCGGGCTTGCCGCCGTGGCCGTTTTTCGCGTCCATGCCGGACGGCGCGGTGGTGACCACCGCCACGGGCTGGCCGCCGAGCGGGTCGTTGCCGAACATCGCCCAGCCGAGCGCCACCAGCCCGAACAGGGCGAGCGCCCCCGCCACGATCTGCGGCGCGGCGACCGGCAAATGGACCTTTTTTTTCTTCTTTTTCCGGTTCTGGCCGAGCGGCGCGTTCAGGTCATCTTGTGCCACGGCCCGGATCCTCGCGAATCATCGGCCGAGTCTAGCACTGTTGGTTTCAGAGGCGTTTACAGGGCGTCCGCCGCCCGAAAAACGAACGGGGCGGCCCCTTGGAGGCCGCCCCGCCCGCAGGTCAGGTTCGGACGCGCCGCGCTCAGTTCGGCACCGGCGCCTTCGGGTTCGGCGGGAACGCGGCGTTCTTCACCGTGCCGCGCAACAGGTCGTCCGCCATGATCAGCGCCTTGTCCTTCTTCGGGTCGGTCGGAACGTAGGCCTGCGAGCCCTTCTCCTCCTCGCCGGTGGCCGCCTTCAGATGGCCGCGCAGCGAGGACTCGGCCATGGACTCGACCTTGCCCTTCAGGTCGGCGGGGATGTCCTGCATCACCACCAGGTCCGGCTCGATGCCCTTGGCCTGGATCGAGCGGCCCGAGGGCGTGTAGTAGCGCGCCGTCGTCAGCCGCAGCGCGCCGTTGCCGGAGCCGAGCGGGATGATGGTCTGCACCGAGCCCTTGCCGAACGAGCGGGTGCCGATCAGCGTCGCCCGCCTCAGGTCCTGCAACGCGCCGGAGACGATCTCGGAGGCCGAGGCCGAACCGCCGTTGATCAGCACGATCAGCGGCTTGCCGTGGGTGAGGTCGCCCGGGTGGGCATCGAAGCGCTGCGTCTCGTCGGGATTGCGCCCGCGGGTGGAGACGATCTCGCCCTTGTTGACGAAGGCGTCGACCACCGAGATCGCCTGATCGAGCAGGCCGCCCGGATTGTTGCGCAGGTCGAGAATGTAGCCCTTGAGCTTGTCCTCCGGCACCTTCTTCTGGATGTCGGCGATCGCCTTCTTCAGGCCGGGCGTGGTCTGCTCGTTGAATTGGGTCAGGCGGATATAGCCGACATCGCCGTCCTCGACGTGCCAGCGCGCCGAGCGCACGTGAATGATGGCGCGCTTGATGCTGATCTCGAGCGGCTTGTCGGCGCCCTTGCGCACAATGGTGAGCTTGATCGGGCTACCCACCGGGCCGCGCATCTTCTCGACGGCCTGGTTCAGGGTGAGGCCCTGCACCTGCTCGCCGTCGAGCTTGGTGATCAGGTCGTTGGCGAGGACGCCGGCCTTGGCGGCGGGCGTGTCGTCGATCGGCGCCACGACCTTGATGAGCCCGTCCTTCATGGTGACCTCGATGCCGAGGCCGCCGAACTCGCCGCGGGTCTGCACCTGCATGTCGCGGAAGCTCTTGGCGTTCATGTAGCTCGAATGCGGATCGAGCCCGGCCAGCATGCCGTTGATCGCGGTTTCGACGAGCTTGGAGTCGCTCGGCTTCTCGACGTAGTCGGCGCGCACGCGCTCGAATACGTCGCCGAACAGGTTGAGCTGCTTGTAGGTGTCGGACGCCGCAGCCTCGGCGTTGGCGCCGACGAAGATGAGGCGCGGCTGTGTCGCCAGCAGCGTGAGAGCCGCGCCGGCCGCCGCACCCAGAATAATCAGGGAAGTCTTGCGCATCATCCGCGAACCTTTTCATCTTCGCCAGCAGCCCACCATGGGCCTGGATCGACGGGGCTACCGTCCTTACGAAACTCCACGTAGAGCACCGGTTGGCTGGAACCTGCCGCGAGGATGGCGGCGACGTGGGAACCGTTTCCCATCACTCCAACCGGCTCTCCCGCCAGAACAAACTGGCCAAGATCGACCGATATCCGCGCCATCCCAGCAAGCAAGACATGATACCCGCCGCCGGCATTGAGGATCAAGAGTTGCCCGTATGACCGGAATTGGCCGGCGTAAACCACCCAGCCGTCCGCCGGCGCCGTGACCTGGGCGCCGGCCCGGGTGGCGATGGAAACGCCTTTTTCCGAGCCGCCGACACCGTCCGGCTGCCCGTAACCACTGATTTTTATGCCGTTAACCGGAATCGGAATCTTGCCGTGCAACGAGGCGAAGGAAACCGCCGGCGCCATGCGGCCCGGGTCGTGCAACGCCGCCAGCGCCGCCCCCGGCGTGGCCGGCGCTGATTTGCGCGCGCTCTTTTCGGCGATCCCGAGATCCTGTTCCAGCTTGGCGATCAGGTCCTGCAGGTCGCCGGCCTTCGCCGCCAGCGCCCGGGCCTTCGCGCGCTCCGCTTGCAGCGCGCCCTCGCGTTCGGCCTGCTGCTTCTGCCGCTCGGCAACCAGCGCCGAAAGCCGCGTGCGCTCCTTGTCGAGAGAGGCAACCTGGCCCTGCAGGCGGTCGCGCTGCGCCGCGATCTCCTTGCGCACGGTCGCGAGCGCATCGAGATCGTGGACGAGCGCCTGCACGCGCCCCTGCATCTCGGGCAACACGGCGCCCAGCAGCATCGCGGTGCGCACCGCTTTCAACGCGTCTTCCGGGCGCGCGATCAGCGCCGGCGGCTGATGGTGTCCGACGCGCTGCAGCGCCGCCAGGACTTCCGCGATCACCGCGCGGCGGCCTTCCAGCGATTTGCGGATGCCGGCTTCTTTTTCGTCGAGCGGCTTGAGGCGCGCCTGCGTCGCCGTCACCTCGGCTTCCAGGCCCCGCAACGTCGCGGCGGTGTCGATCAGGTTCTGGTTGAGCTTGCGCCGGTCGGTGCCGAGCGACTCGATCTCGCGCTTGAGCGCGGCTTCGGTGTCGGCGGACTTGTTCTGCTGCTGGCGGAGCTTTTCGAGTTCCTGGCTGTGCTGCTTGAGGACGTCGCGCTTGCCCGGCTTGCCGGCCGCCTTGCCGGAGGCCTTGCCTTGCGTCTGCGCCGCCGGCTGCGCTTGCGCACGCGCCGCGCCGCCGAGCGCGGGGGCCAAGGCGAAGCCGAGCCCTGCGATCAGCGCGATGCGCGGATCAATGCGATTGAACCCCCCAAGGCAAATCATTGCGTCCAAGTTACGCCCGCCATCTGGGTCGACAAGGGCCATGTGATCCCTAGTTATTGCGACTGCATTAAGGCCGATGGGCGCGTGCCCGGGGTCCGGCTCACGCGCGGTGGTAGGGGTGGCCGGTGAGGATGGTGGCGGCGCGATAGATCTGCTCCAGCAGCATCACCCGCACCAGCTGGTGCGGCCAGGTGGCGGCGCCGAAGGCGAGCCGCAGGTCGGCCTCGTCGGCGAGGCTGGCGGCCAAGCCATCCGGGCCGCCGATGACGAAAACCACGGCCGGGCGGTCGTCGCCGCGCCACTGCGCCAGCCGGCCGGCCAGCGCCGGGCTCTCCAGGCTTTCGCCGCGCGAATCGAGCAGCACCAAGGCGGAACCCGCCGGAATGACGTTGGCGAGCGCGATCGACTCCTCGATCATGCGCTTTTCCGCCTCGGCGGCGCGGCTTTCGCGGATTTCGACGATTTCGATCTCGCGCAGGCCCAGGCTGCGGCCGGTCTGCCCCGCGCGCTTGGCATAGCGGGCGGCGAGCTCGGTTTCCGGGCCGCTCTTCAGGCGGCCGATGGCGGCGACGATGATACGCACGCCTGACAGCCTATCAGCCGGCGCGTCGGCGGTCGCCCCCGGTGCCGGCCCACATCTTCTCCAGGCCGTAGAAATCGCGCACTTCCGGCCGGAATACGTGCACGATCACGTCGCCGGCGTCGATCAGCACCCAGTCGCCCTGCTGCTTGCCTTCGACCCGCACGTCCTTGATGCCGGCCTGGTGCAGGTCCTTGACCACGCGCTCGGCCACGGAGACGACGTGCCGGTTCGAGGTGCCGGAGGCCACCACCATGAAGTCGGCGATCGAGGATTTGCCGGCAAGATCGATGGTCGCGGTGTCCTCGGCCTTCATGTCGTCGAGGCTGGCGAGGATGATGCGCAGCGTTTCCTCGGCGGTCGGCCGCGGGGAAGCGGGCTTGGACGGCGCGCGGGCCGTCCGCGAGCGGGCGGGTGTGGGCAGGGGGCTTTTTCCTTTCTGGCCTTTCAATTCTCGGTCGGTTCGTGACGCGTGCCCCGGCGCGAGCCGGGACACGCGCAAAGATAGTCATACCAGCCGCGTTTTTCCATTGGCGCGCGAATAAGCGGCCATCAAGGCTTATTGCCGCGCAAGGCCCTGAGCTCGGTCGACGACAGCGGCGACTTCAGCCCGTGGACGAAGGCCCAGGCCGGGGCCTTGCGGTCCGGCAGGGTGACGGCGGCGTGTTCCGGGACGCGCGCATACGCCAACGCGTGGCTCGCGGGGCTCGCCGCCGCGTAAAGGCTGGGCCCCAAGCGGTCGATCACCGCCATCGGCACCAGGTTCGCGATGCCGCGCCATCGCTGCCAGCGGTGAAAGCTGCGCAGATTGTCCGCGCCCATGATCCAGATGAAGCGCACGCCCGGGCAGCGGGCGATCAGCCAGGCGATGGTGTCATAGGTGTATCGCGTGTTGATGACGGCCTCGAGGCCGGTGACGTCGATGCGCGGGTGCTGGGTCAGCGCGCGCGAGGCGTCGATGCGCTGCTGTAGCGGCGCGAGGCCGTTGGTGTTCTTGAGCGGGTTGCCCGGCGTCACCAGCCACCAGACGCGGTCGAGCTTGAGCCGCTTGAGGGCAAGCAGACTCGCGCTGAGATGCGCCTCGTGCGGCGGATCGAAAGTGCCGCCGAACAGGCCGATTCTCATGCCGCGCGCATGAGGCGGAATCAGGCGCTCGGCGGGGGCGGGACGTTGCGAGTTCACGGACGGGTCTGGCCGCTGCCGCGGATGCGGTAGTTGAAAGTGGTGAGTTGTTCGACGCCGACCGGACCGCGCGCGTGCAGCCGGCCGGTGGCGATGCCGATCTCGGCGCCGAAACCGAATTCGCCGCCGTCGGCGAATTGCGTCGAGGCGTTGTGCAGCACGATCGCCGAATCGACCTGGCGAAGGAATTGATCCGCGGCGGCCGGATCGGCGGTGACGATGGCGTCGGTATGGTGCGAGCCGTAGCGCTCGATATGCGCGATGGCCTCGTCGACGCCGTCGACCACCATCGCCGCGATGATGGCGTCGAGATATTCGGCCGACCAGTCCTCCTCGCTCGCCGGCTTGACGCGCGTGTCGGTCGCCTGCGCCGCCTTGTCGCCGCGCACTTCGCAGCCGGCCGCGAGCAGCGTCTCGATCAGGGGCCTGAGCAGGCGGTCCGCGCCGGCGCGGTCGACCAGCAGCGTCTCGGCCGCGCCGCAGACGCCGGTGCGCCGCATCTTCGCGTTCAAGACGATGTCTTTGGCCATCTCGAGATCGGCCGCCTTGTCCACGTAGACGTGGCAGACGCCTTCGAGATGGGCGAACACCGGGATGCGCGCTTCGGTCTGCACGCGCGCCACCAGGCCCTTGCCGCCGCGCGGCACCAGCACGTCGATATTGCCGTCCAGCCCCGCGAGCATCATGCCGACCGCCGCGCGGTCGCGGGTGGGCACGAGCTGGATCGCGGCTTCCGGCAGGCCGGCCGCGCGCAGGCCTTGCGTGAGCGCTTCGACGATGGCGCGGCTGGAGCGCAGGCTGTCGGAGCCGCCGCGCAGAATGGTGGCGTTGCCCGCTTTCAGGCACAGCGCGCCGGCGTCGGCGGTGACGTTGGGCCGGCTCTCGTAGACGATGCCGACGACCCCGAGCGGCACCCGGACCCGTTCGATGGTCATGCCGTTGGGGCGGGTCCAGGCGGCCATGACGTCGCCGACCGGATCCTTGAGGCCGGCGATGGTTTCGATGCCGACCGCCATGGCCTCGATCCGGGCGGGGGTGAGGGTCAGCCGGTCGATGAAGGCGGCGGTGCCGCCGGCGGCCCTGGCCTCGGCCACGTCGTCGGCGTTGGCGGCCAGGATGGTCTCCTGGTGCGACTTCAGCGCGGCCGCCATGGCGCGCAGTGCCTCATCTTTTTGCACGGGCGCGGCCAGCGCCATGGCGCGCGCCGCCGCCCGCGCCCGGCGGCCGATTTCCGCCATGGCCGCGGCGATATCGCCGGTTCCTTCGATGCTCTTCAGCGGCGCCGTCATCGTCGCAAAATGCCCCCGCGGTCCCCGAATTACCCCTGCCGGAGTGGTTTCCTACCACGCCGGGAGGGCCGGGGGGAGGTGCCTGCCGTCATGCCTGCCCCATCGGTTAACTGGGGATAGCGTGGATAAGAGGCCATGGGGCGGAACGCGCCAATTGCCTTTCACATTAGTAGGCCAGGGTGGTGCCGTAGTAGGAGGTAGTTATGACGTCCGTTATCACTGGTCTGCCCAGCCGGTTTCCGGTCGGTACGAAGTTCGTGATCGAAGGCCGGCCCGGCGGTCAAGGCCGGGTATACAGCCGCTATCTGGAATTTCCCGACGGCACGCGGGTCCGCCTGCCCAAGCACGGGGAAAAGCCGAAAGCGGCGCCGCAGCCACCGCAACGCCGTCCGCGGCCCGCCCGGCGCGCCTGAGCCGGCGGCGGGGCCCCGCAGCTTCGGCCGGCACGGGCGCCAACCGGCGGCCAACCGAGCCGGCGTGCTTTTCACGCGGCGACGCTGCGGTTTGGCAATTTGGTGATCCTGCAAAAAAGAAGGGGCCCGAGGGCCCCTTGGGGGATAGTCGCGGCAGCCGGTTAGGAAAGGCTCCGTCGGCCGCGTCCGCAACGGGTGACCGGGAAGGGGTGCAGGAAGATGCTAACCCGGTCGCTGCGGTTTATGGCTCGCAGTCAAAGCCGCCACGCGCCCCGTAACAACTCGCCAAATCGTCACGTGGGCCATTTGGTCGCGGCGTGACCGAATGTGGTGACTGCCTTCCCCGCGCGCGGCGCAGCACGCAAACGGTGCGCTGCGCCCGGTACAAGAGCCTGATGAGCCTTCTTACGCCCCACCCAGCACCAGGTCGTCGCGGTGGATCATGGCGGCGCGGCCGGTATAGCCGAGGATCGTCATGATGTCGGCGGACGAGCGCTTCTTGATCTTGTTGGCGTCGGCGGCGTCGTAGGCGATCAGCCCGCGGCCGATCTCGGCGCCGTCCGGCCCGCGCACCAGCACCGCGTCACCGCGCTCGAACTTGCCTTCGATCTTGATGACGCCGGCCGGCAGCAGGCTCTTGCCGCCGCGCAGCGCCTTCACCGCGCCGGCGTCGATGGTGAGCACGCCGCGCGGTTCGAGCGAGCCGGCGATCCATTTCTTGCGCGCGGTAACCGGATTGGCCGGTGTGAGAAACCAGGTGCACGGCGCGCCGTCGACGATGGCGCGCAGCGGATGCGCCACGCGGCCCGACGCGATCACCATGTGCGTGCCGCCGCCGGTGGCGATCTTGCCGGCCTCGATCTTGGTCAGCATGCCGCCGCGTGACGTTTCGCTCGCGGACGCGCCGGCCATGCTCTCGATCTCGCGGGTGATGCGCGGCACCAGCGCAATGCGCTTGGCACCGGAGCCCTTGCCCGGCGGCTTGTCGTAGAGCCCGTCGACGTCGGAGAGCAGCACCAAAAGGTCGGCGCTCATCATGGTGGCGACGCGAGCGGCGAGCCGGTCGTTGTCGCCGTAGCGGATTTCCGAGGTGGCTACCGTATCGTTCTCGTTGATCACGGGGACGCAGCGCCACTCCAGCAGCTTGGCGACGGTGGAGCGGGCGTTGAGATAGCGCCGGCGCTGCTCGGTGTCGGTCAGCGTCACCAGAACCTGACCGGCCTCGACGCCATGCGCGCCGAGCGCCTCGGCCCAGGCGCGCGCCAGCGCGATCTGCCCGATCGCGGCGGCGGCCTGGCTGTCCTCGAGCTTGAGCCGGCCCTTGGGCAATTTCAGCATGGCGCGGCCGAGCGCGATGGCGCCGGAGGAGACCACCAGCAGTTCGCGCGCCGCCCTCGATTCCCCGTTGCGCAGCGTGGCGATGTCGGCGGCCAGGCTGTCGAGCCAGTCGCGCTTGAGCCGGCCGGCGGCGGCGTCGACCAGCAGCGCCGAGCCGACCTTCACCACGATGCGGCGGAAGTCGGTCAGGGATGGGGTCTCAGGCGGCGTGGCTTTCGGCATGGCCCGGCGGAGAAGGTGAAATGTGCCGGGGGTTTAGCATGGGGCTGGGACGGCGTCATGCACCCTGCGATCTTGACGTGCCGGCGGTCCCTGAGCCGGATCACGCGCCGCACGACCAGGTCGCGAAATTCGCGGCTCACGGCGGCGAGCGACACACCGGCGAACTCCGCGATGTCCTTGCGGTCCATCGGCCGATAGATGTCCGCGAGCGGCCTTCCGTCGGGCTCACTCCGTCCATTCGCGCCAGTGCGTCGGGTCGATGTCGACAAGACGTCCGGTCCTGGCGTGGACCCATTGGTGGGGGCCTTTGCGCCGGCACGGAAACACCAGCGCATAGACCTCGCCGTCTTCGATCACGCTGAGATGCAGATCGCGATCGTGCGGCGCCGTCGATATGGGATGCCAGTCGTGCAAGGCCTCGCCCGTCCTTCGCCGCTCCCGGTAAAGCAACATGGTATTGTTCGCGCGGGTTTTCGGGTTGCGTTAAATCAAGCCTTCCTGAAAAATCGCGGTTCGACGGTCAACTCATGACTTTGGGCTTTGGGTGCCGGCGTTCAAATTGGGGGTGAAAGGTTTCCGCTATGAAGACCTATGCCGGCAAGCGCACGATCGACGGGCTGGTCGTTACGGTAAACGGCCAGGCGCTCGCCGAGCGCTACGAGCTCAAGCGCTTCACCAAGAACGGCTTCGAATGGGCCTATGAGGGCGACAGCCCGCAGCAGCTCGCGCTGGCGATTCTGGCCGACCATCTCGGCGACGACGCCCGCGCCATCGCGCTGTCGGCACCGTTCATGAAGGCGGTGGTGGCCAATCTCGACAACGACTGGGCGCTCTCGGGCGCCGACATCGATGCTGCGTTGCAAGAGGTTGCCGGCTGACGGCGCTTGGCAGGCCGGCATCGGGGGCGATAGATTTTCGGGACGTCAGCGGCGGGACCTGCCGGGGAACCGCGCGCGACCGGGGAGGGTGGCCATGATCGGCAAGCGGCAGATCGACTTCCGCAACGAATATCGTTCGCGCATCGTCGGTTGGTACAACGGCTATTTTCACATCGTGCTGATCTATGCCATGGGCGCGGCGGTCTTCTATGTCTACGTATCGCACATTCACGACGTGACCTGGGCCGAATGGCTGACGCTGCCGCTCACCTTCCTGTTCACCAACCTGTTCGAATGGGCGGTGCACAAATACGTCATGCACCGGCCGGTCAACATCAAGGGCCTGCGGGCGGTGTACGAGCGGCACACGCTCAACCACCACCAGTTCTTCAGCGACGACGAGATGCGCTTCCGCGACGACAAGGACTGGCGGGTGACCGTGTTCCCGCCCTATGCCCTGGTGGTGTTCACGCTGATGTCGATCCCCTGCGCCTTCATCCTGGGCTTTCTGTTCTCGCCTAATGTCGGCTGGCTGTTCCTGTGCGTCACCACTGGCATGTACCTGATCTACGAGTTCATGCACTTCTGCTGCCACGTGGACGAAGGCTGGTTCGTCAAGCACTGCCCGTTCGTCAATACGCTGCGGCGCCATCACACCGCGCATCACAACGCGCGGCTGATGATGGAAGTGAATATGAACCTGACCTTCCCGATCGCCGACTGGCTGTTCGGCACCTCCGATCTCGACCGCGGCCTCGTCGGCCACCTGTTCAACGGCTATAATACGCGTTTTCTCAAGAAAAAGCTGCGCGCGCGGCCGAAGAGTCCGGAAGAGGCGGCGGCGGCGCCGATCGGGGCGAATTGAGGCTGTAGCGGGGAAAAGAATCATGCCGACCGACGTCAAGGCGATCGTTTCCGCGCTGGTGGTCCTGGTGGCGCTCGGACTCGTCTATTGGGCCGGCTCGCCGGTGCACGCCGACAGGATGGTGCTGGCGATCGCCGTGTTCTTCGTGGTGGCGATGTGGATATTCCCGGAGGCCGGCGGCAAAAAGCGCGCGGCCAAGAAATCGTGATGTCCTAGAACCGGCCGCTTGCAAGGCTACGGTTGAGCGCCTCGCGCACGCGCGCGATGACGCCCTCGTAGCGGCGGGTCTCGTCCTGCCGGAACAGGCGCGCGGTCGGATACCAGGGGCTGTCTTCGCGTTCGAGCAGCCAGCGCCAATCGGGGATCGTGGGCAGCAGCAGCCACACCGGCTTGCCGAGCGCGCCGGCAAGATGGGCGACGCTGGTATCGACAGTGACGACGAGATCGAGCGCGGCGATGAGGGCCGCGGTGTCGGCGAAATCCTTGAGGTGTTCACCGACCTGCAGGATGCCGCTGTGGCCGGCGAGCACGTCCGCGTCGGCGGCGCGCACGTCCTTCTGCACGCTGACGAAGCCGGCCTCGAGGTCGAAGAGCGGCAACAGCGCTTGAAACGCGATCGAGCGCTCGGCGTCGCGCAGGTGGTTCGGATTGCCCGACCAGGCAAGCCCGATGCGCGGCCGGCGTTTGTCGCCGAGCCGTTCGTTCCAGGCGGCGATGTCTTGCGTCCGCGCGTGCAGATAGGGCGTGTCCGATGGCACCGTGGCGAGCCGCGTGCCGAAGGCGAGCGGCAGGCTGAGCAGCGGGCAATAGGCGTCGAACGCAGGGACCGGCGAACCCCTGGCGATGACCTCGATGCCGTCGGCAAGGGGCGTCACAAGCGTGGTCATCAGCCGTTGCAGCGGCGCTTCCACTTCCAGGATCACGCGCGCGCCGCGCGCGGCCAGCGCCGGCGCATAGCGGCAGAACTGGATGCTGTCGCCGAAGCCCTGCTCGCTGTGCAGCAGCACGGTCTTGCCGGCGACGTCCTCGCCGCGCCAGAGCGGCGCGCGGAAATCGCGCCTGCTGCTGGCCATCGTCTCGCGCCGCCAGCGCCATTCGTATTCGGCAAAGCCGCGCGCGTAATCGCCGGTGATGAGGCGGGCGGTGGCCTGGTTCCAGTGCACCTCCGGCAGATCGGGCCGCAAGCCGAGCGCGCGGTCGAAGTCGGCGAGCGCTTCGTCGAGCCGCTTGAGATTGTAGAAGGCGGTGCCGCGGTTGCCGTAGGCGTCGGCGTGGTCGGGCTTGAGCGCGATGGCGCGATTGTAGCTCGCCAGCGCCTCGTCATAGCGCCGCATGGCGTCGAGCGTGGCCCCGCGATGGGTGAGCGCTTCCGCGTAATCGGGCCTGACCATCAGCGCGCGGTCGAAGCATTCCAGGGCTTCGTCGTCGCGCCCGAGCGCATGCAGGGCGACGCCGCGGTTCGACAGCGCTTCCGCGTATTCGGGCCTGAGCGCCAGCGCCTTGTCGTAGCTCGCAAGCGCTTCCTCGTGGTGCTTGAGGTCGTCGAGCACGGTGCCGCGGTTGAGATGCGCTTCCGCGATGCCGGGGGCGCGCGCCAGCGCCGCGTCAAGGCTCGCGAGCGCCTGCGTGTGCCGTTTCAGGGCGTGCAGCGCGATGCCGCGATTGCACAGCGCCGGCGCCAGGTCCGGCTGCAGCGCCAGCGCCCGGTCGTAGCTCGCGACCGCCTCTTCGAGGCGGCCGAGGTCCTTCAGCGCATTGGCCTGGTTGAATAGGGTGCCGGCGTTGCCGGGATCGAACGCCAACGCCGCCCGGTAGCTCGCCAGCGCTTCTTCGTGGCGGCCGAGACCGGCCAGCAGCACGGCGCGGTTGTTGTGGGCCTCGGCGAACCCCGCGTCGAGCGCGATGGCGCGCTCGAAGCTCACGACCGCCTCTTGCGGCCGCGACAGCGCGTTGAGCGCGAGGCCGTGGTTCAGGTGCAGGAAAGCCGACGGCGGCCCGGCGCGCATGGCGGCCGCCACCAGGCGCAACGCCTCCGTCGGGTCGCCGGCGGCGAGCCGAATGATGCCGAGAAAATGCAAGGCATCGGGATGGTCGGGCCTGGCCGCCAGGATGGCCGAATAGAGCCGTTCCGCCGCGGCCAACTCGCCCTTTTCATGCAGTGCGATGGCCTGTGTCAGCGCGTCCGCGAGATCGCGCGGCTCGGCTTGCGGCTGGTGTGATAACGACACGGTGGGCGAGGCCTCCGGAAGGTCCCGCCGAGAGGTAAAAGAGTTGCACCCGGCCGTCCAGTGCGGCGGTTCGCTTGATTTGCGTCAATGCCACGGATGCGTCGCTGCTGTCTGCTGGTGCGGAATTGAGAGTGGTGCGGGACAGGAGCTTTTCCGATGCGTGCAGGTTTGGTTTCGACGGCTGTTGCGGCCCTGGTGCTGACCGCCGGTTTCACGGCCACGGCCGCGAATGCGCAAGGGCGCGTCTGTCACCGGCTGTGGGTCGAGCGCAACCAGATCTACAAGGATTACGGCTATTGCTTCAAGACGGAGCGGGCCATCCGCTATTTCGGCAACCGCGGCTGCCGCTACGAATCCGAGAGCGATATCCGGATGTCGCGCCGTGACCGCGCGATCATCGATCGGATCAAGGCCGAGGAGCGCGACTACGGCTGCCGTTGAGGTCAGCCACGTAGGCCTAGAAGCTCGGGGCGGTACTCGAAATGCATGGTATCGTAGTGATACCATTTGCCGCCCCAGATGAAGCCGTGGCGTTCGAAGATGTCGACGATTTGCTGCGGCATGCGGTTACGGTAGCGCAGCGGACGCTGCTTGCGGTGCCAATACCAGTAATCCGAATAGCGCGTGTTGAGGTCGATGGCGGCGCCGTAGCTGTGCACGCTCGGCTTGCCGGTGTCGGCCACGGCGCGGCACACATAGGTGCCGCCGATCGGATAGGCCGCGCGCTTGATGCTTTCCGGCAAGGCGTCGATCTCGTTGGAAACCGCCTGCAGGCGGCGGGCGACACCGTTGACGCGAGTGACGGTGATGCGCCGGCCCCAGGTGTGCGGCAGCCAGACGATCGACACCAGATGGCGCCGCACCTGCCCCTTGCGGCAATCGCCGTACAGCTTGTTGAAGAAGGCTTCGTTGCGAATGCGGCCGGGATCGTCGTTGACCGGCGGCGGGCGCTTCAGTTTGCCACGCGGATAGGGCATTCGGAACTGGTCGAGGATGGAGGCGTTTCGCAGCAATGCCTCGAACGACTTGTGCGGCCCGCCGTTCGACACCGGCATGCGCGTGCCGTCCCGCCAGTAGATGTAACGGTCGTCGTGGCGCACGAGTGCGTGCGGATAGGCCGCCACCAGCGCGTCGAGCGCGGCCGATGCCGGCTGCGCCCGCGCCCGTGGTGGGGCGATGATCAGCAGCGCCAGGCTCAAAGCCGTCGCCGCGACCATTAACAGGCGCGGTGGTACGATGAGGCTTGCGTCGTCATGCATGATGCGCCGCCCAAGGTTTGTCCCCAAAGTTCGTCCCAAGGTACGTCTCATGATTCGTCGTCTGCAACGAGAATATTGCGGGCCGGCGCGGGCGCAAGCCGCGGCGTTCAGGGACAGCCGGCGCGGAGCTGCTCGTTCGTCGTGAGCGCGGCGCAGACGGTGATGATGTGCGCGCCGTTGTAGAGGCTGACCACGGCGGGGATGCCGCTGTCTTCCAGGCCGCGCGTCACGCGGCGCGGTGGCGCCAGGGTGGCGAATTGCGGCCGCGGCCGCCTGAAGCGCCCGGTGGGACGTGACGGCGCGCTCGGCCCGGACTGGGTCGCCGCGACCGCGTGCCTCGACGGCTTCGTGGCCGCGGGCGGGATCGCCGCGGTGACGTCTTCGGCCGCTACAGCCTTGGCCTTCGTCGCAGCGTCCTTTGCCGCAGCTTGCTTTCTCGCAGCGTGTTTCGCCGTTTCCTTGGTCGCGACGCGCGCCGCCGGCACCGGCGCAGGCTTGGGCGTGGCCGGTGCGGTCTCGACGGTGTTGGCAGCCTTGGCGGCTTCGATTGCCGGCACGCGCGTCGCATGCGGCGCCGGGCGCGACACATAGGCCATCCAGACCAGGGGCGTCATGACGCCGACGGTCATTCCGGCGACGAACAGGAAACGGTGCAGCATCGTGAGTTCCGCGCGTTCGCCCGGCTATCCCGCCGGGACCCTTGCCGTCGAGAATATCGCCGGCAGGGTACCCGCGAGACTTAACAGCAGAACACGGCTGTTCTATGCGCGGCCACGGAAATCCACAGCATCGTTCGCGGTACTCGACTACGTCCGCCGGCGAACGTTAGCCGTGTACGACCGACACCGTGACCGGCGCGAGGCCGGAGAAGCCGAGCGCACGGGCGCCGGCGGGCGTCAGGTCGATGATGCGGCCGCGCACGAAGGGACCGCGGTCGTTGATGCGCACGACCACGCTGCGGCCGTTGCGACGGTTGGTGACGCGCACGCGCGTGCCGAAGGGCAGGCTCTTGTGCGCGGCGGTCAGGGCGCGGATCGAGACGTGCTCGCCGTTGGCGGTGCGGCCACCCTTGTAGCCGTAGACGGAGGCGACACCGCTTTGGGCGTTGGCGGCGGGAACGGAAGCAAGCAAGAAGAAGGCGCCGCAGAGCGCGGCGGCGAGGCGCAGCATCATTATAGGTATCTCCCCGAATTGGCCTCCCAGACCCGCGCGGTCTGATAGAGGTCGGATGTGCGCTTTCCGGGCGAGAATGGGGTGATTTTGCGGGCGATGCGGGCGAAACGACGCAGGTCCGCCACGGCGGACCCGCCACGGCCGGCTCGCGGCCATGGCGGTATTCCGTTAAATTTGTGCTAACGGGGCAGCGTCGCGCAAACCAATGCGCTATATGTCTTTGGCGTCACACGAGAACATTTGTTCTGGTGCCACCGCAGGTCCCGGAACAAGGGGGCTCACGGTGACGTTGCCAACCGGAAGCGTAGGGTATGCCGGGCAGAGGTATGTCGTTCATCCTGTATGTCGTCGTTCTGGTCGTGTCCCTCAGCAGTGTCATGATGGGGCTCGATTGGTTGTCGACGCCGCCGCCGCCGATCCCCAAATCGGTGCAGACCGCGAGCGCGCCGGTCAAGACGGCCGTGGGCAAGGCGACCGTGGGTGAGGCGGCGATCAAGGCGGCTGCCGCCGGCAAGACGGCGACGGTCAAGACCGATGCAAGTAAGACCGATGCAAGTAAGACCGGTTCAAGTAAAACCGCTTCAAGCAAAAATCCCGAATCCAAGACCGCCGCGCGCAAGCCCGCAACACCGGCCGTGGCGACGACCGGCGAAGCGAGCCACACGGCCGTCGCGCCGGCCGCTGCGAACGCCGATGCGGCGACGCAGCCCGATGCCGCGGGCGGTCAGGGCGGTGGTACGTCGGACAACACGCTGAGCGCCATGGCGAACGAAACCGACTCCGGCGGCGCGGACGCGCAGGCCAATGCCGGGCCGCGCTGCGATGTGCAGGCTTGCGCGGCGCATTACCGCTCGTTCGATCCAACCGACTGCACCTATCAGCCGTTCGACGGGCCGCGCCGTCTCTGCACCGTCGGCCATCCGCCGCAGCAGGCCAGCGATACGGCGACGGGCGTGGAGACTTCCGACGCGAGCCGGGAACCGGCCTCGTCCTCGTGCAACGTGCAAGCCTGCGCCGCCGCCTACCAGTCGTTCGATGCGGCGACCTGCACCTGGCAGCCCTACGACGGCCCGCGGCGGCCGTGCGACAAGTAGGGCTCTAATACACCACCACGCTGCGGATCGACTTGCCTTCGTGCATCAGGTCGAAGGCGTCGTTGATCTTGTCGAGCGGCATGGTGTGGGTGATCAGATCGTTGATGTTGATCTTGCCGTCCATGTACCAGTCGACGATCTTGGGCACGTCGGTGCGGCCGCGCGCGCCGCCGAAGGCGGTGCCTTTCCAGACGCGGCCGGTGACGAGCTGGAACGGGCGCGTCGAGATTTCCTGGCCGGAGCCGGCGACGCCGATGATGATGCTCTCGCCCCAGCCGCGATGGCAGCATTCGAGCGCCTGACGCATGGTGGCGACGTTGCCGATACATTCGAACGAGAAGTCGGCGCCGCCGTCGGTCAGGTCGACGATGGCCTGCACCACCTTGTCGCGGCCGACCTCGTCCGGATTGACGAAATGCGTCATGCCGAACTTCTCGGCCATGGCGCGCTTCTCAGGATTGAGATCGACGCCGATGATCTTGTCGGCCCCGACCATGCGCGCGCCTTGAATGACGTTGAGCCCGATGCCGCCGAGGCCGAACACGACGACGTTGGCGCCCGGCCAAACCTTGGCGGTGTAGATCACCGCGCCGATGCCGGTGGTGACGCCGCAGCCGATGTAGCAGATCTTGTCGAAGGGCGCGTCCTCGCGCACCTTGGCGACGGCGATCTCCGGCAGCACCGTGAAGTTGGCGAAGGTCGAACAGCCCATGTAGTGGAATACGGGGTCGCCGTCGCAGCGGAAGCGGCTGGTGCCGTCGGGCATCAGGCCCTTGCCTTGGGTGGCGCGGATCGAGGTGCACAGGTTCGAGCGCTGCGACAGGCAGGTTTTGCACTGCCGGCATTCCGGCGTGTAGAGCGGAATGACGTGGTCGCCCACCTTCACGCTGGTGACGCCGGGGCCCACCTCGCGCACGATGCCCGCGCCCTCGTGGCCGAGGATCGCCGGGAAAATGCCCTCCGGATCGGCGCCCGACAGCGTGAAGGCGTCGGTGTGGCAGATGCCGGTGGCCATGACCTCGACCAGCACCTCGCCCGCCTTCGGGCCTTCGATGTCGATGGTCTCGATGGTGAGGGGTTCGCCGGCTTTCCAGGCGACGGCAGCGCGCGTCTTCATGGGGGGTCACTCCAGGATTGTTCGGCGGTTTCTAGCAGCGGGATTCCGCGATGTCATTCCGGAGCGGCACGAAAGGGCCCGACCGGGAATGACAGAAATCACGGAAGCCAGGCTTCTTCCTTCGGCGCCGGCTCTTCTTCGGACGGAGCTCTTGCCGGGCCGATCACCTCGACCAGGGCGCGCAGCGCCTCCGGCACGCCTTTTCCCGAGGCAGACGAGAGCACCAGCGGCGTCGTCTTGCAGGCCTTCTTCAGTTTCGCCGCCTGCTTCTTGATCTCATCCGGCGTCATCGCGTCGATCTTGCTCAGCGCCACGATCTCCGGCTTGTCGGTGAGACCCTGGCCATAGGCCTCCAATTCGCCGCGCACCGTCTTGTAGGCGGCGCCCGGATCTTCGCTTGTGCCGTCGACCAGATGCAGAATCACGCGGCAGCGCTCGGTATGGCCGAGGAAGCGGTCGCCCAAGCCGACGCCCTCGTGCGCGCCTTCGATCAGGCCGGGCAGGTCGGCCAGCACGAACTCGCGGTTATCGATGCGCACCACGCCAAGCTGCGGATGCAGCGTGGTGAAGGGATAGTCGGCGATCTTCGGCTTGGCCGCGGTGACCACCGACAGGAACGTCGACTTGCCGGCATTGGGCAGGCCGACGAGGCCGGCGTCGGCGATCAGCTTCAGCCGCAGCCGGATGGTCAGTTCCTCGCCCGGCTGGCCCGGGTTGGCGCGGCGCGGCGCGCGGTTGGTCGAGCTCTTGAAATAGGCGTTGCCGAAGCCGCCATTGCCGCCGCGGGCGATTGCTACGCGCTGGCCGACTTCGGTGAGATCGGCGAGCAGGGTCTCGCCGTCTTCCTCGTAGACCTGCGTGCCGGCCGGGACTTTGAGCACCGCGTCGGCGCCGTTGGCGCCGTGGCGGTCCTTGCCCATGCCGTGGCCGCCGCGCTTGGCCTTGAAGTGCTGTTGGTAGCGGTAGTCGATCAGCGTGTTGAGGCCGTTCACCGCCTCGACGATGACGTCGCCGCCGCGGCCGCCGTCGCCGCCGTTCGGGCCGCCGAACTCGATGTACTTCTCGCGCCGGAACGACACGCAGCCGTTCCCGCCCGCGCCCGACTGGATATAGACCTTGGCTTCGTCGAGGAATTTCAACTTGCTTTCGCTTTCGTGCGGTTGTGTTCGCTGACCGCGCGCTCGAGCACGTGGCGGATATAGCGCTGGTAGGGAACGCCTTCGTCCTTGGCGGTCTCGCGCACCGCGTCGTACAGCGCTTCCGACATGCGCAGGTTCACCGACTTTTCCTTCGGCCGGATTTCGAAGTGCATGGGCGTGAATTGCCAGCTGAAGATAATCGAGCTCAGGACAATCCTGCTCGAGAAACGCCTCGGCTTCCTCGTCGGTTTTGAAATGCGGAACTTCGGCTTTATCTTTTCTTCATAGTTCCCGCTCTCCTTGCTGTGCATATAGCGCGCGCTGATCGGGCGAATGAGGCGCCGATTCCGTCGCGATGCCGCACCGTGAAAACCACAAAAAGGGCACACCATGCCTCGGGCGTGCGGCCGATGGCGATGAACCGGCTCCTCATGCGCCGAGTGCTTGACGTCTGGCGCGACTTCGGTATCGCCGAGCAGCAACGCCTCGATCTCGTCAATCGTAACCCCGTGCTTCTGGCACTTGGTTCGATTGCCGGCGTCCCAGTCGAAGCCATCCGCCGCCACGGCCATGCGGTTTAGATAGGCATTTGCCTATACAAATGTCAACCCCGCCGCGAGGGACCGGTTTACCGCGCGTGCAGGAAACGGGTCGTCCCGTCCAGCTTGATGCGCTCCAAGAGGTCGACCTCCCAGGACAAATAGGCGTTCATGGCCGCCTCGTTGTCATCGGCCCGCTCGTAGGGCTTGAGCCAGACGTCGACCGGCTCGTCGGCCAGGCGCTCGGCGGTGGACATGGGGAAGCCGGCGGCGGTCCAGGCCGCATTGCCGCCTTTCAGCCAGTGCACCGGGCGGCCGGTCAGCGCCTCGGCGTCGGCGACGGCCAGGCTCGCCAGCACGCCGTCCTCGGAGGTGAGGATCACCTCGCCCGTGGGGGCGATGGTCTTGAGGGCGTGGGCGAGGCGCGAGCGGATGGCGAACCAGGCGCCGGGAATGTGCCCGCGCCGGTAGCGCGGGCTGGTGGACAGGTCGATGACGGTGACGTCGTCGATGGCGATCGCCGCCGACGGTTCGACCGAGCGCGGCGACGGCGTGCCGATGAGCGTCGGCGCTGGCCGGCCCTGCTCGTTGCCGGCCTGCGGCAGCACATGGACGTCCCGCCAGCCCATCTGCTTGAGCCACGATGCCGTCATCAGCGCGCGAGCTTCCTTGTCGTCGCTGACCACGATGCGCGAACCCAGCACACCGGCATAGAGGTCGGTCGCCTGCACCAGTTGACCGCCCGGCGCGGAAATGGCGTTCGCGTAATGCCCGGCGAGGTATTCCGCCGGCTCGCGCACGTCGAAGACGTAGGTGGTGCGCGCTTTCGTCCTTGCGCCACGTCGTCGACGGTGGCGGCGTCGGTGCGCTCGACGCCGTATTTCCGCGCCACCGCGTCGGCGTGGTCTTTCGCCCAGGCCGCGCCTTCGTCGGTGAAGCCCGGCGTGCCGCCGGTCTCGCCCGAGGCGCAGGTGAGGCCCGCGAGATGCCAGCCCATGGTGCCGTTGCGCAGCGCCACCACCTTGTTGGGCACCCCGGCGTTGATGAGGCTTTGCGCGCCGATGATGCTGCGGGTGCGGCCGGCGCAATTGACCACGATGGTGGTGTCGGGCGAAGGCGCGATGTCGTGCACGCGCAGCACCAGTTCGGCGCCGGGCACATTGACGCCGGTCGGGATCGAGACGCGCGTGTATTCGTCGAACGGCCGGCTGTCGAGCACCTTCAGGTCGGCGCCCGAGCGCATCAGCGCGTCGAGCTCGGGCGCGCTGATCGAGGGCGTGCCGCTGTCGTGCTCGACGAATTCGCCGAACGCCTTGCTCGGCACGTGCACGCCGGAGAAGGTGACGAGGCCGGCCTTCTCCCAGCCGGCGATGCCGCCCTCGATATAAGAAATATCGCTGTAGCCGGCGCGCGCGAGGATGTCGGCGGCGCGCGCGACCAGGCCGTCATCGTCGTCGACGAGCACGATGCGCGTGTCCTTGCGCGGCACCAATGTCGCGAAGCGCAGCTCCAGCCGGCTCAAGGGTACGTTGCGCGCCCACAGCAGGTGGCTCTGCGAGAAGGTGAGCTCCTCGCGCACGTCGACGAGCGCGAGTTCCTTGCCGTCGCCAAGCATGGCTTTGACGGCGGCGGGGGTGAGGGGGCGGAAATTGTCGGTGGGCATGGTGTCTCGCGGTTATGCGGTTGGCACCCTCTCCCCGCTTGCGGGGAGAGGGTGGCGAGCATTGAGCGATAAGCGAAATGCGAGCCGGGTGAGGGGCCGTTTCCGTAAGGCTCAAACTCGCGGTGACGCCCCTCACCCGACGCTCTCGCTTCGCTCGAACGTCGACCTCTCCCCGCGTGCGGGGAGAGGTAAGAAGAGGCGCCTCTACGTCGCCTGCTGCGGGGTCATCTGATCGACCGTGCCGGTCGCGGGATCGATCTTGATGCGGTTGATCTTGTCGAGGTTGGTGCCGGTGACGCGCACGAAGCGGGAGTAGTCGGGATAGTCGATGGAGTGGATATCGCCGTCCTGGTAGATGCCGGCGTGGCCCGGCGTCAGCCGATATTTGGTCTTCAGCTTCAGTTTGGCGTGCTTGGGATCCGTGCCGTCGTCCTCGCGCTCCCACTCGGACATGTCGGTGTATTTGGTGGCCTGGCCGTAAATCGCCCAGGAGGCACCGTGGTCGTGCGGCGGCGATACCCGCGCCTTGTCGTTGATGTGGGCGAGCACCTGGAAGCCGAGTTCGGGATCCTCGTACAGCACCTTCAGCCCGCGCGGCTGGTCGTCGCCGCAGTAGTCGCGGATGAAGTCGGGATTGGCGAGCAGCTTTTCGAGATCGAGCCGCACCTGCTCGCGGCCGGCCGGGCCAGGGTCCCTGCTGAGCGCGGCGCGGGTGTCGGCGATGAACCGGTCGAGATCGTAAGCCATGAACGTCCTCCCTGGACTTGATTTCAGGAGATTTTTGCCCAAGACGAAGTCCCGCGCCAGTGGGTCCGTCCGCCGCGTCTAATCGGCGCCCTTGCCGCGTGCGGCGACCGCCGCGGCGATGGCGTCCGCTTCGGGCCCGGCGCCGCGCAGTCCTGCCACCACACCGGCCCGATCCACCGCCGGCCGGTTCTGGCTGACCTTCCACTTGCCTTCGATGCGCTCGATCGGGATTTCGAGCCCGATGATTCCTTTGATCTGAGCGGCAACGAAGGCGTCGGGCGCGTCGGCAACCTGCCAGGGCTCGCTGCGCGGCGCTTCCTTGTGTCGCGTCAGGTCATCGATTTGGCGGCGCAGCCACGCGGCATCGTCCATCACCGCCGGGCGTCCCCATGCATGTACCGTGATGTAGTTCCAGGTCGGCACAACCTTGCCGGTCTCGCGCTTGGTCGGATAGAGCGAGGGACTGATGTAGTGCTGCGGCCCCTGGAACACGACCAGGCATTCCGTGACGGCCGCGAGCTCCCGCGCTTGCGGATTGGCGCGCGCCAGATGGGCGCGCAGCGTGCCGCGTTCGGAAGCATCGGCGTCGAGCAGAAACGGAATGTAGTTCGCCTGCAGCCCACCGGGACCGGCCGTGATGAGCAGCCCGAGCGAGTGCTCGCGGATCAGCGCGTGCTGAACCGCGAGCCTGTTCTCCACGAAGTGCGGAGGCTGATACATGACCTCGCTCCGGTCGCCGCCTTACGACACCCGCTTCACCCGGCCCCAGCCCTTCAGCGCCGACCAGAATTCCGCGCTCGAGCCGGAAGCGGTCGATCGGCGCCGAGGAGTTGATGGCGCGGATGCGGTAGAGGCCGACGCCGGTCCACTGGAAGCCGCACTTCTCCAGCACCCGGCGCGACGCCGGATTGGTGACGCGCGCGCCGGCGTGCAGGGCGTCGTGGCCGAGGTCTGTGAAAGCGTAGTCGATCACCGCGTGCAGCGCTTCGGTGGCGTAGCCCTGGCCCCAATAGGGCGCGCCCAGCCAGTAGCCGACCTCCGGCGCGTCCTCCAGCATGGAGACGCCGCAGGCGCCGACGATGGTGCGGTCGCGCAGCGTGAGCAGGAAAACCGTTTCGCCGTCCGCCTTGTTGGCCTTGTCGATGAAATTCTCGGCATCCGCGTGCGTATAGGGATGCGGGATGCGCGCCGTGTTCTCGGCGATGCGGCGGTCGTTCGCCAGCATGGCAACCGTTTTAGCGTCCTCGAGGCACGGGGCGCGCAGGGCAAGCCGCTTCGTCTCGAGGACGGGGATACTCGCCTCGCGGAATTCCCTTTCGGGCAGCGCTTCGCAGAAAGTCATGGCTCGGGCTCCAGGTACGGCAGCGGACGTGCTGCCAAAAGCGAAGAGGGGGAGCCGGCATCCCGTCTCCCCCTCCTGGAACCCTAATGAGTTCCGCCGGTTTGACTGGATGCCGGCGGACCTCGAATTTAGTCCACCGTTTACTCGGCCGCTGCCTCCGTCATCGGTACAACCGACACGATCTTGCGGCCCTTGGCTTTGGTAGCGAACTGAATCTTTCCATCGATCAGAGCGAACAGCGTGTGGTCCTTGCCAAGGCCGACATTGCGGCCCGGATGCCATTTGGTGCCGCGCTGGCGCGCAATGATATTGCCGGCGAGACAGCTCTCACCGCCATAAAGCTTCAAGCCAAGGCGCCGGCCTTCCGAGTCACGGCCGTTACGCGAAGATCCGCCTGCTTTTTTGTGCGCCATCGTTTGCTCTCGAATTGGTCTCTAAATTTCTACACCGATTCCGTGACGGAATCACTTCACTTATTCTTGCCTTTTTCGCCGGCGGCGGCTTTGGCCTTCTTCGGCTCGGCCGCCTAGGCCTCGGCGGCTTCCGCCGCCTCACCCTCGGCCGCGACCTCAGGCTTCGGCTTGGCGGCGCGTCGGGGCCGCGGCGGCGCCTTGTCCGCGGGCTTGGCCCCGTCGGTCAGGATCTCGGTGATGCGGATCACCGAGAATTCGTGCCGGTAGCCGCGCTTGCGGCGCGAATTCTGCCGCCGGCGCTTCTTGAAGGCGATGACCTTGTCGCCGCGGGTGTGCTCCAGCACTTCGCCTGCGACCGTCGCGCCGGCCACCGTCGGGGCGCCCAGCACCGGGGCGTCGCCGCCCACCATCAGTACGTCACCGAACGCGACCACCTGGCCGGGCTCGGACGCGACCCGGTCTATTCGGATCACGTCTTCCGGGGCAACGCGGTACTGCTTGCCGCCGGCTTTGATGACTGCGAACATCTTTCTTGTCCTCGTGTTCGGTTTCCGGCACTCGGAACTGGCCGTTCCGCACCGGCTTCTTTCAGTCGGCTAAATTGTGTGCTTTCAAGGGCTTAAGTGGGCCCAGCAAAAAGCACGCGGACCCTGAGGCCCGCGGCTAGGCGAGGTTATGGCGATCCGGGGCCCGACTGTCAAGGAACGGGCAAGGAACGGGCCCGAAACGGCGCCGGCGCGCCGGCGCCAGCCGGGCGTTCGCATGGACGGTCGTCGGGGCCCAGGGGCAACGCCCAGAAACCTCGGCGCATTCGGCTGCCCTCGTTCCGGACCGGATCGATAAGCCTATTGCGCCTTACGACTGGGACTGGCCGGTCTCGGCGGTTTCGCCGGCGGCGGCGCTGCCGTTGGGGTCGCCGTCGCCATGCGCCAGCCGGTACCCGACCCCAAGCTCGGTCAGCAGGATGCGCGGGGAAGCCGGCGTCGGCTCGATCTTCTGGCGCAGCTTGCGCACGAAAATGCGCAGGTAGTGGGTGTCGTGGACGTGCACCGAGCCCCACACTTCCCTCAGCAGATGCTGGTGGGTGACCACGTTGCCGGCGTGCTGCGCCAGCACCTGCAGCAGGCGGTATTCCTTCGGCGTCAGCGCCAGCCGCTTGCCGTTGTGCAGCACCGCGCGGGCGGCGAGGTCGATGGTGAGCGGGCCGAGCTTGAGCGTGGGCTCGCCGCTTGCCGCCCGCATCTGCCGGCGCAGCGCCACCCGCACGCGCGCGAGCAGCTCCGCCATGCCGAACGGCTTGACGACGTAGTCGTCGGCGCCGAGCTCGAGCAGGCGGACCTTCTGCGCCTCGGCCGCGCGCACCGACAGCACGATGATCGGCACGCTCGACCACGAGCGCAGGCGCTCGACCACCTCCGCGCCGTCGATGTCGGGCAGACCGAGATCGACGATGACGAGATCGATCGGCCGCAGCGTCGCGGCGCGGATTGCCTCGGTGCCGGTGCCGGCCTCGTGCACGGTGAACCCGTTGAGCTCGAAGCCGGTGCGCAGGAAGCGCCTGATCTGGATCTCGTCGTCGACGACGAGAACGACCGGAGAGTTTTCATTCATCTTCGTCGGTTTCCAGTTGCGGAACCGCGGCTTGCGTCGCCGGCAGTTCGATTGTCAGGGTCGTGCCTTGTCCGACGCCGGCGCTTGCCGCACTCATGCTGCCGCCGTTGGCTTCGATGAAGGCGCTCGCGATCCACAGCCCGAGCCCCGAGCCGCTGGTGATCGCGACGTGGCGCTCGCCGCGCTCGAAGCGCTGCCACATGCGCTCCTGTTCCGGCGGCGTCAGCCCGCACCCTCGATCGCTGACGGCGATGGCGATGCGGGCATCGTGGGCATGGGCCGACACGGCGATCGGGGAACCCGGCGATGAATATTTCACCGCGTTGTCGAAGATCTGAACGAGGGCCTGCTGTACGAGCACCGGGTCGACATGGACCAGCGGCAGGTCGGTGGCGATGTCGCTGCGGACGTCGCGGTCGGCCAGCCGGCGGCGGCAGCGGTCGAGGGCCGAATTGATGATGTCGGAAGGCTCGGCCCATTCGATATGGGGCCTGATGCCGTTGCTGGCGATGCGGCTGGCATCGAGCATGTTCTGGATGTCGTTGTTGAGTCGTTCCGCCTCGTCGCGCACGTCCAGCGCCAGCGCCTTGAGTTTCTCGTCGCGGCTGACCGCCGGGGCCGTGCTCAGCACGGTGGCGGCGCCGAGGATCGAGGCGAGCGGCGTGCGCAGCTCGTGGCTGACCGATTCGATCAGCGCTTCGCGCAACTGATCGGTCTGCGAGCGCATGCGCGCCTCGCTGATGGCGCGCGCGACGTCGAGCCGCTCCAGCGTGGCGGTCGCGTCGGCCAGCACGATGTCGACGCGGCTGCGCAACTCGCCGCCGCGTTCGCCGGTGTGGAGGTCGAGCGCGATAACGCCGAATTCCGCGCTCTTGGGCGAGACCGCGCGGACCATCCAGATATCGCCGTCTTCCATGGTCACCGTGTCGCCGCCGGATGACGCCTGCGGCGCGGACGCCACTTCGACCACCTTGGCGAGAACCGGCTTTGGCACGGTCACGTTGGCGGTGCGGCCGTTCGCGGCGTCGGCCGCCGCGCGCGCGTTGGCGAACAGGACGACCTTGTGCTGGGTGACGGTGGCGAGGTGATCCTCGATGGCCGCATGGATGTCCGAGACCGCGAACGCGCCCGCCAGCCGGCGCGTGAAGGCGTAGAGATTGTGGGTTTCCACTTCGCGCCGGCGCGCGAGCTCGAGCTGCGCCTTCAGCCGGCTGGCGAGCTGACCCACCGCCACCGCGACGAAGATGTAGAGCAGCAGGTTGATGACCTGCTGCGGATCGCGGACGCGCAGGTCGTAGACCGGCGGGAAGAAGAAGTAGGCCGCCGTCACCATCCCGGCAAAGGCGGCGATGAGCGCGGAGATGAGGCCCCAGCGGGTGGCCGCCAGCAGCACGGGGATCAGGAAGAGAACCGTGCCGCGCGTGTAGCCGATTTCATCGAAGAGAATATCGATCGCCACCGTGGCGACGGCCACCGCGACCAGGGTCAGCGCGATACCGCTCACCTGGCCCCGCAGACGGTCGAGATTCAGAGCGCTTGGCATCCGGTGCCGGTCTTGGCGGCCCTCCTAGGCTGCTTGGGAGTATAGGCCAGGCGCCCTTGTCTGTCTTGGCGCGCTTGGTTACATAGCCTGCGTCCGATTAGGGCTATTTCAAGCCCGTCCGGGCTTTCGGAGAGGTGGCTGAGTGGTTGAAAGCACCGCACTCGAAATGCGGCATACGGGCAACCGTATCGGGGGTTCGAATCCCTCCCTCTCCGCCACTGGCAATAAGCATCTGAAAGCGCTCGTCTTTTAGCGGTCGGCCAGAGGCCCACCGGCCGGCTGCCGCGTCGGGCGGGCTGCCGCAGCCCGGCTCTGCGCCCGGGATGGTGCGGCCCCGCCAAGTGCGGGCGCCGGGGTTGGGCGGGGGCGCCAGCGGCGTGCGCCGGGAAGCCCCGATCAATCGAATTTTAACGAACGTATTCAAAATGCCCGGAACGACGGCGAACGCCCTGGCATGCCGCCGGCGCGCGGACCGAAAATTGGCCCTTGAATCAACGACCTCGGAATTTGAATAACCTGGATTAACATTCGGTCCTTCCAACTCGGTTCTTCCAACCCGATCTCCTTCCAACTCGAAAATCTATCGCCAGCGGCGGCCTTTGGCGGCCCGCGTTAACCATTCTGCAAGCGGCTGCACAGCAATTTCAGGGGTGGAGAATTCGCGTTCTCCGGCCGTCTGCCGATTTCACACGTCTCCGAGCGGGTTACCAGACATGACCGATCCTGCTGTCGCTTCGGCGCCCGACGGCGCCGCGTCCGCCGAGCATGGCCCGCTGGCCGCCGGCGGCGCAGCGCACGCCGAGACGGCCCCCAGCCAGCTCATCAGCTTCGCCATCGGCGACGATCAATACGGCGTCGACATCATGGCGGTGCGCGAAATAAAGGGCTGGACCGACATCACGCCGCTGCCGCGTCAACCGCCATACGTTCGCGGCGTCCTCAATCTTCGCGGTATCATCGTCCCGATTGTCGACCTGCGTTGCCGGTTCGGCCAGGGCCTGACGCAGGCGACCCCGCTTCACATCGTGATCATCGTGCATGTCGGCAGCAAGCCGATCGGCCTGTTGGCCGACCGCGTGCTCGACATCGTCGCGGTGGATGACAACGAGATCAAGCCGGTCCCGCGCGTGGCGCAGGCCCAGCGCCTCAACTTCCTGTCCGGCCTGGTCACGACCGACACGGCCATGATCGCGCTGATCGATCTTCCGAACTTGTTGTCGTTGCCCGCCGATGAGGCGGGCGACCATGCCAACGTCGCGTATGCCGCAACAGCCTGACCGCTGGGGGATTGGATGATTAGCTTCCGCAAAGGGCATGCGCGTGGTGCCGCCGGCCATGCGAACATCGAAAAGCAAAAAGCGGACATCGCCGACAAGGTCGCGTCCGCGCTCATGACGATCGATCGCGACTTCGTCGTGACCTATGTCAACGAGTCGACGCGCGCATTGCTGAAGCAGCACGAAGCCGAGTTCGGCGAAAAGTGGCCCGGCTTCCAGGCCGACAAGATCGTCGGCGCCTGCATCGATATGTTCCATAAGGATCCGCAACATCAGCGCAGGCTGCTGGCCGATCCCAAGAACCTGCCGTACCGTACCGAGATCGGCGTCGGCGACATTCGAATTTCACTGTGTGTCAACGGCTGCTTCGATGCCAAGGGCGGGTTGGTTGGCTACGCGCTCGAGTGGCGCGACGTCTCGAACGACGCGCTGCTCGACGCCGTCGACAAGACGCAGGCCGTCATGGAGTTTCGCCTCGACGGCACCGTGATCACGGCAAACAAGAAATTCCTGAAGCTGCTGGGTTACACCTTGGACGAAGTCCGTAACCGGCATCATACGATGTTCGTTTTCCCCGATTTCCGCGATACCCCGGAGTACAAGGCGTTCTGGGACGGCCTTTGTAACGGAAAAGGTATCGCGTACCCGTACAATCACATGGCCAAGGGCGGCACGGAAGTCTGGCTGCAGACGAGCTATACCCCCGTTCTCGACGCCAGCGGCAAGCCCTACAAGATCGTCAAATTCGCGACCGACATCACCGCGCAAAAGCGAAGGGACTCCGATCTTGGCGGTCAGATTGCGGCCGTCGGCAAGGTGATGGCGGTGGTCGAATTCGGTCTTGAAGGCAAGGTCATAACCGCGAACGAGAATTTCCTGACACTCTTTGGCTATACGATCGAGGAGGTGCGCGGCCAAGATCGCAGCATATTCTCCGAGCCGTCGTCCGACGGTGGCGCCGCGGGTCAGGCGCTCTGGGAGAAGCTTTGCCGCGGCGAGCACGAGGTCGGTCAGTACAAGAAGATCGGTAAGGGCGGCAAGGCGGTCTGGCTGCAGGCGAGCTACAATCCGATCCTCGACGACGACGGCAAGCCGTTCAAGATCGTCGTGTTCGCGACCGATATCACCGCGCAGATCCGGGGCAGCGAGGCCCTGCAGCAGGCGGTGCAGGAGACGCAAGCCGTGGTCAAGGCGGCCGAGGCCAGCGATCTCACGCAGCGCATCCCGATGGACGGCAAGACGGGCGAGATCGCCGCGCTCTGCGCCGGCGTCAACGGTCTGATCGAGACCATGGCCGCCGTGATCGTGAAGATCAAATCGGCGGCGCGCGAGGTTTCCAACGCCTCGGCCGAGATCGCGGCCAGCACCACCGACCTGTCGCAGCGCACCGAGGAGCAGGCGGCGAGCCTGGAAGAAACCTCCGCCTCCATGGAGCAGATGTCCGCGACCGTGAAGAAGAACGCGGAGAACGCGCTCCTGGCCAATCAGTCGGCCGGCGAGACCAGCGCGGTCGCCGACCGCGGCGGCGAGGTGGTCGGCAAGGCGGTGGCGGCGATGGCCCGCATCGAGGAATCGTCGGGCAAGATCGCCGACATCCTCGGCGTGATCGACGAGATCGCGCGGCAGACCAACCTGCTCGCGCTCAACGCCGCGGTCGAGGCCGCGCGCGCCGGCGACGCCGGCCGCGGCTTCGCGGTGGTCGCCTCCGAGGTGCGCAGCCTGGCGCAGCGCTCGTCGCAGGCCGCCAAGGACATCAAGGACCTGATCGTCAACTCCGGCGGCCAGGTGAAGGAGGGCGTCGAACTGGTCAACCGTGCCGGCACCGCGCTGACCGAGATCGTCGGCTCGATCAAGAAGGTCGCCGATCTCGTCTCGGACATCGCCACCGCCAGCTCCGAACAATCCACCGGCATCGACCAGATCAACAAGGCGCTCACCCAGATGGACGAGGTGACGCAGCAGAACTCGGCCCTGGTCGAGCAAAACGCCGCCACCGCCAAGACGCTCGAGCAGCAGTCGTCGACCATGACCGCCGAGGTCGGCGTGTTCAACGTCGGCGACAGCGCCGCGCCGCCGATCGTGTCGCCGGTTCTGAAGCGGTCCCCGGCGCCGCCGAAGGCGCCCGCGAAACCCGCGAGCCCCGCGCGGGCGGCGGCACGGCGCGCCGCCCCGGCCAGGACGTCAAATCCGACGTCAAGTCCGGCCTCCAAGCCGGCCAACGGCGTCGCGCGCGGCGCGAGCGTCGGCCAGATGCAGACGGCGCTCGCCGCGGCTTATGAAGATCCCGAGTGGAAGGATTTCTAGATGGCGGCGGTTCCAGGGGGCGAAGCCCGGACGCTCGAGGATTTTCAGCTGCCCGCCAACGCGGGGCGTGAATTCGCGTTCTCGGAAGCCGATTTCCGGCATCTCGTGCAACTCGCCTATCAATATGCCGGCATCTCGCTGAGCGAGAGCAAGCGCAATCTCCTGTACAGCCGCCTGTCGCGCCGGCTGCGCACGCTCGGCATCGCGACCTTCGCGGAATACCGCGGCCTGCTGGAGAACGACCAGCGCGAAATCGAGAACTTCATCAACTCGATCTCGACCAACCACACCAAGTTTTTCCGCGAGTCGCATCACTTCGACCACATGCGCGCGCACGTCGTCCTGCCGTTCGCGCAGAAGGCGGCGGCGACCGGCAACCGGCGGCTGCGCATCTGGTCGGCCGGCTGCTCGAGCGGCGAGGAGCCCTACACCATCGGCGTCGTGCTCAAGCGCGAGATCCGCGACTTGCGCGGCTTCGACGTCCGCATCCTCGCCACCGACATCGACACCGACGTGCTGGCCCGGGCCGGCCGCGGCGAATTTTCGGGCGCCACGCTCGACGAAGTGCCGAAGACCTATTCCGAATATTTCAAGCGCGCCGGCGACAAGGTGGTCGTGGACCCCGAGGTCAAATCGCTGATCGCGTTCCGGCAGCTCAATCTCATGAACGAGCCCTGGCCGTTCAAGGGCCTGTTCGACGCGATCTTCTGCCGCAACGTCATGATCTATTTCGACGGTCCCACCAAGGCCAAGCTGATCCAGCGCTTCGTGCAGCAGATCAAGCCGGGCGGCTGGCTCTATATCGGCCATTCCGAATCGCTGATCGGCGCCCATCCCGGCCTGCAGTCGGCCGGCCGCACCATCTACCGGAGGGACGCGTGACCCTCGCCACGGCGCTGAAAGACCCGGCCGACGCCGCCGCCGGGCTGCAGGCTGTGGCCGGCCGTCGCGTGTTCGACGCGGCCAGCGGCATGTGGATGGTCAAGGTCTTTCCGGGCGAATACTACCTCACCCGCAAGACCGACGAGATGATCGTCACCGTGCTGGGCTCGTGCGTCTCCGCCTGCATCCGCGATCCGCAAGCCGGCATCGGCGGCATGAACCATTTCATGCTGGCGCACAATACGTCCGGCGGTTGGGGCAGCGACCTGCATTCGGCGCGCTTCGGCAATTTCGCCATGGAGAAGCTCATCAACGAGCTCATCAAGGCGGGCGCCCGGCGCGAGCGGCTGGAGGTCAAGGTGTTCGGCGGCGGCAACGTCACCGATTCGTCGAACGCCGTCGGCACCGACAACGCCGAATTCGTGATGCGCTACCTGCAGGCGGAAGGCCTGCGCTGCGCGGCGCAGGACCTCGGCGGCTCGCATCCGCGGCGCATCCACTACTACCCGCAGACCGGCCGCGTGGTGCGCCGGTTTCTCGGTCTCGGCGAGTCCTACCTCGTTCGCCGCGATGAGACCGACTACGAGAAGCGCCTGCAGGCCGAGAAGAAGACGGCCGGCGACATCGAACTGTTCGGAGACGACTGATGACAATACGTGGCGGGCCGGTGCGGGTGCTTGTCGTGGACGATTCCGCGGTCATGCGGCAATTGTTGTCGACGCTGTTGTCGGCGGATCCGGATATCGAGGTCGTCGGCACCGCCTCCGATCCGCACATCGCGCGCGAGCGCATCAAGGCCCTGAACCCCGACGTCGTCACCCTCGACGTCGAGATGCCGAAGATGGACGGGCTCACCTTCCTGCACAAGATCATGACGCTCAGGCCGACGCCCGTGGTCATGGTCTCGACGCTCACGCAGGCCGGCACCGAGGTGACGCTCGAAGCGCTCGAGATCGGCGCCGTCGATTTCGTCGCCAAGCAGATGGCCGAGGCCGGCCGCGAACACTTCGCCATCGAGCTGCAGACCAAGGTCAAGGCCGCCGCCCGCACCCGCGTCGGCGTGCGCCGCGCGCCGGTGCAGAGCGCGCCGCAGCGCAGCGTGCGCCGCGCCGCCAACCGCATCGTGTTCATCGGCGCCTCGACCGGCGGCGTCGAGGCCCTCAAGCGCGTACTGGTCGGCATTCCCGCCGACTGTCCGCCGATCCTGGTCACCCAGCACATGCCACCGCGCTTCACCGACGCCTTCGCCCAGCGCCTCAACCGGGAGCTGGCGATGGGCGTGTGCGAGGCCAGGCACGACCAGCCGGTCGAGCCCGGCAACGTCTACATCGCCCCCGGCGCGCACCATCTGGAGATCGGCCGCCAGGGCACCCATTACCGCTGCGTCCTGTCCGACGCCGCGCCCGTCTCCGGGCATCGGCCGTCGGTCGACGTGCTGTTCCGCTCGGCGGCGCGCATCGTCGGCCGCACGGCCATCGGCGTCATCCTCACCGGCATGGGCAAGGACGGCGCCGAGGGGATGCTCGAGCTGCGCAGGACCGGCGCCGTTACCCTGGGCCAGGACGAGGACTCCTCGCTGATTTACGGCATGCCGCGCGCGGCGTTCGAATGCGGCGCGGTCGGCCAGCAATTCTCCCTCGACCGCATGGCGGCGGCGATTCTGGATGCCTGCGAACGCGACGCCCCGCCGCGTGCCGCCATGGCGGGCCGTTCCACCGATGCCGCATGACCGCCGGACCGAAACATTGAAGCCGAGGCAGAGACATTGACCATGCAGGGCGCCACCGATTCCCCGTTGAAATTGCCGTCGGTCCTCGATCTGGCCGCCTCCGAGGTCCTGCTCGACACCATGCGCCACGCCTGCGACGCGCAGACCGCGACGGTGGATGCCTCAGGCGTCGACGTGCTGACGTTGCCCTGCATGCAGGTCATCCTCGCCGCGCTCAAGGCGAGCCCCGGCATGTGCATCGAGAAGCCGTCGGCGGCCTTCGTCCAGGCCTTCGCCGACCTCGGCCTCGACTGGCGCCAAGATGGCCAAGAAGACGATCAAGAAGGCCAAGACGACGTTCCGAGGGCCGCCGCGCCGGCCGCTCCGATCGATCCGGAGGACGAGACGGAGGCGGCGTTCCTGGCGGCGGCGCAACAATTCAACGCGCTCGACGACGAAGCCGCCGACATGCCGGACGGCGCCGCGGACGATCGGGCCGGCCCGCTCGCCGCGGCGATTGCCCAAGAGGCCATCGCCCAAGAGGCCGTCGCTCAAGAGGCCGTCGCTCAAGGCCATCCGAGCGTCACACGCGATACTCAAACGCACGAGGCTTGCATGGCCAAGCGCATCCTGACGATCGACGATTCGAAAACGATCCGGGACATGCTCAATCTCACGCTGTCGGAAGCCGGCTTCGAGGTGTTGCAGGCCGTCGACGGCGAGGACGGCATCGATGTCCTGGACAAGCAGCAGGATCGCGTCGATCTCGTCATCACCGACATCAACATGCCGAAGATGGATGGCTACGGCGTCATCCGCCACATCCGCGGCCAGCAGCGTTACGACGGCATGCCGGTATTGGTGCTCACCACCGAGAGCGAAAAGGGAAAGCGCAACGTCGCCCGCGAAGCCGGCGCGACCGGGTGGATGGTCAAACCTTTCGATCCCGAGCGGTTGATCGCAACGATCAACAAGGTGGCTCCCTAAATTCTGTTAATGGACTGAAAGCGCGGCACCCATGTCAGGCTTGGACGAACTGAAGCAGACCTTTTTCGAAGAATGCAGCGAGGCGCTGGAGCAGCTCGAGGCCGGCCTCACCGAGATGCGCGAAAGCGGCCCCTCCGACGACACGATCAACGGTGTGTTCCGGTCGGTGCATTCGGTGAAGGGCGGCGCGGGCATTTTTGGCTACGAGGACCTGGTCAATTTCGCGCACGTCTTCGAGACCGTGCTGGACGAGATGCGCGCCCACAAGCTGGAGCCGACCCAGGACAACGTCGACCTGCTGCTGACGGCCAACGACGTGCTCAGCGACCTGATCGGGATGTCGGGCGCCGGCGAAGCGATCCCGTCCGATTTCGGCGCCGAATGCCGCGCGGCGCTGGAGAAACTGCTCGGGGCGGAAGGCGCTGCCGAGGAGGACGACGACAATACGCCGGCGCCGGCCGACTTCGAAGGCCTCGATTTCACGCCGGTGACGCTCGCCGACATGGACGCCGAGGACGCGGGCGGCAGGCATGTCTACACCATCGTGTTCCGGCCCAGGCCCGATCTCCTGAAGAAGGCCAACGAGCCGCTCTACATCGTGCGCGAGCTGATGAAGCTCGGCGAACTGTCGCTGACGGCGGATATCGGCGGCCTGCCGCCGCTGAGCGAGTTGGAGCCCGACCGCCCCTATGTCGGCTGGACCGGAACGCTGGCGACGGAGGCCGCGCGCGCGCAGGTCGAAGAGGTCTTTGAGTTCGTGAGCGACGACTGCGAGCTCGAGATCGGCGAGGACAATGCCGCGCCGGCCGACACGTCGATGCCCGCGCCGTCGGGCGAAGCGCCGGCGGCGCAGGTGGCCGTTCCCGCCGCCGCGGCGCCCTCGATCGTGCCGGCCGCGCCGCCGCCCGCCGGCAACGACGCGCCGGCAGCGTCGCGCGCCGGGCCGGCGAAAACGGTCGCCACCACCATGCGTGTCGAGCTCGAGAAGATCGACCGCGTCGTCAACCTGGTCGGCGAACTGGTCATCGCCCAGGCGATGCTGGGCCAGGTGGTGCACGGCCTGCCGGAGGAAACCACCGGCCGGCTGGTCCAGGTGCTCGAGGAAGTCAGCCATCACACCCGCGAGCTCAAGGACAGCGTGATGTCGATGCGCGCCCAGCCCATCGGCGCGGTGTTCCAGCGCATGCCGCGGCTGGTGCGCGAACTCGCGCACAAGACCGGCAAGAGGGTCAAGCTCGAGATGCACGGCGAGGGCACGGAGGTCGACCGCTCCATCATCGAGCGGCTGGGCGATCCGCTCACCCACATCATCCGCAACTCGGCCGATCACGGCATCGAGTCGCCGGCGGCCCGCCTTGCCGCCGGCAAGAGCGAGGAAGGCACCATTCGCCTCAATGCCGAGCACCGCGGCGGCCGCATCGTGGTCGAGGTGAGCGATGACGGCGGCGGCATCGATCCGGACCGCGTGCTCAAGAAGGCGCGCGAGCGCGGCATCGTCAGTCCGGACGCGGTGCTGACCGAGGACGAGATCAACAACCTGATCTTCGCGCCCGGCTTCTCGACCGCCGAGACGGTTTCCGACATTTCCGGCCGCGGCGTCGGCATGGACGTGGTCCGCCGCAACATCCAGGACCTCGGCGGCCGCATCACGCTCAAGTCGGAGCGCGGCAGGGGCATGACGCTGCAGCTGGCGCTGCCGCTGACGCTCGCCGTCATGGACGGCATGGTCATCAAGGTCAACGCGGAGACCTACGTGGTGCCGATGTCGGCCATCGTGGAATGCCTGCGTCCGTCGCGCTCGGACATCCACAACCTGCTGGGCGGGCGCGGCATGCTGCGACTGCGCGGCAACCTGGTGCCGCTGGTGCACCTGTCCGACCTGCTCGATGTCGGCGTGGAGGTCGACGACGCGGCCGAGCGGGTCGTGATCATCGCCGACGCCGGCGACGGCACCAATTTCGGCATCATCCTCGACGAGCTCTGCGGCCACCAGCAGGTCGTGGTCAAGAGCATGGAGGAAAGCTACGGCGCGGTGCCGGGCGTGGGCGGGGCGACCATCCTCGGCAACGGCCGGGTGGCGCTTATCCTCGACGTCGACAAGCTCTCGGAACTCGCAACCAGTCCGCAAAATCCCGTCGCCGCGGCGGCCGCCTTTCTCGGCGAGCCGGCAGCGCACGCAACCGTCAACTAGGGTCCGCAGCGACCCCCTTGTAGGAGTGGTGAAATGCCGAACGCAGCAGCCCTGAAGGTTCTCATCGTCGACGATCAGAAGAGCGTCCGGCAGGTGACGCGCATGACGCTCGAGGAGATCGGCGTTCGCCACATCCACGAGGCCGAGAACGGCGTCAAGGCGGTCGACACCGCCACGCTGCAGCCGCTCGACCTGATCATCTCGGACTACAACATGCCGGAAATGGACGGTCTCGGCCTTCTGCGCGCCGTGCGCGGCCATCCGGCGGCGCGCCGGGTGCCGTTCATCCTGGTCACCGGGCGCGGCGACAAGGAACTGGTGGTCAAGGCCGCGCAGGCCGGCGCCAACAACTACGTCGTGAAGCCGTTCACCGCGGACATCCTGCGGCAGAAGATCGAGCAGGTGATCGGGAAGCTATCGTGACGCTTGCGGAATCCATCGCCGAAGCGCTAGTCGCGTCCCCCGAGCGTTCGCCGCCAAGGTCGCCGGACGAGATCCAGACCTTCCTGGCCGCCATCTCCACCGTCCTGCACGAGACGGTCGCGGCGTTCGAGCTGACCGTCGGCCGCATCACCGAAATCGCGATGTCGCGCCAGGGCCGCGCCGACCGCGAACTGGTCGTCGCGTTGCAGGACTTCGACCGCCTGCAGCAGGAGTTCGCGACGCTCGGTCAGATCCTCGGCAAGCTGTCGATCAGGGCGGAGCCGGGCCACCCGGAGGCGAAGCACGGCCACGAGGCGATCGCCAACGTGTCGCTCGCCGATCTCAAGGATCGCCTCGCCCACCACCTGATGATGCTGACGTCGGAAATTCCGGAGGCGCCGCCGGAAGACGTGGAGTTTTAGCGCTCTCGGGCTTCAGCCCGGCGACGTGCTGACGCGCTCGACCACCTGGCGCAGGCCGGCGATCAATTCGGGCACCTGCTCCGGCTTCAATCCGCGATAGCGCCGCTGCCGCGCCAGGAACAGGGCGTCGACGTGGCAGGTGATCGATTCCCTGTTGAACTTGGCGCCGGCCGCCATCCCGTCGAGAACCTCGCACAGCGAGCCGGCGATATAGGTCAGGAGCTCCGAATCCATGGTCGTGCCGACGTCGCGCAGCTGACGGGCGTGGCCATTCATCGTGTCGATCCAGCCGCGCGCCTCATCGCCCTCTTGCGCCTTGCGGACCGCTTCGGCCAGCGCCTGCAGCTCCTTGTCGAGCCAGTCGTCGAACTCGGGCTTGAGCTCGTCGACCCGGCTCGTCGGCGTATTTGATGGCGCGGTCGCGCGGCACGCCGCCCGGCCGGCGGGCGTATTTCTGAAACGTCGTCTCGACGTCGAAGACGCGCACGTTGGCGTCGGTGCTGCTGCTGCCGTTGTTGCCGCTGTTGCTGTTGCTGCTGCTGTTGTCGTTGCTGGTGTTGTTATTGTTGCTGTTGTCGTCCGGCATCAATCTTTCCCCATTCGGGCGGCGCTGAACAAGCTGTCGATGTCGTCCTGAGCGAGCGCGGGGCCGGATTCTTCCGCCACATCGAGGGCGTTGTCGCCCTTGCGACGCCCGACGCCATTCGGGATAGCCCTCGATCTTGAACCGGCGGTCGGGGCCGAAATAAGTTGGGGCGTCGACGAACTGGCGCGGCGTCAGGGCGACCCATGCCAGCCGGTCATAGAGGCTGGCGGGCGAAATCGGCTTGGCGATGACCATGTTGGCGCCGGCGTCGCGCGCCTGCTTGACCGCGGTCTCGCGCGTGTCGCTGCTCATCAGCAGGATCGGGATGGTGCGGTTTTCGTTGTCGACCTTGCGGCGGATCATCTGCGTCACCGTCAACCCGCCGAGCGGCGGAAGATTGGCGTCGCAGAGCAGGACGTCGATCTTCTGGTCGGTCAGGGTCTGCAGCAGCTCGATCGAGGTCCGGCATTCCATGATCTTGTTGGCGCCGAACCCGCGCAGCATGCGGTGGACGATCGTCGAGAGGTAGGAACTCGGGTCGGCGATGAGCAGCACCAGATCGCGAAGGTTGATTGTGTGTGTCGACATACGTGCGCTGTTGGCTTCGCGATGAAGTTGGCCGGACGCAAAGCACAAGACGCAGTTCGTTCGGTCGGGTCGTGGGGCGGGTGCCGCCTGGGGCCCGCGTCCGGCATGCCAGGGGTGGCCGCGTCCCGCGCAAAACGTCGGATGCCGAGCGAACGAAAGTGTTCCGGCCAATGAAGCCGATAAACCCGATCAAGCCCAAAACTCATCCAATTCGCCAAAGCGAGCCCAGAAAATTTCCATTATCATGCATTTATCATTTAAATTATCAATCGATATTTATGTTTGGTTCTGCAATTGCCTAGCGGCTACCGAAACCGTGCCGGTCGTGGAATGATGTGGATCGGCAAAAGGGTGCGTAGAGACCGCTCTTTACCCCCACCTAGTGGAGCGAATTTGACATTTGATACCCACTTGCAGCGGGTCGCTCATCAAATGTCAAATTCAAAGCTCCACTAGAATCAAATAGTTGCTAGTGGTCCTTTGATGCCGACATTTGCTCCGGCGCTTGCTGCGGCGGGAAGCAAATGTCGGAATCGGACCACTAGCCCGGTAATAAGCTTTCCAAGAAGATTATTCGCATGTCATAGGAACTAGTTTCGATTTTCACAAATAGTATCTTTATAGAATTTGCGCAAAAATTGTGCGTGAAGCCTGCGTATTCGGAAGGGTCCGGTTCCAGGAGTCTTTGATATCGCTCCGCGTTGCTGGTCCGCGGCATTGGGTGATCTTGTTGGATGGTATTAAATCGATCATGAGAGCAAATAGCCAATGGATCGCCAAGGCGAGGGTCGCGCCCCTGACGGCGTCGCGCAGGGGCCAGGCGCGGAGGAATTCGGCTGCGGCTTGTGCGCCGCGCTCGCCGCCAATGTCTGCCTGTCGCCTCGCCTCGCGACTGCGCCGCCCGCCCGCACGCCGCCGATTCGTCAGTCGTTCCAGGCCATTCCGCCGCGCCGGATCGTCTGCCGCGGGCAGGATCTGAACGACACCGTCCCCATCATCTGCAGCGGCTGGGCCGCGACGATTGTCATGCTGTCGGACGGCAGCCGGCAGATCGTTTCGTTCCTCCTGCCCGGCGAGATGATCTCGACCACGCTGCTGTTCCAGTCCAAGGCCTACTACCAGGTCGAGGCCATCACCGACGTCAATGTCCGCTTCTTCAATCGAACCGATCTGACAGCGCTGCTTGCGCGAGCAGCCCGATCTGCTCAGCGTCTTCTGCAAGGCGTGGGTCGAAGAGAAGACGCGCGCCGACCAGCTCATCGTGGACCTCGGGCGGCGGACGGCGGACGAACGGATCGCGCGGCTGATCCTCGGCCTGGCGGAGCGGCTGGCCAGGCGCGACAAGGCGCGCGGCGCGCCGACCGAATTCGAGTTCCCGCTCCGGCAGCACCACATTGCCGATGCCATCGGCCTGACGCCGGTGCACGTCAGCAAGGTGCTCAGCGAATTCCGTCGCAATGGCCTGATCAATATCAGCGAGCGGTCGATAACGATCCTCGACCCGGTCGGGTTCGATCGCATCGCCAACATGCGCTGACCCGCGCGCCGCGTGTCGTCTTCGGCCGACCGGTTCGCCGGTGCGGGACGGTCAGCCGAGTCCGGTGTCAGACGATCTGCGCTTGTTGCAGCCCGCGCCGGCGCTGGAAGTCGAGGACCTCGCGCGCCGTCGCCGGCTTCATGCGCGAAAACGTGCCGAGGCAGCTTTCCAGCGTCTGCGCGGAGACGCCCTGGCCGTTGCGCCTGAGCGCCAGCACGCTCTTGACCGTTGTCCAGGTCAGCCCCGCCGCCTTGCCAAGGATCAGGATGGATTCCGGCCGCTCGCCGGCCATCGCCGTTTCGATCGTCTCCAGCGGCATGTTGCATAGCCGCGCCAGCGCCACCGTGGCCTCTTCGGCCTGATGCGCCTTGGCGAACGTGGCGACGGCGGCTTCGTCGAGTTCGCCCGCGGCCTGTAGCGCGTCCACGCAGCGCTCGGCCGCTTCGTAGGTGCGTGCCGCCTGGCTCGTCATCGCCTGCAACGATGCCGTGGCTTCGGCGACCGCGTCCTTGACAGCGCCGGCGCCGGGCGCCTCATCGCTTTCGAGATTGCCGCGCGCGGTGTCGGACGCCTGCGCGAGCAGCTTCAGCAGATGGCGGCGCGGCAGTTCCCGGCGCGCGCCAATGCTGGCGGCGAGTTCATCGTCGCCCTTGGCCCGCGCGATGATGGCGCTGAAGCCGAATTCGGAGAATAGCGCGCCCGGATTGCGCGCGGTGCTGAGCAGCACCGCGCGGTCACCCCGGTCGATCAGGATGTCGGTCACCGAGCGGTCGAGAAAATCCCGCAGCGAAATGGCGAGGAGATGCGCCTGACTCTTGGTGCGCGCGAACTCGGCGAGCGTGGCGCCGCCAAGCCGCGGGCAATGCCTGAGCACCGGTGCCGCCACGTCGATCTCGTTGTCGGATGCCAGTATCCGGGTGAGGGCCGGCGGCGCCCGTGTCATCGGCGCCAATCGTGCCGCTAGTGCCGAGCGTGCCGACGTTTCAATGCGCGAGACGAGACGCACGAAGACATCGTCGAACACCGCGATCTGATCGTCGGAATAGTTGTCGGCGCCGAGCTGGAACAGCTCCGTCAGCCTCTGCAGCATCGTGGTATGACGGATCGATCCGCCGGCCGCGAGGGCGCCGTCGAGTTCCGCCAGCAAGGCCGCATAGGTGCTCATCGAAACGCCGAACCGGGTTTGTTCGCTGCGCAGGCGCACGACCCGCCGCACCGAAGATCGTGTCTCGCGCGTGATGGCGGCGGACCGCGCGCGTGACGCTACGCTCGCTCTTTTTAAGTATCGGTGAAAAGAATGTGAAAAATGGATCGCTATTCTTGGGTGTAGGCCGCGCAACTGTCGAATTCGAGGAGAATTTGAGCGGATATGGCTGGGCGCCGGCCGCGATGCCGTCCGCCCGCCACGAAAAACCCCGGGCCTGAGACCCGGGGTCAATACGTCCGGGCCCCCCGGGGGGGGAGGGACGAAGGGCCCGGCGTCGACTCAATCCATGCTGCCCCGAATTGTTCCGTCCGGGATTCGGCCCGCCGCGGCCACAAGCAGCATTGGCGCCATGCCGCCATGGGCTGCCCTGTGACCGCGCCGCTCGGGCGCGCGCCACGTTCACCGGTTCACGGAAACGGTGAATGTGTCTAAGCTCTTGTTTTGTCGCGCTTCCGGACGGCGGACCGGTTCTTGAGTGCCGCCCGGGAACGCGCCAGCGAGTCCGGCGACGGCCCGCATCGGAACGGCCAGACGGCGCCTGCCACTCGTGAGGAACGCGGACCGATGGTTTCCTTCTTCGATCTTTTTGCCGTGCTTTTGTTGCTGACCGCGACGTTCGGCTGGTTCAACCAGGTGTTCTTCCATCTGCCCACCAATATCGGGCTATTGCTGATGGGCGTCACCGCAGCGCTGGTCGTGCTCATCGTCGATCTTCTGATCCCCCACACCGCGGTGATCAACGATCTCGCCGACCTCCTGCGCAAGATCGATTTCTACGAAGCGGTGATGCATGGCATGCTCGCCTTTCTGCTGTTCGCCGGCGCGCTGCATGTCGACTGGTCGCGGCTGCGCAAGCGCCTCGTGCCGGTGGCGACCATGGCGACGGCCGGTGTCGTGATCTCGACCGCCGTCGTCGGCTTCGGCATGTGGGGCTTGAGCCTGCTCTTGGGGCTGAATCTGCCGCTCGCCTGGGCGCTGGTGTTCGGTGCGCTCATCAGCCCGACCGATCCGGTGGCGGTGCTGAGCCTGCTCAAGCAGGTAAGCGTCCCGCAGCTCTTGGAGACCGAAATTTCCGGCGAGGCGCTGTTCAACGACGGTGTCGGCGTCGTGCTGTTCACCATGCTGGTGACAATGGCGACAGCCGGCAACGACGCGGTCTCTTTGCTGGATGCCGTCGGCTTGTTCCTGCTCGAAGCCGTCGGCGGCGGGCTGATCGGACTGGTCACCGGCTACGTCGCCTATCGCGCCATGCGCCAGGTCGACGAATACGTGATCGAGGTGTTTATCTCGCTGGCGCTGGTCATGGTCACCTATGCGCTTGCCGACAGGCTGCACACCAGCGGCCCCATCGCGGTGGTCATCGCCGGCCTGCTGATCGGCACGCGCGGCCCGGACGACGCCATGAGCGAAACCACCCAGCGCTATTTGTTCGGCTTCTGGACCATGATCGATGAATTGCTCAATTCGGTGCTGTTCCTGCTGATCGGGCTTGAGCTGATCGTGGTCGGGGTGAATTTGCGCTTCGGCTGGCTCGCGCTTGCCGCCATTCCGCTGGTGCTGATCGCGCGCACGGCGTCGGTGGCGATCCCGGTTACGGGGCTGAGCTATTTCATGCGCTTCATCAAGGGCAGCATCCCGGTGCTGATCTGGGGTGGCGTGCGCGGCGGCATCTCGGTGGCGCTGGCGCTATCGCTGCCCTACGGCGAGGAACGCTCGATCATCCTGACCGCCACCTACGCGGTGGTGCTGTTCACCATCATCGTGCAGGGGCTGACCTTGAAGCGGGTGATCCGCCGCACCGTGCCGTCCTCGCGCAACGCGCCGGCGGAGGCGGGTTAAGCGCTCATCACGCACCGCGGCACCAAAGGCCGCTCACCCGCCCATCGCGGACTTGTGAGCCCAACGGGTACGTATGGTTTCCTCGCGCTCCATGGTGTCGAGCTGCTCGTCGACGTGCTTGATGGCTTCTTCGACCTCCGGCAGCAGCACTTTTTCCAGCGCCTGGGCGCGCCGCTCGGTGCGGCGGTATTCGCGCGCCAGCCGGTGCAGGTTGCCGCTGCGTGTCCCGATGTCGGCGGCCGTCGCCAGCAATTCTTCGAATGCGGCGCGGCAGGCTTTGGCTTCCGGCGAGGGATCGACCGCGGGCGGCGTCGGCCGCGCGGCCGAAGACGTTTCGCCCGCCGCCAGCATGGTGATGCCGAGAAACAGCGTGCGCGTGTTGTCGGGAACGTCCGGCGCATCCGGTACGGGATACACCTGCACGCCGTCGAGCCCATGCCGCTCCACCGCCGCGGCGAGCACTTCGGCGGCGCGTTTCGTTGCGGCGTTCAGCGCGACGGCGCGCTCCTGATAGAGCCGCAACTGGCGCAGCATTTCGGTCGCCAACAGCGTGCGCTTCTCGTCGAGGAATTCGTAGCCCTGGCCCATCAGCTTGCGCTCGTCGGCAAGCTCCAGCGCGGCCGAGCGGGTGGGCGTCACCTCACGCATCTGACTTCTCTTGGGTTTTCTCTTGTTCTTCTTCTTGTTCTCTTTCTTGCGCGATGTATTGCGCGATCTGCGCGTCCGACAGCCGCGCCAGCTCGCTCTGCGGCAGCAGCCGCAAGACCGTCCAGCCGGCATTCATGCTGTCTTCCAGGGTGCGGCGGCCGGACTGGCTGATCAATGCGTGTTCGAATTGGTCGGCGAAGTCGAGATATTTGAGATCGAGCTCGGTCAGTCCGTCGCGGCCGACCACGCTCGCCAGCACGCGCACGCGCACGGCTTTGGCGTAAGAGGCGAACAGCTGGTTGGCGAGGCCGGGATGGTCGGGGTGCGAATAGTCCTTGCCGATGCCCTGGTCCATCAACCGCGACAGGCTGGGCAGCACGTTGATGGGCGGGAACACGCCCTTGTGGTCGAGCGCACGATCGAGCACGACCTGGCCCTCGGTGATGTAGCCGGTAAGGTCGGGGATCGGGTGGCTGATGTCCTCCGCCGGCATGGTCAGGATCGGCAATTGCGTCACCGTGCCCTTGTTGCCGCGGATGCAGCCCGCGCGCTCGTAGACGGCGGCGAGGTCGGAATACATGTAGCCGGGATAACCCTTGCGGCTCGGCACCTCGCCGTGGCTCGCCGACACTTCGCGCAACGCCTCGCAGTAGTTGGTCATGTCGGTCATGATGACCAGCACGTGGCGGTCTTCTTCGGCTGCCAGGTATTCCGCCGCGGTGAGTGCGAAGCGCGGCGTCAGCAGGCGCTGCGTCGAGGACTCGCTGGCGAGATTGAGGAACATCGCGGTGTGCGCGAGGGCACCGGAATCCTGCATGGCGCGGCGGAAGGTTTCCGCCGTGTCGTGCGCGATGCCGATGCCGACGAAGACGATGGCGAAGCCCTGCTCGCCGGCGCGGCGCAGGCGCGCGTGCTGGGCGATGTCGCTGGCGATGCGATCATGCGGCATGCCCCCGGCCGAGAACAACGGCAGCTTCTGCCCGCGCACCAGGCTGTTCATCAGATCGATCGCGGTGACGCCGGTCTCGATGAAATCCTCCGGCAGCTCGCGCTGCACCGGGTTGATGGGAATGCCGTCGATGCGCAGGCGCTTGCGCGCGGCGACCGGCGGGCCGCCGTCGGCCGGCTCGCCGACGCCGTTGAACACGCGGCCCAGCAGGCCCGGTCCGAGCGCGAAATGCAGCGGTTCGCCGAGGAAGCGCACCCGCGCGTCCTTGAGGCCAAGACCGATGGTCGATTCCAGCACCTCGACCACCATGGACTCTTCATCGAGCGCGGCGACGCGGCCGAGCTTGGGCGGCCCGCTGGCGCTCAATATTTCGACCGCCTCGTTGAGGCCAACCTCGACATTGCGCCGCAGGAACAAGAGCGGGCCGTCGATGGCCGTCGCGGTCCCTATCGTGGTGAGGTCAGGCCGCATGGGCGCCCGCCTTTTCCAGATCGCCGATGGCGGCGTCGAGGGTCGCGCGCAACTCGGCGAACTTGTCCAACGCGTCCTCGCCGATCTCCTCGCCCATGCGCTGCAGGCGCCGCAGCACCGGCAGCTCGGCGATTTTCTGCGGCGCGATGCCGTTATCGAGCGCGCGCTCGGAGAGCGTGATGAAATGCAGGATCAGGCTCAGCATCGCCATCTGCCGCTGCGGCGAGCAGTAACGGTCAACCTCCGAGAACGCCGACTGGCGCAGGAAAGCTTCGTTGATCAGATCGGCGCAGAGCAAAGTGAGTTGCTGCGCCGGTGGCAGCGCGTCCTTGCCGACGATGCGCGCCATGCGCTCGAGATCGGCCTGCTGCTCGAGCAGCGACAACAGCTTTTCACGGTGCGTGTGCCAGTCCGGATTGCCGCGGTCGGTCCACCAGGCGGCGAAGCGCATGGCGTTTTCCGAATAGGACTGCAGCGGGTGGATCGCGGGATAGAAGCGCGCCTGCGCGCGCTCGCGGTCGAGGCCCCAGAAGCAGCGCACGTAGCGCTTGGTGTGGCTGGTCACCGGCTCGGAGAAATCGCCGGCCGGCGGCGACACCGCGCCAATGATGGTGAGCGAGCCTTCCGAGCCGCCAAGCGTCGTCACCTTGGCGGCGCGTTCGTAGAACTCGGCCAGCCGTGAGCCGAGATAGGCGGGGTAGGCGGCCTCGCCCGGCAGTTCGCCGAGCCGGCCGGAGACCTCGCGCAGGGCTTCGGCCCAGCGGCTGGTGGAATCCGCCATCAGTGCAACATGCAGCCCCTGGTCGCGAAAATATTCGCCGACGGTGACGGCGGTGTATATCGAGGCTTCGCGCGCCGCCACCGGCATGTTTGAGGTGTTGGCGATGATGAGCGTGCGCTCCATCAGCCCGCGGCCGGTGCGCGGATCGGTGAGCTTGGGGAACTCGCGCAACACTTCGGCCATCTCGTTGCCGCGCTCGCCGCAGCCGACATAGACGATGACGTCGGCGTCGCACCATTTCGCCAGCGTCTCCTGCAGCACGGTCTTGCCGGTGCCGAAGCCGCCGGGGATGGCGGCCTGGCCGCCGCGCGCCACCGGGAACAGCGTATCGAGGATGCGCTGGCCTGTGATCATGGGCGCGTCGGCGGGTAGGCGGCGGGTGACCGGCCGCGCCTGGCGGATCGGCCAGCGCTGGAAGAAGCCGATGTCTTTGGTCTCACCGTTGGCGGTCTTGACCGTGCAGAGCGTCGCGTCGGCGGGATGGCGGCCTTCGGCGACAATGCTCTCGACCGTACCGCCGATGCCGGGGGGGCATAATATGCGTTGCTGGATGCCGTCGCCGGGAAATTCGCCGATCGGCTTCCCGGGCGTCAGTTCATCGCCTTCCGTCACCAGCGGCTTGAACGCGAATTCGCTTATTGTGTTCTCTTCGAGCGGACGCAACAGGCCGTCGAAGATGCGGCCAAGCAGCCCGGGCCCAAGCCTGACCGACAGCCCGGCGCCGGTGCCATTGACGGCATCGCCGGGCTTCAAGCCGGTGGTGTCCTCGTAGACCTGGCCCACGAGTTCGTCGCCCTTCAGGCGGATCACCTCGCCGGGCCGGCGTTCGGGGCCGACCTCCAGCGCCTCGCCGACGCGGAATTCGCCAGCCACGCGGGCATAGAGCACCGGCCCGCCGATCCAGCGGATGGTGGCCTCGCTCATGGCGTTGCCCCCTTATTCGGGCCTTTGGTCAGTTCGTCGAGCAGCAGTGCGGCGATGGTGCGGCTGTCGGCCAGCAGGCCGTCTGGCGTGGCGTCGAGCGTGGCCTGGTCGGCGGCGATGCGCAGCCCGGCGCTGAGCGCTTCGTCGGTCCGGAAGCCGATGCCGTCCACTTTGCCAACGGCGGTGCGAAATTCGTTCTGTTCTTCGGTGCTCCAATCGGCGGGATGCGCGATCTGCCAATCCCTGCGCTGCAAACGCTTTGCCGCCAGTTGCGCAACCGCGGCGGTCCATTCCTGGCGCGCTTTCGGCTTCTGCCAGCGCGCGCCAAGCGCTTCGCGCAACAGCGGCATGGCGTCGGCCACCGCGCGCGCGGACTGTCGCTGCGCTTGCGTGCGCAATTCAGCGTCGAGTTGCGCATGTGCCCTGGCGAGCCGCGTCTCGCCCTCGCGGCGCAGCTCGGCGATCGCTTGATGCAGGCGCCCGCGCGCGGCGTTGCGCGCCTCGGCCACTGTCGCCGCGGCGTCCTTCTGCGCCGTGGCCAGGATGGCGGCTGTTTCGTCCTTGAACTGCTGCTCGATCTCGCGGGCCAGCGCGTCGGACTGCAGCCCGGGAATGAGGCTCGCGGTGGTCATGTTTCGATCCCCAGCACGCTGCGCAGCTTCTTGCCGAGATCGGGCGGTTCGCTCCGGAACAACACGTCGGGCAAGATCGCCAACGTCGGCGCTTCCGCCAGCATGGCCGCTTCCAGCTCGGCGGCCGGTACACGCGCGGCCAGTTCGGCAGTCACGATCACCAGCCCGGCGCGTTTGCGCGCATCGTCGAGCGCCGCGCGGGCGTTCTCGGGCGCGGGCACCATCGTCTCGATGCCGGTGAGCCGGAAACCCGCCGCGCTTAATTCGTCGCCGATGAAAATGGCGTTGCTCATGTCAAATCCGGTTGAGGATCAGCACCGCGACGATCAGCCCGTAGATGGCAATGCCTTCGGCAAGGCCCACGAGAATGAGCACGCGCCCCAGGAGCTCCGGCTTTTCGGCGAGCGCGCCGACGGCGGCGCTGCCGACCACCGCCACCGCGTAGCCGGCGGCGAGCGTGGACAGGCCGGCGGCGATCGCCGCCGCGATCATCGCATAGGGCGCGACCGTGCTGTTCGCCGCCGCGCGCACCGGCTCGGCGGCGCCGGCCGGCACGATCTGGAACAACATCACGGTGACGCCGATCGCCAGCACGGCCGCCGCCGCCAGCACCAGCGCTGGCAGTCGCATCGTCAGTCTCATGAGGATCCCCCCAAGGTTGGCTCGGTTACGTTCGACATCGCCGGCGGCGGCAGCGGCTTGAACGCGCGGCCGGCGCCGGTGAGGAAACGGATGAAGAATTCGAACAGCAGAAGACGCGTGGTCTGGATGCTGACCACCACGCCTTCGAGCGCGATCACCAGCAGGTTGCCGACGATGAACACCGGCCAGTAGCCGACACGCCCGCTTGCGCTCGCCATCTCGATGATGGCGATCGAGAGCCCGGCATGGGCGAGGGCAAAAGCGCCGATGCGCGCGAACGACACGGTGTTGACCAGGAGTCGCATGGCCTGCTCGACGAACTCGGCCGCCGCGGCGCCGAGCGCAGCGAGCCGGCCTTCGTGCGTCACGATGGCGGCGCCGAGAATGAACCAGAGCGCGCCGGCGGCGGTCACCAGCAGGCCGTCGCGCCATAAAGGTGCGATCATCAAGCCGATATAGGCGACGACCAGGCCGGCGCGATGCCCCCACCAGTGCAACTGTTCGCCGCGCCAGTGCATCTGCACCGCGTCGAGCACGAGCCCGATGGCGATGATGCCCATGCCGGCGATGACCCCGGCGAGCAGCAGCGTGATCGGATCGCTCAAGGGATGCATCCACAGCGCGGGGATGACGTCCTCGCGGCAGAACACGCTGCCGAACAGAACGCCGAAGACGATCGCCATGATGCCGCCCGGCACCATCAGGCCGGTCAGCGGATAGCGCCGGCGCAGCGCCAGGCCGGCGATCAGCACCACCGCGCCGTGGCCGATGTCGCCGAACATGAAACCGAAGATCAGCGAGGCGATGACGGCGACGATCTGGCTCGGGTCGCTCTCGTGGCGCCCCGGCGTGCCGAGCATCTGCGCGAACACCTCGAAGGCGCGCGCCCAGCCCGGATTGCTCAGCACCAGCGGCGGGCTCAGGCCCTCCGGCGCTTCCGTCATGCGCAGGATGTAGCGCACGTCGCAGGCTTCGAGCGCGCGGCGCAGGCGCTTGCCTTCGACGTCGCTGGTCCAGCCGGTGACCCAGGCGAGCCGCGCGCTGCCACGAAGGTCCTTGGCGTGCTCGTTCAGCCATTCCACCAGCGCCACGTCGCCGAGCGCCTCGGCGATATGCAGCCGCTCCGAAAGCGTGGCGAGGTCGGCGTTGAGTTCGTCGCGTTGGTTTTCCAGTGCCGCCTGCCGTCGCGCGACGGCGGTCACCGCCTCCTGCGGCGCGGGCGGCAGCCAGGCGGGCAGCGGCACCAGTTGCCCCTGCAGGGCGGGAAGCTGCACTTCGATCTCGGCGATGTCCGCCGGCCGCCCCAGCATCAGCGCGTAATTGGCGTCCGGGGTCTGCCACGGCTTGTAGAGCACCAGCGCCGGCACCTCGCGCAGCATGCGTGCCGGCCGGCAAGGTCAGCAGGCGCACCTGCAATTTCGGTCCGGCGCCGGCGAGCAGGTGCAGATCGGGAAAGCCGTCGGCCGCGGTCGACAGCGCCGCGTGGAGTTGCGCGAGGTCGGCGGTTTCCTGCGCCAGCTGCTCGAGCTCGGCGATGAGCGGGTTGGCGGAGTCCGACCAGGCCGCGAGCCGCGCCAGCGCGGTTTTCAATGTCTCGCTCAACGGCTCCGAGGCGCGGCTTTCGACCGCGGCCGGCCGGCACCGGCCAATAGGTGTGATAGCGGCGAGCGAGCTCGCGCTGCGCCTTCAGCGCTTCTTCGACTTCCGGAAACAGCAGCCGGTCGGCGCTCGAGCGCGCTTCCAGCTCCACCGCGCCGGTGCGCGACAGGCATTCCATCACCCGCGTCAGTTCCCTGTGCACGGTGACGAGCTCGAACCATTGCGCGGGCGTTGGACGCAGGCTCATGCGGCTTGCCTCCGTTCACGCGGTGCGAACAGGCGCCGCCGCACGAGGCCGCCGCGCAGGCGTTCGAGATCGAGCGCGCGTGAGGACGAGATGGCCGAACACCGCGCTGGGCGAGGCGCCATGGCGGCGGAACAGGCGCGTCACCGCCTTTTCCAGATCGCGCCGCTGCGGTTCGCTCGTTTCCTGCGCCGTGGCCTGCGCCAGCCGCGTGATATGCGTTTGCACGGCGTGGGCAAGCGCGTTCAAGGCGCGCATGTCGCCGGCGTTCTGCTTCGGCCACAGGGCGCGCCAGTGCCGCGCCCAGCGCGCGCCGAGCGACAAGGTTTCGCCTTCGCGCGCCAAGAGCGGCGCGAAAGGCGACGCCTGCAAGGTAGGCAGCCGTTGCGCGGGATCTGGTTCCGTGAACGGCGCCAGCGCCGGGTCCTGGTTAGCCCAGGCCGGCATCTCGCCTTTCAGCAGGGCGTCGATCGCCGGCAGGTCGGGCAGAACGGCGGTCCATGCCACCGCCGGGCGCCAGGCGTCCGGCAGCCAGCTTGCGATCTCGTCGACGTAGCCGCGCCAGGCGCCGCGCAGCACGCGCTCCATGGCGTGCGGGCTCATGCCGGCGCTCACCTGCGCGGTGAAGCGCCCGAGCGGCGTTGCGCGCAAGCGGTCGAGAAAAGCATCCGCCGTCTGCGCGGCCTCGAGCGCATGCCAGCCGGCCTCGGCCAGGCGGTCGCCGTGGCGCGATTGCAGCCGGGCCTGCACATAATGCCAGCGCGGGCCGGTGCTCATGACGTCCCCGTCAGCCGCGCGGCGATGCGCTCGGCCGCCGCCTGCAACGTCTCGCGGGCATCGGCGGGCTCGCCGCCGTTCGCCGCCGGGCGCGCCGCGTCGAGGCCATCGACCGCGCGCTCGATCTTCTGCAGGTAGGCGGTGTGCAGCTTCGAAATGCAGCGGTCGGCCCGCCGCGCGATACCGGCGGCCTCGGCCCGCGCCTCGGCCAGCAGATGCTGCGCCTGCTCTTCGCTGCGGCGCAGCGCGGCGACGCCGTCGCGTTCCGCCTTCAACACGCGCTCGATGGCGGCGACCGTGTCGTCGCTTTGCGGGGAATCTGGTTGCCGTGGCATGGCCGTTGGGTCCGGTCAGCGAATGGCGCAAAAAGCTTATGGGTTCAAAGCACGGCAACTTAAGCCGCGCGGGCCACCGCGATCATTGTTTCAAATCAATTCATTGAAATGACACACCGGGGCCGTCCGGCCGCCGCCGTGAGCCTCGAATGCGATACGAGATCGCGTCAGCGCCGGCCCGCGAGATAGATCGCCACCGCCTGGCGCTCGTGGGGGCTGAGGCGCGCGGCGATCGGTCCCATGACCGTGGCGCGGCGCTTGCCGCTGGCGAAGGCATCGAGTTGCGCCACGGTGTAGGTGGCGTGCTGGCCGAACAGGCGCGGCACCAGCGCGGTGTTGCCCATCATGCCCATGTGGCCGCCCATGCCGCCGTGCATCATCCCGCCACCCATCATGCCGCCGCGGCCGCCCGCGCTGTGGCAGGCGGCGCAGGCCGGCGTGCCGCGACCGGGATAGGTGAAGATGCGCCGGCCGAGATCGGCGAGCTTGCGGTCCGCGACCGTATCGGGCTTGGCCGTCTGGCGGCTATAGAAGGCGCGCGAGCGCTGCGATCTGCTTGTCCGACAGCGGCTTGGCGAGCGGCGACATCACGTCGGATTTGCGCCCGCCGTACTTGAAGCCGCGCAACTGAAGCTCGAGGTAGGTCGCCTTCTGCCCGGCGATCTTGGGATATTGCGCAATCGGGCTGTTGCCGTCGGGCCCGTGGCACGCCGAACATTCGGTCTTGGCGAGTGTTTGAGCGGTCGCCGGCGTGGCGGGCGCCGCCGTCGGCTTCTGCGTGGCAGCGCCGGTCTGTGCGCGGCTGGCGACGATCGATCCCGATGCCAGCACCACGAGCGCGCCAAATATCGCGGCGCGTGCGGACGGACGAACTGAAAAACGTGGCGAATGTTGCACTATGGTTTGCGCCCAGCGGTCGTTACAGCCACGGCAGCATACAATGCCGCCAGAAAAATGTCTCATGTGCCGGCACAAGGTTCCAATGTGCGGTTCCCGCGCGGGCACACGAAATGTCGTCTCGGTTACTTCATCTGGTTGCGGCCTTTGCCGCCGCCGGTGGTGTCGAGCGCCTGGGTGCAGGCAGCCGAGAGCTGCGCGCGGTGCTGCTCGAGGCAGGTGCGAACCTGCCCGGCGCCATGACTGGCGTCGGCGCAGTATTTCGCGATGTCCGCCTTGCAGGCCGTGGCCACCGGTCCGGTGCCGACGCCTTGCGCCAGCACGGACCCAGCCATTGCCGCCGCCAAAGCGGCGACGGCCATCAACAGAGACGTGCGTCTCATTGCGAAAGATTCCTGTGTGGCGTGGCTTGCCTTCTTACTTCACCCACGGATTACCCGCCTTCGCCCAATCTCCCATGTTGACGACGACGGCGATGGGATTCTTGAAGCCGATCTTCTTCAGGCTCGCCGCCGCCAGGCTGGCGCGGCCGCCGGTCTGGCACTGCACGTAGATCTTACGGCTGGTGTCGACCTTCTTCGGATAGCCGAGATCCTTGTAGATGCGGAATTCGAGCACGCCGCGCGGAATGTTCACAGCGCCCGGCACGTGACCGGCGGCGAACTCGGCTGGCTCGCGCACGTCGAGGATCATCGCGCCGTTCGGATTCTTCACCACGGCGAGATAGCCCTTCATGTCGACCGTTTTCACGGTCTTGCGCGCCGCCATGAAGTGCTTGGTCACGATCGGGGGCCAGGCCGGCGCGGCGGTGGCGGCTTGTGGGAACATGGGCGCCGCAAAGGCAAATGCGGCAAAAGCGGCGACGGCAAAGCTCAGCTTGCGATTCATGATCCTCGGCTCCTTGGGTCTGGTGGTCGTCATGGTCCTGCTGGGCGTCAAATCTCGCCATTCGCCGGGAACTATCATTGACCTGGGTCAACACGGGCGCGCTGCCGGGGCGCGAGCATTGTCCGGTCGAAGTGCCGGCATCTTCCGGCATTCGATGACGAACCCGATGGGGCGGCGTTGCGTTCCAAACCACGGAGAGCGCCATGATCGAGCAATTGAAGGACTTTCCCGACAACGTGTTGGCCGTCGTCTGCCATGGCCGCGTCACCAAGGACGATTATGAGAAAGTGCTGGTGCCCGCCGTTATCGAGGCGCTCAAGCGCCACGACAAGCTGCGCCTCTATTATGAAACAGCGGGCGATTTCGACGGCATCGACCCCGGCGCCGTATGGGAAGACTTCATGGTCGGCATGGCGCATTTCACCCGCTGGGAGCGCATCGCGGTCGTCACCGACGCCGACTGGATCAAGCACACCATGGGCTTCTTCAGCTTTCTGATGCCGGCCCAGATGAAGACGTTTTCGGGCGCCGAGGCGGCGGACGCGCGCGCCTGGATCGCCGGCAAATGACCGCCGGTGACTAGCAGGAATCCCATGCGGTTGGCCGTCTTGACCTGCATCAAGGACGGCCCCGGCTGGTTCCGCCAGATTTTACCTGCGATCAATTCGCAAGGATTCCCCAGCGACTTCCCAAGGGCTTCTAATGGGTTCGACCATCCGCCCGCTTCTGGCATCCGCTTACCGCCGGCGTCGCGCTGGGACTGGTGCTGCTGCTCACCTTTCTCATGAGCGGGCACGGCCTGGGCGCGAGCGGCTTCTTCACCCGCCTGACCGCCTGGTTCGGCGCCGAATTCGCCCGCACCGCCACCGAGGCCAACAGCTATCTCGGGCTCTTCATCAAGGGCGCGCGCGGCGCCGTCAATCCGCTGGCGAGCTGGATCAGCTGGGAGATCGTCGGTCTCGCGATCGGCGGCCTTGTCGCGGCGGTCACGAGCGGCCGCTTCCGTCTGCGCGTCGACGGCGCCACCAAGCTCTCCGGCGGCGGCCGCATGGCGCTGGCGCTGGGCGGCGGCATCTTGACCGGTTTCGGCGCGCGGCTCGCGCGCGGCTGCACCAGCGGCATCGGCTTGTCCGGCGGCGCGCCGCTCGCGGTCGCCGGCTTCCTGTTCCTGATCGGCTTTTTCGTTGCCGGCGTCGTGGTCAGCTTCTTCATCCGAAAGGCCTGGGTGTGAGCATTCCGCTTTACGACAGTGGCGTGGCCTCGGGCCTGTTGAGCGGCGTTCTGTTCGGCTACGTGCTGGAGAACGCCGGCTTTGCCAGCCCGCGCAAGCTGACCGCGCAATTCCGCTTTACCGACTGGGCCGTGTTCAAGGTGATGTTCACGGCCGTCATCGTCGCGGCCATCGGCCTTTATGGCGCGATGGCGCTGGGCCTGATGCAGCCGAACGGCATCTTCATACCGACGACGTTCTTCTGGGCGACATTGACCGGCGGCGCGCTTATCGGCGCCGGCATGGCGGTCGGCGGCTATTGCCCGGGCACCTCGACGGTGGCCTTGGCGTCGGGCCGGCTCGACGGCCTGTTGTTCATGGCCGGCATGGTCATCGGCACCGGCCTATTCGCTCAGGTGTACGAACCGATCAAAGGTTTTTATCTTGCCGCCGCCGGCCCGCGCGGGCAGACGCTCACGCAATTGTTTGGTCTGCCGGCCTGGGCGGTGATCGGCGTCTTAATTATGATCGCGGCCGGGGGATTCGCGCTCGGCAACTGGTGCGAACGCAAATTCGGCGGCCCGCTGACCGCCGATGAGTTGAATCGGGGCGACGGGGGCGAGGGCGCGATCGTCGAAGAGATCGAGATCGTGACCCTGCGAACCCATTAGGACCCATAGAGGAGACGCTTCCCATGCAATCCAGGCGCATCAAGACCGCGCTTCTCGCCGGCAGCCTGTCGACCATCGCCGCCGCGGTGGGTGTGACCGCAGCGGCGCCGACCCCCGTTGCGGCGTCGCCGATGCAGATGGCGCAGCGCGGCCAGAGCCCGTGCAGCCCTTGCGCGCCGGCCGGCGGCCGCGGCCAGCAGAGCACCAGCCCCTGTTCGCCGAGCGGCACCATGGGCGGCAAGGGTGACGGCATGGGCAAGGGCAAGGACATGAGCAGCCCGTGTTCGCCCGCCGGCGGCCGTGGCGGCAACGCGTCCTCGCCGTGCAGCCCGTGCGCCCCGGCCGGCGGTCCGCGGCGGCGCGTCGTCGCCGTGCAGCCCCTGTGCGCCCGCCAAATAACAGAGCGGGTTGAACCGGTGACGGTCGTGGCGGAGCAGGATCAACTGGTCGATCGGCTGCGGCAGCTCGGGCGCGACGAGCTCAACGCCATGTATGCCGGCGCCGCCGACGTCACCGAAGCCGTCACGGCGCTGGCCGCCGCCGGCAAGAACCCGGTCACCGAAGTGCTGGGCGGCGCCGAGGCGGTCGAGGAATGGGCGCACTTCCCGCCCGGCGACGTGATCGATGCTTCGACCCAGAGCCAGTACTACTACCACGCCCACGCGGCGGAAGAGCGCGTCGCAAACGAGCACGGCCACTTCCACATCTTCGTGCGCCCGCAGAAGCTCGATCCCACGCTTCAACCCGTCGCGCTCGCCGGCCATGCCGACGCGAACGATCCGGCCGCGTGGGTGATGCATCTCGTCGGCATATCCACCGACGCGTCCGGCCGGCTCATCCGTCTCTTCACCACCAACCGCTGGGTGACCGACGAGGCCTGGTACGGCGCCGACGACGTCATCGGCATGCTCGATTATTTCGACATGACCGGCGACACGCCGTCGCCCGCGCTCAACCGCTGGGTCACCGGCGTCGCCGCCATGTTCCACCCGCAGATTGCCGATCTCATTCGCTCACGTGACGACGCGGTCGCCCGCCACCGCGCGGCGCACCCCGACCGCGACGTCTACGAGGACCGCGCCCTGCAGGTCACGTCCGAAATGCCGGTCGATTATCTGGCTCAGGTGCGCGCCATCGAGGCCGCCTTGGAGTTGCTGCCGAAGTCTTAAGAACCGATCCGAACGGGAGGGCCGCATGGACCGTCGAACTTTTATTGCCGCGAGCTCATCCGCGCTCATCGGCGGCATGCTGGGCGGCATGTCGCCGTCGCACGCGGCTGCCTCGCTGTCGGTGCGCCCGACCGGCGGCGGCCCGCTGGTCACGCCCAACGGCACCTTCTTCCTCTATTCGCAGATGCGCTACCCGTCGAAGCTGCCGACGGGCGTGCAGATCGACGGCCTGGTCACCACGTCCGCGCGCTACAGCCTCGACGATCTGGCCAAGGCGCCGCAGGTCAAAAAGCCGCTGACGCTCGAATGCTTCGTCAACACCGCCGGTGGGGCGCTGATCTTCAACTCGCCGTTCGAGGGCGCGGCCCTGCCGGCGCTGCTGCAGAAGGCCGGCGTGAAACCGGAAGCGAAGGCCGCGCGCATCGAGTGCAGCGACGGCCATCGCCGTTCGTGCTGCCGCTCACCGAGTTGATGCGGCCCGAAACCATGCTGGTGGCTAGGTTCGGTGGTCAGCCCGTGCCCATGCAGCACGGCAGCCCTTATACGCGGCTGTTCATTCCCGGCGCCGGCGGCAACCATCATCCCAAATGGGTGACGCGCATTTCGCTGGTCGCCGACGACGCGCCCGAGCATCCGGCCCCGCCCATGGCCGGGTTCTTGAAGCCGACCCCGCCGACCGCGCGCGGCACCCTCGCCGGCGTCACGCTCACCGGCTACGCCTTCACCGGCGCCGAGAAGGTCGGCAAGGTGGAGGTCAGCACCGACAACGGAACCACCTGGCGCGCGATGCCGCTGCCGCCGCAGCCGGACCCGGACGTCTGGATCACCTTCGATCTCACCTTCGTGCCGCCGGGAAAGGGCTTCTACGTGGTGAAGATCCGCGCCACCAGCGCCAGCGGCCGCAAGCAGGATTTCCCCGGCGTCATCGCGGTCGAGGTCGCCTGAGATGTGGTCGCTCGCCGAGGATCTGCTCGAGCAGTTGCGAGCCTTGCGCGGCGTGCTGCTGACGCTGGCGATCCTGTTCTTCATCGTCATGCTGATCGAGGTCGATCTCGGTCACCGCGCCGCGCTGCTGAACGACCATTCCTGGCTCGCTTTGGTGCCGGTGGTGTGGCTGCCGGTCTCGCTCGTCGCCCTGATGGCGGTGCAGGTGGCGCCGACGAAGGTCACCTCCTATGCCGCCATCGCGGTGATGGCGGTATCCGCCGCCGTCGGCATGGTCGGCTCCGGCCTGCACATGATGGCCGCGGGCGTCGATCTCGAGCACTTGAACCGCATGTTCACCAGCATGGTGTGGGGCGGCCATCAGTCGCCGAACTGGCCGATCGCCATCACGGTCGCCTCGGTGCTCGGCCTGGTCGCCGCCATCGACGCCGGCCGCCATCGCCAGACGCTGCCGCGCGGCGCCCTCGGCGCCGTCTCCGCGATCGCCTTCATCCTCATCGTTCTGGGCTGCGCGCTCGCCGCCGCTCCCGACCTGGTGACGCTCAGCGCCACCAGCCTGGCCGTCGCCGCGCTGCTGCTGCTGGCCGTGCTCCTCGGCGCGCTGGCGAATGCATCGACAGAAAGGACCGTGTCATGATCCGCAACGCCGTCATCGCGCTCGCCGCGATCGTCGTCATCGGCGCCGGCTTCGTCATTACCTTTGCGATGTGGCACCAGGCGGACAGCGCCAAGGCCTTCGCGCTCGGCGTTCCCAATACCGAGTTCAACATGAAGACCGCGCACGCTTTGGAGCGCGGCTGCAACGCCTGCCACGGCGATCACCTGGTGGATGCCGTCAACCGGCTGTTGACCGGCCGCGCGAAACCGAAGCTGCACGGCATCTTCCGCACCAGCTACGGCGTCCCCATGCGGGTCGAGGATTGCATGCCCTGCCACAGCACCAAGACCCGGCTGGCCTTCGCCGGCAGCATCCATTCGCTGCATCTGCATTCGGCCGGCTTCAACAACATGGGCGGCAGTTGCGATTCCTGCCACGGCACCACGCTGCGCGGCAAGCACGTGCTGTGGGACGACAGCAACCGCTACAACATCATGAACGGCGTCAAATACAACCGCACGCCGGCCTTCACCAAGACCACCGCCGACGACCTCGTGCGCGACCTCAAGAAACAAGCCAAGGCGGAGTGAGCCATGCTGGGCCGCCTCCTCATCCTGATCGCGATGATGCTGTTCGGGCCGCTGCTGATCGAGGTCTATCTCTATCATCCAGTGCCGGCGCTCGAGAGCGACGCGGTGGTGATCGTGCCGCAGATCGCGGCGCCGCTCGCTTTGTTCGCCGGCTTCCTTCTGCTCGCCGCCGACAACCGGCTGACGGCGCTGCTGTTCGGTGTGGTCTGCGTGATCGAGGTCGGCGTCGGCGTGGTGGGCACCGCGATCCATCTCGCCATCCACGCGCCGTCGCTGATGGGCCTTTTCACCGCGCCGCACGTCTGGCTGGGCGAACCGCCGCCTTTGGTGCCGCTGTCGTTCGCCGCCGCCGGCTGCCTGGGGCTCATTCCACTGCTGGTCAAAGGCCAGCGCCAGCTTGAAGCGCCGCCGGTCGCCATCGCCCGCATCCTTCACGGGCTTGCCGCCCTGTGCGGCTTGGTCGGCGTCGTTTTCGGCGCGCAGGTCTATGGCGGCACCGTCACCCTGTTCGCGGTGATCGCCGCGCTCGGCTTCGGCTCCTTCGGCTTCATCGCCGAAGTGGTCGTGCTGCTTTATCCGCTTGCTGCGCCCTATCTGCCGCGGCGGCTCAGGGCCATGCTGCCGAATTGACCGTTTGCGCACGCCGGCGCCAGAATGGATGCCCGGCGAAGCGACGCTCCTGGGCGTAGACCGCGCGGCGCTGCGCCAAAAAATTCTCCACCGCCTGCGCGATCGTCTGCGCATAGCGGGCAAGCGGCGCGCGGTCGCCTTGCAGCGCGGCGAGCGCCGCGTTCGCGGCGCTGCGTCCCGACCACAACGCGCTGGCGATGCCGTGCGACGATAGCGGGTCGAACGAGGCGGCGGCGTCTCCCGCCGCCGCCCAGGCCTTGCCCGCCACGGGCTCGAGCCAGGCGGTGCCGGCGCTGGTCAGTTGCGGCGGCCCGCTCGCGCTGAAGCCCGCGCTCTCGATCCAGCGCCGCACGAACCGCGTGGCGTCGATCTGCTCGCACCACAGCGCGGCGTCGCGCGAGAGGCCGCGCGGCAGCCGGTCGGGATCGGAAAACAACGCCAGGCTCAGACGGCGGTCGGGCAGCAGCGCGGCGTACCACCAACCTTCCGGCACCGCTTCGATCAACGTCGCTGGCGTCGGCTCAATGCCGGCGTCGTGCTGCGCGAGAAACGCGAAAGCCGCGGTCAATCGGTCTGCGCGCCGTCGCGCCGCGAGTCGGCGGGCGACGACGGCGCGCCGTCCGCTGCAATCGATGAGGAAGCGCGCATGCAAGCGCGCGCCGTCGGCGAGCGTCAGCGCGATGCCATCGTCGTCGCACGCCGCATCGACAGCCACGGTATCCAGCAGCACCGCCGGCGTGTCTGCCACCGCCTCGCTCAGCATGTGCTCGAACGCCGCGCGGTCGATCACATGACCGGGCCCTTCGGCGTGCACGATGGCGTTGCGCTCGGCCAGCAGGTCCGTGCCCCACGACGCATAGGTCGTGTTGGCGGGCCGGTGCGGGCTGGCGGCGAAAGCTTCGTGCAGGCCGAGCGAACGCAGCAGGTCCTTGGCGGCCGGCGATAATGAAATCGCCCACCGTCGGGCGTGGGGCATCGGCCGGCGCGATCGCCGTCACCGACAGGCCGCTGCCGGCAAGCGTCAGCGCCGCCGCGCTGCCGGCAATGCCGAGACCGACAATGGCGATGTCGGTTGTGTCGTCGCTCACCGCCGGCACTATTTGCGCGGCGGCCCGTGGAACGGCGGCGCGTTGGTGGTCAGATCCATCGAGCCGCGGTCGACCTCGACATAGAGCTCCGGCGGGATCGCCGTCGGCCGCCCCGGATCGCGCGGTCCCGGCCGCTTCACCACCATGCCCATATGGCTCCACAGATAGACCATCTGGTTGAGGCCGTCGTTGTAGCTCGCCTCGGCGTGATAGCCGATGCCGGCGACACCGCGCGACCACGCCACCCGGCTGTCGAAGAACTTCACGCGTTCCGCCTGGCTCAGGCTGGGGTTCATCACGGCGTCGTAGTAGACCTGCGGCAGCACGTCGATGGGCAGCAGCGCCGGCCACCAGGTCGCGTTCGGGAAGTCGTTGGAGAACATGACCTGCTGGCAGCTGAAGGCGTCGCATTGCCAGGGCAGGCCCATCCAGCGCGTGAGATCGCCCGGCATCTGCGGCGCGATCGCCGGCGGCGTATCGCCATAGCCGTGGAACGCCTTCTCCGGCGTCAGCAGCAGGCCGAGGTCCTGGATCAGGCTGGGATTGCGGTCGGCCGCGAGCGCGATGCGGAACGGCTTTTCGTAGAGCTCGCGATGACGCAGCGGCCAGGTGAGTTCCACGCCCGGATGGAAAGCGCCGCCCGAGCAGGGGTCGAGCGCGGCGCGCGTCAGCGCTTCCGGCTGCTCGGACAGCGGAAGCTGCTCGATGGTGAGGAACGTCTCCTGCGCCGGGTTGCCCATGTCATTGACGAAGTCGCCGGCAGCCCACGCCTGCAGGATGGCGTATTGCGCTTGCGGGATGCGGTACCAGCGCAGCGGCGAGTCCTGGTAGTTGATGCCGTCGCCGAGCATGTAGGGCAATTTGTATTGCTGGGTGCCGTTGAGCTTGGGATTGCGGAAGGCGATGAAGACGCTTTCGCGGAACGGCTTGTTGGCCGGGCTTGGGTCGGCGAGCCGCGCGACATAAGCGGGGTTGGCGAAATTGCCGACATCGATCCAGCGCTCCTGCAGATTGGCGGCAGCCGCCACCCAGTTCATCAGCCCGAGCCGGTGGAACAGCGGATAGATGTATTTGCGGAACGACAGCGGCGGCTTCGGCGGCTCGGCCCAGCCGGCCGCGATGTTGGTGTCGTTGATGGTGTCGTAGAGCGTGACGAAGGCCGGAATGTCGGGCGCGAAGTCCGGCCCGCAGCAGGCGATCCAGGCGTGGTCGGCATCGAGCGTGCGGCCGTCGCCGAGCCGCACTTGCGCCTGGACGATGCCGTCGCACCAGTCGTCCTGCCAGCCGTCGTTGTCGGAGAAATTGCTGATCGGGTTGTTCTGCACGGCGGACTGCGAGACGCCGTCGCCGGGAAACACCAGCAGCCGGCCGTGGTCGTCGGTCTGCAGGTGGCCGAGCTTGATGTCGAGCTTCTTCCAGAACTTGCCGACCATGGCATGGGCCGGATTGTCGCCGCTGCCATTGACGTTGATGCCGGAGATCGATTTCGGGCCCGGGTTGATCACCAGCATGGCGGCGCGGTCGGCGTCCGACACGATCGCCTGGTTGCGCTTCTGGCCGGGCAGGCCGGGCGCCTCCTCGCCGTTGTCGAGCGGGTTGTTGAAGCCATACCAGGCTGCCTTGGTATTGGCGACGTGCACGGTCCAGGAAATCCTGGCTTCGCGCGCGGAGATCTCGCGGATCACTTGGCCCGCCCCGTTGAACGCGTAGACGCGAAAGCGCTGCACCTGCTTCTTGATCTTCTCGCTGCCGTCTTTGTAGCGGCCGTCGGCGAGCGGCGGCAGGCCGGGCACTTCCGGCGCGTGGAACCATTCCTTGCTGTTGCCGACGCGGCTGAAGCCGAGCGGCGGATAGATCGCCAGCGACGCAATCGTCGTGTCCGCCGGCGGCCCGGAAGGCGCGTTCGCCGCGAAGGCGGCGCGCGCCATCAGCGGCATGGCCGCGAATGTCAGGCCGGCGCCGGCGAGGAAGTCGCGCCGCTTGATGCCTTTGCGGAGGTGGTCGTCGTGCGCTGTCATGGCCGGCTCCCTGTTTCGCGGAGAAGCACGCAAAAGTAATAAATATTTGTTGTTATCGCTATGATGGTATATCCGCACGAGGCCGCGGCACAAGGATCATGCGTCGGGGTCGGCGGATATTGAAAGGCGGGCACAGCTCTTGCCCACCGGTGCTCAGTCTGCCGCGCGCGCCTCTACCCGCGCCAGCGCGCGATTTCGGCGAGCGCGTCGTCCGGCTTTTCCTCGGCCACCTGGCAACGGCCGAGATAGATGGCGCCGGCTTCGCCGTCGATGGACAGCCAGTCGCCTTCCTTCAGCGCGTGGCCGGCGAGGCGCGCCTTGTGGCCGGCCACGTCGACGGTGAGCGCCGCGCAGCCGACCACGCAGGGTTTGCCCATCTGCCGCGCCACCAGCGCCGCATGGGCGGTGCGCCCGCCCACCGCGGTGACGATACCGGCCGCCGCCGCGAAGCCCTTGACGTCGGCGGTGCTGGTGTCGGGCCGCACCAGGATGACCGGATGGCCGCTGGCCGCGAGTTGCTCCGCGCTGTCGGGGTCGAAGGCCGCGCAGCCGACCGCGATGCCGGCCGCGGCCCCGGTCGCGCGCGCCGCCGGCTCGCCGCAGTCGACGAGGCGCTTGTGCGCGAGCGCGCCGAGATCGATGCCGTCGACCCGTTGCAAGGCTTCCGCCGGCGTGATCAGCTTCTCCCGCACCATGTCGATGGCGAATTGCAGCGCGGCTTGCGGCGTGCGCTTGGCCGCGCGCGTCTGCAGGATCCAAAGCTGGCCGTTCTGTATGGTGAACTCGATGTCCTGCACGTCGGCGAATTCGCGCTCGAGCTCGCGGAGCGTGTCGCGCAATTGCGCCGCCACCGCCGGCAGCGCCAGCTCGATGGCTTCGTCGGTCTGCGGCGTGCGTCTGCCGGACACCACGTCTTCCCCCTGCGAATCGAACAAGACGTCGACGATCTGGCGCGCGGCGCCGGTCGAGGGATCGCGCGAAAAGGCGACGCCGGCGCCGGAGCTGCCGCCGCTGTTGCCGAACACCATGGCCTGCACGGTGACCGCGGTGCCTTCGAGGTCGTCGAGGTGCTGGAGCTTGCGGTAGGTCACCGCGCGCGGGCTCGTCCAGGAGCGGTAGACGGCGCGGGCGGCTTCCTGCAATTGCTCGAAGCCGGCGTCGGGCACCAGCTCGCCCTCGTCCTCGATCAGTTGCCGGTAGGCGCGGGCGAGCCGTTCGATGGTTTCGCTGTCGGCGGCCTGTTCGTTGGCCGCGTTCTCGTGGGCGAGCGTGGCGGCGCGGGCGCGCGCGAACGCGGCCTTGTCGATGTCGAGCACCACCTCGCCGTAGCTTTCGAGGAAGCGGCGGCGGCAGTCCCAGGCGAAACGCGGATGGCCGGTCGTGCGCACGAGGCCATGCACCGCCGCGTCGGTGCAGCCGACGTCGAGCACGGTGTCGAGCATGCCCGGCATCGAGCGCGCCGCACCCGAGCGCACCGAGACGAGCAACGGATTACGCCGGTCGCCGAAGCGGCGGCCGGTGGCGGTTTCCAGGAACGCCATGCCTTCGTGCAGGCCGTCGCTCAGCATCCGCCGGGCGGCGGCGTCGCCTTTGACGATCGCCGCGCACAGCGACACCGGCAGCACGAAGGCCGGCGGCACCGGCAGGCCGAGCACCGCCATGTGCGCGAGGTTGGCGGCCTTGGCGCCGACCGTTTCGGCGGACGGGCGCTCGTTCGATCCGGCGCCGATACGGACAATCGCGACGCTCATTTTCGCATCTTTTTTTGTTTGCGCATGATCTTGTCCGAAAACCGGTTTCCAGCCCCGATCGGGGTCGAGGACATGCTTTTCGGGATCATGCGCGTTAGCCGAGAGATCCGCCAGCACGTGCCGGCGCAACAGATGGCCGAAGCCGGCGAAGCGGTCGGTGGCGCGCTCGAGCGCGCGCGCCATCTCCAGCGCGGCGAGCGCGGTCTTCAGGTCGTAGCCGTTGCGCAGCACCAGCGCGGTGAGGGTGCGCTCGGCGCCATCGCCCGCGTGCTCGGCCTCGATCAGCCGGCCGGCGGCGGCGAGCGCGTCCTCGGAATCGACGCGCTGGCCTTCCGGTACGTCGGCGGCGGCCGCCGCGCCTATGGCGACCGCCTCGGCGCCGGTCATGGCCGCGGCGGCAAGCTGGCCCATGGGCACCATGAGGTCGGCCGGCAGTTCCGCCGGCGCCAACGAGGCGATGAAGGCGGCCTGCTCCAGCTCGTCGATCGCCTGCTCGACGGTGTCGACGAGCTGCTGGATCGCCGGGTCCGCCTCGAAGCGGCTGATCTCCTCGCGCGCCGCGACGGCGATCCTGTCGGCCTTTTCCTCGATGCGCCGGGCCTGCTCGGCGAGCGCGCCGCGATCGAACGGGCGATTGCTCTGCTCGTCGGCGATGAATTGCGCGATGCCGCCGGCGATGTCGCGCGCCAGCCCCGCCTGCCGTACGACGATGGCGAGCAGCGTGCCGTCGACCCGCTGCAGATGGCGCACGAGCTCGGTCTCGATGCGGTCGCGCGCGAGCCGGGTGGAGCCGCCCTTGAGCAGGGCTTGCGCCGACACCCGCAGCACCGATTGCAGGAAATCCATCGCCGCCTCGCGTCCGAGCGCGCCGTCGAGCTGCTCGCCGAAGCCGATGCGGGTCGGCGCCGCGTGATGCACGGCGGAGGCCACCAGCTCGCCGCCGCCCAACGCCAGAAAGGCGCGGTGGCCGAAGCGATTGCGCGCCGCCCAATCGAGGATGTGCACCGCATCGCCCTTGCTCACCCAGGTGCGCAGAACTTTGCGCGCCTTGTTCCAATCGATCAGGAAGGTGAGCGAGGCGCCGAGCTCTTCGAGGAAAGCGTCGCGCGTCTTGGCGTCGTCGAACGGCAGGCGGCCGGTGACGAGATAGAACACGCCGTCGTCGCCCAGGCCTTCTTTGCCCAAGCCTTGCGCGCTTTTGCGGTCGAGCCCGCTCCATTCGACCGGGAAGTTGCGCAGCAAACCGGTGAAGAACTTGGCGCGCACGCGGTGCACGTCGGTGTAGGTGACGGTCACCGCGTCCTGCGCGACGGTGACCACGACGACGTGGGCGTCGGTTTCGCCGATGTCGTTCTGGATGGTGAGCCGGTTGCCGACGCGGCTCGCCGTGGTGGCGAGCCCCGGATGGTCGAACTTCAGCGCCCGCGTGGCGTTGAGCCCGCGCATGAAGGCCTCGACCGCCCGTCGGTCCTCGGGCTTGAGACCATAGACGTGGGCGCCGGCCAGCTCTTCTTCGGCGTGGGCCGCCGCGAGCGCGTTCAGCGCCTTGTGCAGATCCATGATCAGGCGGTGCAGGCTGTCGCCCTTGTGCGCGGTCGACGGCGGTGAGCTTGCGCACTTCGTCGAGCGCGACCGTCTCCTTGGCGCCGAGCGCGCAGGCGCCCTTGATGGCGTCGAGCCGGGCTTTTCGCCGCTTGCCCTTGCGCCTCGTCGCCGGCCTTCACGGCGTGGATCATGTGGGCGACGTCGTCCCAGATGGCGTTGCCCAATTCGGGCAAGCCCGGCGCGGTCATCGCCGTCGCCGGCGAGGTCGGCCGGCGCCCGTCACCAGCGCCTGCATCGGCTCGGGCGCGATGCCGGCGGCGGCGCATTCGTCGGTGAGGTCGAAGGTGGCGGTCTCCGGCGCGCGTGCGTGGCGGGCGGCCGCCTGCAGTACCGACAGGCGTACCTTGACGCGGTCGTTTGCCGCCAGGCCCTCGCCGATGAGGGCCGGCAGCAGCACCTCGGTCTTTCCCAGCCGCTCGATGATGCCCGATTTCATGGTCCCGTGTCCGTGGCTTTGTAGCCATTTAGCCACGGGCAGATGGCAGTTTTATTGAGCCAGATCAGTCACCGGTCTGTCACAAACGTCCCCGAGCCGCGGTTGAGAGCCGCCAGCCGCGGGGTCAGCGCGGCGAAGTGGCGTTCCGCCGCGGCACGGGTTGCCACGCTCGCGGCCCGCTGCTTGTCGGCGCGGTCGGCGGTGAAGACGCGGCCGGGGGATTTGGCGTCGCGGCGTGGCACCGCCGCCATCGCCGCCAGTGCTGCCGCATCCGGCGCCAGCGCGAACCACGGCAGGATACGGCTTTCGACCGCCTGCGGCAGCTCGCTGTAGTCGACGAACAGCCCGCCATGCGGATGATCGCACGCCGCGGCACAAATACGCGCGAGCACCCGCGCGCAATAGTCTTCCGGCGGCAGGCTGTCGCTCTCGGCGAGACCGTAGAAACCGGGTGAGAATAATTGCGGCACCGTCTGCATGCCACGCTGGCGCAACTGCGAGACCAGCACTTCGACCGGATCGCGATACACGAATATCCAGGGCACGTCCGGAAAGACCCGCCGGAACAGCGGCAGCGCCAGGGTGTGCCAGGCGTCGAGCTTGACGACGAGATGGCGTTCGTCACCGGCGCGGCGGCGGCCGTAGGCGGTGACCATGGCGCGCAGCAGCTCGGCCTGCCGGACCTCGCGAAATCCGCGGCGACAGCCGAGGCCGATCTGCACCACGGCGTCGATGGGCGCGGCTTCCGGGATGACGACGGTCCGCGGCAGCGCCGCCAGCATCTGCGCGGTCAGCGTCGAGCCGCAGCGCGACATATGGAAGATGAGGCCGGCGGGCGTGAGGCTGTCGGCGGTCTCCGCGCCGGCGATGAAGTCGTCGAGCGCGGTGCGATAGCGAAACAGCCGGTTGAGCGGCCGCCGCAGGGCCTGGCGCAGCGAGTCTTCGAAGAACGGCGCGGTCAGCGGTGCGGCGCCGAACCAGGCCCAGTCGATCGCGATCCGCCCTTGCGACGCCACGACCTGAACCGGCAGCCAATGCCGCGGCGGCCAAGCCGCGCCCGGCACCACGGGCGTCGTCCAGCGGCCGATGCCGAGCGGGTCGTGTTGCGTCGAAGCCTGCAGCATTTCCATACCGAGCGTCACGCCGTGCGCCAGCGCTTCCTCAAGGACGCGCGCGACGAAGACGTCGGTATCGTCGGTTTCCGGCGAGGCGGGCCGCCAGCGCCTCGTCCGCCAGAATCGAGGCGGCGAAGCGGCCGAGCGCCTGCGCGCAATCGATTTCAATGTTGATCGCCGTTCTCCCTTTGGTAGGGTGTCGTCGCCGTCACGCCCGATAGTAGCGGATGTGGCCCGCCGCCAGGAAGCCGGCCGGACAGGCCGCCAGGATACCGTCATGACCGACAAAGCGCTCGTGCTCGAGGACTTCGCCGACAAGGTCGGCGAGGTGTTCTGCCTCAGCGAGGAAGGCATCCCCGCCATTCCGCTGACGTTGACCGAGGCCGAGCCGTTGACCAACCGCCTGCCGCCCGACGTGCGGCCGCCGTTCTCGCTCATTTTTCTCGGCAAGGACCCGCGCGTGCTGCCGCAGCGGGTTTACCGCTTGGAGCATGCCGAACTGGGCGAAGTGGCGATCTTCCTGGTGCCGATCGGCAAGAACGCGGAAGGCGTGAGCTATCAGGCCACGTTCAATTAGCCAGGTGTCAGTAATCAGGTGTCAGGCATCAGAGCCGATTTGCGCTATTCCTAATTCCTGGTCCCTGATTCCTGTCGCCGGCAGCCATTCCATCTCCAGGTAGACCCCGTGATCGGCGATCTCGGTGAAGCCGAGCCGGCGATAGAGCCGCAGCGCCGGGTTGAACTTCTCGACAAAGATGGCGAGACCCCTGCCGGCTTCGGCGGCGGCGGATTGCAGCGCGCGCAGGATCGCCGTGCCGGTGCCGCGGCCGCGCCATTGCGGCATCAGCGCGACGTCGACGATATGCAGCCGGGTCGCGCCGGTTTCGAGATAGAGCCGCCCGGCCGGCGCGCCGTCATGCTCGATGATGTCGAAGCGGCAGGCGGGCATGGTCGCGCGGTAGTGCCGCCGTTGCGCATCGAACTGGGCGGCGAGGAAGGCCTGCTTCTGTGCCTCGCTCCACGGCGCCGCCGCCATCTCGTCGGCGCGGGTGGAGGCATAGAGCCGTAACAGGAAAGCGCCGTCGTCATCGGTTTCCGGCCGCAGACGGAAGCCCCGAGACGCCAGCGCCGCCGGCAGGGCGAAGGCCGGCGGCGCGGAAGTCGCGCTCACGCCCACCGCTCAGTTGCGCGAGGGGAAGATGCCGAACTCGCAGATCAGGAAATTGAGCACCTGCAGCGGCTGCACGTTGTTGTGGGGCTGCGAGCCCCCGGCCGGGCCGATCGCCTTGGCGGAGAAGGCCACCGGCGGGTTCGCCGAGTTGGTGTAGAGACGGGCGGGCGCGCTCTGGCTGATGGTCGAGCCGGCGACCGGGCCTGCGGTCTCGTCGCCAGTCTTTCCCGTCGCGCCGAAAACCGCGTGGTTGTGGCCCGGCATCTCGTTGACCGTGAGGGTCACGTTGGGCGACCCGACCTGCTGGCCGAGCGTGCGCGTCGTCAGGCCGGGGCCCTGGCCGCTGCTCATCGCCGCGTTGCCCTGCAGGTTGGGCAGGGCGAAGTCGCTGCTGCCGTTGCCGCCGTAGGTGGTGCCGAGAATGGCGAACAGCGCCTCATTTTGCTGGATCGGGACGAGCTGGCCGTCGCAGAACGCCCAGTCCCGCATGGCAAAGGTGAATCCGACGGCACGAACTTCGCCGATGAAGGGTTGCGACATGGTCCTGGATCCTGATGCTAATTGCGGCTGGGATAGGCGCCCTGCAGGGCGATGACGAAATTCAGCGTCAGCGTCGGCATCATGTTGTTATGCGGCAGCGTGCCGCCGGTCTGGCCGACGGCGGCGGAGGCGAGCGGCGCCGGGATATTGCCGGACTGCGCCAGATAAAGGTGCGGCGTGCCTTGACTCGCCTTCGCCGTGCCCAGCAGCACCGAGGAGCCGATGGTCGAGGTGTTGGCGTCTTGCTGGGTGGCGAAGAAACCGTGGTTGTGCGCCGGCAGCTCGGTCGACAGGACGGTGACGTTCTCGGAGCCGCTCATCTGGCCGATCGGCCGGTTCGTGAGCCCGGGTCCCTGGCCTTGTCCGATCGGGACGCGGCCGCGCAGATCGGGCAGCGCGAACGTGGCTCGCCCGTCGCCGCCATAGATGGTGCCGAGCAACGAATAGAGCGCCGAGTTCTGGGCGATCGACATGAGCTGACCCTGGCAGAAGGCCCAGGTGCGCGGCGCGAAATTGCCGGCGAACATGCGGATGTCGCCGAGGTACGGTTCCTGCATCGGATATCCCCTAATCGTGTGACCCCACCCGTCGCCGCTCAGTTGCGCGCGGGGAAGATGCCGCTTGTGGCGATCGAATAATTCAGCGTCAGGTAGGGCTGCATGTTCTGGTGCGGCTGGCTGCCGCCGGCGCTCGTAATCGCGGTCGGACTGAGCTGGAATGGCGCGGTGTCGGGCGCGAGAAAGTCGGCGCTCGCGCTGGGATCCGTCCCGACCACTCCTTGTGGCATTGCCTGATCCCCGGCAGTCGACGTGCCCAGGAAGGCATGGTTGTGCGCGGGCATGGTCGACAGGGTCAGCGTCACGTTCTCCGCGCCGGTCATCTCGCCCTGGACGTAGGTCGCGTTGCGGTGGATGGCGGCGCGGCCGCGCAGATCGGGCAGGGCGAAGCTGACTCGGCCGTCGCCGCCGTAGGTGGTGCCGAGCAGCGAAAACAGCGCGCTGTTCTGGCTGATGGGCAGGAGCGTGCCGGTGCACAATGCCCAGCCCCGCGGCGCCCAGTTCCACGGAAACAGCCTGAGTTCACCGATAAAAGGCGTCGCCATCGTCGTTGCCTCCCGTGCACGGCCGGGCCCCGCCGGCCGGGAGACTATAGGAATATTGATCGCAAGCGTGCAACTTAAAATTTCATGACACGCCGAATGGCCCGAGCCGTTTTTGCGGTCTTGCGGCCATGAAGTTAGCTCTTGAAAAAACTCGTTTTTCTTTTCCTCTGAATCCCGGCGCCGGCCTCATTCACAGCTTTTGCTTGCACAATCAGAGCGCGCCGGATAGAATGTTTTCGCGACGCGCAAAACTGGTGGCTGGGAAAATTACTTCCCCGGTTGTACTCCGCCGCACGATAATGCTATGCTTTTTTTGTATTCACCATTCACGTTGGGCGGTTGAAACGCGATGACGATCCCTGAAAAGCCTACGTATGGCGGAGCGGGAAGCCTCTCGCCGGAAGGGCCGCCATTAAAGCCCTGGAAAACACCGCATGTGATCGTGTCAGAATCGGCGGCTCGCACTCTGAAGCCGTTCAGCGCCAGCTTTGGCGATACCACAAATCCAACTTATGTTAACACCGGCAAAATATCGTGAAAATTTGGTTTCGATTCCCGGCCTTGCGGGCAGGAAGCGTGGTCTTATTATTTCGCTTATCGTGAATTGCGCCGTAGGGTCCATTCGAGATAGCGCGCCGTCGTAAAGGCGGTTAGGGCATTCTGTGTTTCCTGCTCCCAGCCGGAATTGTGATCCTCCGCGCCGCGCGCCGCGAGCAGGTGCTTGATCCTGGCAAAATCGATATAGCGCGTAAGCGATTGCGATCGTTCCATGCGTTCGATCTCGGAGAGCAGTTGCGGCTCGATCGCCTTGACCCTGCGCTGGAAGTCGGGGATTTGATCGTCGTTTCTGCGCCAGCGGTCCTGGAATTCGGGCGGATAGACGTGCTTGAGCGCGGCGCAGGCGAGATAGCGGTTGCGCCCGTTCTTGACATAGAGATCCGGCGGAATTGCCAGCGCCAGTTCGACCACGCGTTTGTCGTGAAAGGGCCGGGTGAGTTGCAGACCTTGCAGCGAGGCCGTGCGTGGTGACATGCCCGGCCCTGCGGCGCTCATCATGCGTCGAATAACCGAAGCCATCTGGGCAACCGCATCATGCTCGAAACCTCTGGCCGCTGTGAATTCGTCAGCGCGGACGACACCTTCGGCGATCAGCCGCTCGGCGAAGGCCGGGTTGATGGCACGCCTCTGCCAGGGCGGCTTGCGGCCCCTCTTCATCCGCCGCCACAATCCGATCAGCGACGGCATCAAGGGTAGGGCGATCTCGCCCGCGAAGGTCGCGCGCACTCCATAGCCGAGCCGCAGGTGCGCACGCAACTCGGTGAGGAAGCGCCGGAATTGCCTCCTTTTCAATAACCGTACCAGGACCCAGTTGCCGCGCGGGTTCAAGGTGTAATCGCCGCCATGGCCGTCCATGATCAGGCGCGCGCCGATATGTGCCACGCGTGCCATCATCGCGCGGTTGACGAGTGCGTAAAGGGTCGCCGGCAATCCGGTTTCGATGAAGCTGCGTTCCAAGTCCGCCAACAGGTCGAGGTCATCGCGCGTGTAATAATGAACGTCGAGATGGGGCATGTCGCGCGCGCACATCTCGACCCAGCGCCGGGCGTGGCAGATGCTGCCGCGATAATCCGCCGGCATCACGGAGGCGACGGCGACGAGCTTGCGGCCGGCGCGCTGCAACACCGGGCCGGCCAGGCCCGCAATCGCCGCGCTGTCGTAGCCGCCGCTCAACAGCAGCCCGGGGGCATGCAGCAGGCGGCGCAGGCGGCATGCCACGGCCTCCTGGAGCACGCTACGGTAAGCTGCGACGTAATAGGCTTCGTCACGACCCTCATGCACGGGCTCGGCGTGCGGCTCCCAATAACGGCGCGTTGCGGTGTGTCCGTTCGCGCCGACGGTCATGACGCTGGCGCCCGGCAGCCCCTCGATGCCGTCGAACAAGGTCTCGCCGGGCGCAACTGCGCCCCGAGCGACCGATCAATCGACGCCCGATCCAGTCCGTTGACACCTGTTGCGGCACGTCCGGCAAGGCCCAGAGCGCCTTGACCTCGGTGGCGAACGCAAAAAAATCCCTGCCCCGGTGATAAAGCACATAGCGCTGACCCATGTGATCGCGGCCGAGCACCAGTTTCTTCGCGCGGCCCTCCCAAAGGGCGAAGGCGAAATCGCCAAGCAGATGTTCGGTGCACCCCTCGCCCCACTTCTTGTAGGCTTGCAGGATGAAGGCGCTGTCCGGCATGTCGCGGCTATCGGCGGCCGACAAACCGAATGCGTGGGCTAGTTCTTCACGGTTATCGATGCGGCAGTCGGCGACGAGCGTCAGGTTTGCCTCGCGGTCGATCAGCGGCTGGCGTTCGAACATATCCTCTTGGTTGACCCGCATAAGGCAATGGCCGAGCCCGACCGCGCCGTCGATCACGAACTTGCGCCCATCCGGCCCGCAATGGGCCATCGTGTTGCCCATGCGCTCCAGGTCGCGTGCGGAGACCTCGCCACCGTCGAACCGAAGAATTCCGAAGATCGCGCTCATACCACTGGCAACCTACTGGTTTCGGCTCCCTGCGCAAGCCGATGGATTTTTGCGCTGCGCCGAATTCAATGTCGCTCGGCGCGAGCGCGGCGCCAGTCTTGACTCTTCCACCTCTCTACGTTGCCAAATTACAGGAACGTGGGGCACGATACGCGTTCATTGTTGGACGTGAGGCATTGGATGGAAGCAGGCACCGCCCCGACAGGATCTCGATCCTATGACCTGGCATTGGCGGACTACCCGGAATGGCAGGGCGAGCCGGCGCGATCGCTGGTGATCTGCACGCAACAGCGGGCAGGCAGCACGCTCTTGGGCGAAGCGATTTATTTCGCGGGCGGGTTGGGATGCCCAATCGAATACTTTCATCAAGGCTTCAGGCCGGGCTACGAGAGACTCTGGAAGACGGCCGGGCTGCGGGACTATGTCGCCACCTTGCATCGGCTGCGCACCGATCCGTCGGGCACCTTTGCCACAAAGCTGTTCTGGCGCGATCTTCTCAGCGTTGCCCGCGAACTGGGCCTCGCGGGATTTGGGCCCGTGCCCGAGGGTGACCTTTTGCATGAAGTGCAGACCGTCTCAGCCGAGATGCACCGGCGCATGTTCGCGATCGTCCCTGAGCTCTTTCCCCGGCCGAAATTCGTTTTGCTGACCCGGCGAGATGCGGTGCGCCAGGCCGTTTCGCTACTCATCGCCGGCCAGACGCGCGCCTGGCGTAAATTAGAACGCCACGCCGGACCCGGCGAATCGCAGGTACACTATGACTTCCATCAGATCGTCAAGAATCTCGCGGCCATTCAGAGATGGAATGGCGACTGGGCCGAATTTTTCCGCCTCAATGGGCTGCAATATTATGAAATCGCCTATGAGGATCTCTGGCACGATTACGAGGCGACGCTGCGGAGATTCTTCGCGGCGATGGGACGCCCGGACGCGCGGATCGTTCCGCCGCGCCTGCAGAAACAGGCCGATGGGCAATCAGAAGAATACGTACAGCGGTTTCACGCCGAGTTCCGGCTAAGGGCGCGGTTCGACGCCCCAACCCCCTGATTCCGCGTCCCCTGGACATCGCCCCGTCGGCGGCGGCATGGTCGCTCCAATGCCGCCACAATCCCCGCAAACCATCTCCCGGCTCACGCCGCTCGCCACCCTGCTCGACCTGATCGCGCGCGAGGTCACACCGGCGACGCCGCGCGCGACCGATCTCGCCGCCGCCGCCGGCTGCATCCTGGCCGGCGACGTCATGGGCTCGATGCGGCCCTCGGCGCCGCTGGCGCTGATGGACGGCTGGGCGGTGATGGCGGAAGCAACCCTCGACGCCGGCTCTTACGCGCCGGCGCTGCTGGCCGCGCCGCCGCCGCGGGTCGAGGTCGGCCAGGCCATGCCGCCCGGCACCGACAGCGTAGCGCCGCTCGATGCCGTGCAGGTGGAAGACGGCCGCGCCGCGGTGCTCAGCCCCGTCAGCCCCGGCGACGGCGTCCTGCCGGCCGGCGGCGACTGCATGCCGCGCCCGCCCTTGCGGCTGGCCGGCGAACGCCTGCGCCGCACCGATCTCGCCGCCTTCGCGGCCGCCGGCGTTACCCGCCTCGCGGTGCGGCAGCCGCGCCTGCGCGTGGTGCCGCTGCGGATGAACAGCATGGGGAACGCCGCCGCGCGCCTGATCGCCGGCGACATCGAGCAGCGCGGCGGTGCGGCGCGCCTCGACGAGAGCGGCGATCTCAGCGTCGCCATGGTGGCCGAGAACGCCGACGGTTTCGTCGCCTTGGGCGGCACCGGCATGGGCCGCCGCGACACCACCGTCGCCACGCTTCGCCGCGACGGCAAGGTGGCGGTGCACGGCGTCGCGCTTAACCCCGGCGAGACGGTGGCCTTCGGCTTTTCCGGCCGGCGGCCGGTGCTGCTGCTGCCGGGCCGGCTCGACGCCGCGCTCGCCGCCTGGCTCACGATCGGGCGGCGCATGCTGGCGCATCTGGCCGGCGCCGACATCGCCAGGCTCGACGAGACGCCGCCCAGCCTGCCGCTCGCCCGCAAGGTCAGTTCCAGCGTCGGCCTGGCCGAGGTGGTGCCGGTGCGCCGCGTCGGCGACAAGGTGGAACCCATCGCCCACAAATACCTGCCGCTTTCGGCGTTGACCCGCGCCGACGGCTGGATTCTGGTGCCGGCGGAGAGCGAGGGCTATTCCGCCGGCGCGCCGGTTTCGGTATGGCCGTTGCCATGACCGACAAGAGCAATTCGAGCGAACAGTCCCATCTCAAGCCCGCCGACGACGCCGCCCTGCTGGCGCGCGTGCGCGCCGCCGCGCGCCAGGAGCAGTTCCTGGAAGTGGTGACGGCGGAAACGGCGCGCGCGCGGTTCGCGCAGGCGCTTGACCTCTCACCGCTGCCGAGCGTCATCGTGCCGCTGGCGCAGGCGCTGCATCGCGTGCTCGCCCGCGACGTGGTGGCCGCGCTCGACGCGCCGCCCTTCGACCGTTCCAACGTGGACGGCTTCGCGCTGCGCGCCGCCGATACGGCGGGCGTGACCGAGCCCAATCCCAAGCAGTTCACCCTCAACGGCGAGGTCATCGCCTGCGGCCACGCGCCGGCGCTGGAAGTCGCGCCGGGCACCGCCACGGCGATCGCCACCGGCGGCGTCATCCCGCGCGGCGCCGACGCGGTGGTGATGCTGGAGCAGACCGAACTGATCGAGGAGGGCGCGCCCGCCATCGAGCTGCGCCGCGCGGTGGCGCCGGGGCAGTTCATCGCCTATGCCGGCTCCGACATCGCCCGCGGCGAAACCTTGCTCCGGCGCGGTACGCCCATCGGCTCGCGCGAGATCGGCATGCTGGCGGCCTGTGGTCTGGCCGAGGTCGAGGTGGTGCGGCGGCCGAAGGTGGCGGTACTCTCCACCGGCGACGAACTGGTGCAGCCGGGCGAGCCGCTCGCCCCGGGCAAGGTCTACGACAGCAACGGCGCCATCCTCGCCGCCGCCATCGACGAAGCCGGCGGCGAGGCGGTGCAGGTCGGCGCTTTTCCCGACGACGAACCGGCGTTGGAAAAAGCCGTGCGCGCCGCGCTTCAAGTCTGCGACATGGTGGTCTTGTCCGGCGGCACCTCGAAGGGCGCCGGCGATCTGTCGCACACCATCGTCTCGCGCCTCGGCCAGCCGGGCATCCTGGTGCACGGCGTCGCGCTCAAGCCCGGCAAGCCGCTCTGCCTTGCGGTCGCTCAGAGCAAGCCGATCGTGGTGCTGCCGGGCTTTCCGACCTCGGCGATCTTCACCTTCCACGCTTTCGCCGCGCCGGTGATCCGCGCCCGCGCCGGGCTGCCGCCGGAAGCCGCGCAGACGGTCAATGCGCACGTGCCGGTGCGGGTCGCCTCCGAGATGGGCCGGAAAGAGTTTCTGCTGGTGTCGCTGGTCGACAGCGACGAAGGCGCCCTGGCGTTCCCGACCGGCAAGGGCTCGGGCTCGGTGACGAGCTTCTCGCAGGCCGACGGCTTCATCGAGATCGATCAGCTCGCCTCGGCGCTCGATGCCGGCAGCGCGGCGCCGGTGACCCTGATCGGCCACGCCGTGCGCCCGCCCGATCTCGTCATCATGGGCAGCCACGACGTCGCCCTCGACGTGGTGGTGAGCGCGCTTGCCGACCGAGGTTTCAGCGCGCGCACGCTCGCCGTCGGCAGCCTCGGCGGCGTGGCGGCGGCGAGCCGCGGCCAGTGCGATGTGGCGCCGGTGCACCTGATCGATCCGCTCACCGGCAAGTACAACGCGCATCTGGTCTCGCCCGAGCTGGCGCTGGTGCCGGGCTGGCGCCGCATGCAGGGCATCCTGTTCCGCCCGGGCGACAAGCGCTTCGAAGGCAAGGGCGTGAAGGAAGCGCTCGCCGCCATCCTCACCGACCCGAACGCGCTCATGGTCAGCCGCAACGCCGGCGCCGGCACCCGCGTGCTCATCGACAAGCTGCTCGATGGCGCCCGCCCGCCCGGCTACGCCAACCAGCCCAAGTCGCACAACGCGGTGGCGGCGGCGATCGCGCAAAAGCGCGCCGACTGGGGGCTGGCCATCGAGCCGGTGGCGAAGCTTTATGGCCTCGGCTTCCTGCCCGTTTCGCCGGAACACTATGACTTCCTGCTGGTCGAGAAGCGCAAAGATCGCCCGGCGGTGCGGGCGTTTCTCGCCGTGCTGCGCGACGAAGCAGTGCGCGAGCGCATCCGCGCCATCGGCATGGAGCCGGCGGAAGATTAGAACGTTACCGCCATCTTTTGAGCGGCAGGGGCGGGGGCTTCAATCCGCCTCATAATCTTCTAAATTTCCCCTCTCACTCGGTCTCTCTCGATTGGGGCCCGTCATGTCCGGTTGGATCGCACGCTTGAGCCTCGCCTTCGCCCTGCTGGCTTGCGCCGGCGGCGCGGCGCAGGCGCAATTGCGCGGCCACGGCGGGCCGGTGCGCGCGCTCGCCATCTCGGCGGACGGGACCCGTGCCGTTTCCGGCAGCTTCGACACGTCGGCGATCCGCTGGTCGCTCAAGCGCAATGTCGCCATGCAGGTGATGCGCTTCCACGACAACGCGGTGAACGCGGTCGCCTACCTCAAGGACGGCCGCATCGCCACCGGCGGCGCCGACGCGCGCATCGCCATCTGGACGCCGGGCAAGCCGCATCCCGACACCGTGCTTACCGGCCACACCGGGCCCATCGCCGGTCTCGCGGTCTCGCCCGACGGCAAATGGCTCGCCTCCGCCTCGTGGGATCACACCGTGCGGCTGTGGCCGCTCGGCGGCGGCGCGCCGCGCGTGCTCACGGGCAACAAGATGAACGTCAACGGCGTCGCCTTCACGCCCGACGGCAAACATGTGATCAGCGCCGGCTACGACACCACCTTGCGCATCTGGCCGCTCCATGGCCACGGCGTCGACGTGCATCGTCTGCCGACGCCGCTCAACACCGTCGCGGTCGCGCCCGGCGGCGAGATCGTCACCGCCGGCGCCAACGGCAAGGTCTATTTCCTCTCGCCGCAGGGCGCGGTCCGCGCCGACGTCGAAGCGTCGAAGACGCCGGTCATCCAGGTCGCCGTGTCGCCCGACGGCAGACTGGTGGCGGCCGCCGGCATCCGCGGCTCAGTGGCGATCGTCGACCGCAACGCCCGCAAGCTCGAACGCACCCTGGTCGGGCCCGGCCTGCCGGTGTGGGCGGTGGCGTTCTTTCCCGACAGCAAGACGCTGCTGACCGGCGGCACCGACCGCATGATCCGGCGCTGGAACGCGGTCACCGGCGAGCCGGTCGACGCGGTCATCGTCGGCGCACCCGGCGATCCGCTCAAACAATACGCGAATGATCCCGGCGCCCAGGTGTTCCGCCATTGCGTCGCTTGCCACACCCTCAAGCCCGGCGAAATCCAGAAGGCCGGCCCGACGCTATGGCATGTCATGGGCCGCCGCATCGCGACGCTGAAGGGCTACAACTTCTCGCCGGCGCTGAAGAAGCTGGATATCGTCTGGTCCAAGAAGACGATCGGCAAGCTGTTCGAGATCGGTCCGGCGCACTACACGCCCGGCACCAAGATGCCGGAGCAGACCATCGGCTCTAAGAAGGAGCGCCAGGAACTGGTGGACTTCATTGCGAGGGTGACCAAGTAGTAACCGTCATTCCGGGGCGCCGCGTCAGCGGCGAACCCGGAATCCATAACCCCCGTGCTGATCGGATGCAGTGCATTGGATCGCGCGACAGGGCGTATGGATTCCGGGCTCACGCGCTTTCAGCGCGTGCCCCGGAATGACGGCTCATGACTCGCCCTCTTCCCGCTCGCGCAGGTAATCGTCCGTCGTGCGCACGTTCGGGCGCTGCGGCGCGCCGAAGGGATCGAGGCTGTCTTCCATGGCGGCGGCGGCGCGGCAGTCGGCGCACATCTTCACCATGTCGAGACGCTTCTGGGAATCCTTGAACATCCAGTGCTTGCCCTCGAGTGCCGCCACCACGCGCGCGACCGAGCTCTTGACGCCGAACGGCGTGCCGCAGCGGATGCACAGGAACGGCTCTTCCTCCTTGATCACGCGCGCCTGCGCGGTGGCGCTACGGAAGTCGATCTGCGGCCTGATCGCGATCACCTTCTCCGGGCAGGTCGCCTGGCACAGCCCGCATTGCACGCAGGCGTCTTCCGCGAAGCGCAGCATCGGCCGCTCGGGATCGTCGCTCAAGGCGCCGGTCGGGCAGGCGGAGACGCAGGCGAGGCACAGCGTGCAGCCTGCGACGTTGACGTCCACGGTGCCGAAGGGCGCGCCTGCCGGCAGCGCGATGACGGCGACCGGCGCCGGCGCGACGCCGTGTAGTTCGCGTAAAGCGAGCCGCACCAGATCGCGCTTTTCGCCGATGGGCGTGAAGGTCGCGGGCTTCGTGGTGCCGTCCATGGTCTCAATCGCGCGCAAGGCCGCGCCGAGCGCGTCGGGATCGTCGGTCTCGATCGTTTCGACGCGCGCGCCCTTGAAGCCGAGTCCTGCGAGCACCGGCTGCGCCAAGGCAATCGTCTGGTGCAGGCCGCTCAGATCGTGGCGCGGCTTGGCGCGGGTGAGGAAACGCACCGCCACGGCGCCATAGGCGAACGCCGCCGCCACCGCTTCCAGGCCGACTTGCGTGATCTCGTTGACCGCGACCGGCAGGACGTTGGCCGGCAGGCCGTCGCCGTAGCGCGCCAGCGCGTCGATCAGCGGCCGGCCTTGTTCGTCGTCGTGGAATAGAACAACCGGTTCCCTGCCGCCGAGTTCGCGATAGGTCGCAAGCAATGTGCGCAGCTGAGCGAGCAGCGCGTCCGACGGCGGCAGCGCATAAGATGCCGCGCCGGTGGGGCAGGCGGCGGCGCACTGTCCGCAGCCGGCGCAGATATGCGCGTCGATCGCCACGTGATCGCCGGCGGGCGCGATGGCGCCGGTGGGGCAGAGATCGAGGCAGCGCCGGCAGCCGACGAGCCCCGAGCGCGCGTGCGCGCACAGGTCCTCGCGCATGGTCACGTAGCGCGGCTTGTCGAAGGTGCCGGTGAGATCGCGCGCCTTCAGCACGGCGCGCAGCAGCGCGGCGGGATCGCCCGGGTCGGCGCGCAGGTAGCCCTCGCGCAGGTCGGCGGCTGGAAACAACGCCGGGCCGCCGCTGACATCGATGAGGATGTCGCAGCGCATCCGCGCGTCCTTGCGCGGCGGCCCGAACGCCAGCCCGTCGCGCGACGACGGCGCGGCTTGCGCGAAATCGTCGAGGGTCAAGTCGAAGGCGCCGAGATAGCCCTGCGCCGTTCTGACCGTGCTCTGCAGCAGCGCGAACGCGGTGACCGCTTGCGGCGGCACGTCCGCCGGCGGCTTGATCAGCACGGTGACGTCGAGATGATCCTTCAGCAGTTGCGCGGCTTCGAGGGCGCGCTCGTCGCTGCCGTAGATGGTGCAGGTGCCGCCGCTGGTGAAACCGACATAGGCCGGCTCCGGCGGCGGCGCCAGGCTGGCCGCGATCAGCGCCGCCATCTTCGGCCCGGCCTCGGCGGCGTCCGTCGACCAGCCGGCGGTCTCGCGGATGTTGACGAAGGCAACGCGCGTGCCTTCGGTGTCGCCGGCGTCCGCCGCCAGTTCCCTGAACAGCGGCGCTTCCTGGGTGCAGGCGATGGTGAGCGCCTCGTCGCCCTGGAGCGCGTTCTGCACGCGCGTCAGCTCGCCTCGGCACAGGTGCCGGCCGGCAACCACCTCGGCGCCCCTGCACGCCCGCCGCACGGCGTCGGCGTCGAGCGGCATGGTGTCCTCGCAGGAGCACACCAGGATCTTGCGCTGGCTTTCGGCCATCATGCTCTCAATCGCCGTTGTCGTTTGCCCGCCTCAATTCCGTCGCAAGCGTTTGAGGCGCCTCATTTCCCGGCATTAATCCCGTCTGGCCGCCGCCGCTAGTGGTCCGCTTCCGACATTTGCATCCCGTTGCCGCAAGCTCCAGAGCAAATGTCGGAAGCAAAGGACCACTAGCAACTATTTGATTCTAGTGGAGCTTTGAATTTGACATTTGATGAGTGGCCCGCTGCAAGTGGGTATCAAATGTCAAATTCGCTCCACTAGCCTCGGGTCCTTCGAACCTATAATTTGAACCTATAATTATTGGCATTCAAAGAAGAAAGGGTGGGCGGAGGAACCATGGCGCTGCAGGCGCGGCTGCGGCCGTCGGACCGGACGCCGGAACTGGCGCTGCCGCCGCTCTATACGGCGGTGCGGCTGCGCGAGCTGGGCGATGCCTTTACCCACGCCATTTCCATCGCCGCCGACCGCGGCGCCGGCACCCTGGTGCATGGGGGCGGCTTCGACGTCGCCGAGTTCGCCCTGGTGCTGGAACCCGAGGAACCCCTTCGCCTGGCGCGGCGCGCGTTCTACGCCGGCATGGTGGCGCTCAGCGATGCGCTGATCGGCGCCGCCGAGCCGGAAACCATGGTCGAAATCGACTGGCCCGATGCGGTTCGCGTCAACGGCGGGCTGGTGGGCGGCGGCCGCCTGGCCTGGCCGCAAGGGGCGGCCGAGGATGAGATGCCGCCCTGGCTGGTATTCGGCGCCAAGATCCGCCTGCATTCGGGCGGCGACCGGGAACCCGGCCATGACCCGGACGTGACCAATCTCGCCGAGGAAGGCTTCGGGGGGCCGGCGGAGGACGGCGCGAGCGGCCTTGTGTCGCAGCGTCTGATCGAAAGCTTCGCCCGCCATTTCATGGTGGCGCTGGACGCCTGGCAGGAGCACGGTTTCGCCGCCGTGGCGAAGCGCTATGGCGAACGCCTGACGCCGGACAAAGGCGTGCGCCGCAACATCGACGATAACGGCGATCTGCGCGTGCGTCCCAAAGTGAGTGACTTGGCAGGCGACGATGGCGGACGCAAAGCGCTGATCGAAGCGCTGGCGTCACCGACTTGGCTCAATCCCGCGACAGGAGCGCCGCGCGGATGAAACTGTTGCGCACCATCCGGCTCGATCCCTCGGACACGTTCGTGTTCGAGCGCGCCGCCGAGCCGGGCGAATGGGCGGTGTCGGGCGCCTTCGCGTTCTGGGCGAGCGACCCGAGCGCGCTCGAGGGCAAGGCGCGCAGCGAGTTCCGCGGCGGCTTCCTCGGCGTCGATACCATGGGCTGGTCGACCCTGGTGCAGATCGTGGAAGCGAGCCGGGCCGAGCGCGCCAACCTGGTCGAGATGCTGGCGCGGCAACTGGTCGAGCATTACGGCGCGCCCGACATGGACGCCGCCCGCGCCGCCGCGGAAGAAGAGGTTGCCTTCGTCGAGTCTTTGTGCGAGCCGCCGCAGGACACGCTGATCGCGGTGCATCGCACCTACGAGGAAGGCGAGCTGCGCGAATCCTTCCGCACCTTGCAGCCGCGCGAAGGCCCCAAGCCCGCGCGCGCGTTTTCGTTCCTCGAAGTCGAGGGCGAAGACGACGAGGCGCCGGGCGAGGACGTGAAGTTGATCGATCTGGTTGAACGGGAACCTAAATGACCGATTTCTGGCTCTCCTGCGGCCATCATCTGCTCGACCGCGACGAAGGCGGCGGGCTGATCGTGACCGACGATTTCCTGAAGGTTTACCTGGCGCGGCCCGAACTGATCCCGCCGCCGGAAGCCTGCCCCGTCGAGCGCACGCTGCACGCCGCGCTGCTCGAAAATCCGCAATTGCCGGTCTCGGCCGCCGACATCGCGGCCATCGAGGACGAGGACGCGCGCGAGAACTGGCAGCTTCTGATCGCCTTCCGCGACCATCTTCTGCGCCACAAGACGCTGGAAGCCGCCTACACCGAGCTGGTGCGGCACGGGCTCGCCGGCACGCCGCCTTTGTTCATCAACCAGCTCGTGCACGTCATCCTGCGAAACGCCCTCGACGGCGTCGAGGACCCGCGCACCTTGCGCGCGGCGGAATTGTTCTTCCGCACCCAGCGCGTCACCGTGCACGACGAATCGCTCATCGCGGCCGACGAGGAAACCATCGGCGGCGACAATACCTCGCCGGTGTCGCCGCTGGTCTCCATGCTCGGCCTGCCGGCGGAAGCCGAGATCGACGTCATCAACGACGCCAACGCCGAAACCTACTGGGAGCGCAGCGACCAGTTCGACATGGCCATCGACCTCACCGCCGGGCGCGAGGGTCTCGCCGCGCTCGCCGAGGCGATGGAGCACTGGATCGCGCATCTGCTCGGCGTGTCGGTGGCCATCGAGCCGCTCACCGAGCTGCGCGACGCCATGCTCACCTGGTATGTCGGGCTCGACGCCGACGCCACCCGCATCGGCGACCAGTTGTGGAATGACGAGGAGATCGACGAGACCGCCATGAGCGGCGTGGTCGGCCTGTTCCGGCTCACCTTCGACAATCCGGAGGTCGTGCTCGACCGCGTGCGCGGCGAGCCGGTCTACCTCATCCTGGCGATGACCGCCGACAACGAGATCCACATGAAGCCGCAGAACCTGGTCACCGGCTTGCCGATCCGCCATCTCGAGGCGGTGAGTTAGGGTTTGTTGTTCTAAACGGCCGGGAACCCATCCCGTTGCCGCAAGCTCCCGAGCAAATGTCGTTCGCTCCGCCGGGTAACCAGCGGACATCGGCGCGCGTTTGGCGCGCTATCCGCCGCAAATGTCGGCAGCGGAGCACTGGCTGAATTTATCGATTCTACTCCGGATCGTCGCCGACCCCTCAAGTATCCAGATTTTGGGCTGAAGCGGCGCCGGGTCCGCAATTATATGTTTACAACAATAGTTGCTGACAACAAATAAAAGCGGCGCCACAATCGCGGCCATGAAGAAGGACGCGTTAAGGCGCCACCAAACCGCATTGGACGACGGATCGATGCTGCAAAGCGACGTCACGGTGATGGCCGCCCGGCTCGGCAGTCTGCTGGCGGCGGAGGGAGACGCCTTTTTCCGGAACTGGGGGATTACCCTCCATCAGTTCAACGTGCTGCGCATTCTTTACGTGCGCGACCCCGGCCGCCAAGGGATCTCGCGCGGTGCCATCGAGGCCCGGCTGATACAACGCGGGCCCGACGTCACCCGCCTGCTCGACCGGCTGGAATTGGCCGGTCTGATCGCGCGCCATCGCCCCAAAGAAGACCAGCGCACGGTGCTCGCCAGCCTCACCGACAAGGGCTGGGACCTCGTCGAAAAGTCGCACCAGCCGCTGCTCAAACTCAATCGCGATCAATATCCGAATTTCAGCAAGGCCGAGCTAACGCAATTCGTCACCTTGTTGAAGAAAGCCCTCGACCGCCCGGCGCAATTGACGCCAGCTAAACCGGCAAACCGGAGACGATAATCATGCATGCCGTGGTCAATCACCTGCCGATCAAGCCGGATGCCGACTGGGCGGCGCTCGCCGGCAAGGTCGATGCTTTCAATGCCTCGGTCGCGCACAAGGATTTTCGCGGGTTCAGCCTGATCCGCGCCGGCGACGACGAAGCCATTATGCTGGCGCTCTTTGCCACGCGCGCGGCGCTTGACGAAATGTCGCGCGATCTCGCCGCGCCCTGGTTTGGCGAACACGTCAAACCTTATCTGGCCGGTCCGGTCAGCCGTTCGACCGGCGAGATCGTTGCCGGTGCGCTTCGTACGCAGTCCTAGAACAAATCATAACGGGGAAAACGCCATGACCACGAGCTTCGACCTCAACCTGCTCGCCCGTATCCTGCTCACGCTGGTGACCTTAGGCTACGGCTTTGCCACCATTCGCGCCGACTTCAACAAGACCCATGCGACCAATCCGAAATGGACGCCGCATGCCCGCTTTCATGTGGTCTGGCAGATCACCAGCTATGCCGGCTTTGGCACGCTGGCGCTGGCGCTGATCTGGTGGCCGGGCCCCTATGCCACCGAACGGCTGGTGCTGGCCGCGATCATAGCCGCGATTGTCTATGCGGCCTTCTTCGCCGCGCTGATCGCAATGCCGATCTATGGCGGAGAGGCCTATGACGACAATGGCTATCTGCCGTTCGCGGCACCCGTGCCGCTGATCGCCAAACGGTGGGACCTCAATATCACCGTCTTCGCGGTGTTTTCGGTACTGCTGATTGCCGGGGTCCTGTCGATCGTCGGAGCGCATGCCGGTTGACCCCCCTCCATTCCCGCCGCTAACGTCTCCCCCGCATACGAGGAGAAGACGAAATTCATGCGCGATTCCGGCCTGAGCGAGGCGATCCGCGTCGTGGGCGGCGTGAGCGAACTCGCGCGCCAGATCGGCATTTCGCAGCCGTCGGTGTCGAACTGGACGCGCGTGCCGGCTGAGCGCGTGGTCATCGTCGAAACCGTCACCGGCATCGACCGCGCCGTCCTGCGCCCCGACCTCTACGGCGACGACGCCGTGCGCGAGGCCGACGAGATCGACGCCGCGCGCGCCCAGGAATACGCGCTGATCGGCGCCCTGCTGCTGCACGCGCCGAGCGCCGAGTTGCTGCAGAGCCTGGCCGCGCTCAAGGGCGACGCCACGCCGCTCGGCCTCGCCCACGCCGCGCTCGCCGACGCGGCGGGGCAAGCGCGTGTCGAGGCGGTCGAGCGCGAGTATTTCAACCTGTTCATCGGCATCGGCCGCGGCGAGCTGCTGCCCTACGCGTCTTATTATCTCACCGGCTTTCTGCACGAGCGCCCGCTGGCGCGCCTGCGCGACGACCTCGCCGCCTTCGGGATTACGCGCCAGGAAGGGGTGGTGGAGCCGGAAGACCACGCCGGAATCCTGTGCGAGATCATGGCGGGGCTGGCGAGCCGCAGCCTGCCGGCGCCGGCCGAGGCCGATCGCACCATCTTCGAAAAGCACATGGCGCCGTGGATCGGCCGCTTCTTTGCCGATCTCGAAAGCGCCGAGTCCGCCGATTTCTACCGCCGCGTCGCGGCCGCCGGCCGGATTTTCGTCGAGATCGAAGCGCAAGCCTTTGACATGCCGGCTTGAGGGCGGTTTCCTCGCAACCGGTGTCCAAGACCCTCGGAGTCGGGAGAAGGAACTCAGACCATGCAGGACCAGGACAAGAGCAGGCTCGCCCGCCGCGATTTTCTGCGCGTGATCGGCCTCGGCGCCGGCGTTGCCGCCGCGGCGGCGTCGATGATCGCGACCGGGGCGAGCGCCACCGAATCGGCGTCGGACGCGAAAAAGACGCGCTACAATGCGAATGCCCCGGACGTGAAGAACTACTATCGCGTCAACGGCTATAAGGTCGACGGCTAGCGGTCCGATTCCGGCATTCGATTCTAGTGTCCCGAATCCGCAGTCCGCTTTATTCCGCGGCTTGCTCGTGAGATGAGGCGCCCGCTGCAAGTGGGTATCAAAGGTCAAATTCGCGCCACTGGTAAGCGGGCGAACGAGCGTGCCCGCTGCCGTGATTGAGCGCGCGCGCTGAAAGGAGCGGAGCATGCCAACCGCCGACGCGGTCATGCCGATCAGCGTCGTCGTCGAACGGCGCGACGCCAGGAATCCCTGGGGCGGCCACCTGTGGCGGCCGCTCGGCGTTTTGCCGCCCGATGCCGCCGCCGAACCCGGCAAGCTGCTGGCCGAGGGGGAAGGCTGGGTGCACTATCAGGGCGGCAGGCTCGATATCGAGCTGTTCAAGCGCGAGACCGAAGGCTACCTCACCAACCTCTCGCAGGAGCCGCCGCGGGTGTTCGTGGTGCTGCGCCGGAGCGAGGAGGCCGAGGGGCAAGGGGAACAAGGGGAACAAGGGGGGCAAGGGGAACTTGAGTTCGAGCCCTTTATGGTCACCGTCTGCCCCTACGAGGCGTCGAAGTACACCGAAGACCAGGACGACGTGGTCGAGGGTGTGCCCATGCCGCCCGACATCGTGGCCTGGGTGCGGGACTTCGTCAGCGCCCATCACGTCGACACGCCGTTCGTGAAGCGTAAGAACCGGCGCAAAGACGAGGGCGAGCGTCGGCCGCCGGGGCAGCAACGGGATATCCAGTGAGCGAGGAACGTAAAGTCCTGTCGCGTTGGTCGGAGCGCAAGGCGGCCGCCCGGCGTGGCGACGTGCCGCCCGAGCCGGCGGATGCGGCGCGTCCGCCCGACGCGGCGCCGGACCAGGCCGCGCCGGCCGACGATGCGGCGGCGCCTGCCGACGAAGAGATGCCGGTGCTGCCGTCCATCGACGAACTCACCGCCGAATCCGACTACACCGTTTTCCTGGGCGAAAAGGTGCCGGAGCAGTTGCGGCGCGCGGCGCTGCGCAAGCTGTGGGCGAGCGATCCGGTGTTCGCCAATCTCGACGGCCTCAACGACTACGACGAAGACTATAATCTGACGACGACCGTGATCGGCGCGGTGCAAAGCGCCTGGAAGGCCGGGCGCGGCTACGCCGAGGAGGCCGAGGAGAAGATCGAGAAGGTTGAGGAGGCGCTCGGCCCAACCGAGGCGCCGGAGGCGGAAGCGCAGCGACCGGCGGAGCCGCGAGAAGACGAATCGCAGGCGACATCCGAACCGGCGCACGTATCGCAAACCGACGATGCTCTGGGCGAAAGTGACGCAGGCGGGGAAAATTCCGCTGATGCGCCGCGGCGTGTCGCGACGTCGGCGCCGGACTCCGCGTCGGACTGAGTAACCAAACACCGCAGCAAATCGGACGGTTGCATGCGCCTCGCGTCGCAGCATGGCAATTGCTGCGAATGCGAACGCGTAAACTTTGGCCTGGCCGAAAATTATTTGTCTTCCATAGTCTAAGGCTATAGCCTCTAATTATTCTAATGCTGGGTGGGCGCCCCAAGAATTGGCTCGGCAAGAGCCAAAGGGGAGGAAGATGGTTTGCTGTACTGCAGCTCGCGACGAGCTCTCACGCGCGCCGTCATCCGGCCGCGCGGCGGCCCCGTTTTTCGGCCCTTGTTCCACGATTTGGGTCGTTTTGGCCCGGCATCTGACGCCCTGCACAGCGCGGGAGGCGGCTCGCGCCGCCCCGCGCCCATCCGTTTCATCGGAGGACTGACCATGCGCCAGCACGATAAGGGCACCGAAAGATCGCTCAAGGACGCGCAAAAGATCGATCGCCGTCGTCTTCTGACCGGCGCGGGGCTCGCCATCGGCGCGGCCGGCGCCACGGCGGTCTCGGCCGTCGCGCCCGCTGCCGCCAGCGAGCCGGTCAAGCCGCAGCACACCGGCTACCGCGAGAGCGAGCACGTGAAGACCTACTACCGGCTCGCCAGCTTCTGATCGTTCCGCTTCGCTCCCGCGCCCGCGCTCGAACCGCGCGAGGCCAGCGCCGACCCGAATTCAGGAGGACGTCATGCTCAGGAAAAAATCGAGTGGCTCCGCAAAATCCGCATCCCTGCAACAGGCGCTGGCCGCCAGTGGCGGCAGCGCCATCGACCGCCGCTCGTTCCTGGCCCGCTCCGGTCTCTTGACCGGCGGCGTCGCGCTCGCCGGCGCGCTGCCCATGGTCACGGTGAAGAAGGCCGAGGCCGCCGAGGCCGGCCCGCTCACCGCCGGCGCCACCCGCATCAAGTCGGTGTGCACGCACTGCGCGGTCGGCTGCACGGTGATCGCCGAAGTGAAGAACGGCGTCTGGGTCGGCCAGGAGCCCGGCTGGGACAGCCCGATCAATCTCGGCTCGCACTGCGCCAAGGGCGCCTCGGTGCGCGAGCACGCCCATAGCGAACGCCGCCTGAAATATCCGCTGAAGCTCGAAGGCGGCCAGTGGAAGCGCGTCAAGTGGGAGCAGGCGATCAACGAGATCGGCGACAAGATGCTGGAGATCCGCAAGAAGTCGGGTCCCGATTCGGTTTATTGGCTCGGCTCCGCCAAATTCGGCAACGAGCAGGCCTATCTGTTCCGCAAGTTCTATGCGCTGTGGGGGTCGAACAACGGCGACCACCAGGCGCGCATCTGCCACTCCACCACGGTCGCGGGCGTCGCGAATACGTGGGGCTATGGCGCGATGACCAATTCCTTCAACGATATGCACAATTCGAAGGCGATGTTCCTGATCGGCTCCAATCCGGCCGAGGCGCATCCGGTCGCCGTGCAGCACATCCTGCGCGCCAAGGAATTGAACAAGTCGAAGCTGATCGTGGCCGATCCGCGCTTCACCCGCACTGCGGCCCATGCCGATGAATTCGTGCGTCTGCGCCCCGGCACCGACATTCCGCTGGTGTGGGGCATCCTCTATCACATCTTCAAGAATGGCTGGGAAGACAAGGAATACATCAAGCAGCGCGTCTGGGGCCTCGACCAGGTCAAGAAAGAGGTCATGAACTGGACGCCGGAAGAGGTCGAGCACGTCACCGGCGTGCCGGGCGCGCAGGTCGAGCGCGTCGCCAAGATGCTGCATGAGAACAAGCCTGGCACCATCGTCTGGTGCATGGGCGGCACCCAGCACACCATCGGCAGCAGCAACACCCGCGCCTACTGCATCCTGCAGCTCGCGCTCGGCAATGTCGGCGTCGCCGGCGGCGGCGCCAACATCTTCCGCGGCCACGACAACGTGCAGGGCGCCACCGACTTCTGCGTGCTGTCGCACAGCCTGCCCGGCTATTACGGCTTGTCGGCCGGCGCTTGGCACCACTGGTCGCGGGTCTGGGATCTCGACTACGAATGGGTCAAGGGCCGCTTCGCCAGCCAGAAGCTGATGCAGTCGGCCGGCATCCCGGTGTCGCGCTGGTTCGACGGCGTGCTCGACGACAAGAAGAACATGGATCAGCCGGACAACGTCCGCGCCATGGTGTTCTGGGGCCACGCGGTCAATTCGCAGACGCGCCTGCCCGACATCAAGAAGGCGATGGAGAAGCTCGACCTGATGGTCGTCGTCGACCCGGTGCCGACCTTCGCCTCCGTCATCCCCGACCGCAAGGATGGCATCTATATCCTGCCGTCCACCACCCAGTTCGAGACTTACGGCTCGGTCACCGCCTCGAACCGCTCGCTGCAATGGCGCGACAAGGTGTTCAACCCGTGGTTCGAGTGCAAGACCGACCATGAGATCATGTACCTGTTCGCCAAGAAGCTCGGCTTCGACAAGGAACTGGTCAAGCACATCAAGATGAACGGCACCGAGCCGCTGATCGAGGACATCACCCGCGAGTTCAACAAGGGCATGTGGACCATCGGCTACACCGGCCAGTCGCCGGAACGCCTGAAGGCGCACATGGCCCACCAGGACAAGTTCGACTACACCACGCTGAAGGCCAAGGGCGGGCCGGTCGACGGCGACTACTACGGTCTGCCGTGGCCGAGCTGGGGCACGCCGGAAATGAAGCATCCCGGCACGCCGATCCTCTACGACACCTCCAAGCCGGTGGCCGAAGGCGGTCTCACCTTCCGTGCCCGCTTCGGCGTCGAGCATAACGGCGAGAACCTCCTGGCCGAGGGCTCATACTCGGTCGGCTCCGAGATCAAGGACGGCTACCCTGAGTTCACCATGGCCATGCTGAAGAAGCTCGGCTGGGACAAGGACCTGACGCCGGAAGAGACGGCGACCATCGAAAAGATCGCCGGCGACAAGACCAACTGGAAGGTCGATCTGTCCGGCGGCATCCAGCGCGTCGCCATCAAGCACGGCTGCGCGCCCTTCGGTAACGCCAAGGCCCGCACCGTAGTGTGGACCTTCCCGGATCCGGTGCCGCTGCACCGCGAGCCGCTCTACACCCCGCGGCGCGATCTGCTGCCGAAGTACCAGACCTACAGCGACCGCAAGTCCTACCGTCTGCCGACGCTGTTCGCGTCGATCCAGAAGAACGACCACTCCAAGCAGTTCCCGATCATCCTCACCTCCGGCCGTCTGGTCGAATACGAGGGTGGCGGCGCCGAGTCGCGCTCCACCAAGTGGCTGGCCGAGCTGCAGCAGGACATGTTCTGCGAGATCAACCCGGTCGACGCCGGCAAGCTCGGGGTCAAGGACGGCGGCAAGGTCTGGGTGCACTCGCCCGAAGGCGGCAAGGTGCTGGTCACCGCCATGGTGACCCCGCGCGTCGCCGCCGGCGTCGCCTTCATGCCCTTCCACTTCGGCGGCTACTGGCAGGGCCAGGACCTGCGTTCGAAGTACCCGAAGGGCAGCGACCCCTTTGTGCTGGGCGAGGCCTCCAACATGGACGGCACCTACGGCTACGACGTCGTCACCCAGATGCAGGAGTCGAAGGTCACGCTCTGCCGCATCGAGGCAGCTTGAGCCGCATGATCCCGAAAAGTGGAAACCGGTTTTCGGACAAGATCATGCGCATTGAAAAAATGCGTAACGGATCGGTTGAAGGAGAATTGACATGGCACGCATGAAATTCCTTTGCGACGCCGACCGTTGCATCGAGTGCAACGCCTGCGTCACCGCGTGTAAGAACGAAAACGACGTCCCCTGGGGCATCAACCGCCGTCGCGTGGTGACGCTCAACGACGGCAAGCCGGGCGAGCGCTCGATCTCCATGGCCTGCATGCACTGCACCGACGCGCCCTGCGCGGCGGTCTGCCCGGTGAACTGCTTCTACACCACGGCGGACGCGGTGGTGCTGCACAACAAGGACCTGTGCATCGGCTGCGGCTACTGCTTCTACGCCTGCCCGTTCGGGGCCCCGCAGTACCCGAAGGTCGGCAACTTCGGTTCGCGCGGCAAGATGGACAAGTGCACCTTCTGCGCCGGCGGTCCGGAACCCGACGGCAGCAAGGCCGAGTACGAGAAGTACGGCGCCAACCGGCTGGCCGAGGGCAAACTGCCGCTCTGCGCCGAGATGTGCTCGACCAAGGCGCTGCTCGCCGGCGACAGCGACGTCATCGCCAAGATCTACAAGGAACGCGTGAAGACCCGCGGCTACAGCTCCGGTGCCTGGGGCTGGCAGACCGCCTATCACGAGACCATCGCGAGCTGATCCATGCGGCGGCGTTCGGCTTTAGAGGCCTCGCGCCGCCGGTCTTCGACCACAAGATTGCAGGGTTCAAGAAAGGGAGAGGATATCATGGCGAAGCTCTTTGCCGCGATCCGCTTCGTTGCCGGCGCGCTCGCACTCGCCTTCATGGTCGCCATCGTGACGCCGCCGGCGCCCGCGTCCGCGCAGGGCGGTCCGACGGCGGCAACCAGCGAGCAGCAGCTTCTGCAGCAGCTCAAGGGCGGCGTCATCCGCGGCGACGTCAGCATTCCGGACAAGAAGTCGGCCAACCTGATCCACCCGGCCGGCCGCAACTGGCAGACCTTCCACACCTACTGGCTGAAGGTGATCGGCGGCGTCGCCATCCTCGGCATGCTGGTGCTGCTGATCCTGTTCTACATGTGGCGCGGCACCATGAAAATCGAGGGCGGCCGCTCGGGACGCACCATGGTGCGGTTCAACGCCTTGGAGCGCTTCGTGCACTGGCTGACCGCATCGACCTTCATCGTGCTCGGCATCACGGGGCTGAACATCACCTTCGGCCGCGCGTTGATCCTGCCGTGGCTGGGCGCCGACGCCTTCAGCGCCTGGTCGGAATGGGCCAAGTACGCGCACAACTACTTGAGCTTCGCCTTCACCATCGGCGTGGTGCTGATGTTCCTGATGTGGATCGGGCAGAACTTCCCCACCAAGGCCGACGTCCAGTGGTTCAAGATGGGCGGCGGCATGGGCAAGGGCGGCGGCCACGCGCCGGCCTGGAAGTTCAACGGCGGCCAGAAGCTCCTGTACTGGTTCATCGTGCTCGGCGGCGCCGCCATGATCGTCAGCGGCTATATGCTGATCTTCCCGTTCTCCTGGGGCATGGGCGTCGGCGACATGGAACTGGCGCAGATCTTCCACGGCATCGTCGGCGTGCTGTTCGTCGCGCTGATCATCGCCCACATCTATCTCGGCACCCTGGGCATGGAGGGTGCCTTCGAATCCATGAGCCAGGGCACCGTCGACGTGAACTGGGCCAAGGAGCACCATCCGCTCTGGTACGAAGAAGAGCAGGGCCCGGGCGCCACCGACGCCCGCACCCAGCCGGCGGAATAGATTTCAGTACCCGCTAACCTGCGAAACGCCCGGCCTCGTGCCGGGCGTTTTGTTCGTGCGCCTATCCCGCGCCGTTCGTCGTTTCGGGACACGCGCGAATAGCGCGGGGACCCGGCATGACGGCGAAAAAACTTATCCCCGCGCGCTCGGGCGGCCTTATCGTCGGTGCGCCGTGGTCGGGCCGCGGGCGTCGTCTCGAGGACGCCCGCCCTGCGCGACCAAGGCCGGCGCCCGACAACGGCGCCGCACGCAATCAAGCTTGCGCCGATTGCGCCGGCTTGACGGTGGAGCGCCGGGAGGGCGCAGCCCGCTTCGCCAAGCGGGCGCGCGCCCTCGCCAGGCGCGCGGGCGGGGTCGCAACCTCGCCCCAAAGGGGCTTGCGCCAAGCCCCTGGCGCCCTCCCGGCGCTCCATCCCCCGTGTTTCGGGGGCCTCCTCGTGGGGAACGGAGAAAGGGAAGCGGGCTCACCCCGGGCCCATCAAACAACAGGGGCGATGACGTATGGCCATTTGAAATGTGGATCGGTGAAAGAGTGAGAGCGAGCCGCAAACGCGCGTCACCTCTCCCCGTAAGCGGGGAGAGGGAACGCGCAGCAGCTTACGGTCTCGTCGCCTTCTTCAGGTCGACGCTTACGCGCGTGCCGAGGTCGGCGATCGAGTCGTGCAGCAGCTCCGCGACATAGGTCGGGTTGTGCGCGTAGGCGCCCGGATCCTTGGTGACGAACTGGTAGTTATAGGCCGCCTTCATGAGGCGCGGCGTCCAGTTCTTATACTGGTTGGGGAAGATGGCTTCCTTGCCGTCCACCTTGCCGTCGCCGTTGGTGTCGACGAAGAAGTACGGGAAGTCCGGCGCCGAATAGACGATCGGCTTGCCGGCGACCTTCTTGGCGTAGTCCTGGATGGCGCCGAGCAGCTTGCCGCGCAGATTGTCGATCTCCTGCGCCACGCCTTCCTTGGCGTTGCCGGTGCCGTCGAGATCGACCTTGTCGGCGCGGATCAGACGCAGCGAGGCCTTGTCGGTGACTTCCTTGTGGCAGGCGGCGCAGTCGGCGACCTTCACTTCCAGCGCGTGCGTGGCGTGGCACGACGTGCAGGTGGTGAAGGGCGCTTTGTGTTTGAGCCGGCCGGCATAGGTCTTGCCGGGATATTCGTAGCCGCCATGGACCTCGCCGCCGTACAGCGTCGCGCCGGCGGCGAAGTAATGCACGTTAATGAATTGCGCCTTGGGCATCACCTGGTCGTCGGGCACGCCGGCGATGGCCTTGTTGACGCTGACCGTCGATTCGCGGCCCTGGTGGCAGGTCATGCAGCGCGCATTGGCGTCGAGGTGCTCGATGGTGACGCCGGAGGGGAACGTCACCTTGGTGAGCCGCAGCGTCTTGTCGTTGTGGCAGGCGACGCAGGTGATCACGGTGCCGACCGGCGCCGGATGATCGACCTTGAACGGCGTCGAGCCGTCGGCGCCGAGATAATCGCGGAAGCCGGGCGTGGAATGGCAGCGCGCGCATTCGGCTGGAATCGCCTTTTCCTTGTTCCAGTGGTTGAACGGCTCGGCTTTGCCGTTGGCGTGCGCCGACGATGCCCAATCGGCGTAGAACGGCACCTGGGTCGTCGAAATCGTGCCGGGCGGGGGCGGCGGTGGCGGTCCGGCCGGCTTGGCCGCGGCCGGCGGCGTCTGGGCCCGAAGCTGCGGCGCCATCGCCAGCACCGCCGCCGTGAGGCCGCCGGTCAGGAGCGCGGCGGCGAGAATCTTCGACACGGGTATCTTCGACAAGCGAATCTTCGACAGGCTCTTGGACAGGCGGCCTCGGTTGCTCATCGCATTCTCCTCGAATGTCGCGCCGGAAGGCGGCTATTTCGCCCCGCCGCCGATGCCCGAACCGCGGATGAACTCAATCGTCGGCGGCACCGGCGCATGCACCAGGTTGAAATGGCAGTCGATGCAGGTCATGCGGCCCTCGCGCATCAGCGCATGCGCGGCCTTGCCGCGCGTGCTGGTCGGGCGGACGTCGAGGCGGGCGTGACAGGAGCGGCAGGTGACGCTGTCCTGCGCGCGCATGGTCTCGCGCACCTTGTGCGCCAGCGCCACCCGGCGCTTCGCCCAGACCTTGGGGTCGCTGTAATTGTGGGTGTATTCGGCGATCGTGTCGCGCAGGCCGGACGTAACGTGGTCCCAGGTCTCGTCGAACCAGTTGGTCTTGACGATGTGGCAGTCGCCGCAGTTCGGACGCACGCCGATAGCGTTGCTGCGGTGCGCCGAGTTGATGAAATGCGGATCGTTCCCGACGAACTTCATGCTGTGGCAGGAGGTGCAGAAAGCGTCGGTGGAGGTGTAGCGATTCATAAAATCGCTGCCGATCACGGCGCCGGCGCCCAGGACGCCGCCAACGATGAAGATGATCAGCACCAGCCCCCAGCGCGCGCGTTTCATAACCTTCTCCCCGCGTGCACCGTCCGTCCCCTGGACGAACGTAAAACAATCCAGTCGATAGTTTCAAACAAAAACAATTAACGGAAAGAAGACAAGCATTTGATCCAGATCAATGCACAATAGTGCGTCACGCGGCAGCGGCGATCCCGGCGGCGAGACACAGCGCGAAGGCGACCGTGAGCATGGCGAGCCGCGGCGTCATTGGCACCAGCTCGGCGAAGCGGTCGTGCGTCCACACCGCGTGCGCCACCATGACGGCGAGCGGCAGCGTGATCAGCGGCAGCAATACCCAGGCGCGGAAGCCGAGCGACAGCCAGAACCAGAACGGCATCAGGTAGGCGAAGGCGAGCAGGCAGACGAATTCGAGCCGGCTCCAGCCCTTGCCGAAGCGCACGGCGATGGTGTTCTTGCCCTTCTCGGTATCGAATTCGCAGTCGCGAATATCGTCGATGATCAGGATGTTGGTGATGAGCGCGCCGATCGGCAGGCTGATGGCGACCGCCGAAAACGGCAACGCCGCGCGCCAGTGCTCGGGCCCCAGCACGGTTGCCGCCTGCACATAATAGGTGCCGATCACCGACACTGTGCCGAAGAACAGGAAGAACAGCGGGTCGGCGAAGCCGTGGCGGCCGAACGGCCAGGGTCCGGCGGAATAGGCCCAGCTCGCGAATATGCTCAGAAGGCCGATCACGATCACCGGCCAGCCGGCGATGGCGGTGAGCACCAGGCCGATCGCCACCGCGACGCCGTAGCAGGCCAGGATGGTGTTGCGCAGGAACGGCAGCGAAATGAGCCCGTTTTTCACCGCCTGCACCAGCTCGGGGTGCTCGCGGTCGTCGGGCTGGCGGACGAGGTTGGTGTAGTTGTCGGTGACAACGCCGGCGAACTGGATCAGCCAGCCGGCGACGAAGGCGAGCAGGGCGGGGCCGGCGGCCAGGACGCCGTCGTGGTGGGCGAGGCCGATGCCGACCACCACCGGCGCGATCGCGGTGGGGAAGGTGTGGCCGGGATAGAGCAGCTTGCGGGTCCACACCTCGCGAAGCGACCAGGTCGAAGCCTCGCTCATGTCACCTTATCTCCCCGTTGGGCACGGTCGAACCTGCAAAAATTGCCCGCATCCGCGCGGATGGGCAATCCCGTAATGTACCTGAGTTCTCGGAACGTATTCCGGGTTCGCCGCCGCGCGGCGCCCCGCAATGACGGAAGCTGTACTCGTGCTATACCTGCCGGTTCAAATTCGGGAGCGCCACGCCTAGATGAAACCCATGCGCATTATCGGTCTCGCCGGCTGGAGCGGCTCGGGCAAAACCACCCTGATCAAGAAGGTGCTTCCGTGCCTGATCGGGCGCGGCCTGAAGGTCTCCACCCTCAAGCACGCCCACCACGGCTTCGACCTCGACCAGCCGGGCAAGGATTCCTTTTTCCACCGCGCCGCCGGTGCCACCGAGGTAGTGGTGAGTTCGGCCAAGCGCTTCGCCATCCTGCACGAGCTGCGCGAGGAGGCGGAATGGGACCTGCCCGACCTGGTCGCCAAGATGTCGCCGGCCGATCTGGTGCTGGTCGAGGGCTACAAGCGCGACGCCTTCCCCAAGCTCGAGGTCCATCGCGCCGCCAACGGCAAGCCGCTGATCCAGCCGGAGGATCCGTACGTGGTGGCGATTGCCTCCGACGTGCCGCTGCCGCAGGCGAAGGTACCGGTTATCGATCTCGACGACATCGAGGGCATCGCGGACCTGTTGATGGCCTCGGCGGTGCCGGTCGGCGAGCTGGCGCTCGCCAGAAGCGCGTGACGGGCGCTTGAGCCGAGAACTGACAAAATGGCGCAACTGACCGACGATTGTTTCGCGTTCTCCGGTCCGCTGATGCGGATCGATGAGATGGAGCGGCTGATCGGCGAGCGCATCGGACCGGTCGCCGAAGCCGAGCGCGTGGCGTTGCACGGCGCGCGCGGGCGCGTCACCGCCGCCGACATCAAGGCGCCGGTCAGCCTGCCGCCGTTCGATAACTCCGCCGTCGACGGCTATGCGGTGCGCTTCGACGATCTCGAGCCCGACGGCGAGACGACCTTGACGGTCGCCGGCCGGCTCACCGCCGGCGCGCGCGCCAATTTGAAGCTCAAACCCGGCGAAGCCATCCGCATCTTCACCGGCGCGGCCATGCCAGAGGGCGCCGACACGGTTTTCATGCAGGAAGACGTGAGCCTCGACGGCAAGCGCGTCACCGTGCCGAGCGGCCTGAAGCGCGGCGCCAACCGGCGGCTCGCCGGCGAGGACGTGCCGGTGGGGCAGGTGGTGCTGCCTGCGGGCACGGTGCTGGAGGCGCAGCACGTGGCGCTTGCCGCCGCGCTCGGTATCGCGGAGATCGAGGTGCGCCGGCGGCTCAAGGTCGCGATCTTCTCCACCGGCGACGAGGTGGTCGAGCCGGGCAGCCCGCGCGAGGGCGCCACGATCTTCGACGCCAACCGCTATCTGCTGAGCGAATTGCTGGAACGCCTCGGCGCCGTCGTCACCGACCTCGGCATCCTGCCCGACAAGCCGGTGGTGCTGACCCGCGCCCTGCAGCAGGCCGCCGCCGGCCACGACCTGGTGGTCACCTCGGGCGGCGTGTCGACCGGCGAGGCCGACCACGTGCGCAACGCGGTCGAGCGCATCGGCAGCCTCGTGTTCTGGCGCGTGGCCATCAAGCCGGGGCGGCCGGTGGCCATGGGCGTTATACGCGGGGACGAGCCTGAGCACCGCGCCGCCTTCGTCGGACTGCCGGGCAATCCGGTGGCCGTGTTCGTGACCTTCGTGCGGGTGGTGAAGCCGCTGCTGCGCCGCCTGTCCGGCGCTACGCCGCAGGACCTGGTGGCGCTGCCGGTGCGCGTGGCCTTCGCCTACAAGAAGAAGAAGGACCGCCGCGAATACGTGCGGGTGGCCCTGCGCCGCGCCGCCGACGGCGAGATCGAGGCGGTCAAGCATCCGCAGGACGGCGCCGGCATCCTCACCTCGCTGACCGAGACGGACGGCCTGCTGGAATTGCCGGAGGGCCTCACGACCATCGAGCCCGGCACGCGGGTGGGCTTCCTGTCGTACGCGGCGCTGGTGAGCTGAGTTCTAGCCACGTTCACCGTTTCACGGAAACGGTGAACACGTCTAAGCTTTTGTTTTATCGCGTTTCCGGACGGCGAACCGGTTCCCACTTCGCCTGGAAACGCTCTACGCGCCCAGCCGCACGTATTGGGTCGCGAACGCCTTCTGCACCGGCTGCTGATAGCCATCCAGCACGAACGCGCCGACGACGGCGACGACGATGGCAACGACGCAGGCGACAAGAAACGTCTTCATGGCTCCGGCTCCTCTCCCAGACTGCTATAGCTTCAGACTATAGATAAGAATGAGGCGCGGAGTCCGGTCAAGTTCGTTCAGCCCGCATGTTGCGCCGCAATGCGCCCGGCCAGGGCCACGTCCTCGGGCGTGTTGACGTTGAGGAAGGGATCGACCGGCTCCGCCGGCCAGTCGGCGATGGCGACGCCGTGGCGCGCGGTCCAGACCTCGATCTTGCGCAGGTCCTCGTCCACCAGCGCCTTGCGCAAGTCCTGGCGCAGCGCCAGCGGCCATAGGCCCACGACCGGATGGCGCCATTCGCCCGAGCGCGCGCAGGCGAGCGGCACGCCGGCGCCCTTCGCCCGCCGCGCCTGATGCAGCCGTTCCACGAGGTCGTCGGGCAGGAACGGACAGTCGCCCGGCACGCTCAACAGCCATTCGACGCCGTTGTTCTGTTCGGCCAGCCAGTCCAGCCCGGCGAGGATGCCGGCGAGCGGACCGGGATGATCCGGCACGTTGTCGGGGATCACAACGCAGCCGGTGTCGGCGAAGCGTTCGGGATCGCCGTTGGCGTTGATGACGATGTCGACGCACTGCGCCGAGAGCGTCGCGATCACCCGGTCGAGGATGGTGATGCCTTTGATCTCGATTAGCGCCTTGTCACCGCCGCCCATGCGGCGCGCAAGCCCGCCGGCGAGCACCAGGCCGATGGTGGGGGGAATGGGTGGGGTCATGCCTGTCTGCTTTTCCCGGGTCAGCAGCGCAGCATGAAATGCTGCGCTGCTGACCCGGAATCCCGATTACATATTGAAGGAAGCGGGGTCCCGGGTCTGCAACGCATCACGCCGCTTTGCTGCGCGCTGCGTTGCGCCCGGAATACGAGGCTGAAATTTATTCATCCCCGACCGCCGCCTTGCGCCGGTGCTTCGAACTCTCTTCCGCCACCGCATCGAGGTCCTGGTCGAACACGATGCGCTGTTCGCCGGCGAGCGCCAGGAAGCGCTTGCCGCGCGCGCGGCCGATCAAGGTCAGGTTCGCCTTGCGCGCCAGCTCCACGCCCCAGGCGGTGAAGCCCGAGCGCGAAATGAGAATCGGAATGCCCATGCGCACGGTCTTGATTACCATTTCGGAGGTGAGGCGGCCGGTGGTGTAGAATATCTTGTCGGTCGGGGCGACCTTCTCCTTGAACATCCAGCCGGCGATCTTGTCGACCGCGTTGTGGCGGCCGACGTCCTCCATGTAGACCAGCGGCTTATCCTCCCGCGCCAGCACGCAGCCGTGGATGGCGCCGGCTTCGAGATAAAGCGAAGGCGTGGTGTTGATCGTGTGGGTCAGCGCGTAGAGCCACGACGTGCGCAGAGGCGCATCCGGCAGCGCCACGTCCTCCAGCGCCTCCATCAGGTCGCCGAACACGGTGCCCTGCGCGCAACCGCTCGTCTGCACCTTCTTCTTCAGCTTCTGCTCATAGTCGGTCAGGCGCTTGGTGCGCACCACGACGACCGACAGCTCCTCGTCATAGTCGACGGCCGTTATCTCGTCGTCGGGCAGCAGCATGTTCTGGTTCAGCAGGTAGCCGATCGCCAGATATTCCGGATAGTCGTTGATGGTCATGGCGGTGACGATTTCCTGTCCATTAAGGAAGATCGTCAGCGCGCGCTCGACCGTCACCGCGGTTTCGACCGTCGCGCCGGTCTGGTCGATGCCGGTCACGCGCTCGGTCAGCCGGGAATCGGCCGGGTCGGGCCGGATAATGTAGCCGTCCGGGTCGGGGTTCTGTCGTCGGGGCTCGTTCATGGGGCCAATATAGGCGATTTTTCAGGGCATTGCAGGGCCCACGGCGGGCCGGCCCCTATTAAGAACCGGTCAACGAAGCCGCCAAAAATACAGTTCCATGTTTGAACCGGCTTAAATCCGCCGCGACTAAAAGGAAGCAACCAAGAAAATGCGGGGGGTTCCCATGCGGCTCATTCTGTCTTCGCTGATCGTCCTGGCCTGGACGTCCGGTCCGATTTACGGGCCCAAGCCGCTGCCGCCGGCCGCGGCGATCCAGCCGGTGGCACCCGCGGTCCAATCGGCCGCGCCCGCGATCGATTTCGATCAGCTCCGCAGCCAGGCCCGCGAGGCGCTCGACCAGCTTCGCCATGCCAAGCCGACGCGTGCGATGACGGTGGCGAGCGTCAACTGAACCGCTCCGCTTAGCCCGGTAGGAACGCCACCGCCCCGGTTTCCGGGTCCACCAGCCGCTCGACGGGCGCGCGATAGAGCACCTCCAGCTTCTCCCGATCCAGCACATCCTCGACCGGCCCCTCGGCTACCCGTGTGCCCTCTCGCAGCAGGAAGGCGCGGTCGGCCGCGCGCAGCGCATGATTGGGGTCGTGGGTGGTGAACAGCACGCCATGGCCGGAGGCGGCCAGCGCCTTGATCTCGGCGATGACCTTGCCCTGGTTGCCGAAGTCGAGGCTGGCGGTCGGCTCGTCCAGCACGATGAACTGCGGCTCCTGCGCCAGCGCCCGCGCCAGCAGGACCAACTGCCTCTCACCGCCGGAGATCTGGGTGTAGGGCCGCTGCGACAAATGGCCGATGCCGAAGCGTTCGAGCGAAGCCTGCGCCACCGCGCGGTCGTGCGCGCTGGGGCGGCTGAACAGGTTGCCGTGCGCCGAACGGCCCATCAGCACCACCGTCTCCACGGTGAAGGCGAAGGTGCCGACATGCACTTGCGGCACGTAAGCGACGATGCGGGCGCGCTGTTGGATCGAGTAACCGTCGAGCGGCTTGTCGCCGAGCGTCACCACGCCGGCCTTGGCGCGCAGCAGGCCGAGCAGCGTCTTCAACAGCGTGGTCTTGCCGCCGCCGTTGGGGCCGAGCAGGGCCAACACCTCGCCGGTCTCGAAAGCGACATCGAGCCCGCGCCCCACCGTGTGGTCGCTGTAACCGATGGTGAGGTCGTGGCCTTCGATCCTCACGACCAGTTCTTCTGCATATGTGCGAGCAGCCAGATGAAGAACGGCGTGCCGACCACCGCGGTCAGGATACCGAGCGGGATTTCCACGCTCGCCGCCGTGCGCGCCAGCGTGTCGATGAGCAGGAGATAGCCGCCGCCGAGGATCGCCGCTGCCGGCATCAGCCGCGCGAAATCCGGGCCGACCAGCGAGCGCGCGAGGTGCGGCACCACCAGCCCGACCCAGCCGATAATGCCGGCAGTGGCGACGCTTGCCGACGTCACGAGTGTCGCCGCCGCGACGATGACGATGCGCAGCGGTCCGGTGGAGACGCCGAGCGCGCGCGCTTCCTCCTCCGGCAGCGACATCACGTTCATGCGCCAGCGTAGCGCGATCAGCACCGCGGCGCCGAGCGCGACCGGGCCGAACAGCGGCAGCAGATCGGAGGTGTCGGTGGCCGCCAGGCTGCCGAGCAGCCAGAAGGTCATGGCCGGAAGCTGGTTGTATGGATCGGCGAGATATTTGACCAAGCCGACGCCGGCGCCGAGCAGCGCGCCGACCACGACGCCCGTCAGCACGAGAACCAGAATGGGATCGCGCGCGCGCACCATGGACCCGATCATGTACACGGCGGCGACCGCGATCAGCCCGCCGATGAAGGCGAGAGCCTGGATCGCGAAGATGCCGAGCGAAAAGAAGATGCCGATCACGGCGCCGAGCGCCGCGCCCGAGGAGGCGCCGAGGATGTCGGGCGACACCAGCGGATTGCGGAACAGGCCCTGGAACGCGGTGCCGGCGACAGCCAACGCGCCGCCCACCATGACGGCGGCGAGCACGCGCGGTCCGCGTACCTGCAAGATGACGCTTTGCACGGCTGCGGAGACGTGCGGCGTTTGTCCGGTGGCTTTCGCGAGCAGCACGGTGCCGAGGTCGTTCAACGACACCGGATAGCGCCCGACCGTGAAGGCGAGCACGAGGCCGGCGATCAGTACGACGATGGCAATCGCCAAACCGGGCAGGGCGGAGCGCACTTTACCTCTCCCCGCGTGCGGGGAGAGGTCGACCCGCCGAAGCGGAGCGGAGGTGGGTCGGGTGAGGGGGCGTATCCGTCTTCAACGATGCTGCAATCGTTTCGAGGACGCCATCGATATTTTGGATGACATCGTTATTCCAAGATCTCAAAACCCGATAACCGTGATTTCTGAGCCAACGGTCGCGGTCAGCATCTCGGTTGTTCTGCGCGTGCTGTCCTCCATCGACCTCGACGATGAGACGATGCTCGCGACACACGAAGTCGACGGTGTACGGTCCAATCGGCTCCTGGCGGACGAATTTGCATCCGCACAGTGCGCGCGATCGAAGCCGGTTCCAAAGCTTGTTTTCGGCGTCGGTCGATTGCCGTCGAAGCGTTCGCGAGCGTGTGGTGCGAATTGTTTTGGCTTCGCGCATTCGGTTACGCCCCCTCACCCGGCCGGCTGCGCCGGCCGACCTCTCCCCGCACGCGGGGAGAGGTAAGCAAGCATCTCAGTCGGCAATCTATCACCCTCTCCCCGCCAGCACATACGCGATCTGCGCGTCCGTCGGCGTGCGGTGATAAAACATCGTATAGAAGTCGCGGGTGAGCTTGGTCATGTCCTCGGGGAAGCGGTTGGGATAGAGGATCTTCGCCAGCCACCACAGGCCGATCAGCCGGTTCACCGACGGCGGGAAGTCGACCCAGCCGAACGGCATCTTGGGCGACAGATGCACGCGGCCGGCCTTCACCGCCGCGAGCGCGGCCCAGCCGGGATCGTGGCTGACGTTGGCGGCGAAGTCCTGGTCGATGGTGATGATGACGTCCGGGTTCCACACCAGCACCTGCTCGATCGACACGTTGGCGAGGCCGCCATGCTGGCCGCCGGCGACGTTTCGTGCCAGGAATTCGATGGTCTCGACGTTGATCGAGCCGCCGAGGCCCGTGACCAGCCCGCGCGGGCCGCGCGCGTAGTAAACGCGCGGGCGCTTGTCGCGCGGGATGCCGGCGATACGCGCTTGAATCGTCTTCAAGGTGTGCTCGGCGTAATCGGTGAGCTTCTTGGCCGCGTCCGGCCGGCGCACCAGTTCGCCGAGCTTGGCGTAAGTCGCTGGGATGGCGTCGAAGCGGCCGTCGAGCAGCGCGTAGGGAATGCCGGTCTGTTGCTGCACGCGCTTGGCCAGCGAAACGAAGGTTGCGCGCGTCGAGCCGACGTCGAGGATGAGATCGGGTTTGAGCTTGAGCACCGCTTCGAGGTTGGCGGTGTTGCCGCGCCCGGTGAGGCGGCCGACGGTCGGCCGCTTACAGATGTCGGGCAGCAGATAGGCGCATTCCTCGGCGCGGTTGGGCCGCGGCCAGCCGAGCAGCAGGTCGGGCGCCAGCGTGTAGAGCAGGATCGCGGCCGGCGGACCGGCGGGAAACACGCGAGTAACTTTCGCCGGGATCGGCAGTGCGCGCCCGGTGGCGTCGGTGACGCCCGCGGCACGCGCGCTGGGCGGCGTCAGCACGGCGGCGGAGGTGGCGGCGAGGAACATGCGGCGGGTAATGCCCATGGCTTCCACTCATACTCTGCTGTCATCGGCCGCGAAAGCGGACGATCGAGTCGTCACAAAGCGTGCCGTGATTACTGGATTGCCTGCCTGCGCGGGCAATGACAGCCCAGGACCTATTCCACGCCCACCATCACGTTGCTGGCCTTGATGATGGCATAGGCGGTCTTGCCGGCGGCCAGGCCCAGTTCGTCGGCCGACTCGTTGGTGATCGAGGCGGTGACGACATTGCCGTTGCCGATGTCGATGCGGACATGGGCGGTGGTGGCGCCCTTCTTCACCTCGACGATCTTGCCTTTGAGCTGATTGCGCGCGCTGAGTTTCATGACGAGCTCCTGTCTCTTGTCGCGGTTTGCGGGCTTAAAGCCCAGCAAATCCGTACCGCGCCAGGATTTCCTGGCCTTGATCAGAAACAATAAACGCGGCGAAATGGTGTGCGGCTTGCGGCGCGTCCGTCATCACGGCCAGCCCGTAATCGGCGCCGACCGACAACGCATCCGGCAGTTCGACCAGTTGCTGCCCCGGATTTTGCGCCTGCGCGGCAAGCGCATTGGTGCGGTAGGTGAGGAAGATATCCGCGCGGCCTTCCGCCACGTGCCAGCCATAGGGGCTGCGGCCGGTGGGTGGCGCGGCGCTGGTGGTATTGCCGGTGAGCTGGCGCGCTTTACGCGTCAGCATCGGCCCCGCGCCCGGCCGGATCACGCCGGCCTTGCGAAAGACCTCGAAGGCGTAGTCGCCGGAAGGGTCGGCGAGCGGCGTCGAGGTGCCGAGCTTGACGGCAGGATCGAGCATGACGTCGAGCAGCGTCGCGGGCGTGACGTCGAGCTCCGGCCGTACCAGCGCGCACAGGGTGTTGCGGGCAAAGCGCGTGACCGGGCCGCTTTTGCCCGCGTCGTGCAACGCTTGCGGGTGGGCCAAGTTCGCGGAGGCGAAAACGTCCGCCGCCGCGCCGCCGGCGATCTCGTCCTTGAGCAGGCCGGAGGGCCCGAACCGGGTCTCGACCTTTTCGCCGCCCGCCGTCTCGAATGCCTTTGCCGCTTCGGCCAGGGCATCCTTCAGGCTGCCGGCGGCGAAGAGGTGGATGGGATTGGAAGTCGTCATTGGATTTTCGGCGGAATCGGGTCGAGGCCTAGGCAATGACTTGCGTGGCCCGGACGCAGCGTAATGCGAAGTATTGCGCTGCTGATCCGGGCCCCCGCTTCCTTAACCGGGGTCCCCGGTCTGCGGCGCACCACTTGCGTGCTGCGCCGCGCCCGGGACACGCGGCATCACATCACGCTCCAGGCTTGTTTGCGTCCGGGTGGAACAGCTGCTTGCCCTGCACCTTGTAGCGGGAGATCACCTTCTGGCCTTCCGGTGAGATCAGGTAGTTGATGAAGGCGTTGCCGAGCTTGACCTTGACGTGCGGGCAACGCTTCGGGTTCACCAGGAACACGCCGTACTGGTTGAACAGGCGCGGGTCGCCCTGCACCTCGATCACCAGGTCCTGCTTGTTCTTGAAGTGGATCCAGGTGGCGCGGTCGGTCAGCGTGTAGGCATTGGAGGCGGCGGCTGTGTTGAGCGTCGCGCCCATGCCCTGGCCGATGGCCTTGTACCAGGGGCCCTTCTGCTTCTCGATGTTGATGCCGGCGGCCGTCCAGATGCGCAGCTCCGCCTTGTTGGTGCCGGAATTGTCGCCGCGCGAGATGAAGTCGGCCTTCTTGTTCATGAGCGTGGTGAAGGCCTTGGTGACGCTCTTCATGCCCTTGATGCCGGCGGGATCGCTCTTGGGGCCGACCACGACGAAGTCGTTGTACATCACGGGATGGCGTGGACCGCCATAGCCGGCTTTGACGAATTTCTCCTCCGCCGGCTTGGCGTGCACCAGCAACACGTCGGCGTCGCAACGCCGGCCGGTGTCGAGCGCCTTGCCGGTGCCCTGCGCGACCACTTTGACCGTGATGCCGGTCCTGGCCTTGAACTTGGGCAGCAGGTAGTCGAACAGGCCGGAATCGCGGGTCGAGGTGGTCGAGGCGACGATGATCGACTTGTCCTGTGCGAAGCTCGGCGGCGCGGCCATGACCATGGCGCCGAGCGCGGCGGCGGCGATGAGATAGTGGCGTTTGAGCATCGGATATCCTCCTTCTTGGCTCTTTGAATTCAAACCAGCAATTCGCCGGCGACGAACTTGCGCGCTTCCTCGCTGCGCGGGGCGGCGAAGAAATCATCGGCCGGGCTGTGCTCGATCAGCCGGCCGCGATGCAGGAACAGCACGTCGCCGGCCAGCCGTTTGGCCTGGCCGAGATCGTGGGTCGACATCACCACCTTGACGCCGCGCGCGGTCACGTCGCGCACGATGTCTTCGATCGCCTTGGTGGCGGCGGGGTCGAGGCTGGCGGTGGGCTCGTCGAGGAACAGCACGGCGGGGTCGAGCGCCAGCGCGCGGGCGAGCGCCAGCCGCTGCTGTTCGCCGCCCGACAGCCGCCGCGCCGGCCGTCTGGCGAGGCCGGCGAGGCCGACCTCGGCGAGCAGGGCAGCGGCCCGGGCGGCGCGCTCGGGTCGCGGCACGCCGGCCGCGGCCAGCGCATAGCGGATGTTGCCGGCGGCGCTCCGCCTCAGCATGGCCGGGCGCTGGAACAGGATGGCGCGGCGGTGCGGCGCCGCATGCGCGCGCCCGCCCCAGGTGACGCGGCCGCCGCTCGGCACGAGCAGGCCCATGACGACGCGCAGCAGCGTGGTCTTGCCGGAGCCGTTGGGGCCGATCAGCAAAGTCGGCGGCCCGGCGTCGAGCGTGAGCTTGACGCGGTCGAGGATGATCACGCCACGCGCGCGCACCGACACCTCGTCGACAATGAGCGGCAGGTCGGAGGCGGGCGCGCGCATGGGCATCATCCCGCGTAATGCTCGCCGGCGCGGCGGACGCCCCAGGCGAGCGCGTTGATGATGACGACGATGGCGATCAGCACCATGCCGAGCCCGATCGCCAGCGCCAGGTCGCCCTTCGAGGTCTCGAGCGCGATCGCCGTGGTCATGGTGCGGGTGAAGCCCTTGATGTTGCCGCCGACGATGAGGATCGAACCGACCTCCGCCGCCGCCCGGCCGAAGCCGGCAAGCAGCGCGGTGACCAGGCTGAAGCGGGCGTCCCAGATCAACGTGGCGATGCGCGCGAGCGGCCCGACGTTCATGGCGTCGAGCTCGTCGTGATATTCCATCCACAGGTCTTCGATGGTCTGGCGCGCCAGCGCCGCGATGATCGGCGCCACCAGGACGGTCTGGGCGACGATCATGGCCTGCGGCGTGAACAGGAGGCCAAAGACGCCCAGCGGGCCGGAGCGCGACAGCAGCAGATAGATCGCCAGGCCGACGACGACCGGCGGCAGGCCCATCAAGGCATTGAGGATGATGATCGTCGTTTCGCGGCCGGGAAAGCGGTTGAGCGCAATGGCCGCGCCGATGGGCACCCCGACAACGGCGGCGAAGAATACCGCGCTGAGGCTGACCTCCAGCGACAGCAGGACAATGGCGAAAAGCTCGGGATCGCCGCTGAGGACCAGCTGCAGTGCTGAAACGTTGTCACCCGACATTGCGGTTCCGGCGGCGCCCCGCGACCCCCGGGCCGTGCCCGGGACATGTTGCCCTTTCTTCTCATTTTGCGCGCCGTTTTCAAAGAGGCACGATCCAGGAAAATATGCAGAATTTCCGGCATCAGTTGCAAGTATGCTGGGGGCTTGATCGGCGGGTTGTCTGTGGCGAGACCGCCGCTATAGTGCCGGCCGCCGGCGGTGTCCCGAGAGCGTGAAGCGCGGGAGCAAGCCGGCAATCCGGCCGATCTGCCGTGGAATTTGAAGCGCTCGCGTGCAAAAAGGCGCGCTTGGCGTCCGGCTTCCTGCTAAGGACGCGGCGAGCCTGGCTCTGGAGAGGTGGCCGAGTGGCTGAAGGCGCACGCTTGGAAAGCGTGTATACGGGAAACCGTATCGAGGGTTCGAATCCCTCTCTCTCCGCCAAAAAAGCCCCATGGGCCATAAGGCCTGTGGGGCTTTTTTGCTGAGAGGGATTTCGAACCCTCGATTTTTTGCGCGCGGCGGCGCGCGGCCCGAGCCAGCCGATTCATCCGGTGCGGAATGCCGTGACGCTCGTTTCATTGTCCAACCCCACCGCTGCATTTCGCATAAGCATTTGAAATCTCGAAAATTCTACCGATGTAATGATCGCCTCATTTTTTTGATTTTGAAACATTCGGTACGCCCGTTATGCTGCCGGCATGGACCAGCCTTCCTTCAATGCGCGGTTGCGATCCGGGTTCGACGAGCTGTCTCCTCGGCTGCGCGAAGCGGCGCGCTGGGTGATCGATCATCCGGATGACGTCGCCCTGCTGTCGACGCGCGAGCAGGCGCGGCGCGCCGGCGTCACGGCGGCAACGATGACACGGCTGGCGCAACGCCTCGGCATGCCGGGCTACGAAGACGTCCGGAGGCTTTTCGCCGACGCCGTCCGCCGCCGGCCGGACAGCTATAGCGGCCGCGCGGAGCAGCTCCTGGCGCGCCGCGACCGTGAAGGCGATGCCGCCCTGGTGCAGGACATCTTCGCCTCGCTCGCGCATCATTTGCAGGACCTCTCCTCGCCGGCGATGATCGCGCGCTTCACCGCCGCCGCCGACCTGGTGGCGCGCGCGGATCACGTGTTCTGCCTCGGCCTGCGTTCGAGCTTTTCCGTCGCCTTCATGTTCCACTACGTGCGCACGCTGTTCGGCTCGAATTCGGTTCTGGTCGACGGCCCCGGCGGCGTGGGTCCGGATGCCCTGCGCGCCGTCGGCGGCGGCGACGTTCTGCTCGCCGTCTCGGTGACGCCTTATGTCCGCCAGACGATCGATGGCGTCGACTATGCAAAGCAGCGTGGCGCCCGCATCGTCGCCGTCACCGACAGCGAATTGTCGCCGCTGGTTTCGCTCGCCGACGCCACCATCCAGGTCCACACCGAGACGCCCTCGTTCTTCCACACGATGACGCCGGCGTTCGCCGCGGTCGAATGCCTGGCGGCCATGGTCGCGGCCCGCCGCGGGCCGGAGGGGCTCGCCGCCCTGGCGGCGAGCGAACGGCAACTCGATTCCTCCAACACCTACCTGCAACCGCGCGCGAAAGGCCGACGCCGCAAATGACACACGTACTGCACCGGGCGATCGCACACCGCTATCCGACGGCGGTGTCGGGCGCAGGCGTCACCATCAAGGACGAGACCGGCAGGGACTACATCGACGCTTCCGGCGGCGCCGCGGTGTCGTGCCTCGGCCATTCGCATCCCGACGTGATCGCCGCCATGCGCGCGCAGCTCGACCGGCTCGAATACGCGCATACCAGCTTTTTCACGACCCAAGCGGCGGAAGAGCTTGCCGACGATCTGGTCGCGCATGCGCCGCCCGGGCTCGGTCACGCCTTCTTCGTCAGCGGCGGTTCGGAAGCCATCGAGGCCGCGCTCAAGCTGGCACGGCAATATTTCGTGGAACGCGGCGAACCGCAGCGGCGCCATCTGATCGCACGCCGACAGAGCTACCACGGCATCACGCTCGGCGCGCTCGCCATCGGCGGGCGGCTCTGGCAGCGCAAGCCATTCGCTCCGCTTCTGATCGAAACGCACCATGTCGCGCCGGTCTACGAGTACCGTGAACGCGGCGCCGCGGAGACGCCGGAAGCCTACGGCGAAAGGCTCGCCCGCGAGTTGGAAGCCAAGATCGTTGAGCTGGGCGGCGAGAACGTCATCGCTTTCATCGCCGAGACGGTCGTCGGCGCGACCATGGGCGCGGTGCCGCCGGTCCCCGGCTATTTCAAGCGCGTGCGTGAGCTTTGCGACCGCCACGGCATCCTGCTCATTCTCGACGAAGTGATGTGCGGCATGGGCCGCACCGGCACGCTGCACGCCTGCGAGCAGGAAGGCGTCAGCCCCGACCTGATGGCGATCGCGAAAGGCCTGGGCGGCGGCTACGCGCCGATCGGCGCGCTGCTGCTGCAGGACAAGATCTTCGCGGCGCTCGAAGGCGGCTCCGGCGCCTTCCAGCACAGCCACACCTACACGGGCCATCCGCTGGCCTGCGCCGCCGCGCTATGCGGTCCAGCGCGTGATCCGGCGCGACAATCTGCTCGAAAACGTGCGCGCCCAGGGTGATCATCTCAAGCGCCGGCTGCAGGAGCGTTTCGGCAATCATCCCTACGTCGGCGACGTGCGCGGCCGCGGCCTGTTCCAGGGGCTCGAGATCGTGGCCGACCGGGGAACCAAAGAACCTTTCGATCCGGCGCGCAAATTGCATTCACGCATCAAGGCAGAGGCAATGGCGCGCGGGCTGATGGTCTATCCCATGGGGGGCACCGTCGACGGCGTCCGCGGCGATCACGTGCTGCTGGCGCCCCCCTTCATCGTCGACAACGCGATCGTGGATGCGATCGTGGAGAGACTGGGAGACGCCATCGATGCTGCGGCCGGCGCGTGAACGGAAAGAGAGACCGGCACGCGCCGGAATTTGAGTTGACGATCACACAGTGGAGGGTGACATGAACTATCGACCGAGAACTATCGCATTGACCGCGGTTGCGGCGCTCGCTTTGGCGGGTACCGCGCTTCCGGCTTCGGCCGCGCAGCAATTCATCACCATCGGCACCGGCGGCGTGACCGGCGTCTATTACGCCGTCGGCGGCGCGGTCTGCCGGCTGATGAACAAGACCCGGAAGACCAGCGGCATCCGCTGCTCGGTCGAGTTCGACCGGCGGATCGGTGTTCAACGTCAACGCCATCCGCTCCGGCGAACTCGATTTCGGCATGGCGCAGTCGGACGTGCAGTACAACGCCTACGACGGCGATCGCCAGTTCAAGGGCAAGCCCGACAAGAACCTGCGCGCCGTCTTCTCCGTCCACCCGGAGCCGTTCACGGTGCTCGCGCGCAAGGACGCCGGCATCACCAAGTTCGCCGACTTCAAGGGCAAGCGCTTCAACGTCGGCAACCCGGGCTCCGGCACGCTGGCCTCGATCGAGGAACTGCTCAAGCAGATGGGCTGGACGATGTCCGACTTCTCGCTCGCCGCGCATCTGAAGGCGGATGAGCAGGGCACGGCGCTTTGCGACAACAAGATCGACGGCTTCTTCTATGGCGTCGGCCATCCGTCGGCCGCCATCCAGGACCCGACGACGGTCTGCGGCGCCAAGCTGATCCCGCTCACCGGGCCTGCCGTGGACGCGCTGGTCAAGAAGCACCCTTATTACTCCTACGCGACCATTCCGGGGGGCATGTACGCCAACAATCCGAATCCGACCAAGACCTACGGCGTGCGCGCGACGCTCGTGACCTCGGCGAAGACGCCGGACAAGGTCGTCTACGACCTGGTGAAGTCGGTGTTCGAGAACTTCGCCGAGTTCAAGAAGCTGCATCCGGCCTTCGCGCATCTCGATCCGAAGCAGATGATCAAGGCCGGCCTCTCGGCGCCGCTGCATCCGGGCGCCGTCAAGTATTATAAAGAGAAGGGCTGGATGTAACACCACGAGAGGGGGCGGCCGCGGCCGCCCCTTTCTCTATCCTTGGCTTGACGCGTGGGGGCAACGCGATGGGGAACGACGACAGCGCGACGCTTTCGCGTGAAGCGCTCGAGACGATGGTGGCGGAAGCCGATACCGGCGGACGCAAGGTTACCGGAGTCAAGAAGAAGTTTCTGTTCGCGGTCGCGCTTTCCTGGGCGCTGTTCCAGCTCTGGTACGTCTCGCCACTGCCCTATCAGCTCAATTTCGGCGTCATCAATGACGGCCAAGCCCGCATCATCCACCTGTCCTTCGCGTTCCTGCTCGCCTTCACGACGTTTCCCGCGCTGAGCTCGTCGCCGCGCGACCGCATTCCGCTGGTCGACTGGATTTTCGCGGCGCTTGCCATCAGCGCCACGCTCTATCTTCTCGTCTTCTACAACGACATCGCGTTGCGCCCGGGCCTTCCGACGACGGCGGACGTCGTCTTCTCGGTCATCGGCGTGGTGCTGCTGCTGGAGGCCGCGCGCCGCGCCGTCGGCCCCGCACTGGCGGCGATTGCGGCCGTGATGTTGATCTACATCTTCACCGGGCCCTATTTGCCCGGCCTGCTGGGGCACAAGGGCGCCAGCCTGTCGCGCGCCGCCTCGCAGATGTGGCTCACCTCGGAAGGCATCTTCGGCGTCGCGCTCGGCGTTTCGACCAGCGTCGTCTTCCTGTTCGTGCTGTTCGGCAGCCTGCTCGAGCGCGCCGGCGCCGGCAATTACTTCATCCAGCTTGCGTTCGCGATGCTGGGGACCTTCCGCGGCGGACCGGCCAAGGCGGGCGTCGTCGCCTCGGGCCTGACCGGCATGATCTCCGGCTCCTCGATCGCCAACACGGTGACCACCGGCACCTTCACCATCCCGCTGATGAAGCGCGTCGGCTTTCCGGCGGTGAAGGCGGGCGCGATCGAATGCGCGGCCGGCGTCAACGGGCAGCTCATGCCGCCGGTGATGGGCGCGGCGGCGTTTCTCATCGCCGAATACGTCGGCATCACCTATGCCGAAGTGATCAAGCACGCCTTCCTGCCGGCCTGCCTGACCTACGGCGCGCTCTTCTATATCGTCGATATCGAAGCCGCGAAGATGGGCCTGCGCGGGCTGCCGCGCGCGTCGACCGCCCCTATCCACCATGCGCTGATGCGCGCGCTGATGACGATCTGCGGCATCATCATCTTGAGCGGCGTGGTCTACTGGGGCGTGGGCTGGATCAAGATCGTATTCGGCGACGCCGCAAGCTGGATCCTCGGCGTCGGGTTGATCGCAGTCTATTTCGCGCTGATGCGCAACAAGGCCGACGCATCCGGACCTGCCGCATGACGATCCGACCAAGGCGATCGTCAAGGTGCCGGATTTCTACGACACCGCGCGCACGGGGCTGCACTATCTGTTGCCGGTGATCGTGCTCATCTGGTGCCTGATGATCGAGCAACTGTCGCCGGGCCTGTCGGCGTTCTGGGGAACCGCATTCCTCATCTTCATCATGGTCACGCAGCGCCCGCTGGTCGCGGTCTTGCGGGGCGAGCGTAACCTCGCCACGCCGCTGCGCGACGGATTCGGTGACTTGTTCTCGGCCTTCGAGGGCGCCTCCCGCAACATGACGTCGGTCGGCATCGCGACGGCGGCGGCCGGCATCATCGTCGGCACGGTGTCGTTGACCGGCATCGGGCTTGTCATGACCGAGATCGTCGAGACCGTTTCCGGCGGCAACCTGATCATCATGCTGATGATGACGGCGATGATCTGCCTGGTGCTCGGCATGGGCATGCCGACGACGGCGAGCTACGTCGTCGTGGCCACCCTGATGGCGCCGGTCCTGGTCGAATTGGCCGCGGAAAACGATCTCGCGGTGCCGCTCATCGCCGTGCACATGTTCGTCTTCTATTTCGGCCTGATGGCGGACGTGACGCCGCCGGTCGGCCTGGCCGCCTACGCGGCGGCGGCGATATCGGGCGCCGATCCCGTCAAGACGGGCATCCAGGGCTTCCGCTACGAGGTGCGCACCGGCCTGCTGCCGTTCATCTTCATCTTCAATACCGAACTGCTGCTGGTCGACGTCGGCAGCATCGGCCACCTCCTGTTGGTCGTCGTGTGCTCGATCGTCGCCATGGGCTGCTTCGTGTCGGCGACGCAGAATTGGCTGCTGACGCGCAATCGCTGGTATGAATCCGCGCTGTTGCTTGTGATCTGCTTCACGCTGTTCCGCCCCGGCTTCTGGCTCGATCAGTTGCAGCCGCCCTACGTCAGCCGCCCGGCGTCGCAACTCGTCCAGATCGCCGGGGCCATTCCGCAGGGGCAGACGTTGCGCTTCCGCGTCATGAGCCAGTCGCGTGCCGGCGACGATGTCGAAAAGCTGGTGCGGCTCACCATGCGCACCGGCAAGACCGGTCCGGAACGCCTGCGGGCCGCGGGTCTCACGCTGTCGACCTTGGGCGGCAACGTCATGGTGCAACGCGTCGTCTTCGGCAGTCAGGCGGCCAAGTACGGGCTCACCGCCGGTGACGAGATCAAATCGGTGGTTGTCCCGGCCGACCGGCCCAATCGGTATTGGTTCGCAATACCGGCGCTCCTGGCCTTGGGCGTGGTGATCATGCTGCAGCGGCGGCGGCGGCCCGTGGGCGTGCTCGGCCCGCCGCAGGTGTCCGTCTGATGCCGGGGCCGTTTGGGCGCGGCATGCCCGGCCGCGTCATCTTTTCACACTATCGAAGGCGGTGGCCAAAGTTGCCAGGCATTCCGTGGCCCGGTGGCGGGCGAGCGCCAGGTCGTCCGTGCCGGCGATCTCGGCCAGGTCCCGGATCGCCACGTCGACCGCGGTGAGCAGGTCGATGCCCGCGGGCGGCTCTGCAAATTCACGGGTTCTGCGCTGGAAAACGACAATCTCGCCCACGGTGCACCGAATCAACTGAGGTTCCAGTGCCCGACTAGAAGCCGAGGGCGTTAAGAAAGGTCTTAACGGCCGGCCGGGGCCCTTGCTTGACGGGTCGGGGCGCGGGGCGACAATACGGCACGCGCTTCGCAGGGCGGGGTGTGGGGGGACCCAATCGATGAGCACGCGCCGGCCGGCCTTCAAGACCTCGCCCAGCAATCCCGCGTTGGCCGAGATCCAGACCGTCCCTGAGCGCAGGCCGGACATGCCCTACGCGCCGGCGATCCGCGTGGAGGCGCCGGGCGACCTCCTGTTCATCTCGGGCGCGACGCCCTCGCCGCTCTATCACAAGCACCCGCATGATTTTTCCGAGCACAACCACCCGGTCCGCATCGAGGACCAGACGCGTTTGGCGATGGAGAACGTCAAGACCATCCTCGACCACGAGGGACTGACCTGGACCGACGTGGTGAAGGTGACGAAATATCTCACCGACATGCGCGACATGGACGGCATGGTGACGGTGCTGGCGGAATATTTCGGCGACTGGACGCCGGCGTCGACGACCGTGTGCGTCAACCAGCTCTCGACGCCCGGGGCGCGGGTCGAGCTCGACATGATCGCGGTGTTTCCGAAAAAATAGACAGTGGTCATTCCGGGGCCGGCCGAAGGCCGGAACCCGGAATCCAGGGCCAAGCGCCATGCGTTGCCGTCTCGCTCTGGCTTCCTGGCTCGCGCACTTCGTGCGTGCCCCGGAACGATAATCACGCCGTCTTCCTCCTTTTCGCCACCGCGTGGCGGGTGGCGCGCGCGGGCACGTCGAGGTCGTCGGCGAGCTCCGGCACGGCGGCGATGAGCGAGGCGAACTTGCGGCCGCCGCGCGCCGCGATGCTGCGCGGATCGTCGTCGACCGGGCGGCGCACCTCGTCGCAGCGCGCGAGGCTGTCGAGCTGCGGGCCGCCGTCGGCGAGTTGCGCCAAGAGCGGCGTCAGGTCTTCGATCCGCTCGGCGACCACGTGGATGACGCCCGAGTCCGACTGCACGGGGCCCGAGACCGCCACATAGCGCGCGCCCAGCACCACGGCGCGGAAGCGCTCGAACACCTTGGGCCAGACAATGATATTGGCGATCGAGGTTTCGTCCTCGATGGTCATGAAGATCACGCCCTTGGCGGTGCCCGGGCGCTGGCGTACGGTGATGAGCCCGGAAATGCGCGCGCGCGCGCCATCACGGACGCTGCGCAAGGTTTCGTTTCCGACGATGCGGCGGCGCGCGAGGTCGGCGCGCAGGAACGACGCGGGGTGCGCGCGCAGCGACAATTTGAGGAAGCGGTAGTCGTTGACGACTTCCTCGCCGGGCGGCATGGGCGTGAGCGCCACGTCCGGCTCTTGTGTCGGAGCATTGCCGGCGCGGAACAGCGGTAGGTCCTCGTGGTCGCCGGTGCGTCCCAGCGCCTTCACCGCCCATAGCGCGTCGCGGCGTGACAAGCCCAGCGAGCCGAAGGCGTCGGCATCGGCCAGCCGCTCGATTGTGCGGGGCGCGAGGCCCGTGCGCAGCCAGAGATCGCGCAGGGAGTCGTAGGGTACTTCCCTCTCCCCGCGTGCGGGGAGAGGGTGGCGAGCAGCGAAGCTGCAAGCCGGGTGAGGGGGCCTCTCGGCCAGGGGCAAACTTGATACCCCCTCACCCGACCCACCTTCGCTACGCTCCGGCGGGTCGACCTCTCCCCGCACGCGGGGAGAGGTAAGCGAAGCGCTTCGCCCCGCCACGATCGCCTCCGCATCTTCCTTCTTCAGCCCCGTAATCTCACGCAGGCCCAGACGGATCGCGCAGCGGGTGCGGATGTCGCTTTCCATCTCGCGATGCAGAGCATGCAGCGGCGGCGCGGCGTTCGAGACCGGCTCCAGCGTCGCCTCGTACGCGGAAAAGTTCACGTCCGGTGGGCGCACCTCGACGCCGTGCTCGCGCGCGTCGCGCACGATCTGCGCCGGCGCGTAGAAGCCCATCGGCTGCGCATTGAGCAGCGCGGCGGCAAACGCATCCGGGTAATGGCACTTCAGCCAGGCCGAGGCATAGACCAGCAGCGCGAAGCTGGCGGCGTGGCTTTCCGGAAAGCCGTATTCGCCGAAGCCCTCGATCTGCCCGAAGCAGCGTTCGGCGAAGTCGCGCGCGTAGCCGTTCGCCAGCATGCCGTCGATCATCTTGTCGCGGAAGGTGCCGATGGTGCCGGTGCGCTTGAAGGTCGCCATGGCGCGGCGCAATTTGTCGGCCTCCGACGGCGTGAAGCCGCCGGCGACGATAGCGATCTTCATCGCCTGCTCCTGGAACAGCGGCACGCCCAGGGTCTTGCCGAGCACGGCTTCCAGGTCTTTCGACGGATAGACCACCGGCTCCAGGCCCTGCTTGCGGCGCAAATAGGGGTGCACCATGTCGCCCTGGATCGGACCGGGGCGCACGATCGCGACTTCGATTACCAGGTCGTAGAACGTCGCGGGCTTGAGGCGCGGCAGCATCGACATCTGCGCGCGGCTTTCCACCTGGAACACGCCGAGTGAGTTGGCGCGGCTCAGCATGCGATAGACGGCCTTGTCCTCGGCGGGGATGGTTGCGAGGGTGAGCCTCGTTTCTTCACCCTCTCCCCGCTTGCGGGAGAGGTCGACCCGCTGGAGCGTTAACGTAGGCTCGGTCGGGTGAGGGGCTCTTGCTGTCTTCCTGAGCCTCGATACACCCTCTTACCCTGGCTCGCAGCTTCGCTGCTCGCCACCCGGTGCCAGCGCACGAGCGGCGGAGAGCGTGTGCGGCAGCGCCTCCGGATAATGCTGCTCCACCAGATCGAACGCCTTGCGCAGGCAGGTGAGCATGCCGAGGCCCAGCACGTCGACCTTCAAGATGCCGAGCGCGTCGAGATCGTCCTTGTCCCATTCGACGAAGGTGCGCTCGTCCATGGCGGCATTGCCGATCGGCACCACCTCGTCGAGCCGGCTGCGGGTGATGACGAAGCCGCCGACGTGCTGCGACAGATGACGGGGAAATCGCTGGATCTCGGCCGCGAGCGCGGCGATCTTGCGCATGCGCGGGCTTCGCGGATCGAGGCCGGCGCGCTTGATGTCGTCCTGCCGCACGGCGCCGCCGCCGCCACCCCAGATGCTCGAGGTCAGCATGCCGATACTGTCCTCGCTCAGGCCGAAGGCCTTGCCGACCTCGCGGAACGCCGAGCGGCCGCGATAGGAGATCACGGTGCCGGCGATGCCGGCGCGCTCGCGGCCGTATTTACGGTAGATGTATTGGATCACCTCCTCGCGCCGCTCGTGCTCGAAGTCGACGTCGATGTCGGGCGGCTCCTGCCGCTCGGTGGAGATGAAGCGCTCGAACAACAGGCCGCCGCGCACGGGATCGACCTCGGTGATGCCGAGGCAGTAGCAGACCGTGGAATTGGCGGCCGAGCCGCGACCCTGGCAGAGGATGCCTTGGCTGCGTGCGTAACGCACGATGTCGTGGACGGTGAGGAAATAAGGCGCGTATTGGCGTTGCGCGATGAGCGCGAATTCATGCACCAGGCTTTGTCGGATGGCGTTGTCGATGCCTTGCGGGTAGCGCCGGGCCGCGCCTTCCCAGGCGAGATGCTCGAGCGCCTCCTGGGCTGAGGAAAAGCCCGCTAGCTGTTCGTCGGGATATTCGTATTTCAGTTCGTCGAGCGAGAAGGTGAGCTTTTCGCTGAGATGCCATGTTTCTGCGACCGCCTCCGGGCAGTCGCGGAACAGCCGCGCCATTTCCGCGGGCGGCTTCAAGTGGCGTTCGGCATTGGCGGCGAGCAGGCGGCCGGCGCGGTCGATGGTCGTCTTCTCGCGGATGCAGGTCAGCACGTCGGCGAGTGGCCGACGGTCGGGATGGTGGACGTGCACGTCGTTGACGGCGATGAGCGGCACGCCGGCGTCGCGTGCCTCTTGCGAGCGGCGCCTGAGCCGCGCGCGGTCGTCGCCACGGTAGAGCATCGCGGCGGCGAGGCGGACGCGGCCGGGGGCGGCTTCGCATAATTCCTTCAGGTCATTCCGGGGCGCTCGCGTTAGCGGGCGAACCCGGAATCCATACGCCGCAGCACCGGGGTTATGGATTCCGGGTTCGCGAACTTCGTTCGCGCCCCGGAATGACGAAGTGGGTATGGCTGCGCTTGACGCATCCATCACCACCAGCTCCAACCCCTCCACATGCGCGAGCAGATCGTCGAGGCGCAGAATGCATGCGCCCTTCTCGGCGCGCAGGTTGCCCAAGGTGATGAGGCGGGTGAGCCGGCCCCAGGCGGCGCGGTCGCGCGGGTAGGCGAGAATATCCGGCGTGCCGTCGCTGAACACCAGCCGCGCGCCGGGATGATAGCGCAGCGGTAAATCGGTCTCGCGCTTGGCCACATGGGCGCGCACCACGCCGGCGACGCTGTTGCGATCGCAAAGCCCGAGTCCAGCGAGCTTCAGGTGCGCCGCCTGCGCCATCAGCTCCTCGGGGTGCGACGCGCCGCGCAGGAAGGAGAAGTTCGAGGTGCAGGCGAATTCGACGTAACGCATCACGCAAACAATCCGTGCAGGAACCAGGCCGGCCGCGTGGTGTCGCGGTAGAGCCCGGCGCGGAAGATCCAGAAACGGTGGCCGCCCATGTCCTCGACGCGGAAGTAATCGCGCGCCAGATTCGCTTGTGCGGTCTCTTGCGTGTTCTCTTGCGCGGCGCCGCCGTCATCCTCCCACCAGGCGCCCTCGATGCGTTCCGGCCCTTCCGCGGCGGCGACCTCGTGCAGCGCGCGCCGCCAGCGGAAGCGGAGGGGCGGGCCGTCCGGTATGCTCGCCACCGCCTCGATCGGCTCCGGCCGCGCCAGCAGGCGCAGGGGCCGGGGCGGCGGTTCCGCCGCCGCGCGGTGACGGCGGAAGGCGTCCCAGCCGCGATTTTCATCGGCGCGCGCGCGCTGCGCCGGCAGGCTGACGGCGGCGAGCTCGGGCGTGTGGCTGTCCTGCGCGATGAGTTGCGTGACGCGGCGCGCGCCCAGCCGCGCGCTGACGCGGTCGATGAGATGGCTGAGATCGGCGTCATTGGCGTCATCGCCGAGCGTCACCTGTTGCGCCGGCGCCGGCTCGGCCGCGGTGACGCTGAGCCGCGCCAGGTCGAAGCCGAAGCCGGGATCGATGGGGTCGGCGAGCGCCGCCAGCCGCTCGACGAACAGCGTGCGCACATCGCTCGGATCGCGGATCGGCCGCGAGGTGCCGGCCTCGATGCGATGCACCTTGCCGTCGGTGCGGAACAGCGCCAGTTGCACGCGCCGCAGGCCTTCGCCGCGCCGCTCCAGCATGGCGGCGAGCCGGCGCGCCAGCCGCTCGGTGACGGCGAGGATGTCCTCTTCGCGCGCGATCGGTTCGGGAAAGGGCTGCTCGGCGAAATAGGGCGCGACCGGCAGGAGCGGCGTCAGCGGCTCGCCTTCCAGGCCGAGGGCGCGGTCGAGCTGGCGCAGGCTTTCGGCGCCGAAACGCGCGGCGAGCGGCGCCCGTGGCAGGTCGACGATATCGCCGATGCGCTTGAATCCGACGCGGTTGAGCGAAGTCGCGGTTGCCTCGTCGATGCGCAAGGCCGCCAACGGCAGCGGCAGCAATCGTTCGCGTTCGCAACCTGGCGCGATGAAGCCACCTTGCCCATAGCGCGCCAAGTAACGTGCGCTGGCATGCGCCGCGCCGATGGTGCCGGCAACGCCCACATGCGCCGTGAAACCGAAGGCGCGCACGCGGCGCATGAGGTCGTCGATCAGCGCTATCTCGCCGCCGAACAGATGCGCGCAGCCGGCGATGTCGAGCAGCACGCCGTCGGGCGCATCGAGCCCCACCAGCGGCGTATAGCGCTGGCACCAATCGGCGACGTCTTTCAGCAGCTGCGTATCGGCACCCGTGTCCTCCTCGGCGACGACAAGCGCGGGACACATGGCGCGCGCCTGCGCCAGGCTCAGGCCACGCCTTAAGCCCATACCTTCGGCCGCGGCATCGAGCGCGACGATCTCTTCGGCGTTGCCGCGCTTGCCGGCGACCGCGTGCGGCCGCGGGTCAGGCGCCCGAAGCCGCGCGAGCCGGTCGGTCGCAAGCCGCTTCAGCCACAGGCTGACGATCCGCTGCCGTGATGTCGAAACGCTGGCCGTCACTGTTCCACTCCAAGAGCCATGAGCCGGTCATGCCGCGCCGGTTGCGGGTGAGCCGCACGGCGAAGCACGGCGGTCCGGGGCCATAATTTTGCCCGTCGCCATGCGCGGAAGGCGCGGCGCCGACCACCCAGCGGCTGGCGGCGGAAAGCGGCGCGGGCGAAGGGGCGGCGCGCAGCAGGAAGGCGGTGGCGCCGTCGCGCCCGGCGGCGAGCGACAGCCGGCGGCTGGCGGTCAGCCCGATATCGCCGCCGCGCAGTTCGCCGATGACGGCGCCGACGCCGCGGCTGCGCAGCGCTTCTTCCATAGCCCAGGGCACCTCGCGTGCGTTGGAAACGGCGATGCGGATGAGCTGCTCAGGCGTCAGCCCGAAGGCGTCGAGCCCGGGGCCGTAGGGCGCGCCGTTCTCATTGAGCGCCATGTCCTCGGCGATCCACACCGTGGCACGCCGCCTGGCCGCGCCCGTGGCCCAGGCGGCCAACGGCAACACGAAACCGGTCGCCGCCGTCATGTCACTCTCGCTGGTTGCCGCCACCTCGTTGAGCGTGGCGAGCGCCAGGGCGTCGGCAGCGCTTGCGCAGCCGCTGAGAGGTCCGTCATCGCTGCGCCGCGCGCGCGGCAGGTCCGCCCCTTCGATCGAGGCAAGCCTTCTGCGCAGCGCGGCAAGGGTGCTTGCCGCGTCCTGTGACATCGCCGGTTTTCAACGTGCTAGTTCTCTATTTGTTCTCATTATGCGCCAGCGCGCGGGAGAGTCAATCTGGAGCGGATCACTCAAATTCCTCTTTGAATTTTTTTGCGATTTAAGCCCGGTTGGTCTGTTTTCATATTCGTACTTCCGTATATGTACGGAATTGGCCGCCGCACGCCCGCTGCCCAGCTAAGCCCTTGAGGCACATCAATGACGGGGGGCCGTCATCGCGAGACGAAAACCCCAGACCCGTCGCCGCTAGGCGTTCGGGAAGGACGAGGAATTGACATGCGCAAAGCCGCGCTCCCCCTGATCCTGCTCGCGTCCGCCGTGCCGGCCCTGCTGGCCTCGCCTGCGCTGGCGCAGGGCGCCGCCCCGAAAAACACGCCGGCTGCCGCATCCGCCAGTCAGGCCACTTTCACCGTCGAGCCGCACATGGTGGCGGACGAGAAGGCCGTGTTCGCCACGGTCGAGAGCGCCAATGTCGTGCCCGCGCGCGCCCGCATCGGCGGCACCGTGGCCGAGCTCTCGGTCAAGGACGGTGACGAGGTCAAGCAAAACCAGGTGCTCGCCATCGTCGGCGACGAGAAGCTGGTGCTGCAGATGAAGACGCTGGACGCCGAAATCGCCGGCCTCAAGGCCCAGTTTGCCCAAGCCGAGACCGACCTCAACCGCGCCAAGGACCTGTTCTCCAAGGGCACCGTTCCGCGCACGCGGCTCGACCAGGCGCAGACCGCCTATAACGTCGCCGACAACGCGCTGCGCGCCAAGATCGCCCAGCGCTCGGTGGTCGAGCAGCAGCTCTCCGAGGGCAAGGTGATGGCGCCGACCGGCGGCCGCGTGCTCAAGGTTCCGGTTACCGCCGGCTCGGTGGTGCTGCCGGGCGAGGCCGTCGCTTCCATCGCCGAGAAGAACTACGTGTTGCGCCTGCGCGTGCCCGAGCGCCACGCGCTCAACATGAAGACCGGCGATACCATCCGTGTGGACAGCACCGCGCTCGGCGCCGACGGCGCCAAGTTCGGCACCATCAAGCTGGTCTACCCTGAGATCCAGGACGGCCGCGTCGTCGCCGACGCCAAGGTCCAGGGCCTCGGCGACTACTTCGTCGGCGAGCGCATTCTCGTCTGGGTTTCGGCGGGCAAGCGCGAGAGCGTCGTGGTGCCGGCGTCCTTCATCGTCACGCGTTTCGGCATCGACTACGCGCGCGTGCGTCAGAAAAACGGCAAGGTCATTGACGTGCCGGTGCAGCGCGGCCGCTTCATGCCGCGGCCCGACATGCCCGACGCGCTTGAAATCCTCTCCGGCCTGCATGCCGGCGACGTTCTGGTGAAGCCGTGAAACTTGGACTCTCCGGGCGCCTGACCCAAGGCACCATTCGTTCGCCGCTGACGCCGCTGTTCCTGATGGCGGCGCTTGCCGTCGGCTTGCTCGCGCTGCTCACCATCCCGCGCGAGGAGGAGCCGCAGATCAGCGTGCCCATGGTCGACATCAGCGTGAACGTGGACGGCCTCAAGGCGCCGGACGCGGTCGAACTCGTCACCAAGCCGCTGGAATCGATCGTTAAGGGCATCAACGGCGTCAAGCACGTCTACAGTCAGACGGTCGACGATCGCGTGATGGTCACCGTGCGCTTCAAGGTCGGCACCAATGCCGACGACGCCATTCTGCGCGTGCACGAGAAGATCAAGGCCAATATGAACCGCATTCCGGTCGGCATACCGGAACCGCTGATCGTCGGCCGCGGCATCAACGACGTCGCCGTGGCGGTGCTGACCTTGTCGCCCAAGCCGGACGCGGCCTCGCGCTACACCGAAAAAGACCTCTACCAGATCGCGCGCGAGCTGCAGTTCGAGCTCGACAAGACCGAAAACGTCGGCCTCACCTACATTTCCGGCGGCAACCCGCAGCAGATCCGGGTCGAGCCCGACCCCGAAAAGCTCATGCTCTATGGCGTCACCTTGCAGCAGCTGGTGGCAAAGGTGCGCGAGGCCAATCGCTCGTTCCTGGCCGGTCAGGTGCGCGACAACAACACCATGCGCGACGTGGTGGCCGGCCAGACGCTGACCGGCATCCCCGATATCGGCCTGCTGCTGGTGACCACGCGCGACGGCCGCCCGGTCTATGTGCGCGACGTCGCCAAGGTGGTGATCGGGCCGAGCCCGATGGAGCACCGCGTCTGGTTCGGCAAGCCGGAGCAGAAGGGCCAATGGGAACGCGTGCCGGCGGTCAGCGTCGCATTCGCCAAGAAATCCGGCACAAACGCGGTGGTGGTGGCGGAAAACCTGTTGGCGCGGCTGAAGACGGTGGAGGGCCGGCTGGTGCCCAAGGACGTCGCGGTCACGGTCACCCGCGACTACGGCCACACCGCCAACGAAAAGGCCAACGAACTCCTGTTCCATCTCGGCCTGGCGACGGTGTCGATCGTCATCCTGATCGCGCTGGCGATCGGCTGGCGCGAGGCGCTGGTGACGGCGGTGGTCATCCCGACCACCATCCTGCTCACGCTCTTCGCCGCCAAGATGATGGGCTACACCATCAACCGGGTCAGCCTGTTCGCGCTCATCTTCTCGATCGGCATTCTGGTCGACGACGCCATCGTGGTGGTGGAGAACATCGCCCGCCACTGGGCGATGAAGGACGGCCGCAGCCGCATGCGCGCGGCGATCGAAGCCGTGGCGGAAGTCGGCAACCCGACCGTCGTCGCCACGCTCACGGTGGTGGCGGCGCTGCTGCCGATGCTGTTCGTGTCCGGCATGATGGGCCCCTACATGGCGCCGATCCCGGCAAACGCCTCGGCGGCCATGCTGTTCTCGTTCTTCGTCGCCATGGTGGTCGCGCCCTGGCTGATGCTCAAGCTGCATCCGGAGGGGATGCCGGTGCACGAGCACGAGGCCGCACACGGCGAAGGCTTCCTCGGCAAGCTCTATCGCCGCCTGGCCACGCCCATCCTGAAGACCCGCAAGCGCGCCTGGACCTTCCTCATCGGCGTCGGGTTGGCGACAGTCGCGGTCTGCGTGCTGTTCTATACCGAGAGCGTGACGGTGAAGCTCCTGCCCTTCGACAACAAGTCGGAGCTGTCGGTGGTGGTCGACCTGCCGGTGGGTTCGACGCTGGAAGACACCGAGCGCACTTTGTTCGCACTCGCCGATGTCACGCGCAAGGTGCCCGAGGTGCGCTCGATCGAAACCTACGCCGGAACGCCTGCGCCGTTCGACTTCAACGGCCTGGTGCGGCACTACTACGTGCGCAATTCGCCGGAATTGGGCGAGTTGCATGTCATCCTGGCGCCCAAGGCGGACCGCGACCGCACCAGCCACGAGATCGCGCTCGCCCTGCGCACAAGCCTGAAAAAGGTGACGGTGCCGCGCGACACGGTGGTGCGGGTGGTCGAGGTGCCGCCCGGCCCGCCGGTGATGGCGACGCTCCTGGCCGAGGTTTATGGCCCCAGTCCCGAGGACCGGCGTGCCGTGGCACACGAGGTCGAGAAGATCTTCAAGTCGGTGCCCTATATCGTCGACGTCAGCGATTCCATCCGCCAGCGTCCCCCGCGCCTGCACATCTCCATCGACCAGGACCGCCTGGAATTCTTCGGCGTGCGGCAGCAGGACGTCTACGATACCATCCAGTCGCTGTTCGGCGGCACCACCATCGGCTATTCCTACCGCGGAGAGGGCCGCAACCCGATCGAGATCGTGGTCGGATTGCCCAAGCGCAATCTGTCGTGGAACGACTTGCTCGCCTCCACGCCGGTGCCGGCCAACTCCGTGCCCGGCAATAAGGGCGTGGTCGAGCTCGGCCAACTGGTGCACGTCACCAAGGAGGCCGGCTCGCCGACCATCTTCCGCCGCGACGGTCATTTCACCGACATGGTGATGGCCGAAATGGCCGGCGCCTACGAAGCGCCGATCTACGGCATGCTCGCCGTCGACAAGCTGATCGACCAGCACGACTGGGGCAAGCTTGAGAAGCCGACCATCCTGTTCCACGGCCAACCCCAGGTCGAGGCCAAGCCGTCGGTGCTGTGGGACGGCGAGTGGGAAATCACCTATGTCACTTTCCGCGACATGGGCGCCGCCTTCATGGTCGCCATCATCGGCATCTACATCCTGGTGGTGGCGCAGTTCGGCAGCTTCAAGCTGCCGCTGGTGATCCTGACCCCGATACCGTTGACGCTGATCGGCATCGTGATCGGCCACTGGCTGTTCGGCGCACCGTTCACGGCGACCTCGATGATCGGGTTCATCGCACTCGCCGGCATCATCGTGCGCAACTCGATCCTGCTCGTCGATTTCATCCGCCACGGCGGCGGGGAGGGCAAGACCTTGCGCGAGGTGCTGCTGGAAGCGGGCGCCGTGCGCTTCAAGCCGATCCTGTTGACCGCGCTCGCGGCCATGATCGGCGCCGCCACCATCCTGGTCGACCCGATCTTCCAGGGGCTGGCGATCTCGCTTCTGTTCGGCCTCGCCTCGTCCACTCTGTTGACGGTGCTGGTGATCCCGGCCATTTATGTGGTGTTGCGGGACGCCGACCGGGTGAAAGCCCCGATCGCGGAACCTTCCACGTCGGAGGGGTAGAGCGTTTCCAGGCGAAGTGGAAGCCGGTTCGCCGTCCGGAAACGCGACAAGACAAAGGCTTAGACACGTTCACTGTTTCGGTGAAAAAGTAAGCGTGTCTAAGCTGGAGGCATACGAATGGCCGACAATCCTTTTCCGCTGCCGGATCGGTTGAGCCCGACCCTGCAGCGGGCGTTCGACTACTGGGACGATCTCAAGCGCGGCGGCAACGAGATGCCGTTCTGGGACGACGTCAAGCCCTCGGCGCTGCCGGACGTGGCCGACCGGCTGCTGCTGATCGACGTCTTCGCCGAGCCCGAGCGATTCCGCATCAACACGGTCGGCACCGACGTCGGCGAGAAGTCCGCTTTGCGCAGCAAGTTCATCGACGAGGAATTGCTGCCCGGCCGGCTCGACTATCTGCTGTCACAGTGCGCCGGCACGGTCGAGGCGCGGGGACCCACCTTCTATACGCATACCGGCGCGCCGCCCTATACGCGCCTGTTGCTGCCGATGTGGGGTGACGGGCGCATCAGCATGCTACTCGGCGCGGTGGAGCTGGGGTGATTGTCGTGCCGCTCAGTGCCCGAGCAGGTAAATCGCATAGGCGCTGAACAGATAAACGACCAATAGCGACAGGCTGACCCAGCCGACGGTGCCGCGCAGCCGCGTTTCAGGCCGGAACAGCAGCGCCACGATGAAAATGCCGGACATGATGACCGCCGCGAAGGCCGAGACCGCGTGCACCGGCGACACCGACGACAACAGCGGACCTTTGGAATAGGCGACGTCGTCCACCGCCAGGATCAACATGTCGAATAGGTTGCTGCCGAGCAGGTTGCCGATCGCCATGTCGACGGCGCCGAGCCTCAGCGCGCTCACCGTCACCACCAGCTCCGGCACCGTGGTCGCGATGCCGATGAACACGGTGCCGACAAAGCTGGTCTTCCAGCCCATGACGGTGGCAATTTCCATGCCGATGAAAG
>CAWHJV010000013.1:0-44176 GCA_963829755.1 uncultured Pseudomonadota bacterium | reverse complement strand
AATTTGAGATCGTCCTCTTCTTCGCTGGCCACTTGCTCACTTCCGCTCTCCCCTTGTGGGAGAGGTGCGTAGCGAAAGCTTCGCTTTCGCGTTCTTCTTGGGAGGAACGGCCAGCGCCAAGCGCTGGCCTATGCGGAGGCGAAGCCGAGCGAGGACGGGTGAGGGGTCCAACTCCAAATCAGGTGCTGACCCCTCACCCGGCTCGCTGCGCTCGCCACCCTCTCCCACAAGGGGAGAGGGTTGCTCAGCACGCGCGGCACGGGGATGTTCCTCCATCAGCCGCTTGAAGCGCCGCTCCAGCACCTCGCGCATCATGCCGTAGTCGTCACCCGGGGTGATATCCTCCGAGCGGATATTGAACTTGCGGTACTGGTTCTTGCGGAAGCCCTCCGGCCCGGCGACGACCATGCCGCCGACCGCGTTGGTGCCGGCGATGTGGCTGTTGTCGTAGACCTCGATGCGGCGCGGGGCTTTCGGCAACGCGAAGGTCTCGGTGAGCGCGGCGAGCAGCTTCTGCTGCGACGAGGTGTCGGCGAGTTTGCGCGCCAGCGCCTCGCGCGCGTTGGCAGCCGCGTGCTGCACCAGCTCCTTGCGCTCGCCGCGCTGCGGCACGCTGACCTCGACCTTGCGGCCGGCCTTGGTGGCGAGCGCTTCCGCCAACAGCCCACGCTCCTCGAACTCGTGCGAAACGAGAATAAGCCGCGGCGGCGGCTTGTCGTCGTAGAACTGCGCCATGAACGCGGAAAGCACCTCGCCCGCCCCCAGCGCGCGGTCGGCCTTCGGGAAATAGGCGCGGTTGCCCCAGTTCTGGCCGGTGCGGAAGAAGAACACCTCGACGCAAGTATAGCCGCCGGCCTGGTGCACGGCGAACACGTCCGCTTCCTCGATGCTGCGCGGGTTGATGCCCTGGTGCGACTGGATCGCCGACAGCGCCGACAGCCGGTCGCGATAGACCGCGGCATGCTCGAAATCGAGCGCTTCCGCCGCCTTGTCCATCTCGACGGCAAGCTCCTTCTGCACCGACGAACTGCGCCCGGACAGAAACGCGTTGGCCTCGCGTACCAATTCGGTATAGCCGGCGAAATCGATCTCGCCGGTGCACGGGCCCGAGCAGCGCTTGATCTGATAGAGCAGGCAGGGCCGCGAGCGCGACTTCGAAAAACGAATCCGAGCACGAGCGCAGGAGGAACGCGCGCTGAAGCGCGTTGACGGTGCGGTTGACCGCGCCGGCGGAGGCGAACGGCCCGTAGAAATGGCCGGGACGCGAGCGCGCGCCGCGGTGCTTCAAGATTTGCGGCGCCCAGTGATCGGAGGTGATCAGGATATAGGGAAACGACTTGTCGTCGCGTAGCAGCACGTTGAAGCGCGGACGCAGGCGCTTGATCAGGTTCGCCTCGAGCAGCAGCGCCTCGGTCTCGGTCTTGGTGGAGACGAACTCCATCGTCGCCGTCGCCGCGATCATGCGGGTGATGCGGCCGTCGTGCCCGGTCGGGCGCGCGTAGGAGGTGACGCGCTTCTTGATGTTCTTGGCCTTGCCGACGTAGAGCACGTCGCCCTTGCCGTCGAACATGCGGTAGACGCCGGGCGCCGAGGGCGCGAGCTTGGCGAAACGCGCGATCGCCGCGCGCCCGGCCGTGAGCGTGCCGGGTGCGGCGTTTTCCGCTTCCAGCTCAAGCTCGGGCAGCGCGGACTCCTCGTCCTCGTCCCTGAGCTCGCTTTCCGGGTCGATGTCCTTGCGGCCGTTCATGGCAATAAGATAGGGCGCCGATCTGGATTGCGCATGACCTTGTCCGAAAACCGATTCCCACTTTTCGGGATCATGCGCGGCTCACGCTATTCCGCGACGTCGCTGTCGGCGGTGCGCCAGGCCAGATGCTGGCCGCCGTCAACCGCGATGGTGACGCCGGTCACGGCCTCCGCCTTGGCGAGATAGACCACCGCGGCGGCGATGTCGTCGGGCGCCGGGCCCCGCCCGAGCGGCAACACGGCGGCCTGCCGCGCGAACTCGGCCTCCGACTGGCGCGGGCTCGGCAGCGTCGGGCCCGGCGCCACCGCGTTGACCCGCACCCGCGGGGCCAGCGCCTGCGCCAGCGTCGTGGTCGCGGTGTGGAGCGCGCTCTTGGCCAGCGAATACGAGAAAAAGAGCGGCGTCGGCTTGAGCACGCGCTGGTCGAGCACGTTGACGATTCCCGCGCCGGCCGGCGCCTGCGCCGCGAACCCTTTCGCCAGGAACAAGGGCGCCGCCAGGTTCACCGCCATGGCGCGCTCGAAGCCCGCGCGCTCGAGCGTCGCGATGTCGTCGAACTCGAACTCAGCCGCGCTGTTGACGAGCAACGTCAGCGGCGCGAAGGCGGCCGCTGCCGCGATCAGCCCGTCCACCGCCGCCGGCTCGGCGAGATCGGCGAGCACCACGCGCGCGCGGCCGCCGCCAGCTTCGATCTCGGCGGCGAGCTTTTCCGCCTCCGCGCGCGAGCGGTTGGCGTGCAGCACCAGCGCATAACCTTCGCGCGCGAGCGCACGCGCAATGGTCGCGCCGATGCGTCGGGCGCCGCCGGTGATCAGCGCCGCGCGATCATGGTGAATGAAAGTTGAATTGATCGTCATCGTTGCTGCAATCGGCTACCGGACACTAACGGTTCTTTAGGGATAACAACTAGGAACTCCTTATCGATTTATAACCGTTTAACTTAAAAAGCCCGATAAATCTTCCACGAATTTGGCGCGCTTTCGCCCGCCGCCAGGCCCGCTCCGGGCCCGGTTTTCCGGCACCGGAACGCCGCTTGGCGCGGAACGAAAGCGCAGTAAGAACCGCGCCGATCAGGCTTTCGACAAGGCCCGGCGCGGCAGCAAAGTGGAGGATAAGATGAAGAGGTTCTTGCTGGCTGCGAGTGTCGCCATCGCTGCCGCTGCCGGCGGCGTGGCCTCGGCCGCCGATCTCGGTCCGCAGCCTTATTATTCAACGCCGAGCCAGAGCATGTCGCGCATCTACAACTGGCAAGGCTTCTACGCCGGCATGAATGTCGGCTACGAGTGGGGTTCGGTGTCCAATGCCTCGCCCGCGCCCAGCGGCATCGCCGGTGGCGCCCAGGGCGGTTACAACTGGCAGCAAGGCCAGTTCGTCTATGGCCTCGAGGGCGGCATCAACCTTTCCGGCGCCGACGACACCTTCGCCGCGTACAAGTTCGCCAATCCGTGGTTCGGCACCGCGCGTGGACGCCTCGGCTATGCGTTCGGCAACGTGCTGGCATACGCGACCGGCGGCATCGCCTTCGGCGACCTCGTCGGCACCGCGACCGCGACCAATATCGACGAGACCAAGACCGAGATCGGCTGGACCCTCGGCGTCGGCGCGGAATACGGCTTCGCCCCCAACTGGTCGGCCAAGGTCGAATATCTCTACATCGACCTCGGCAACCGCAGCTTCGCCTCCACCGGCACCGACAACGGCCTCTCGGCCAGCCTGCTCCGGGTCGGCCTCAACTATCACTTCTGAGTAAGCTTCGACACGTGGCGTGAAAAGCCCCGGGCTTCGGCCCGGGGTTTTTCTTTGCCGACGCCGACAATCGTCGCCGTTTGCCTGGCGGCCCCTTGAATGGCGACGTGCCACGTTTAAGAGTCGACGGCTTTTTTGTGGTCACGGCGCGGCGCCGTGATGAATGACCGGAACCATGTTCCCAACCGGCACGCGTCGCGCCGACGCCGCATCTTTTGCTCTGCGTTATTGACGTTGAATTTCATGGGCGCGCCGCGCATGCGTGCACGAAGGCAACACCTGACGGCGTTTCCAATCGTGCCGCCTTTCCGCCGCAAGACAATCGCAATTGCCACCCTAATTACCGCACCCGTGCGATGCGTGTTGCACGGACAACGCATCGTCAAGCGACCGGCTGAATAAAAGGAACCGGAAGCGGGATTGGCGCGTTGAGCGGTTCAATCGGGGGACGGCGCGCTCGCGTCCGTCCGCAAGCGCCGCGCCCCCGCGGCGCGAGTGCAAAAGACAATGAAGCGAGGTGCGTGATGAAAAAAATTCTGCTGGCAAGCGTTGGCGTCCTGGCGCTCGGCGTGGCGGCGGCATCGGCGGCGGATCTGCCGCGGCGCATGCCGGCCAAGGCACCGGTCTATGTGCCGCCGGCGTGGAGTTGGGTCGGCCCCTACGTCGGTATCAACGGCGGCTACGGCTGGGGCAACTCGGACTTCTCCGCGCCCTTTTCCACCGGCTCGATCAACGCCGATGGCGGCGTGGTCGGCGGCACGGCCGGTTATAACTGGCAGATGGGCAGGGCCGTGTTCGGCCTCGAAGGCGACATCGACTGGAGCGGCATGGGCGGCAGCGCCGCCTGCGGCGGCACCACCTGCAGCGTGAACAACGACTGGCTCGGCACGGTGCGCGGGCGGCTCGGCTATTCGTTCGGCCGCTTCATGCCCTACGTCACCGGCGGCCTCGCCGTCGGCAACATCAGCACCAGCATCGCGGGCGTCGGCAGCGCCAACGAGACCAAGGCCGGCTGGGCCGCGGGCGGCGGCGTCGAGTACCACATCTCCGGACCGTGGACGGCGAAGATCGAATACCTGCACGCCGATCTCGGGCGCGGCGGTTCGGTGGCGGGCTCCGACGCCAGTTTCTCGACCGACATGGTGCGCGGCGGCATCAACTACAAGTTCTGACGCGCGACGCGCATGATGACGCGAAACCCCGGCGCACCCGCGCCGGGGTTTTTCGTTTGTCATTGCGGGGCGCGCACCACGGACGCGAAGCCGGAATGAAAGTCAGCCCTCGGCCTTCGTCTCGCCGAAAGCCGGCACCGCGGCCGCGAAGCGCGCGAGCCACGCCGCCAGCTTCGGATGGTCCTTGCGCCAGTCGGGACTGAAGCGCAGGTCGCGGTAGCCGAGCAGGCAGGCCAGCGCGATCTGGCCGACGTCGGGCGGATCGGTGATCGCAGGGGGCGAAGCTTCCAGCGCGCCGAGCGCGCGCGCGACCTTGTCGGCTTGGCGCTCGACCCACGCTTCGACGCGCATCTCCGGCGGCCGGTACCGGCTTTCGTAGATGATGAGGACGCTCGCATCCATGGCGCCGTCGCACAGCGCCTGCAGGCGCTCGGCCGCGAAGCGCGCCATCGGGTCACGCGGTACGATGCGGCCACCGCCGGCGACGTGATCGAGCACGCTCAGGATCACCCGGGAATCGTACCAGGTGGTGCCGTCCTCCATGATCAGCGCCGGGATCTTGCCGAGCGGGTTCTGCACCCGGATGCTGTCGGCGGGGTCGTTGAGATCGACCTCGCGCTCGTCGATCTTGTCGGCAAGGCCGAGCACGCGCGCACCGATACGCGCCTTGCGCACGAACGGCGAGGCAGGAGAAGAACGCAATATCATCATGGCACGGTTCGATCCGCTCCCGGTTGAGACCGGGGAAGACGAGCGCCCCGTGGTCCGTTGAAGATTGCTTTTCTTGGCGCGGCCGTCCGCGCGCCGCGGCGTCAGTGGAACGAATTTGACGCTTGATACCCGCTTGCGGCGACGGAAGGCAAATGCCGGAATTGGACCACTAGTCGGTAATCACCAGATTGACCGCCTTGGGGCCCTTGCCCTTCTTGTCCGGCTCGACGTCGAAGCTGATGCGCTGTGCCTCGTTCAGCCCTTTCAGCCCCGCCTGTTCGACGGCGGTGATGTGAACGAAGACATCGCGTCCGCCGTCGTCCGGCTTGATGAAGCCGTAGCCCCTTTCGGTGTTGAAAAACTTCACAGTCCCAGTCTGCGCCATCGGGAAAACTCCTCTTCCCCGCACTGCTCCGCCGCCGGCCCCACGCACAACGGCTCGGCTGGACATTCGCAGGTCGGGGAAAGCATCGGCCCCTCTTGGCCTCAGTCACTCCGCCGGCCCCCCACAATGCGGAGGCGGAACGTCACTGCCAGTCCAGGAACTAGACACCAGTTCGCTGCCTGTGGAAAGGGGTTGTGGTCGTCAGCGGCCAGCCGCCGCGCGCTCGCCCGCGATCCAGTCAAGTCGGAAACTGCCCTTGAAGCCGCCGCCCTCTTCGCGGCGCAACATGCGCAGCAGCGCCGGCATCAGCACGGCGAGTTCCTGTTCGAGCATCCAGGGCGGGTTGATCACGATCAGCCCGGAGCCGTTGAGGCGGGACGGATCGCTCAAGGGTGCGACGACGAGTTCGCTGCGCAAGACTTTCGCGATGCCGGAGCGGCGCAACCGCTTGGCCAGCGCATCGGGCTCGGTGCGGCCCTTGATGGGGTACCAAGCCATGTAGATGCCGGTTGCCCATTTGCGGTGCGCCTGGGCGAGCGCGTCCGCCAGCCGCGTGAATTCGCGCGCATCCTCGAAGGGCGGGTCGATCAGCACCAGTCCGCGCCGCTCCTTCGGCGGCAGATAAGCCGAGAGCGCGGTCCAGCCGTCGATGGCCACGGTTTTGATGCGCGCGTCGCCGGCAAGGTGGCGCGACAGCGCGGCGGCGGCCTGCGGTTCGAACTCGCAGACGATCAGCCGGTCCTGCGGACGCAGCAGCGCGCGTGCGAGCGCCGGCGAGCCGGGATAGGTCTTGATCTGGCCGCGCTCGTTGAGCGCGCCGATCACCTCGCGATAAGGCTCAAGCAGCGCCGCCGCCGGCGCGGTCGGCGACGCCGCCATCAGCCGGGCGATGCCGTCGCGCCATTCGCCGCTGCGCTGCGCTTCCGGACCGTCGAGGTCGTAGAGCCCGGCGCCGGCATGGGTGTCGATGACGCGGAACGCGGCCGGCTTCTCGCACAGGTATCGCAGGATGCGCGTGAGCACCGCGTGCTTGTGGACGTCGGCGAAATTGCCGGCATGAAAGGCGTGACGGTAGTTCAACGCGAACCTCTCCAGCGCGGGCTTGCGGCGCGATGCCCATGCCATACCATCTAGTGGAGTGTCCCACGCAAGCCGAAATGCTGGCGCGGCTTCACCGTGCGCAGACGGCGGATGGGCGGCGGCGGCAGGCGGACCGGCAACGGGGCGGGACGGATGGCGCGCGCGGCGTCGACAGGCCTGACCGCGAGGCGCGCGAGCGCGCGGCGCAACAGACGCCAGCACAGGCGCGCGCCGACCGCGCTTGCGGCGGCCAAACCCATGAGATGCAAGCCGAATGGCAGCGGCACCGGATGCGGCACCGCGCACAGCACCGCCAAGACGCCATGGCCATGGCGGCCGCAGATGATCGAAGCGCCGAACGCGCGGCCGGTGTCGTCGACCGCGCAGAACGGCCACAGCAGGCCGTAACCGATCCCGGCGAACCAAACGACAAAGCGGAGATAATCCTTGCACCGGTCCATCGACGCGCCCTCCCCCGGCGCCTCTTTGCGGGCGCAACATTGCGGCGTTCACTTAGGCGAATCTTGTGTCGATCTTCGACTCAGGCGCGTTATCCCCGCAGCGCCTGCCGCCGTCGTTATCGCTCGCTTAACGGGACCGCGGATTCAAAGGTGACAGTGCGGACCTTTGTTCGCGCCGGCGATTCATCGCCCGGTAGCGAATGGCGGCGTCGCCGTATGACGGCAGCGCACGGGCTCGACGCTTTTCGCTCGCCGGCCTCGTTGAATGCCGCGAACGGACGACTGGTGCGGCAACGATCCGCGGGCGCGCAAGCGGCAAAGGCCGCGTCAGCTTCCGCGCCGACCACGCACCGCCGGCATCGACACGCTGTCGCGCCGGCAGGCCCGGTGCACGATCTGCGGGCACGCGCGGAATTTGAAATCGCGCGAGAGGCACAGCCGCACCTCGGTCAGCCGCTTGCGGTCGCAGGAAACGGCCATGTCGTCGCGGCTGAGGCCTGGATTGGCCTTGACGAATGCCGCGGCGACCGCCGCCGGCACCACCGTGAGCGGCCGTTCGAGATCGCGATAGGCCGGCGGAACGGTCACCGCCGCGCGCGCCCGGCGGATCGCGGCGAAATAAGCCTGCGGCGAGAGCCCGCTGCAGGTGCCGTGCCGATTCCACTCGTGATAGACCAGCGAGCGGCTCGGCATCAGCGCCAGCGCCAGCGCCCGGTCGACCAGCGCGCGGTCGAGGCGCGGCGCCGGCACCTGGCAAAAGGACGGGTAACCGTGCTCGAACTGCGGCCACAGCCCGTGCACCACGAAGGCATACGGCCGCCCATTGCATTGCGGCTCCCGGGCCCGCCGCGCCGGCGCCTGCCTGGCGCAGAACGACGGCGACCACGACAGCGCCAGCACGTAAAAATCGAAGCGGCCCGGGCTGCCGGTTTCCGTCCCGTGCGCGGCCCCTTGGGCGAATACGGCCGGCACCGCGGCCGGACCGACGCCGATAAAGCCGATGGCGAGGACCACGACGGCCGCCACGCGGGCGGCACCTTGCAGCGCATGGTGGAAACGCGAATGGCGCAAACGAATGCCGGACATGGACGCCCCCTCGACGCGGGACCGGAACAAACCGGAAATTGATCCATCTCAACAGTTCGAGAAAGGCTACAATGCCGTCCAGAACATTTCAAGAACAAAATGAAGATGCAACGGGCACGGCCCGTTCACGCCGCGATGGCGGGCCCTTCCGTCTCGTTCCGGCTCGGCGCGCCGCTCAGGGCCGCGCCATCTTGCAGGCAGGATTGTAGGCCCAGTTGCGGTCGAGACCGACCACGCACCAGCGCACGCCCCAGGAGGCGCCGATGAAGCCGGTGTCCTCGCCGATCCAGTAGTACACCGTGTGCCGGCGCACCGGCGCGCCTTCGCCGGCGCTGACATAGGCCACCGCCCGGCAGTAGCGGCGCGGAATGGTGCCGCGCACCCAGGCGTTGTGGGCGATCTGGCGCACCCCCCGGAAGTCGACGATGCGCAGGGACGAGTTCCAGAATTGGCCTTCCTTGTCGGCGAAGCCGGACGCGATCTCGTCGAGCCCCGCCTGGCAGGGTGGCACCTGGTTGTCGTAGTTCGGCCCGCTCAACCAGAAATTCCGCTCCAGCCAGCCAGCGGCGCTGGCCGGCGCCGCCATCGCAGCCAGCGTTCCAAGGCCGAGCAGCAGCGCGAGAATGGGCGTGCGAAGGGCGATGGGGCGAAAGAACCGGGACGCGCGCGACATGAGGGAACTCCCACTGCTGACCGGGCGGCACTCTACCATAGGAACCCCGGCGGGGGTGACCAATTGACCACAGGATTCCGCGGCGTCAGCCGCCGCGCCAATCGCCCAGCGCCGCCTGCAGCAGTGCCAGCGCCGCCACCGCTGCCGTATCGGCGCGCAAGATACGGGGGCCGAGCGACAGCCGCACGACGTTCGCCCGCCTGCCGAGCCGCGCCCGCTCCTCCTCGGAAAACCCGCCTTCCGGGCCGATCAGCACCGCCATCGGGCCCCCGCGCGGCGCGGCGGCAAGCGCGGCCACCGGATCCTTCACCGCCGCATCCTCGTCGCAGAACACCAGCAGGCGGCCTTCATCAGCCACCGCGGCCTCGAAGCCCTCCGGCGCGGCGACGTCCGGCACCGCCAGCACGCCGCATTGCTGCGCGGCTTCGATGACATTCGCCCGCATGCGATCGAGATTGACGCGCGCGACCTGCGTGTGCCGGGTGATGACCGGCCGCAGCCGCGAGACGCCCATCTCCACCGCCTTCTGCACCAGGTAGTCGAGCCGCGCATGCTTGAGCGGCGCGAACAGGAAGTCGAGATCGCCCGCCGGCGGCTGCGGCCGGGCGCGCGTGCCGACCGTGACGGCGGCCGACTTCCGGCCCTCGCCCGCCAGCACCGCCTGCCATTCGCCGTCGCGGCCGTTGAACAGCAGCAGGCCATCGCCGCGCTTCAGCCGCAGCACGTTAACCAGGTAGTTCGTCCGGTCGCGATCGAGGGCGATCTCGCCGCCTTCGGCCAGTGGCGGCTCGATAAAGAGGCGGGGGGTGCGGAAATCGTAGCGCGGCATGGCGTAATCGGCTCGTTCGGGCTCGTCGGGACCGGGGGCGCGGCTCATCCGGACCCGCTCCGCCGCGCTGGGGCGGCGATTTCGCGCAGCTTGCCGCCTTCCCGACGTATTCGCGGGGTTGTTATAAGCGCGCAATAGGCTTTATTCATCGCTATCATGCCGCAGCCGGGATCAGGAGGGGTTCAACCATGAGCATGCGCCGGGCCGGGTTCATCGCCGCGCTGGGTTTGGCGTGTCTCGCCGGGCCGGCGTGGGCGCAGATGTCGCCGGGGGCGAGCCAGCAGCAGATGCCGCCATGCATCAAGAAATTCGTCGAGCTGCGCAAGACCGCCGCGGTTAGGGCCAAGCGCATCGACGTGGCCGGCAAGCGCAAGCCGAAGCCCACGGCGCAGGAAGCCTGCGGCCTGTTCAGCAGTTTCATGTCGGCCGAGGCCAAGTTGGTCAAATACGCCACCGAGAACCAGACCTGGTGCGGCATTCCGCCCAACATCGTCGCGCAGATGAAGAAGGCGCATGAACGCACGATCACGACCCGCGCCCGCATCTGCCGCGTCGCCGCCGAGCAGCGCGATCGCCCCCACGGACCGACCCTCAGCCAGGCCCTCGGCGCCACCGCGCCGGACGCCGATAACGTCAAGCCCGGCGGCACCTTCGACACGCTGACCGGTTCCGCGCTCGGCAGGCCATGACCGACAGCGCCGGACGCGTCGCCGATGCGACCGGTAACTGGGTCGACGGCCTGGCGCCGACATGGACCCGGCCCTATCTGCGGCTCGCCCGCCTCGACCGTCCGATCGGGTCGTGGCTGCTGCTCATGCCGTGCTGGTGGTCGGTGGGCCTCGCCGGCATGAAGGCGGGCGCCGTCCCCAGCGTCTGGCACATCGTCCTGTTCTTCGTCGGCGCCTTCGCCATGCGGGGCGCCGGCTGCACCTGGAACGACCTCGTCGACCGCGATCTCGACGCCCGCGTCGAACGCACGCGTTCGCGACCTATCCCGTCGCGCCAGGTGAGCGTGGCGCAGGCCACACTCTTCATGCTGGCCCAGGCGCTGGTCGGGCTCGCGGTGCTGCTGCAGTTCAACCGCTTCACCGTGTACGTGGGTTTCGCGTCGCTGTCGGTGATCGTGATCTACCCGTTCATGAAGCGCATCACCTATTGGCCGCAGATCGTGCTCGGCCTCGCCTTCTCGTGGGGCGCGCTGATGGGCTGGCCGGCGGCCTTCGGCCGGCTCGACTGGCCGCCGCTTCTGCTCTACGCGGGATCGATCGCGTGGGTGATCGGCTACGACACCATCTACGCGCACCAGGACCGCGAGGACGATCTCCTGATCGGCATCAAGTCGACCGCGCTGCTGTTCGGCGATCGCACGCGGGCCATGCTGGCGGCTTTCTATACCGTCGCCGTGGTGCTGATCGCCACCGCCGGCCTGCTGGCGAACGGCCATCTCGTCTTCATGCTCGGGCTGATCGGGTTTGCCGCGCACCTGACCTGGCAGGTGATGCGCCTCGACATCAACGACCCCGCCCATTGCCTGGCGCTGTTCAAGTCCAACCGCGATGCCGCCCTGATCCTGTTCGCGGCCATGCTGCTGGAGGCGATGTTCTGAGGCACGCGGCCGCTTGACATACTGACATATCACGCAATATGTCTTGACATATGAACGAGCGCACCACCGTCCGCTTGCCGACAGAGCTGCTGCGGCGCGCCAAACGCAAGGCCGCCGCGGAAGGCCGTACGCTGACCTCGCTGATCGAGGATGGGTTGCGGCTGTTGATGTCTGAAGATCGGCAGAAATCCAAAAAGCCGCGTGGGCCCGTGCCGGTGAGTTCGGCGACCGGTGGCCCTCACCCAGGAATCGACATTTCCGATTCGGCAGCGCTGCAAGAATTAGAAGATCGCGAGTATAGCGAGCGGCTGAACAGCGGTTTCAAATGATCCTGCCGGACGTCAACGTCCTGATTTATGCCTTTCGCCCGGACGCGCCGAACCATGCCATCTGCAATCCTTGGCTGACTGGTGTCGTCGCTGCTGACACTCGGTTCGGCATATCGCCTCTGACGCTGGCTGCCGTCATCGGAATAACGACAAATCCACGCATCTATCCCAATCCAAGCAGCCTCAATGACGCATGTCGATTTGCCGACTATCTGCTCGGCCTGCCGCACTGCCAACATGTCGAGCCGGGCGAGCGCCATTGGGACATTTTCAAGCGGCTCTGTCTCGACACTGAAACGCGAGGGCCCCGCGTGACCGACGCCTGGTATGCCGCGCTGGCGATCGAATGGGATTGCGAGTGGATCACCTTCGACCGTGACTACGCGCGCTTCCCCGGCCTGAAATGGCGGCTGCCGTCGGCGCGCTGAAGCCAAGATGGACGCGGCGGTCGGCGGCGTGGCCGCCGGCGCGCAAACCTCCTTCGTCAGCGCTAGTAGATCTGCGACGCGCTGCTCTTGCCGCCGAACGCGCCGCGCGCCGGCACGCGCAGCCATTGCGGCACCGTGCCCGAGAGCTTGGGCCCGCCGGGTTCCGCCGTGGCGTCCGCGTCGCCGCTGTCGCCGTCGGAGACGCCGTCGGCGCCAGCCACGGCATCGGGCACGCTCTTGTCGTGCTTGCCGATCGAGCCGGTATACGTGTGGCCGCGCCCGCGGCTGGCGTAGCGGGCGCGCACGCGCGCGGCCACGATCTCGCCGCGGATCGCCTTCGGCCGGCACGGGCGGTAACCGGGCCGCCGCTTCATCAGGTCGACGTGGATGTGGTTGTAGTGCTCCGGATTGTAGCCGGGCGCCAGCACGGTGGTGAAGGTCTCGCAGGCGTAGAGCTGCACGTCGTGCAGGAACCCCTGCTCTTCCGGCGAGCCGTGCCAGCCATTCTTCACGGTGATCTTGCGCCCGTCCGCGAGCGTGAAGCCGGAAATGTCGAGGGCGTTGCCGAAGGCGTGCTCGGAAATGTGCCGGGTGCGCGCGCCCACCATGTCGCGGCAGGAATAGCTGCCGATCTGGTGAATCTCGACCACCGGCGAATGGAACCAGTGCATCGCCGCCGGCTGCACGCCATCGCCCACCCAGCGGTCGAGCGCGGAGACGATCGGGCAGGCGAGCTTGGCCGCCGGCTTCAGCTCGGCTTGCGGCATGTTCACGGGCGTATAGGGCCCACGCGCCGGACCGAGCGCCGGCGGAAGGCGTTGCGCCGGCTGCTCATAGTCGGGCGCGTTATAGGCGCTTTGCGCGCGCTGCGCCGCAGGGCGGCCGCCGGGCAGGATGGCGTCGGCCGGAATGTCGTTGGGCTGCGCGCTGGCGCGCGCCGCATCCGGCGAAACCCAAGGACGCGAGGCGGCGCGCGGCGGCGGGGCGGAGGCGCTGTGCGACTCCCGCGGCGCTATCGACATCGGCGCGCCGTCCGCCGGCTCGCCCGTGAACGCGCCCTGCGGCGCGTTGACCGCCCGCGGCCCGCTTACCCAGCGCAGCTGCCGGTGCGGCGCGACCCGCGCCAGCGGTGCCGTCTGCACCGAACGGGACGAGAAGTATTCGTCGCGCACCGGCCAGCGTGGCGTGCTCGCGTTCCGCGGCACGCGGGCGGGCGGGCGCATGTCGTCGGCGAAGCTCAATGTCTGCGGCTCGCCCAGCATGGAGACCTTGAGCGGGAAGTCCATGCCGCAGACACCCGGCCCCTCGATCGGCTTGAGCTGCACATCGCCGGCGCCGATCTTGACCGCGCCCGAGCTCAGGCATTTGACCTCGGCCTCGTGGCGCCAGGGCGCGCGGCTGCCCTGGAAGAATCCACGGCCGCAGCCGGCGAGCATCACCAGCGCCACCGCTCCCACCAACGAGAAACGCGCAACCGCATTCATGCTCGTGAAAATGCGGGCTGTTTCTTTAACGAGGTTTCAACGGTGGTCGTCGCGAGTTCGTTAGGGATAACGAATGGTTGACGGAGGCAACCATGGCGGGGCCTGTTCCGCGCCGTCCTCAACTCGCAATCGTTCTCAAATACGAAGAAAGGAATGTTTCAAACCGGCGGCAACGCCGTCGGTACGAATACGGACAGCCATTAACCGGCAATGCAATTTTGCAGCGGCTGAATTTTGTGCAGAGCGAAATCGTGTCGAGTTCGCCGGCAATTGCCACCCAAAGCGGCGCCCTCTTTTACCGCCGGACGCGCCGTACACCGGCTTTCCAACGCGGACGAAGATTTTTGCGTTGTGCGATCAATCTGTTGCCGTCGCCATTCCGCCCGCGCATGACGTTTTCGGCAAATTTCGCTTGCCGGGCTTGCAACCGGCTTCGAGGCCCCGACGTTGTGTGCTAGTCTTTCTCCATGTCAACGAGGGAGCCACTTGCCTTGGACCTGACCTTGAAGCTCAATGTCGTCGTCGTGTGCGCGGTGTTCGCATTCGTCGGCGCGATTTTGCTGGGGGCATTCTAAGCTCGGGCGTTCGAAAGACAACGAGATCAACTAAGCCGGCAGGCCAACAGTTACGACACCGGAGAGCGCACAGCTCTCCGGTGTTTCGATTCTCAGGTGTATCGACTCCAGGCGGCCCGTAATCTCCCTGCGCGATCCATTCGCTCCTTGCGCGGCCTGTCAGCGCGATGTTCCCGCGCGACGGCGCCGCGCAATTTCTCCGTGCGCTTCCATTGCGCGCGCCCTCGCCCGCGCCCGTTGCGCACCGATTGGCGCCGCGTAGCCCGATCGGCTAAGAGGTTCGCTTTTGGGGGAACGGCATGAGCGAAAACGCCGACGGCGCGTGGGACAGGACGGTCGATCTACTGGTGTTGGGCGCCGGCGCCGCCGGCATGACCGCGGCGCTGGTGGCGGCGATCGAAGGCGGCGACGCGCTGATCGTCGAAAAGAGCGCGCAGGTCGGCGGCACGGCGGCCACGTCGGCCGGCACGGTGTGGATTCCCGGCAACCGGCAGAGCCGCGAAGCCGGCTACGACGACAGCGTCGAACGCGCACGCGCCTATCTCGACGCGCTCACCGGCACGCCCGACGCGCACGGCCTGCGCGAAGCGTATATCGCCACCGGCGGTGCGGCGATCGACTACCTCGCCGCGCACTCCGAGGTGAAGTTCACGCCGAGCGGCAAGCACCCCGACTATCGCGACATGGAAGGCGCGGCGGTCTCCGGCCGCGCGCTGGCGCCGGCGGTGTTCGACGGCCGCAAGCTCGGCGCCGCGTTCGCCCGCGTGCGCCCGCCGATCCCCGAGTTCATGCTGTTCGGCGGCATGATGGTCGACAAGACCGACATCCCGCGCCTGCTCGGACGTTATCGCTCCTTGGGCAATTTCCTACACGCCGCGGGTCTGGCCGCGCGCTACTACGCCGACCGGCTGCGCTTTCCGCGCGGCACGCGGGTGACCATGGGCAACGCGCTGGTCACACGCCTCTACTACAGCCTGGTGCAGCGCGACGTGCCGGTGCTGTTCGAAGCAAGCGCGCGCGAACTCGTCTTCGAGAACGGCCGCATCGCCGGCGCGGTGATCGACAGCGGCGGACGCACGCCTGCGCATCCGCGCGCGCCGCGGCGTGGTGATCGCGACCGGCGGCTATGGCCACAACGCGGCGATGCGCCAGCGCTTCATGCCGCAGCCGACGCCGGCTCATTCGCTCGCCTGCGCCAGCAACGCCGGCGACGGCATCACGCTCGGGCTCACGCACGGCGGCGCGATCGCGCCGGAACGGCAGGGGCCGGGCGCGTTCTGGAGCCCGGTGTCGCTCACCCGCCGCGCCGACGGCAGCCAAGGCATGTTCCCGCATCTGTCGCTCGACCGCGCCAAGCCGGGGCTGATCGCCGTCAACGGCGCGGGAAGACGCTTCGTCAACGAGGCCGATTCCTATCACGACTTCGTCCAGGCCATGTTGCGCGCGCATCGCGAGGCGCCGACCATCCCGGCTTATCTCATCTGCGAAGCCGGCTTCGTCGCGCGCTATGGGCTGGGCAACATCCATCCCGGCACCACCGACCTCGCGCGCTTCGAGCGCGCCGGCTACGTCACCACCGCGCCGAGCCTCGCCGCGCTCGCCACCAAGCTCGGCATCGATCCGGCCGCGTTGGAAGCGACGGTCGAGCGCTTCAACGGCTTCGCCCGCAGCGGCCACGATCCGGACTTCGGCAAGGGCGACAGCGAGCTCAACCGCTTCAATGGCGACGCCGCGGTGAAACCCAATCCGTGCCTGGGCGAGATCCGCGACGGCCCGTGCGTCGCCCTGGCGGTGTGGCCGGCGGAGATCGGCACCTCCACCGGCCTCGTCACCAACCGCGACGGCGAAGTGCTGAACGACGCCGGCGCGCCCATTGCCGGCCTCTACGCCTGCGGCAACGACATGGCGTCGGTGATGGAGGGCACCTATCCGGGGCCGGGCACGACACTGGGACCCGCCCTTACGTTCGGCTACCGCGCCGCGCGGCATGCGCTCGGAAAGCCGGTGCAGTAGGCGCGGCGGCCTGGAATTCGCCGACCCGCGGGGAACCGAAGTGAAGCTGGTGAGCGGATGAAGCCGCTCACGCGCCGAATCGCCTATGGTGTCGGCGCGACGCGGACCGCGCTCACATCACCAGAGACCCTGCGCCACTGCCGCGGCGCGCTACTTCATTTCAAGTTCCTGAGCGATTTCCACGACCGCGTGGAAGCCGAAGTGGCGCGCGGCGAGCATTACGGCGGCGCGCGCGAGTACCGCGCCTATCGCGATCTCATGCGCAAGGAGGGGGCCGTCAATCTCATGGCCGCCAAGTCGGCGCGCTACGAGGGCAGCGGACAGCTCGTCCGGCTCGGCCTCATGCGCACGACCGAGGGCTGGGAACGGTTCGTGCCCGTGGCGCCGTCAATGGTGGAGCCGCCCCTGCCCGCCGCCCGCGATTGACGGGCCGGCACCTTCCGAAAGCCGCTATTGCCGCCTCTCGCCCGACCTGACACGGGCCGCCGGGATTCAGCCGCCGTCATCAAACCATCATCCAACGGTCGCTAGAACGCCGGGCGGATGATTTACTAAACGATTCGAGGGTCGCTTGATCCCCACGCCCAATGATCGCCTGAACCAGGCCGTCCGTCGCACCGGCATCCTGTCGCGACAGGGCGCGCTCGAATTCCTGTTCGCCTGGATGTTCAAGGGGCTGGTCTACCCGCAGATCTGGGAAGACCCGGAAATCGACATGGAGGCGCTGGCGATCGCGCCCGACAGCCACGTGGTGGCCATCGCCTCGGGCGGCTGCAACATCCTGTCCTACCTGATCGCCGATCCGAAGCAGATCACCGCCGATCGACCTCAACAAGGCGCACGTGGCGCTCAACCGCCTGAAACTGGCGGCGGCGAACCACCTGCCGACACGCGATGCCTTCTACCGCTTTTTCGGCGACGCCGACGAGAAGGCCAACGTCGACGCCTATTGGCGCTTCCTGGCGCCGCATCTCGACGCCGAGACGCGGCGCTACTGGGAAAAGCGCGACGCGTTCCGCTGGGGCGCGCGGCGCATCACCATGTTCTCGCGCAACCTCTATCGCTACGGCCTGCTCGGCCGCTTCATCGGCATCGGCCACGCCTTCGCCCGGCTCTACGGCGTGAACCTGGGGCAGTTCCTGCGCGCCCGCACCATCGACGAGCAGCGCAGCTATTTCGACACCGTGCTGGCGCCGCTGTTCGACAAGAAGCTGCTGCGCTGGGTGACCGCGCGGCGCATGTCGCTCTACGGCCTCGGCATCCCGCCGGCGCAATACGAGTCGCTGGCGACCGCCGGCGGCGGCAACATGGCTTTGGTGCTGCGCGAGCGGGTCGAGCGGCTGACCTGCGGCTTCAGCCTGCAAGACAATTACTTCGCCTGGCAGGCCTTCGGGCGCGGCTATGCCGACGGCGGCACCGGGCCGCTGCCGCCGTATCTCAGGTCCGATCATTTCGACGACATCCGCGCGCGCGCGGACCGCGTCGAGGTGCTCAACCGCTCCTTCACCGAATACCTGCAAGGCCGTCCCGACGCGACGCTCGACCGCTACGTGCTGCTCGACGCGCAGGACTGGATGACCGACACGCAATTGAACGCGCTGTGGCGCGAGATCACCCGCACCGCCAAGCCCGGCGCGCGCGTCATCTTCCGCACCGCCGCGGTGCCGAGCCTGCTGCCCGGGCGGCTCGACGACGCCCTGCTCGCGCGCTGGCGCTACGAGGCCGATGCCTCGCGCGACTACACCGCGCGCGACCGGTCCGCCATCTATGGCGGCTTCCACCTCTACGTCTTCGAGGGCTGACGCCATGACCGCCATGACCGCCATGATCACCGCCTCGACGGCGCTGATGAACCGCATCTACCGGCGCCAGCGCCATATCTACGATTTCACCCGCAAGTATTACCTGCTCGGCCGCGACCGGCTGATCGACCGGCTGGATGCCAAGCCCGGCGACGGCGTGCTGGAGATCGGCTGTGGCACGGGCCGCAACCTGGTGCTGGCCGCCCGCCGCTATCCCGGCACGCATTTCTTCGGCATCGACGTCTCGACCGAAATGCTCACCTCCGCCATGGAGCAGATCGGCCGCGCCGGCATCGCGGCGCGCGTGCGGGTGGCGCATGCCGACGCCGCCGCGTTCGATCCCGCGCGCCTGTTCGGCCGCGCGCGCTTCGAGCGGGTGTTCATTTCCTACAGCCTGTCGATGATCCCCGGCTGGCAAGCGGTCGTCGACAGCGCCATCGCGCTGCTGGCGCCGGGCGGTGAACTGCACATCGTCGATTTCGGCACGCAGGCGCGGCTGCCGCTGCTGTTCCTTCTGCTGCTGCGGCGCTGGCTCAAAATATTCCACGTCACCCCGCGCGATGCGCTCGAGGACTGGCTTACGCGCCGCGCGGCCGAAACCGGCGCAACGCTCACCTTCGAGCGGCCTTACCGCACCTATGCGCACTATGCCCGGTTAAAGCGCGCCCCAGACATCGCGCGATAAGGCCCTCTCTTGATTACGCCGCGACGATACTCGGCGCGCGGCGCGGGTCGTAATTGAGGACCGGCGCCAGCCACCGCTCGGTCTCCTCCAGCGTCCAGCCCTTGCGCCGGGCGTAATCGGCGACCTGGTCGCGCTCGACCTTGCCGACGCCGAAATAAGCACTTTGCGGGTGGCTGAAATAGAGCCCGCTCACCGCCGCGCCCGGGGTCATGGCGTAGCTCTCGGTCAATTGCATGCCGATACGCTCGGGCTTGAGCAGATGGAACACCGTGCCCTTTTCGGTATGGTCGGGCTGCGCCGGATAGCCGGGCGCCGGGCGGATGCCCTGGTATTCCTCGCGGATCAGTTGGTCGTTGCTCAAGGCCTCGTCGGGCGCATAGCCCCAGAATTCCTTGCGCACTTGGCTGTGCAGCTTCTCCGCAAGAGCTTCCGCCAGCCGGTCGGCCAGCGCCTTGACCATGATGGCTGAATAGTCGTCGTTGGCCTTCTTGAATCGCTCGGCGATCACGTCCTCGCCGATGCCGGCGGTGACCGCGAAGGCGCCGATGTAATCCGGCACGCCACTCTCGCGCGGCGCGACGAAGTCGCTGAGCGCGGTGTTGGTGCGGCCCTCGCGCTTGGCGAGTTGCTGGCGCAGTGAATGCAACGTGGCGATCGGCTTGTCGCGCGCCTCGTCGGCGAACAGCAGGATGTCGTCGCCTTGCGCCTGCGCCGGCCAGAAGCCGACCACCGCGTTGGCAGTGAACCAGTTCTCGGCGACGATCTTCTCCAGCATGGCGCGGGCGTCGTCGTAGAGCGCGCGTGCGGCCGGGCCCACCTTCTCGTCCTTGAGGATGGCCGGATAGCGACCGGCAAGCTCCCAGGTCTGGAAGAACGGCGTCCAGTCGATGACGTCGATCAGGTCCTTGACCGGATAATCGTTCAGTACCTTGGTGCCGAGGAACGTCGGCTTCGGCGGCCGATAGGCGCCCGACCAGTCGAGCTTGAGCGCATTGCCGCGCGCCTGAGCAAGCGGCAGCCGCGCTTTATTCTCCTGCGCACGCGCGTGCGCGGCGGCCACCTTGGCGTATTCGCCGCGCAGGTTGGCGACGTAGCCGGCCTTGGCCTCCGCCGACAGCAACGCCTGCGCCACGCCCACGGCCCGGCTGGCGTCGGTGACATAGACCGCCTGGCCGCGCTTGTAGTTCGGATGGATCTTCACCGCCGTGTGCACACGGCTGGTGGTGGCGCCGCCGATCATCAGCGGCACCTCGAAGCCCTGGCGCTCCATCTCGGCGGCCACATGGCACATCTCGTCGAGCGAGGGCGTGATCAGGCCGGACAACCCGATGATGTCGGCCTTCTCCGCCTTGGCGGTTTCCAGGATCTTGGCCGCCGGCACCATGACGCCGAGGTCGACCACCTCGTAATTGTTGCACTGGAGCACGACGCCGACGATGTTCTTGCCGATGTCATGTACGTCGCCCTTCACCGTCGCCATAACGATCTTGCCGTTGGAATTACTGGTGGTGATGCCCTGCTCTTCCTTTTCCTTTTCCATGTACGGCATCAGGTAGGCGACCGCCTGCTTCATCACGCGGGCGGACTTTACCACCTGCGGCAGGAACATCTTGCCGGAACCGAACAGGTCGCCGACGATGTTCATACCGTCCATCAGCGGGCCTTCGATGACGTGCAACGGGCGCTCGGCCTTCTGGCGCGCTTCTTCCGTGTCCTGCTCGACGAATTCGGTGATGCCGTGCACCAGCGAATGCGCCAGTCGCTTCTCCACCGACTCCTCGCGCCACGAGAGATCGGCGGCCTTGGCCTCGTGGCCCTTGCCCTGGTATCTTTTGGCCAGATCGAGCAGCCGCTCGGCGGCATCGAGCCGGCGGTTGAGTACCACGTCCTCGCAGGCCTCGCGCAGTTCCGGATCGAGGTCGTCATAGACCGCCATCTGCCCGGCGTTGACGATGCCCATATCCATGCCGGCCTTGATGGCGTGATAGAGGAACACCGAGTGCATGGCCTCGCGCACGGGCTCGTTGCCACGGAACGAGAACGATAGGTTCGACACGCCGCCGGAAATGTGCGCATGCGGCAGGTTTTCCCGGATCCAGCGCGTCGCCTCGATGAAGTCGACGCCGTAGTTGTCGTGTTCCTCCATGCCGGTGGCGACGGCGAAGATGTTCGGGTCGAAGATGATGTCTTCCGGCGGGAAGCCGACCTTGTTGACCAGGATGTCGTAGGCGCGCTGGCAGATCTGCGTCTTGCGTTCCTGGGTGTCGGCCTGGCCCTTCTCGTCGAACGCCATCACCACCACCGCGGCGCCGTAGCGGCGCACGGTCTTGGCGCGTTCGACGAAAGCTTCCTCGCCTTCCTTCAGCGAGATCGAGTTCACCACCGGCTTGCCCTGCAGGCATTTGAGGCCCGCCTCGATCACCTCGAACTTGGAGGAATCGACCATCACCGGCACGCGCGCGATGTCGGGCTCGGCGGCGATGAGATTGAGGAAGGTCACGATCGCCTCTTCCGAGTCGAGCAGGCCTTCGTCCATGTTGACGTCGATCACCTGTGCGCCGTTCTCCACCTGCGCGCGGGCGACGTCGAGCGCGGCGGTGTAGTCGCCAGCCGTGATCAGCTTGCGGAACTTGGCCGAGCCGGTGACGTTGGTGCGTTCGCCGACGTTGACGAAGGGGATTTCCGGCGTCAGCGCGAACGACTCCAGCCCCGACAGCCGCAACTGGCGCGGCACCTCGGGAATCTCACGCGGCTTCTTGTCGGCCACCGCCCTGGCAATGGCGTTGATGTGATCCGGCGTGGTGCCGCAGCAGCCACCCACCACGTTGACCAGACCGGCGCTGGCGAATTCCTCGAGCAGCTCGGCCATGTATTCCGGGCTCTCGTCGTAATAGCCGAATTCGTTGGGCAGGCCGGCGTTGGGATAGGCGCAGACGTAGGTGTCGGCGATGCGGCCGAGTTCGTCCACATGCGCGCGCATCTCCTCGGCGCCGAGCGCGCAGTTCAGCCCCACGGTGACCGGGTCGGCGTGGCGCACCGAATTCCAGAACGCGCCCGGCGTCTGGCCGGAGAGCAGGCGGCCGGAGCGGTCGGTGATGGTGCCGGAGATCATCACCGGCACGTCGAGGCCGCGTTCCTCGCAGATATCCTGGATGGCGTAGATCGCCGCCTTGGCGTTGAGCGTATCGAAGATGGTTTCGATCAAGAGCAGATCGGCCCCGCCGTCGATCAGCCCGCGCGCCTGCATGCCGTAGGCCTCGCGCAACTGATCGAAGGTGACGGCGCGGAAGCCCGGATTGCTGACGTCCGGCGAGATCGAGGCGGTGCGGTTGGTCGGGCCGAGCGCGCCGGCGACGAAGCGGCGCTTGCCGTCTTCCTTCTCGGCGAGCCGCGCGGCCTCGCGCGCGAGCCTGGCGCCCGCCTCATTGAGCTCGGCGGCGATTTCCTCCATCGCGTAGTCCGCCTGCGCGATGGTCGTCGACGAAAACGTGTTGGTGCAGACGATGTCGGCGCCGGCGCGGAAATACTTCAGATGGATGTCGCGCACGGCGTCGGGCCGGCTCAGGTTGAGCAGGTCGTTGTTGCCGCGCACCTCGCGGTTCCAGGCGTCGAAGCGCGCGCCGCGGAAATCCTGCTCGTCGAGCTTTAGCTCCTGGATCATGGTGCCCATGGCACCGTCGAGCACCAGGATGCGCTTCTTCATTTCCGCCAGGAACGCGGCACGGGCGCTGGTCTTGGACTCGGTCACGATAGGGCCTTCCAAAAAATCTTCAGTGAATTTGCACCGGCGCAGCAAGCGCGCACGGCTTCGATTGCGCGGAGCCGTGCTCCGCGCGGCATTACGCGGCCGCCTCCTTCGACGTCCGCCTTCGCCGTGGGCCGAAGCCCGATCAGATGACAGATCGCGTAAACCAGGTCGGCGCGGTTCATGGTGTAGAAGTGAAAGGTGGTGATGCCGCGGTCGAGCAGGTCGATCACCTGTTCGGCGGCTACCGCCGCGGCGATCAGCTTGCGCGTCGCCGGATCGTTCTCAAGACCCTCGAAACGTTCCGCCAGCCAATCCGGCACCGAGGCGCCGGCGCGGGTGGCGAAGTTCGTCGCCGCCTTGAAGTTCTGCACCGGCAGGATGCCCGGCACGATCGGGATATCGATGCCGCGCGCCTGCACCCGGTCGAGATAACGGAAGTAAAGCTCGTTATCGAAGAAGAACTGGGTGATGGCCCGCGTCGCACCGGCGTCGACCTTGGCCTTGAGCATATCGAGGTCGGCTTCCAGCGTCGGGCTGTCGGGATGGCGCTCGGGGTAAGCCGAGACCGACACCTCGAAATCGGGCGCGATGCGCTTGATGCCGGCGGTCAGGTCGGCGGCGTTCTCGTAGCCGTCGGGATGCGGCTTATAGCGCGTGCCCGGCCCGTCGATGAAGTCGCCGCGCAGCGCCACGATGTGGCGCACGCCGGCGGCGTGATAGCCGCGCACGACCTCGTCGATCTCCTGACGCGTCGCGGCGACGCAGGTGAGATGCGCGGCCGGCGTCAGCCCCGTCTCGTTGCCGATGCGCTTGACGGTGTTGTGGGTGCGCTCGCGCGTCGAGCCGCCGGCGCCATAGGTCACCGACACGAAATTGGGTTCAAGCGGCGCCAGCCGCTCGATCGACTCCCACAAGATCTTCGCCATCGCCTCGTCCTTGGGCGGGAAGAACTCGAAGGAGACCGACAGCCGGTCGCTGCGGATGAAACGGCTGGGACGGAGTGCTGCCTGCATTACGCCACCTCCCGCGCCGTATTGGGCGCCGCCACCAGCACGCGCGGATCGCGCGCGAGCCACAGCGAAACGGCGATCTTGATCTCGGAACCGCGCTCCGGCGCCAGGGATTTGTGCATGACCGGATCGAGGCTCGCGGCCTTCATCCATTGGGTGACGGTCTCGGGCGCAAACCCGAGCCGGCGATGGGCAAATTGTTCGCGCAGGAATTCCTCCTCATGGGGTGCGAAGTCGACCACCAGGAGCCGCCCGCTCGGGCGCAGGACGCGCGCGGCTTCCTGGATGGCGCGACCGCCGTCCTCCAGGAAGTGCAGCACCTGGTGCAGGATGACGACGTCGAAACTGTCGTCGGCGATGGGCAGATCGTAGAGGTCGCCCTGGCGTACGCTGCAATGCTTGAGGCCGGCGCGGTCCAGCCGGTCGCGCGCGAACTTCAGCATGTCGAGCGACAGGTCGATGCCGAGCCCGCGCTCGATCTCGGGCCCGAACAGTTCGAGCATGCGCCCCGTTCCGGTGCCGAGGTCCAAGAGCGACCTAAATGGCATATCGCCAAGCGCCGCACGGATCGCCTGCTCCACCGCCTCGTCCGGCGTGTGCAGCTTGCGAATGCGGTCCCATTCGGCGGCGTGCCCCCGGAAATAGGCTTGCGCGGCGGCGGCGCGCGCCTTGCGCACGGCAGCGAGGCGCTCGCGGTCGCGGGCGATGATGGGATCGGTGGGATCGAGCCGTTCCAGCAGCGCGTGGGCAACGGTGGCGCCGCCGCCGTGCTCGGCCAGTCGGAAGAAGGCCCAGGCGCCCTCGCGGTAGCGCTCGACCAGGCCGGCCTCCACCAGGAGCCGCAGATGGCGCGAAATCCGCGGCTGCGACTGGCGCAGGATGTCGGTGAGGTCGGACACCGTGAGCTCGGCCTCGCCCAACAGCGCCAGCACGCGCAGGCGCGTTTCCTCACCCGCCGCCTTCAGCGCCGCGTTGAGGGCCTCGAAACCGAGCCTAATGCTTCCGCTCTGGGGCATCCCGCCTCAATTGCTGACGAAGGTCGGCCGGCCCACATTTGGGCCGTCACCCACTATATAAAGATATCTTTATACCTTTAAGCCGAATTTCGCAAGGGCCCTGCCCATCCCGCCAAAGAAGGAGTGGCGGGCTTGCCTGCCGGCCTCCATTTGCGCTGCATCATGGAGGTCCGGCGCAGCAGCGGGCATGATGCACGCCAATCGAACCAATCGAAGTCGAAAGGTGACCAGCCCACTATGACCACCCCCGAAGCCTTCGGCGTCCGCGACGGCGAAGTGACCATCGACCTGCCGGCCCAGACCGACGCCGGCGTCTACTACATCGGCCGCATCCGCACGCCCTGGACCGACCGCAAGCAATGCCCCAAGAACGCCCGCGGATCCGAGGCGGCGTGCACGGTCGAGCTCGACCCGCGCTTTCAGCCCGGGCTCAAGGACGTGGAAACCTGCACGCACCTGGTGCTGCTCTATTGGATGAACAAGGCGCCGCGCAATCTGGTGCGGCAGGTGCCCGGCCATGGCGCCTCCGGTGGCGCCCAGCACGGCACCTTCGCCTTGCGCTCGCCAGCGCGACCCAACCCCATCGCCATGAGCGTGGTGAAGCTGCTGGGTATCGACGGCAACAAACTGCGGGTGATCGGCCTCGACTGCCTCGACGGCACCCCGCTCCTGGACATCAAGCCCTATCTGTCCTCGGTCGACAGCGTTCCGGAGGCGGTTTGCGGCTGGCGGCAGGGCAAGGCGTGATATTTGCCGGCGTCATGCCGGCCGCCGCATAACGCGCAATTAATTTGACATAAGCCGGCGCATCGGGCGATGACCCCGGGCACGGACCCTTGCCCCCAGGGGGAACAAGGACGAGCCTGCGCGAACTGGGCATAACGCCATGAACGCGCTTCGGTTCCTGCCGTTGACGCGCTTTTGAGCCGGAACCTTTGAACCGCTTTCGCCGTTTTCCCGACGCACAATCGTTCGGGAAGATTCGGAGGGGATTCTGATGCACCGCCAGTTCGCCATCGGCCCGCTGGTCGCGTTGTTTGCGGTCGCTGCCTGCGCCGGCAGCGCCAACGCGCAGCAAGCCCGCCCGCCGCCCCGGCGCCGGAGCATCTGGTTGCGCCGCCGCCGGCGCCCGCCGCCACGGCCGGGACGCCCGAGCAGGGGCGCGACGACGCCACGATCCCGGACGAAAACGCCAGCCTGCCGCCGCGCTACCAGACCCAGGTGGTTCCCTTTCCCGACGACCTGCCGCGCGGCACCATCATCGTCGATACGCCGCACCACTTTCTCTACTACACCCTGGGCGAGGGCCGGGCGATCCGCTACGGCATCGGCGTCGGCCGCTCCGGTTTCGCCTGGACCGGCGTCAAGCACGTCGCGCGCAAGCGCGAATGGCCGGACTGGTATCCGCCGCCCGAGATGATCCAGCGCCAGCCCTATCTGCCGCGCATGATGGCCGGCGGCCCTGGCAACCCGCTCGGCTCGCGCGCGCTCTATATCGGCGGGACCGAGTACCGAATCCACGGCACCAACGATCCGACCTCGATCGGCAAGAACACGTCGTCGGGCTGCATCCATCTGACCAACGACAACGCCATCGATCTCTACGATCGCGTCAAGGTCGGCGCGGAGATCATCGTGCTGCCGCGGGACGGCGCGGCGACGCCGGACGCCAAGAACGAGCCGCGCGGTTGGCACCGGCAGGTGCAAGCCGCGATCGCGGCGGCCGATCAGTCGCTGCGCGAAACGCAAGACGCGCGGGTCGAGACGGCACAGGCGCCACAGGACACAGCAGGCCGGCAAGCCATCGCGACCGGATCGCTGCCGCCTGCGGACAACGTGCAGGCCTCGGCCGGTGCACCGGACTCCCGCGCGCGCGCGAATTGGAATAGCGCCCCCGGCCATTGGCTCTACTGAACACGCAAACCTCGCGAGCGGCCGGGACGCGCGACTGAACCGAGCCGTCGCGGCCCGGGTTGGTCGCGCGCGGCGATGGCGCTATACCCCCGCGTGGCAGAGGCCAAGCGGGAGAACGACGATGCGAATTGCGGCGATGGCGGCGGGTGGGGTCGGTGCCTATTTCGGCGCCCGCCTGCAGGCGGCCGGTCACGAGGTGTTCTACATCGCGCGTGGCGCCCATCTTGACGCCATCAGGAAGAACGGCCTCAAGATCGAAAGCGCGCATCACGGCGACCTGCATCTCACCGACGTCAACGCCACCGACGATCCGGCGCAGGTCGGCCCGGTCGACGTGGTACTGTTCGCCGTCAAGCTGTGGGACACCGAAAAGGCCGCCGAGCAGAGCAGGCCTTTGGTCGGCCCCGACACCCGCGTCGTCACCCTGCAGAACGGCGTCGACAGCTACGAGCGCATAGCCCCCATCGTCGGGCCTGAGCGTGCCGTTCCGGGCGTTACCTATGTCGTCACCGTCATCGACCGGCCCGGCGTCATCAAGCAGGCGAGCGCGTTCCAGTCGATCATCTGCGGCACCCATGACGGCCGGCCCGACGCCAGGCTTGCCGCTTTCGTCGACGCCGCCAAGGCGGCCGGCATCGACATCACGCTCTCCGCCAACGTCCAGCGCGACCGCTGGCACAAGTTCATCTTCCTCACCGGCACCTCCGGCGCCACCGCGGTGACGCGCACCACCATGGGCCCGATCCTCGAGGACCCGGATATGCGCAGCCTGTTCCGCAACATCATGAGCGAGACGCTGGCGGTCGGCCGCGCCAAGGGCGTCGACATCGACCTCGGCTACGCAGACGAGCGCATGGCCTTTGCCGACTCCCACGTCCCGGCGGGCATGAAGGCCTCGATGGCCAACGACCTCGACCGCGGCAACCGACTCGAGCTCGACTGGCTCGCCGGCCGCGTCTCGCAGCTCGGCAAGGAACTGAACGTGCCGACGCCAGTCAACGACACCATCTACGCCGCGCTCAAGCGCTACCGCATGGGCAAACCGGATTGAGCCGGACTGAACCGGGCGGAAGCTGGCCAGAGCGCGCGCCAGTGCCGTCGCGAAGGCGGCGAGGCGCGGCCGCCGCGAAATAATCACGGCGTTTCAGCACGCTGGCCCGCGGCGGCGGCGCATTCTAGAATCGCGTCCAACGCGAATCGCCCCTTTGCGGAGACGCCCGCCGCCATGCACACCCTCATCTATTACATCACCGCCCCGATCCGCCTGTTCGGCCGCTCGCGCGCCTTCCGCTGGCTGGTCGTGGCGGTGATCGTGCTCGGCGGCTCCTTCGCGGCCGCCAACTGGGCGCTGGAGCGCTTCCTGCCGGGCGACAACGGCGCCGCCCAGTTGCTCGCGAAAGCGCCGCCGCCGCCGCCGTTGAAAGCCGTGAGCAGCGCCTCGGTGGTCATCGCGCCGGTCGCGATCTCGCTCACCGCGGTGCGCGACGCGCTCGACCAGGACGCGCCACGCAAGTTCAGCGGCAACGGCAACCAGACTCCGCTCAGCGGCCTGCTCAGCAAGGCCGACGTCGGCATCGTCGTCACGCGCGGGCCGATCTCGCTCTCCGGCAAGCCCAATGAACTGACCGCCTCGGTCCCGCTCACTAGCGAGGTGCACATCACGGGCGAGTTCGTCGGACGCACCGCCAACCAGGCCGCCAACGCGGTTGCACGCCAGCTCGGCGACAAATTGGGCGGCCAGTTCGGCGGCCTGCTCAACGGCTCGCTCGGCAAGGACATCGGCCGGGCCGTCGGCCAGGTCACCACCAAGGCGCTCAACCAGACCAGCGAACTGCACAGCCGTGTGACCCTGCACGCGCGGCCCAAGCTCGAACGCAATTGGCGGCTCGATCCTAATCTCAGCGCCGACCTCGCGATGGGTCGCGGCGCGATGCGGGTCGCCGGCGTGCCGATCGACCTCGCCAGCCAAGCGCGCCCCTTGATCAGCCAGGGCGTGAACGAAGGGGTCCAGCGGCTGCAGGCGCGCATCAGCAACGACCCCTTCATTGAAAAGGCCGCGCGCGCGCAGTGGAGCAAGATGTGCCGCTCGATCCCGCTCGGCGGCGGCAACACCGGCCTGCCCAAGCTGTGGCTGGAGATGCGCCCCGTGCGCGCCGCCGCCGCGCAGCCGCGGATCGACGCGCGCAACATGACGCTGACGGTCGGCGTGCAGGCCGACACCCGGGTCACCGCCAGGGAAACCAAGCCGACGTGCCCGTTCCCCAAGACGATCGAGCTGGTACCGCCGATGGACAACGGCAAGCTTACCGTCGGCCTGCCCATCGACATTCCCTTCACCATGCTCGACGCGCTGCTGGAAGCGCAGCTCAAGGGTCATCACTATCCGGAAGAAAAGGACGCGCCGGTCGACGTCACCGTGCGCGCCGTGCACATCGCCGCCGCCGGCGACCGGCTGTTGATCTCGCTGAAAGTCCACGCGACCGAGAAGAAGAGCTGGTTCGGCTTCGGCGCCAACGCCACCATCAACGTCTGGGGCAAGCCGGTGCTCGACACCAAGCACCAGATCCTGCGCTTCACCGACATCGTGCTGGCGGTGCAGTCGCAGGCCGCGTACGGCCTGCTGAGCGCGGCGGCGCGCGCGGCCACGCCCTACCTCACCAAGGCGATCGCCGACAGCGCGGTGGTGGACCTCAAGCCCTTCGCCGCCGACGCGCGCAAGAAGATCGCGTCGACGCTCGCCGACTTCCGCAACACCCAGCCGGGCGTGCGGGTCGACGCGGCGGTGAACGACCTGCGGCTGACCGGCATCAATTTCGACGCCCATACGCTACGCGTCACCGCCGCGGCCGCCGGCACGGTGAAGGTGGCGGTCAGCAAGCTGCCGCGGATTTAGCTCAGCCAAATCATACATTCGTCTTGCCGTTTTGGATTGATGTGCCGCGCGTGCCCAGCTGCGCGTGCCCATGAGCGCGCGGGCTGAAGCAGGCCGCCTCTTTTCGTCATTTGGAAAAGGGCGGCACGTAAAGAACCGGCTAACGGATGGCGTCGACTTGTATAGTTCTGCACTACGATGCGCCGGCATATACGTGGCGCAAACCTGCATGTTTTTCCGGAATGCTTACCGGCGAGCTAATGTGCGCCACTCTATCCGATACAACGATGACACCGTCGCGATGTCATCTGCCACATATTCAATGTCCTAGCTTTAATAGCGGCATTACGCGTCGTAATGCGCGGATACCAATGCCGAACGATATGGGTACAATTGGTGACCTCTCACTTTGTGAGAAACGTCTCGTTGTTGCCGGCGTGGCAAGCAACCCCACGGCGCCGTCTCGCAGAGCGATACAATGCCGACGAGTGCCATCGTCTTGCACCATGGCGCAAGACTATGGGGCCATGACTTGATGGCCGGGCGATCCGCTACGCCAAAGTTGACGATCGGTCACTGAATTTGAGACGAGACTGTCGTCGCCGTTGGAACCGCAGTCGGACGGACTGCGCTGCGAACTCTGTAAGAACTTGAGGGAATTTGCGGCACGCGCGTTGCGCACGATGGCGTGCTGTCGTTCCTGCGCGACGGCAAGTCGCGGAAAGCCGCAACCCGCATCGACCTCGCCGGTTCGTTGCAGACGATCTGCGATGAGTTCGGCGATCTCGGCCACCGCGTCGATTACGCCGGGCCGGCGCACCTGACGGTCACCGCCCGGCCCGACGACTTGCGGCGCTCGGTCGCCAACCTGGCCGACAACGCGGTACGCCATGGCAACCAGGTGACGGTACGCCTGGCGGCCATGCCGCAAGGCGCCGTCATCGACGTCGAGGACGACGGCCCGGGCATTCCCGACGCCAGCAAGACGGCGATGCTGGAAGCCTTCGTGCGCGGCGAGGCGGTGCGCACCATGGACGACCGCACCGGCTTGACACCCTGCGTGAACTGACGTTGAATTTCAACCTAGAATAGCGCGCCGGGAGAGTGCTATGAAAAGCCGTGTTGCGCGTGCAGTATTCATCATAGCCGCCGCTGGCATAATCGCCGGCATGCCGACAGCATCGACGGCCCAGAAGGCCGACTCCGCCGTCGGCAATGTCACTTCGCACCATACCATTGAGAATCAAGAGCCGCGGGTTCATGAGCCCTCCAACCACGAACGGGCGCTTGATTTGAAAGGCAGCAAGGCCAAGAAATTAGGGGGAGCCAAAACGTACCTGTGCGCCACGAAGTCATGCGGCCACGGCAGCGGCTCTTCGGACGGGGAAAACGAAATAGGTAACAAGTACTAAACGGGGCGCACCGCAAATTCATTCGGTCATCGGGGGCATCGTGAGCCGATGGGAACGCGAGTGTCGGGCACACGACTTGCCCACGGAACGCTGCACTTCGCTCTCACGCTCACAGCGATTCTCTTCAGCGTCATGACCGTAGGCACGGTAGCGCATGCGCAACCATCTATCCCTGTGTGCCGCGACGCCACCCTGTCGCGCTGGTCGCCGACCGAGGATTGGGTCTGGCAGCAACTGTGCCTCAACCGCACCGCCGATCTCTCCGGAGCCGCTGCCAAGGCCGCCGGCATCGCCGATGACCGCGTCAGCGGTCGGTTCTTTGCCGACATCATCGACACGCCGGACTTGCGCCGCAACATCGGCCGTACCGGAATCCGCGTCAACGGCGCCGACATCGTCGGCCCGCTCGACCTATCCAACGCAAAGCTCGATTTCGTGCTCGCCTTCGAGAACGGCACCTTCGAGAACGCCGTGACACTCGATTGGGTGACCACCAGTCACGAACTCATCTTCAATGGAATGAAATTCCGCGCGCCGCTCTCGGTTCAATTCGTCAAATCGACCCAGTCGCTGTATCTCGGTCGCGGCGGTACCCACGACCTCAGCACGCCGACGCAATTGGAGGGACCGCGCGCGTCGCTCGTCAGCATAGACCTCTCGCGATCGCAGTTCGACGGAAGCGTCTATATTCGAAAGGCTTCTGTCAAAGGCGATCTGATCGGTGAAAAGGTTCAGGTCGGCCGCTCATTCGTTGCCGACCATAGCGACGCGCAATGCCTGCAGCTCGACGGATCCAGCGTGAAGGGCCAACTCGACATCATCAATTCGACCATCAGGACGGGTTGCATCGACCATCGCTTCAAGGACAACCCGAGCACCAATCTTTACGACAGTGCGTTCGGTGCCGTGCAACTCAACGGTTCGACCTTCAGAGGGCGGTTTTACGCGGAGAACATCGACGTCAAAGAAGCTTTCGTCGCATGGTGGACCCACCTCACCTTCCTCGATCTCACTGGCTCGCGCATTGGGGCCGGGCTCGACTTCGGCAACAACACGGCATCCCACCTGCGCGACCGGTCTTACACGCACTGGCTCAAGCCTTCCGCCCTCACCTTGCGCGGCGCCAGGGCGGCCAGCATCCTGGGCGCCAGCGATCAGACCCTATGGCCGAGGAAAATCAAGTTCGACGGCTTCACCTACGACTATATACAGCGGGAGCCCTACGACAGCAGCCACCCCAGCGCGATGCCGGTCGCGTGGTACATCGATCTCATGAAGAAACAGCCGAACTATTCGCCGCAGCCCTATGAGCAACTGGCCAAGGTGCTGCGCGAATCGGGCGCGGCGGCCGAAGCCAACGAGTTGCTCTATGCCGGGCACAACCGCGAGCTCAAGCAGCTAAAGGATGAGGGGCGTTATTTCGCCTATGCGTGGCACTTCCTGTTCCTGGTCTTCATCGGCTACGGCTACAAAATCTGGTACACACTGTTCTGGGTGTTCGGCTTCGTCGTGCTCGGTGCCTGCATCTTCCGTTACTCACCCGAAGCCGACGAGGCGCACATGCCCAACGGCCTCGCCTTCAGCTTCGACCGCCTGCTGCCGCTGGTGACGCTGCGCAAGAAGAAGCACGAGGACATCGATTTCGCGGGATGGCATCGCTACTACTTCTACTTCCACCAGATCATGGGCTACGTGCTCGCCTCGTTCCTGATCGCCGGACTGGCCGGCCTCACCAAGTAGCGCGGACGGTTCTGCGGCTTTGGCTGGATGGCCGTCCGCATGCGCGGCATCCGTTCACAATGGCCCGCATCACGTTACCGCCGGCCGCGCGGACACCCCCGGGGCATAACGTCCCGCCCCGCATTGACTTGGCCGCGTGCGGGCCTAGATTGAAAGGAATGTTCCGAGGGGGGCCCCGATCAAGGGGCTGAGAGGCCGCGAGACGCGGCGACCCTTTGAACCTGATCCGGGTCATGCCGGCGAAGGGACAGGACAAAGATGCTCACGCCAGACGGCGCATATCGCTCCACATCCACCGCTTCCACGCCGATCAATGTCATTGGCGCCGGCGTCGCTGGCACTTGGCAGGCGTTGCTGTTTGCTAAAGCCGGCCGCCAGGTCGCGCTCCACGAGCGCGACGAGCCAACCATGACGCGTTCCACCGGCCATTGGGCCGGCGGCATGCTGGCGCCGCATTGCGAAAGCGAGGCGGCGGAGCCGGTCATCACGCGGCTCGGGTTGCGCTCACTCGACCTGTGGCGCGAGGCGCTGCCCGACACCCCGTTCAACGGCTCACTGGTGGTGGCGCACGGGCGTGACCGCGCGGATTTCGACCGCTTTGCCCGGCTCGCGAGCGGTCACAAGCGCGTCGGCGCCGCAGGAGATCGCCGCGCTGGAACCGGCGCTCGCCGGCCGTTTCAACGCGGCGCTGTTCTTCCCCGCCGAGGGCCATGTGGAGCCGCGGCGCGTGCTGCCGGCGCTGCATGAGAAATTGCGCGCCGCCGGGGTGCCGATCGCCTTCAAGTCCGCACCGAGCCCAAGCGATCTCGACGGCCTGGTGATCGACTGCCGCGGGCTCGCCGCCCGCGACACCTCCCCTACCCTGCGCGGCGTTAAGGGCGAGATCGCCGTCATCGAGACCGACGAAATCGAATTGATGCGGCCGGTGCGGCTGATCCATCCGCGCTGGTCGCTCTATATCGTGCCGCGCGCCGACAACCGTTTCCTCATCGGCGCCACCTCCATCGAAACCGAGAGCGACGGCGTCAGCGTACGCTCGGCGCTCGAACTGCTGACCGCGGCCTATGCCGTGCATCCGGCTTTCGGCGAGGCGCGCATCGTCGAGATGGGCACCGCCTTGCGGCCGGCGTTTCCCGATAATTTGCCGCGCGTCATCGTCAACAACAGCAACAACAGCATCAGCATCAACGGCCTCTACCGGCACGGGTTCCTGATCGCGCCCGCCCTTGCCGAAGTCACCGTCGCGCACGTGCTCGGCGCCGGCACCGACCCGGAGGTGGTGCGATGCGCATAACCGTCAACGGCCAGGATACCGACGTTGCCGCGCGCGACCTCACCGGCCTGCTGAACGAGATGGAATACGAATTCACCCAGCTAGCGATTGCGGTGAACCAGCAGGTGGTGCCGCGCGGGCGCTGGGCGGAGACGACGCTGAACGCCGGCGACCAGATTGAAATCATCACCCCGCGGCAAGGCGGTTGATATGGTGACGTTCTACGGCAAGGAATTTACCTCCCGCCTCCTGATCGGCACGGCGCTCTATCCGTCACCGGCGATCATGCAGGACGCCATCCGCGCGTCGGCCGCGGAGATCGTCACCGTGTCGCTCCGGCGCGAGTCGGCGGGCGGGCGCGTCGGCAATCAGTTCTGGGACCTGATCCGCGAGCTTGACGTGACGGTCCTTCCCAACACCGCCGGCTGCCGCGGCGTGCGCGAGGCGGTGACGACGGCTGAGCTGGCGCGCGAGCTGTTCGGCACGCCCTGGATCAAGCTGGAAGTGATCGGCGACGACGAGACCCTGCAACCCGATCCCATAGGCCTGGTGGAAGCGGCGAACATCCTCATGAAGGACGGCTTCGAGGTATTTCCCTATTGCACAGAGGACCTGACCGTCGCCCAGCGCCTGCGCGACGTGGGTTGCCGTGCGATCATGCCCTGGGCGGCGCCCATCGGCAGCGCCAAGGGCATCACCAACCGCGACGCCCTCAAGCTCCTGCGCGCGCGGCTGCCGGACGTAAGTCTTGTTGTCGATGCCGGCCTCGGCGCGCCCTCGCACGCCGCCGAGGCCATGGAACTCGGCTATGACGCCGTGCTGCTCAATACCGCCATCGCCAAGGCCGCCGACCCGGTGCAGATGGCAACCGCCTTCCGCCTCGCCATCGAGGCGGGCCGCACCGGCTTCGAAGCCGGGCTGATGGGCCCGCGCGATTTCGCCTCTCCGTCCACCCCTGTCGTCGGGACCCCGTTCTGGCATGCCGTATCCTGATCGTTTCTATCCGGTGGTCGACAGCGTCGCCTGGGTCGCGCGCCTGGCCAGGCTCGGCGTCGGCACCATCCAGTTGCGCGCCAAGGACCTCAGCCACGCCGACGCGGTGAAAATCGTGCGCGAGGCGCTGGCCGCGAGCGCCGGCACCGCCGCCAAGCTGGTGGTCAACGACCATTGGCAGGCGGCTATTGACGCCAAGGCCCAGCATCTGCATCTCGGCCAGGAGGATTTGGCCGAGGCCGACGTCGCCGCCGTCCGGCGCGCCGGGCTGACGCTGGGGCTTTCCACCCATGACGAGGCCGAATTGGAAACCGCGCTCAAGCATAAGCCCGATTACGTGGCGCTGGGGCCGATCTATCCGACCACGCTGAAAGCGATGCGTTTCGGCCCGCAAGGATTGGAACGTATCGGCGACGTGGAAGAAACGTATCGGTACGATCCCGCTCGTCGCCATCGGCGGCATCACGCTCGAGCGCGCCCCTGGCGTCTACGCCGCCGGCGCGGACTCCATCGCCGTCGTTTCCGACGTCACCCTGCAACACCGACCCCGACGCGCGCGTGCGCGCCTGGCTAGCGCACGATCCCGAAAAGTGGGAACCGGTTTTCGGACAAGATCATGCGCAAATCTGAACTTTTGATCCCGCCACGCAGGCCGCCTAAACTCGAACACCCGCGCCCTTGAAACGCGGCAAAGGAGCGACACCATGAACAAGCCCGTCACCTCCGCCGATCTGGTCACGCCCAAGGTCACCACCGGCCCGCTGGCCGCCTCGCGCAAGGTCTATTCGGCGCCCGAGGCCGCGCCCGACCTCAAAGTGCCGCACCGCGAGATCGCGCTGCATGAATCCTCGGGCGAGCCGCCGCTGCCGGTCTACGACACCACCGGCCCCTACACCGACGACAATGTCGCCATCGACGTGGAGAAGGGCCTCAAGCGCGCCCGCATCGAATGGGTGAAGGAGCGCGGCGGCGTCGAGGAATACGAAGGCCGGCCGATTCTGCCGGTCGACAACGGCAACGCCGCCGGCAAGCACCTGGCGCGCAACTTCCCCAACACGCCGAAGCCGTTGCGCGCGCTCGATGGCGCAGCCGGTGACGCAATACGAATTCGCCAAGGCCGGCATCATCACCAAGGAGATGATCTACGTCGCCGAGCGCGAGAACCTCGGCCGCAAGAAGATGCTCGAGCGCGCCGAGGCCGCGCTCAAGGACGGCGAGAGCTTCGGCGCCAGCGTGCCCGCCTTCATCACGCCCGAGTTCGTGCGCGACGAGATCGCGCGCGGCCGCGCCATCATCCCGTCCAACATCAACCACGCCGAGCTCGAGCCGATGATCATCGGCCGCAACTTCCTCGTGAAGATCAACGCCAACATCGGCAACAGCGCGGTCTCATCTTCCGTTGAAGAAGAAATCGAGAAGATGGTGTGGGCGATCCGCTGGGGCGCCGACACGGTGATGGACCTCTCGACCGGGCGCAACATCCACAACACGCGCGAATGGATCCTGCGCAACTCGCCGGTTCCGATCGGCACCGTGCCGATCTACCAGGCGCTGGAGAAGGTCGACGGCGATCCCGTCAAGCTCGACTGGGAGTGCTACAAGGACACGCTGATCGAGCAGTGCGAACAGGGCGTCGACTATTTCACCATCCACGCCGGCGTGCGGCTCGCCTACGTGCCGCTGACCGCCAACCGCGTCACCGGCATCGTCTCGCGCGGCGGCTCGATCATGGCCAAGTGGTGCCTGTCGCGCCACAAGGAGAGCTTCCTCTACGAGCGCTTCGACGAAATCTGCGACATCATGCGCAAGTATGACGTCTCGTTCTCGCTCGGCGACGGCCTGCGCCCCGGCTCGATCGCCGACGCCAACGACCGCGCGCAATTCGCCGAGCTGGAGACGCTCGGCGAGCTGACGCAGATCGCGTGGGCAGAAGGGCTGCCAGGTCATGATCGAAGGCCCCGGCCACGTGCCGATGCACAAGATCAAGATCAACATGGACAAGCAGCTCAAGGAATGCGGCGAGGCGCCGTTCTACACGCTCGGGCCGCTCACCACCGACATCGCGCCGGGCTACGACCACATCACCTCCGGCATCGGCGCCGCCATGATCGGCTGGTTCGGCTGCGCCATGCTCTGCTACGTGACGCCGAAGGAGCATCTCGGCCTGCCCGACCGCGACGACGTCAAGGAAGGCGTCATCACCTACAAGATCGCGGCCCACGCCGCCGACCTCGCCAAGGGCCACCCGGCCGCGCAACTGCGCGACGACGCGCTGTCGCGCGCGCGCTTCGACTTCCGCTGGGAGGACCAGTTCAACCTCGGGCTCGATCCCGACACCGCGAAGGAATACCACGACGAGACGCTGCCCAAGGAGGCGCACAAGGTGGCGCACTTCTGCTCCATGTGCGGCCCGAAGTTCTGCTCGATGAAGATCACGCAGGATGTGCGGGATTATGCGGCGGGGCTGGGCGACAACGAGAAGGCGGCGCTGGGGTCGATAAGAAGGCGGCGAAGAGGGCATGGAGGAGATGTCCGACAAGTTCAACGCCATGGGCCAGCAGGTTTATGTGGATGCGGAGAAGGTGAAGGAGAGTAATAAGGCGTTGTGAGATGCAGCGCTCTTTCAAGATAAGGAGTAGCGTGTCTCATCGGATCGACAAGCCAATAATTCTGACTATTTAGGGCGAGTTGGGCGAACGCGCAGCTCGCCCTTTTCTTTGCGTAATTGACAGACTACCCTCAGCCAATCGGGCTTACGAGATATTCATGCGATAATCTGAAGCGGCGAGTTTTTAGGTTGAACGAGAAACAAATAATACTCCGTATTTCCAACAGGCAGCCCTTGCGGGCCACCGACTTGGCTGACCTATTTCATAGTCTAGCTGCCGATTATAAGCGATTTAGCCATGGTGGCGAACTCGTAGTAACTAAAGTCGTTGAGGGCTCCCTCCGGGCAAACCTGCACGACATCAAAGACTCAAACGGGCGCCATCTAAGGGGATTTACTCGGCTTCTGGGCGATCTGGTCGCAGCAACCCGGGCAGGCACTGTAGAAGCGCGGAAACACTACAATTCACGCCGACGCATCGGCATTCGCTCTGTCGAGAGCTTAATCGCAACAGCCGCAAATTCAGATGGCTCGACAGAATTGTCATATGATGAGCCGGACATTCTTCGCCAACCAGATTTGCCAAGCGTCAAAGTTGAGGCCGACGAAGCACCCGAACTAAAAAAGACGATAGCGGAAGCCATTCAAACTGCGCGCCCGGACGGCAATCCCAAATTATTCGACCCAGAACCGACTCAGTTGCTAGAAAAAATAAACCCAGAAATTCATAGAACTTTCCTCAAACGCATCGCAAAGCCCGACAACGGCACCGATTTCGATCAACATTTGATCAATATTCTAGTTGAGACGCTTGCTGCAAACGCTGCACTCCCCCTTGCGGAAGACATTGCAGCGAATCTTGCGCACATCGGGAATCCGAAAGCCGCCAATGCAATAAGGGCCGCAGCAAAATCACATAGCAATAAATTGCCACCCCCCTGATCGCCAAGCCCATGAACAAAGCAGAAGCACTTATTTTAGCGAGATCGCTCTTAAGCGACCTTGAACAGCCTTCGGTGAAGTTTGAAGTGGCCGTTGCGAAGGCTCTGCGCCTCGCTCAACTTATGGGTGACGACAAGAGATCCGAGTGGCTTATGTACGAGATGTACGGGTATCGATTAGATACCGATGTTGGCAAGGTTTACGCACAAATGATGGGACGATGGGACGGAAAATCAAAAACCGGCACTTTCGCTCCGGCATCCACCCTAGCCACCATTGTTGATTCAATGATGCATTCGGTTGACGCTCATAAGAATTATCAGCCCTCGGGCGACTTCGCACATGCGAACCACATCGATAGGATCGAAAAACTAAATGCGCTCGTAATTCAGATAACCCCCATCCAAAAAATCCTTTCAATTCTCAGATCGCAATTGCATTTTTTTGCTTCTGGTGCAGCTAATGAAGCCCAGTTTTCGGAAACAAGTCGATCTATTTTTGAAGGCTATCAAAAGAGTGTCGACGCCTTACTCTCTAGTTCCGCTACCGAGGCATTCGCAAAGCTGCCTCAAGTCTTCGAACGTTTGGCTAATGGTGAGCAAGAGGCTGTGAGCCACGCACTGACGAGTTGCAGACGCATAATTGATGCATTTGCCGATGCGATATTTCCGCCGCAGGAATTGCCTTTACAGGTCGATGGGCAGGCGCTTGATTGTGGGAAGGATAAGACCCGAAATAGACTTCGAGCTTACGTTTCGAAGCACACCACTTCACGGAGTAGGAAAGAGAGAATCAACAAAAGCATTGTCTTGCTCTATGACCGGGTAAGCGCGGGAGTGCATAGCGACGTCCCCCCAGACGAAGCAAGGGCGCTAGTTTTGCAGACATATTTGCTGCTTGGGGAATTGCTTTCCTTGCGTAGCGCCCCATCTCAATAGTGAGCGTAGCTCGGATGGAGCTTAGCAAAATCAGAGGCATCCATCTCGGCACGCGGCCCACATTCTGCTTCGCTCCACGCGGACTATTGCTCGCCCTACGCGGGAGGTTACTCATCCTCCGGTTCGACGTAGTCAGACTTCAGATGCGGCGGCAGGTAATACTCTTCGAGGTCGTACCAAAGTTGGGCGAGGTCTTTCCGTATTCGGTCCAATGCGCTCGCCGTTGACCGCACTTCGGGCAAATGCAGCGGGCGTCCTTTTGCCGGAACGAGTGCCTTTTTCTGTGGGTCGTACCTGCGATTAAGCTCAGCAGGATCGAGCCAGATATTCACTCGCCCCTCCCGGTCCGGATAACTCACATAAAGGCGCTGATGAGCAATTAAGTTACGCACCGCACGATGCTGCTTAAGCTCTTTAATGATCTTCTCCCATCGCCGTAAGAACTCTTTTGGCGCTTGAATTCGCATCAGGAGATCAACCAGAAGGACTTTGCCTTCAAACCAGGACTGCGCAAAAAAGACTTCCATAGCAAACCGGTCGCCGCGGTAATGTTCAGCGGCAAAGCTGTGGTACAGGTTGGCGAGCTCATTTTCGATATTCGAAAGCTGCACCACCGCGCGGCCTACCTCGGTAAACATTTCTTGTGATTTTGATTCCTCGCTGTCTCGTTCGGCCGCAAGCTTGAACGGCGTTCGTGTAGGCTTTTTCGACATCACCGTTTCACCCTACCTTCAACTTCCGCGCCTTCCTTAAATCCGCGTTGATGCGCGTCTGCCAGCCGTCGCCGGTCGCGCGATAGGCTTCGAGCACGTCGGCGTCGAGCCTGAGCTTCACCGCCTGCTTCGGGTTGGGCAAGGGCGGCCGGCCGCGCCGGATGATCTTGTCGCCGTGCCGGATTTCGGCGCGGTCGAAGAATGCATCGGTCAGTTCCGGCGCGTCATCCGGATCCTTCCATGCGGCGGCGCCAGATTTTTTCTTCTTTGGCATGACAGTGCCTCATTGAAACGATGTGACGGGTCTCGCCATCGCGCGTCGAAGACGCGCGTGAACGCGCTTTTGCCGTCCAGACCGTCACCACCAGCCGCCCATCGAGATGGCCTGCCGTAATGAAGCGCGTCTCACCATAGTCGAAACGATCGTCGACGATGGTGGCCGTCCCCCCGGCGAAACACCTCACCGGCGCGGGCGAAGTCGAGCCCGCGATGCTTGAGCGTCAGATCGCGCTTCGACGGATCGAAGGTGATCTTCATCGAATTACTGTACCCCCAATATATTGGCGCGTCAACGCGGTTTTCAAGCCTACGCGAGAAAGCGAGCGTGCGCTGGATGGAGCGATAGCGATACCCGGGACTGCCCTCCCCACTACATGCTCGCGAATCCCATCTCCTGCATTGCCAACCCGCCCCCTCTTCGCCAACAATAGCCCCGTTCTCAGGGCGGGGTGGAAGTCCCCACCGGCGGTATGCGGCCTTGGCCGCTAAGCCCGCGAGCGCCTTCCCGAATGAGCTGATCGAGGGAAGGGTCAGCAGATCAGGTGCGATGCCTGAGCCGACGGTCGTAAGTCCGGAAGGAAGAGAACGGAACGGGCAAGCCCGCGCGCGCACGCGGGCTTGCCGCGTCTCGTGATCGCCTTGGGTGCCTCACACGCTTGGGCCGCGACAACATGGACCGCGACCGTCTCGGTCCGGCCGGTCGGCCATCGCTAAAACTTTCCGCAAATTCGCGCCGTCAATTTGCATTGCACGCATGGCATTCGTACATTCGCGACACGCCGGCAACGGCACGTTAGCCTGTTTCGCTTCTGTATGTTGCGTTTGGCTCAACGTGTGTCACCTGACGACCGGCCCGGCGCGCGCCACCGCACCATGGTGTCATGATGCTATCGACCGGCATCGAACTGTCCGATTGGCTCGCCGCGGAAATCGCGGTGGTCGACGCGTCCGGCGCCATCGTGCGCAGCAACCGCCGATGGGACGAGACGGGCAAGGCCGGCGGCCTTGCCGCCAAGGCGTCGGGATGGAATTATTTCGCGGAATGCGAAGCGGCCGTCGCGCGCGGCTGCCGCGAAGCATCGGGTATCCTGTCGGGACTGCGCGCCGTCCTCGACGGCGAACGTCCCACGTTCCTGGCGACCTATGCCTGCCCCTTCGACGACCTGTACCATTGGTACGAGATCGTGGTGTCCGCGCTCGAGGTCGCCGGCCGGCGTCATGCCCTCGTCATGCACGTCGACGTGTCGGCGTTGCAGGTCGACTCCCTGACCGGGTTGCCGAACCGCGCCTTGTTCGACGCGCAACTGGATCTGGTCGTGATGGCGGCGCGCGCGCGCGGCTGCCGGACCGGGCTGCTGGTCGTCGACCTGAACAACCTGAAAGCGCTCAACGACATGCACGGCCATCAGGCCGGCGACGCGGCGATCAAGGCGGTGGCCGGTGCGCTGAAAAAGCACGCCGGCGCCGGCTGCACCGTGGCGCGGATCGGCGGCGACGAATTCGGCGTCGTGCTGCCGGTCGACTGCGACGCGCTGTCGGCCCAGCGCCTGCGCGCGCACTTCAAGGGGGGCATCGCCGCCTCGGTGGGCGTCGGGGGCCACACGATTTCGGTGGCCGCCGCCGCCGGCCTGGCGCTTTATCCGGAAGACGGCGCCAGCAAGAAGGCCCTGTTCAAGGCCGCGGACCGCTCGATGTATGCGCAGAAGCGTGGCGCGTCGGTGGCGTGACGGCGGGATTTACGCCAACCGCGTCGCGCGGATTACGCTTCGCTAATCCGCCACGGGTGCTATCGTGAAACCCCGCAAACGGGAGACGTCGTATGCAAACCAGACGCATGGTGCTGGCCCTGACCGTCGCGCTGCTTGCCGCGCCGGCCATGGCCGCCGGCGCGATGAACGAGCGCCAGGCCCGCGCCGCCGCCGTGACCATTCTCAAGGGCGACCCCTACGGCAAGACCGACGCCCAGGTGCTGAAAAACATCACCGAGGCCCAGCTCGTCACCGCCGGCAGCGTCTGCGGCAAAAAGGTGACGCGCCCGCTCTGGCGGTTCCAGGTGTTCGTGCCGAAGGCGCGCAATCCGTCGGGCGACAACGATATCGGAGGCTATCTGGCGATCGACGCCGGCACCGGCAAACTGGTTTGCGCCGGCTTGCCGTTCCTGGATTGAACCGCGACCGCACTGAAGCACCCTGAACAAGGCCGTTGCGCGCCGGCGCGTATGCGGCTCGGCCTGCGCTGGCGCTTCGTCTTTCCGCACCGTCGCTGGACTAACACACGGGAACCGCGTATTTTCGGAAAATACTAGCAAGCGGGCGCGCCGCATGAAACACGCCAGGATATCAGTCCGGCCTTGCCGCCAGCAGGTCCGCGTTCCGCTGCGCGACCGGCGGGTTTCGCTCAAGGAGGGACCGTCTTGATGCTCGGACGAATTGTCAGAGGGGGCCGCACGGCCAATAGGCTGACGAGATTACACGACGAGAATAATAGGTTTATGGGCGTTGCGGAGCTCAGACACGCGCCTCACGCCGTCTTGACTGCGTTGTCGCGTAAGTATCTGCGCCGCTTGCCCGTTCTGCCTTGGTGGCCATACCCGGCAATCAAATCGATCGAAAGGATGCTCACCCCGGACTCGTCGTGCTCGAATACGGCATCGGCATGTCGACGCTGTGGCTCGCGCGTCGTGCGAAGGTCGTACATGGCATAGAGGGCGCTCCCGAATGGTACGATACAATGTCGGAAAGACTGATAAAACAAGGCAGCAAAAACGTTTCGCTGTATCTGCGGGATTTAACGGCATACGCTGATCGTGGGCACGGCTCGGACGAATTCAATCGGCAGTTCGCCGGTCTCGATGGAGTGGGCGAGTTGGCCTTCGATTTTATCGTGGTCGACGGCGCAGCGCGTTGGTTGTGTGTGGAGCGCGGGTTGAATGTCCTGAAGCCCGGAGGCGCCCTTTACCTCGACGACTCCGATGCGGATAAAGACTGGGCGCACTACACGGCGCCTTCCCAGAGGAAGGAAGCGCAAAAAATTCTGCTGCGCGCGGAAGCGTCAGGATTGGGGACATGCGAATTTTTTCGTGGGCTGGCGCCGGCAACGCTTGCCGCGAAGGAAGGGCTGCTATTCCGCATGCGCCGGTGATCCGGGATCACGCGCGGCCAAAAACCACGCCCAGATCCGATCAGCACCGTGCCGAAGCTGCGCTCGATCCATTTGCTGACGCGGGCAATCAAGCGGCCTCGCACGCGCGGGCGCGAGAACACGAAGGCGACCGTCGTGAACCAGCAACTAGTGGAGCGAATTTGACATTTGATACCCACTTGCAGCGGGCCACTCATCAAATGTCAAATTCAAAGTTCCACTAGAATCAAATAGTTGCTAGTGGTCCTTTGATTCCGACATTCGCTCGGACTGCGCAGGGGACGGAAATGTCGGAATTGGACCGCTAGCCCGGACGAAGCGCAGCGAAATTCGAGGAAACCATCTCAGTCCGCAGCCCGCTATTTCCCGGCCGCCTTGCGCAGCGCCTGGTTGATGCGCTCCTGCCAGCCCGGCCCGTCTCCTTGAAAAAAGTCGAGCACCTCGCGATCGAGGCGCAGGCTCACCTGCTCCTTGGCACCGGGGATGGCCGGCGCCTGCGGCGGCAGTTCCACCTTCTTGGTGGTCGCCTGCTTGAACGCCTGCTCGGCGCGGGCGCGGGCGTCGGGGGGTCTGGGGCCCGGGCCATGTCTCTGCCTTTCCTTGAAATCGAATCATTATAGCAAGGGTGCCGCAACGAGCGCAGCGAAATATAGCCCGCGCCGCGCCGCAGATCGTGGAAGCGCGGCGGCGCATCGCCGCGTGACGGCGCCTGTGGCAGCCGGGCGGATGCGCGAAACGCCGGCCGCCCCGGCGTCGCGCTAAATT
>CAWHJV010000012.1:0-411688 GCA_963829755.1 uncultured Pseudomonadota bacterium | reverse complement strand
GGGTGCAACCTCCTCAACGTCAGCCTTGCCAGAATATGTAGAAACACCCCAAACGCAAAACAACCGCCCGCGACGGCGACCATATAGCCGATGCCGATCGCAACCGTGGTGAGCCCATAGATCAATGCCGCGCCCGGCGCGAACACCCCGGCGGCAACCAATGCTATCGCCAAAGCGCTGAGCCAACTCGCCGTCAACTTCGTCTGCTCGTTGTGAACCAGCGGCATATGACGCCCCGCACACCAAAACGCCGTCAGCGCCCTTTCGGATGCTCCCGGCGCACGCCCTTGAACCTGGTGCTGTTCTGCTTCACGTCCATGAAGCGGCCGGTGTCGTCATTGCGCTTCACCCACTGCTCGGTCTTGGGATTGAAAGTCTGCGAACGATCGCGCACCGCGCCATTGCGGTGACCGTCGCCCTTAGGGGGATTGGTGGCCATGACTTGCTCCTTTCTAGGAACAAATCATGAACATATTCAATCGATATGTCAATGCTTTTCAGACCGCATTGCCTCAACGATTTTCATGGTCTCGACGCTCACGCGCGTCACCCGCCGCAGCAGATCGATCACCTTCTCCTTGTGATCCGCGAACCGGTAGGTATTGAACTTCTCGCGGATGGTCGGGTCTTTCGGCGTCTTCTCCTTATACTGGTCGAGAATCCATTCTAGCGCCGAGCGATTGCCAAGCTTGTAGGTCCAGGCCTCCAACGGCACGCCGGTTAATTGTGTCTCGCTATCGAGTTGGATATTGCCGGTCTCTTTGTTCACCTTAAGCATGGCTTTGGGCGAAAATCCCGCCTTGCGCGACTTCGCGTCCGGCGCTTCGATGCGCTCCAACGGCCACGGCTCGACCTCCTCATAGCCGATGTGCAAGGCCATGAGCTTTTCGCCCCAGTCAGCCCATTTCCAAAAGTCGCCGTAAAATGGGATGCGTGGAAACTCGCGCTTGAGGTTTAGAGCGTATTTCTCGCGATAGATCGGATCGTGCAAGACACCGTAGACGTAATGGAAGATAGCGTCCTTATTGAGCAGGCGTTTGATGGACTTCGATTTTTCGTAGCGCGCCCGAAATTGGTCGAGCGCCCAGTCGGTGATGTTGTCTTGCCTTTCCCCTTCGCCGTCATAGCGCCAGCGAGGCAACGATTGCGTTCCACCATTTCCCATTTTCAACAAGCAGTAATCAAAATGCTCCGTAACCGCTAATGCAGCCAGCGGGTTGGACGAATCTACGCACAAAAACGCAATTGTGGGGTTTGGCGCTCCCAAAAATATCGAACCAAGCTGATACTGCATCTCATTTAAGTGCTTCTCGAAATAGAGATTGGCTTTGACGAATGGCCGATACACGGCCTGTATGATATGTTCACGGTCAAATTTGTATTGGACCCCACGCTGAAGATCATTTTTAACCGCCCGGGTCCACTTGATCGAGGCATCAAGATCGTCAATGTCCTTTTCCCGCTTCTTCATTGCAGACCATTTTTTCATGTCTGCATTGTAAGCATTGATCAACGCGGTGATTTTCGTCTCAAGCGACGTACTGCCAAAGTCGTACACCCAGGCATCTCGCGCCGTGACAACGCCAAGTGAATAGAGGCGAAAAATTGCCTTTTGCTGAGATGGCTTTTTGCTTTGCTTTGTTTGTTTATCGGCTGACGCAATTAACGTGTCAAAATCATTGTGAGCAAGATTAATCCAATCATTCCGAAGATCTGGACTGATATCCTTGAAACCAAAGCTTTTGAGATTCGCAGATCCAAGCAAGGCCAACTTTTCTTCTGCCGTCTCCAATTGCGGGCGGCGCGCGTAGCGAATACGGCAACCGCTAGCCCTGGCGCGCTTCACCATAAAACTGATAGCAACGCCCGTTTGGATGCCGAACACATTGTGCTTAGTGCCGGAAAGTTCGCGGATCGGCACGTACATCTCCGCCGAGATCGACGACATAGATTTCATTGAATTCGTCGGCGACCATCTTACGAAAGCCATCAAAAGTTCGGCTTTCGATGAAACTACGATTGGTGATGAACGCGACAATGCCGTTCTCTTCGACGCGGTCTGATGCCCAGCGGAAAAATCGCACGTACATGTCATAGAGTCTTGGTCTTTTGCGCAGTTGCCGCCTCGATGTAGGTCTCCTTGATGCGCCGATCGATCTCGGGATATTCGCGGTTCTTGTTGTTCTCGTTTTCGTTGAGTTGATTGGCATTGTATGGCGGATTGCCGATAATAACGCTGATCTTCCTCTTGTTCTGGCGCTTGATGCGCGCGACATTCTCTGTCACTCACCGCGCCGAACAGATCGCCAAAATGCTGTCCTTCCTGCAGCCTTCGAGCGCCGCCGTGTTGTCCAGCGTGTCGACAAAGCACAGGTTCGGATATTCCTCATATCCATTGATCGCCGCATAGGTCGCCTCGATGTTCAGGTTGGCGACGTAGTAAGGCAGGATCGCCACCTCGTTGGCGTGCAGTTCCTCCAGATACTTGTAGCGCAGCTTCTGCGGCTGGCCGCGGAAGTGCTCGATCAGTTCAGTGATGAACGTGCCGGTCCCGGCGGCGGGATCGAGGATTTCCACGTGCTTGTCGATCAGCGACTTGCCGAAATGCTTGTGGCACAGCCAATCGGCGCTCTCGATCATGAAGCGCACGATCTCGTTCGGCGTATAGACGACGCCGAGCCGGTCGGCCGCCTTCTTGTTGTAGACCTTGTAGAAGTTCTCGTAGATGGTCTTGAGGAATTTCTGTTTCTCGTGGTGCGTGGGGACGAGCGCGGCGGCGCTCCTGATCGCGGCGTAGTAGTGCCGCAGGCCCGCCAGCGTGTCGTGCTTCACCTTGCCGGTGAAAAAGGTGTTTTCCAGCGCATAGAGCTCCTTCGCCACGTTGTTCTGGCGATGAAAGTCCGAATTCTCGAACACCTGCGAGAAAATCTCTTCGGTCAAGAATGTGCTGGATCAGCATCTCACGCACGTCGGCGGCGGTGACGCTGGGATTGATGGTGTCCTGGGCGTGCTTGAGGAAACGCAGCGACGCCTTGCGGAATTTGTCGTTCTCCTTCTCGGCGTGCCTCGATCATGTCGCGCAACGCGTCGAGCACCGCCGGCAAGTCGGTCTTGAATTGCTCGACGGCTTTGCGGAAATCAACGATAGCCTCGGGCTCATAGCCGAAGAACAGTTCCAGCAGCTTTTGCAGTGCCGGTTCCTCGACCCCGCAGCGCATTACCTGCTGCTTATTTTGGATCAGGACCGCCTCGTGGCTGTCCTCGAAAATGATGTTGTCCTGCGGATAGCCCTTGCGAAATTTCTTCTCGATCTCCTTGTCGAGGTCGTCCTCTTCGTCCTTGGCCTCCCAGTAGCCGAGCGGCACGCGCAGCGCATATAAGCAGGGCGCCGTCCGGATAGACGCGGGTCTTTTGCGGTGTCGTGATATTCAAACTCGGGGATGAAAATCAGATCGCGCGACTTGCCCCAGTCCTTGAGCAGCGTCTTGAACGCTTCGCGCACCACCATTTCGCGCGACGGTGCCCGAGACGCGGCGCAGCGTCTGCAAGTCGTTCAGATAGTGCTGGATGAGAAGCTGAACTCATCTTTCCCCGCCAATCGCCTTAACAAACAAGCGGTACTAGAATAATTAGCCTCTTACAATCATTCTCAAGCCAGTCATCCACTGGCGCTCCATCCAAATTACTTCGGTTGTTTTAGCCGAGCCCCCCTCTCCCCTTCGGCCACTTCCCCGGCCACGCCACCACGTAATTCTCCAGCTCGTCGTCCGGCACGTCCTTCTCGTTCGCGGTCACGCGGCCCGCGCACCGAGACGCCGGCCTGGTGCACCGTGTCGGGGTCGCCGGAAACGAGCGGGTGCCACCAGGCAAGCTCCCGCCCTTCCGCGATCAGCCGATAGCCGCAGGTCGGCGGCAGCCAGGTAAGCCGCGAGACGTTGCGCCAGGTCAGCTTCACGCAGTCGGAAACCTTGGCCTGCCGGTGCGCGTAGTCGCGGCAGCGGCAGGTCTGCCCGTCCAGCAACTCGCAGCCGACGTCGGTATAGACCGTCTCGTTGGTGTCGATGTCGGTCAGCTTGTTGAGGCAGCAGCGCCCGCAGCCGTCGCACAGGCTCTCCCACTCCTTCGCCGTCATCTCGCTCATGCGCTTGGTGCGCCAGAACGGTTCCGCGCCGCCCGCGGCCTTGGCGGCGGCTTTGGCGCCGGGCTTGGCCACGGGTTTGGCGGCGGGTTTGGCTTTGCGCAGGGGCGGCCGGTTCACGCTCATGGCCCTTCATGTAGCGCAATCTTCGGATGGGGCGCTCAGCAGGCGACCGAAACGCCGCCCTCATCCGCGCCATTCCGGGCGCCGGTCCCGATCGATCTCGGGCGGCGCCGAGGCGGAAGCGGGTCCGCCGCCCATTTCCCCGCATTTTGCGTTCACCTTGGTCGCATTAACGCTTCGCGCCGCCGTGGCGCCGGCGCCGAGAACGGGCTAGAACAAAGCCCGAAGCGGTTCGGCCGCCGCCCGCGGCCGTAAAGTCCAAGCGAGATCAAAGCCTTGCGCGACCTGTTCCCGGAGGACTGGAAGCCCAATCTGCGGCGCTGGCTGCTCGGCGTCGACAGCTGGATCGACTTCGGCCTGTTCCGCGGCTTCGTCGGCTTGCGCGATACCTGGCAGCGCTTCTCCACCGTCATGGACCGCTTCCACGTCGCCGGCTGGCGGCGCGCGCTCAGCGAGGTCCTGTCCGAGGGGCTCACCGTCGGCATGTTCGGCCTCATCCTGATGATGGCGCTGGCGACCCCGGCCTTCCGCGACACCGCCGACGGCAACTGGCTGAAGAAATCCGAGATCTCGGTCACCTTCCTCGACCGCTACGGCCACGAGATCGGCTCCCGCGGCATCCGCCACAACGATTCCATCCCGCTCAACGAGCTGCCCGACCACCTGATCAAGGCGGTGCTCGCCACCGAGGACCGCCACTTCTACGACCACTTCGGCATCGACATCACCGGCACGCTGCGCGCGCTCATCACCAACGCGCGCGCCGGCGGCGTGGTGCAGGGCGGCTCCACCATCACCCAGCAGCTCGCCAAGAACCTGTTCCTGTCGAACAAGCGCACCATCGACCGCAAGATCAAGGAGGCGTTCCTGGCGATCTGGCTGGAAACGCACCTGACCAAGAACGAGATTTTGAAGCTGTATCTGGACCGCGCCTATATGGGCGGCGGCGCCTTCGGCGTGGACGCGGCGGCGCACTACTACTTCAACAAGTCGGCGCGCGACGTGGACCTGGCGGAATCGGCGATGCTCGCCGGCCTGTTCAAGGCGCCGACCAAGTTCTCGCCCACCGTCGACCTGCCGGCGGCGCGCGCCCGCGCCAACGTGGTGCTCGACCGGCTGGTCGCGTCCGGCTTCATGACGGAAGGCCAGGTGTTCGGCGCCCGCCTCCACCCCGCCACCCCCGTCGACCGCAAGAACGATCAGGCGCCGAACTATTATCTCGACTGGGCATTCGATCAAGTGAAGAAGCTGGTGGACACCTTCCCCAAGTCGGTGACAGAGCGTGTGTTTGTCGTGCGTACTGCGCTTGATCCGAATCTGCAGAGGGCAGCGGACGACGCCGTTGAAAGCACGCTGCGGCAATACGGACAGCAATACAACGCCCATCAGGCCGCCACAGTGCTGATGGACGCCGACGGCGCGGTGCGCGCGATGGTCGGCGGGCGCGACTACGGCGCCAGCCAGTTCAACCGCGCCACCGATGCCATGCGCCAGCCCGGCTCCTCGTTCAAGCCATACGTCTATTCGACCGCGCTCGAACACGGCTTGACGCCAAAATCGATCGTGGTCGACGCGCCGATCTGCATCGGCAACTGGTGCCCGCACAACTACAGTCACCATTATCGCGGTGCCGTGACGCTCAACACGGCGCTCACCCATTCAATCAACAGCGTCGCGGTGCGCCTGTCCGTCATGATCGGCAATGGCAACGCCAAGAAGGGCCGCGCGGCGATCATCAAGACCGCGCATGCCATGGGCATCACCACGCCGCTGCCCGACACGCCGTCGCTGCCGATCGGCGCCGACGCCGTAGAGCTGCTCGAACATGTCGGCGCCTACGCCACCTTTCCCAACCTCGGCATGAAGGTGGAACCGCATGCCATCCTCGACGTGCGCACCGGCAGCGGGAAGGTGATCTGGCGCTGGGACAAGGACGGCCCGAAGCCGAAACGCGTGCTGCCCAAGAAGATCGCCCAAGAAATGATCGAGATGATGAACAGCGTGGTGGAGCACGGCACCGGCCGCCGCGCCCGCCTTGACGGCATCGCCGCCGCCGGCAAGACCGGCACCACCAATGCCTACCGCGACGCCTGGTTCATGGGCTACACGGGCAACTTCGTCTGCGGCGTCTGGTTCGGCAACGACAACTACGAGCCGACGAATCGGGTGACGGGCGGCTCGCTGCCGGCCATGACCTGGCACGCCATCATGACGTATGCCCATCAGGGCATCGAGATCAAACCCCTGCCCGGCATCCCGGCGCCGCCCGAGCGCCAGCAGCCCGCCGCCCTCGCCGCCAAAAAGCCAGGGGCGCTCGCCCCGCCGCCGCGGCCGATCACGCTCAGCAAGCGCGGCGTCGAGATCCTAGCCGGCATCGAGAAGGCCATGAACCAGGCCGACCGCGCCATGCCGCCACTGCCGACCAGCCTGTCGGCGGACGAGGAGAAACAGGCCAAGGCCGGCAAGGCCGGCGACGCCCTGGCGGCGACCCTGGAAGGCCGGGCGTTCGAACGGAACAACTGATCATTAGCCGCGGCCCCGCGGCGGGCGTACTCTTCCGACCTCGCGAATCACGCCCCTTCACTGCCAGCGGATCGAACGTGCGGCTGCTTATCGGAACGCTGTTTGTCCTCATCGTCGCCGCCGCCGTCGGCCTCGGCGCCACCTATCTCGCCCTCACCCGCGGCACCACCTTCGGCGGCCTGACGGTCGGCGCCTGGACCGCGCAGGCGAAGACCGGCACCATCGACGCCGACCCCTATGCGCGCGCCTCGATCGCGCGCAGCGGCCGCCTGGTTCTCGCCCTCGGCGACGGCATCACGTTCATCGCCAAGGGCGACGACAGCCATCGGCCGTTCGACGGCCGCTGCGCGGTCGTCCTGTCCGGTATTACGCCGGCCGCGCGGTTCTGGACGCTGACGCTCTACGACACGCACGGCGAATTGGTGTCGAATACGGTGCACCGCTACGGCTTCACCAGCGAAGAGATCGTCCGCCGCCCCAACGGTCACTTCACCATCGTCGTGGCGCCGCGCGCCAACCCGGGCAATTGGCTGCCGACCGGCGGCATCGAGCACTACATCCTGGCGATGCGCTTCTATGACACCTCGGTCGGCGTCGCCACCAAGGAAGGCCGCGAGATTCCGATGCCGGCGGTGACGACGAGGAGCTGCCCATGATCCGCTGGCTGCTCCTCCTCGTCGCCGGCGTGCTGCTCGGCGGCGCCGTGCATCTCACCACCATCATCATGCTGCCGCGTACTGCCACCCAGGATGCCTATTCGCGGCTGGAACCGATCGCGCCGCTCAATACCGTGGTGCCCCTGCCGGCGCCGACGCCGCAGAAGGCGCTCATGCCGTTCATGGACCCGGCCTTCGCCACCGCCGTCTGCCGCTACGACCTGCATGAGGGGCCGCTGCGCGTCACCGTGCCGGTGAGCCTCGCCTACAGCTCGGTCTCGTTCTTCACCCGCTACGACATCGCCTACTATGCCATCAACGACCGCGCCGCCGGCCGCAAGACCATCCAGCTCGATCTAATGACCGCCGAGCAGCACAGCGAGCTGCCGCAGGATGAGAACGTCACCGCCGCCGACCGGCTGATCGTGGAATCGCCGACGCTGACGGGCCTGGTCACCTTCCGCGCGCTGGCGCCGGAGCCGGGCATGATGCCAATGGCGCGGCAGAGCGTCGATGCGGGCAAGTGCGTCCACTGGTCGGCGCTGCCGGCGTCCCAGTGACCGGCGCGAGGCCGTGAATGACGCCACCACGGCCAATCCCGACGCCGGGGCGCGGCCCCCGGGTCCGTCGGCCTTCAAGCGTCAGATGCATTCACTTGAATCGCCGCCGCCTTCATCCTTGAGAGGCTGGCTCAATACCCGCCCTTGTGGCCGGTGCCGGTATAGACGAACGACCAGCTCTTCTCGATCGGTGTCCACCATGCGGCCACGCCGGTTTCCTTGTCGGTGTGGCGGAAGAAGCCGTTATAGGGCGGCGGCAGGATTTTCAGGCTGATGCGGTATTTGCCCGGGCCGTTGAACTTGACGTTAACGCCGTAATGCGGGCCGTCGTCCGCCGACATGGCCATCATGGTGCCGAAGGTCGACCAGTCGCTGCCTTCCTTCACGACCTGATAGCTCACCGTCAGATAGGGAATCCACGAGCCCGGGTTGAAGCCCTGCTTGTTGTCCTTGTCGGCGTGGATGTCGACTTCGAGATGAGCGTCGAATGGCCCCTTGTCCATGCCGGGCAACACCGGCGCCATGTGCACCGGCTGCAGATAGACGGGACGGATGATCATGCCGTCCGTGACCACCGGATTACCGATCGCGTGTTCCGCGGCAATAGCCGGCCCGGCGCAGATTGCGGCAACGCCGACAATCAGGCCCAACATGGTCTTGCGCATCGTCTTATCTCTCCTGTTCAAAGGCTTGAGGCGCGGTCCGCCTAGATCCCGAAAATCGCCGGCCACCAGGCGACGCCAATAACGGCGACGCCGGCAAAAAGCGGCAGTAACGGCAGCCCTTGCCGGGCGCCGCTGAGGCCCTGCGCGGTCAGGAGCCGGCTGCCCAGGACCAGACTCCACAGCACGCCGAGGGCGAACAGCGAGAGCTTGATCGCCGGTATCCATGCGGCCGGCACGCCCAAGAGCGGCAGCGCTTCGAACAGTTTGCCGCCCAGCCCGATCACCAACGACACCATGGCGACCGGCATGTAGGCGTAGGCCTGTTCGACGAGCCGTGCGCGAAAGGCGAGATCGGCGCCGAGCCGGCCGGCAACCCAACTCGACAGAGCGGTCAATGCCGCCAGCACCGCGGTCAACGCCACGGCGCAGGCCAGCATGAAGGCGGTGATCATGAAGAAGTCGAGCCAAGTGTAGACTTCGCGGCCGGCGGGATGCACCGACATCAGCCAGGCGGGGCCGGCGGCGCCGATCCAATACCAGCCGTGCTCGATGGCCCAGGTTCCGACCTGCTCGCGCAGCCAGCCATATTGCGGCAGCACCAGCCAGAGGAAGCCGCCGATCGAAAGACCGGTGGCGAGAAACAGGAACCAGATTTCCGCGGCATTGGGATTGTAGTCGCGGATCTGCGCGACCTCGGTGCCGGGCCAGCGCGCGAGTAGCTTCAGCCCGCCCTTGGCGTCCGGATGGACGCAGCGCAAGCACTCGATGCAGTGCCGCGACTTGGTCTTGCGGTTGAGGTCGATCATGGTCGGGCACAGGCCCTTTTCGGTGTAGGCGTCGCCGCCGGCGCGCGGGCGCTTGGGCGCGAACTGCACCGCGCCGATGCGCGAGAACACGCCGAGCATCAGGCCGATCGGGCACATGTGCCGGCACCACGGCCGCTTCTTCTTGCCGGGGCCGTAGACAAAGCCGAGCACCACCGCGCACACGAACGCGAGACCGAACACGACCGCGATGCCTTGCGGAAAACCGCGCGCGTCCACGGTCTGGGCCAGCACGGTGATGACGATGAAGCTGACGATGGGCGTGCCTTCCCAGCGCACCCAACGCGGCACCGGGCGCTTGAGACCGATGCCGTTTGCCCATTCCGAGGCGGCGCCGAGCGGGCAGAGCACGCCGCACCAGCTCCGGCCGGTGAAGATCACCGAGACGAAGACGAGCGGGAACCACAGGCCCCAGATGACGAAATTCGCGAGCAGCGTGAAGTTGTCATAGAACGTCGCGTGATCTGGTGGCAGCGGCAGGAACAGGGGCACGATCATCAGCGCCATGAAGCCGAAGAACATGCTCACGTGAATCCAGGCGAGCTTGTCGCGGTGGCGCGCCGCCAAGCGCTCCAGCCACATGAGCCTGTTCTCGCCCGAAGGCGCCAGCCGGTGATCGACAATGATCGAGTGATGGGACATGGCTATGATACGCGAGCGAACGAGCGTTGCGGTGGATACGCCGCCGTACCGGGGCTCGTCACGGCGCCGCTTTCTTGACGGTCAACGTGCCTTTGCCAGCGGGATGAAAATCGTTGAAGAAATGATAGGTGCCGGGTTCAAGCGGATTGAGGTAGACCGGCAGTTCGGTCTTGCCCGGAATAACGACCTCGCGTTTGACGTCGTGGCTCTCGAATTCGGCCGGCAGGCTGTCCTTGTTCTTGACCATGATTTTCACCCGTTGCCCGGCCGGGATGGTCAGGTTATCGGGTTCGAATGCCTGATTGACGATCATGAGATGAAAAACCGTCTGCGGTGCGGCAGCGGCGCTGCCCGCCGGCAGGAACAGCAGCGCCACGACCAAAGCCGAGAACCCGAGTTTCGCTGTCCCATAATTCATCGGCTACCCTCTACGCGCTTTTACAATCGATGAACGACGCCCATCATGCGCGGTCGCCTCGACCGGCGCCAATGGTTCGGTGCCCGCATGAATTCAATATCGCCGTCGGCGCGCGCTATGCAAGCGCCCGCGGAAAAAGTGATTGCACTTTAGACTTGGTCTAATTCCAGATTTGCTGCGTACGGCGATTCACGATCGCCATTCACGACCGGAGCGGCCAGGGCCTCGTCGGCGGCCGGCGGTCAGCCGCTGTAGACGAGACTCTTCTGGCGCTCCCAGGTCGGCGTCGGCGCCGCCTCGTAACGCGCGATGTCGGCCTTCAGCTTGTTGAGCGCGCGCTCGATCACGGCGGCCTCGGGCGATGGCGTCTGGACGACGAGCTGCTCGAGCGCGTAGCGGTAGGAGGCGGCGCGCTGGTGCAGCCGGGTCGAGACCAGCGAGACGATGGCCGCGTTCTCGTGCACGCGGCGCAGCGCGTTGGCGCGCTCGGACTTGGGCAGGTCGGTAATATAGCGCAGGCTTTCGCGGCGCTTGCCGTCGAGGTCGATCACGCGCGTGGCGGTCGCGAAGAAATCGTCCAGCCGCTGGTCGTCGTTGCGGATGTCGTCAAGCAGCTGCGCGTAAAGCGACGACGGCGAGCGGACCTCCGGTCCGAACGGCGGCTTGTAGCCCTTGAGGTGCTTGAAATAGGCGGTGCGGTCGGCGGCCTCGGCGGCGAACGTGCTGCGCAGGCCGTATTCGCCGGCGACCGAGTACCATTGCTGTCGTTCGTAGGGCGGCTCGATGTACGGATAAGCGAGATCGCGCAGCTGGCGCTCGTCGTCGGTCAGCGGAAGCGTCGAGGTCGCCTCGTGGTGTTCGACGGCCGCCGCGCGGCCCACCCAGTCGTGGATGCCCTCGGTCACCGCATCCGACCGCACCCGGCCGAAATCGCCCCCGGAGCCCATGTTCGCGCATCCGGCCAGCAGGGCCGCGCCCGCGATAATCAGCGCATGCCGCCAGAGGGAGCCCGCTCGCGGTCGCGGCGACGAATTCTGCATTGAACGTTGGTTGTTTCGGTTCAGCGTGCGGTCCGGCGGCCGCGGCGCTTGGCGCTGCTGCCCGAGGTCGGATCGGCGCTCGTGTCGCCGGAGCCGCGTTCCACGCGGATCACCGGAAGGATGATAACCATCGCGGGTTCCGTACTGGAATCCACGTACCGGCCGCCACGCGTCGCCGCCGCGTCGTCTGGAAATCGGATGACTTCGCCCATTGCAGTCCCCTTTCCGTTCCGGCGTTACGCCGCACACTGTAGGACCTGCCGGATCGGCTCTTGAAGCAATTAAGGGGCTCCAAGGTTAACGCTCCGCTAACGCTGGCGGGCTAATGTGAGCCATCCCGTATTCGTGTTGCGTTGGCCTCATGGAGCAGTCTTCCACCCCTTCCCCGCTCGACAGCCTGGTCGACCTGGCCTGCCGGGACGGCGTCGACATTCGCCCGACGCTGCTGCGGGTCATCACCGACCTCTACGTGCAGAAGCTGGCGCACAGCGCCGAGGAAGAAACGCAATACGTCGAGCTCGCGCTCGGCCTGATCGGCGCGGTCGACGAGGCCACCCGATCCGCCGTGGCGAGCCGGCTCCGCGGCTACGCCAAGGCGCCGCGCGCCGTGCTCGCGCGGCTTGCCGCCGTGCCGGCGCGATCGGCGGCCCCGCTGCAGCCTCAGACCGCGCGGGCCGCGCCGCCGGCCGCGCCCGAGGTCGCCGCAAAATCGCGCACCCATGCTCGAACCCATGCTCGAACCCATGCCGGAGCCCGCGCCGCCGCCGGCCGCGACCTTCGTCGCGCCGGGCTCGGCCGCGCACGAGTTGATCGAGCTGTTCTTCACGGCCAGCGCGGAAGAGCGCCGCCTGATCCTCGTCAACCTCGACGTGGCGGCGGTGCCCGCGCCGGAGCACGCGCCGCCGCCCGCCGAAGCCCTCATCCGTCGGCTGGAAAGCACCGCCCTGCAGCGCAACGTCAGCGAGTTCGTGCGCATGCTCGAGCGCGGCCTCAACGTCAGCCGGCAGCTCGCCACGCGCGTCGCCCACGATCCGTCCGGCGAAGGGCTCGTGGTCGCGGCCAAGGCGCTCGGCATGAAGGCGGATGTGCTTCAGCGCATCCTCTTGTTCCTCAACCCCGCGATCGGGCAGTCGGTCGAACGCGTGTTCGAGCTGGCGCAGCTCTACGAGGACATCACCGCGGGCGCGGCGGCATACATGGTCGCGATCTGGCGCCAGCCGAGCGAGCGCCTGCGCTCGCGCCACGCGCCGATGCTGTACGACGACGAAGGCACGGGCGCCCGCACGCGCGCCACGCCAACGCCGCACCGCGGCCAGCGCGCCAGCGACCTGGCGCGTCCGCTGCCGCGCACCGGCAGCAAGCCGGGACGCTAATTCACCAGGCGATCGAGGAAATGGCGACCGGCGCGGTCCTCGATCTCGACGATCCAGAGATCGGGATCGAATTTGATCTCGCGCGCGAGGCGGGCCTCGACGTCGGCCTCCGGCACCGGCGCCTTGCCGCCCAGCACGGCGGTGAACAAGCGCTCCGCCGGCTGGTCGTCGTCGAACGCCGACTGAGGCGCCGGGGCGTAAAGTGCGGCAGTGCCATCGAGCCGGGCGACCTTGATGAACACCGCGCCGGCCTCGTCGGCGCCGTGCCGGCGCACCGCCGCAAAGGCGCCTTCGACGCTGCAGCGGCGCAGATAGGCCGAGACCCAAATGTTCGATTTCAGACGCATAAGATCAGGTAGCACTAAGCCCGCGCGCCGACCAATCACTCCAGCGGATGGCCGGCCAAGGCGCCTAGCGACTGCACCAGCTTGTCGGTGACCTCGCCGGTCGCCGCCATCGCGTGCTCGCGCTGGAATTTCTCGATCGCGACTTTGGTGTTGGTATCGATGACACCGGTCGGCTTGATCTGCCCGTAGCCAAACTCGGCGAGCACGCGCTGGATCGCGCGCACGCGCTTGTCGGACGGCTGCGCCGGCGCCGGCGCGGGCGCGCCCGGCTTCAAGAGCCGCGCGATCGGATCGTTGGCGCGCGGCGCGGCGGCCTCATCGGCCCGCACCGCGGAGGTCTGGATCGCGCGCAGCAGCGTCTCGCTCGCGTCCACGCCGGCGTTGGAGCCGGTCGCGCGCAGGAAGTCGCGCACGGCGCTGTCGGTCTTGGCGCCCCAGAGGCCGTCGACGGCGCCGTCGTAGAAGCCCTTGGCGCTCAGCGCCTGCTGGATATCGGCAACGAGCTTGCCGTGGCTTTCGAGCGGCACCGGGGCCGACGCCCGCCGCGGCGGCATCATCACGCTGCGCATGAGCGGACGGGTGGCGAAGATCGGCGCCGGGTGGGGCCCATGTTGCAGGAACAGGGCGTTGACGAAGATCGCGACCGTGGCCGCGATCGCCATCACGATGCCGACGAATTCGCGCGGATGCGTCGTGATCGCAGCCGCAAGGCCGCCGCCGCTCCCAGCCGGCGCCACCTCTTCCGTTTCGCGCGCCTTGCTCCTGCGTCTAGGCAATTTTCTTGACCTGCGTAGCTTGCGTTTCTCGGACGCCGACGGGGCGCTGCGCGACCGCGGCCAGCTCCTCGGCGCGCTCGCTGACGAGCTTGATCGGGTCGGCCGGCCGCTGACCCGCCTCGCAATCGAGGGGCAGGCGCACCGTCACCCGCGTCCCCTCGCCCAGCCGGCTGTGGATGTCGGTGTCGCCGCCGTGCAGGTCGGCGAGACCCTTGACGATGGACAGGCCGAGGCCCGTGCCGTCGTGCTTGCGGTCGTAGGTGCCGCGCGCCTGGAAGAAGGCCTCGCCCAGGCGCGGCAGGTCCTCTGGCCCGATGCCAACGCCGGTGTCCTCGACGGTGAGGACGAGCCGGCCCGCTTCGCAGGTGGCGCCGACCGTGACCGTGCCGTCGCGCGGGGTGAACTTGATGGCATTGGAGATCAGGTTGATCAGGATCTGGCTGATGGCGCGGCGGTCGGCGACGATCTCCGGCAATTCGGTGGCGACCCGCGCCTTCAGCGCGACGCCGGCTTCCTGAGCCTTGAGCGCCAAGAGATCGCAGCAGCTTTCGATGGCCTGGCGCGGCGCGAACGGCTCCGGCGTGATCTTGAAATTCCCGGTTTCCATCTTCGACATGTCGAGGATGCCGTTGACGACAGAAAGCAGATGACGGCCGGAGTCGTTGATCAGCTTGGCGTATTCGCGCCGCCGCGTTTCCTCGAACACCAGCGAGTTGTCGGTCAGCATGTCGGAGAAGCCGATGATGGCGTTGAGCGGCGTGCGCAACTCGTGGCTCATGGTGGCGAGGAAGCGGCTCTTGGCGGTGTTGGCGCGCGCCGATTCCGCGCGCGCGATCTCGATCGCCTTTTCCTGGATCTTGCGCTCGCTCACGTCGCGCAGCACCGCCACCACCTCGCGCTCGCCGGCGGGCGCCGCGCCGTCGGCGCGGTCGAGCGGCCGGCAGCGCATTTCGACCCAGACGTAATGCGGCGCGTGCGCTTCGCCCGCGTCGCCGCAGCGCAGGCGGAACTCGACCGAGCGGTCCACGCCGTCGGCGGCGGCATCGGCGAGCGCGGTGAGATACGCCGGGCGATCGGCCACGTGCACGCGCTCGAACAGGCCGTGGCCCATGAGGTCGCCGGCGCGCACGCCGAACAGCGGCTCGGCGGCGGGCGAGGCGAACAGCACCGCGCCGTTGCGGCCGTGCCGGGTGATGACGTCGGTCATGTTGCGCGCGAGCAGGCGGTAACGGTCCTCCTCGGCATAGAGCAGCCAGAAGCTGGTGCGCGCGAGCTGCTCGGCGCCCAGCGCGAGGCCGGTGGCGTAGAGCGCGGCGGAGATGATGCCCAGCGCGGCAAGCGCGCCTTGTTCATTGGCCGCCGCCGCCGGCGGCGGCAGGAGCTGGATGGCGCTCAGCACCAGCAGCAGGCCGGCGGCGGCGAGCGCGAAGGTCGCCGCCAGCGCCACCACGCGGCGCGAGGCCGAGAGCGCGGCTTCGAGCGGCACCACCACCAGCCATATCGCCGCGAACGAGCCGATGCCGCCGGTGCGCCAGGCCACCACCGTCACCAGGCCGGTGAGCGCCAGCGACGACAGAACATGGGCGCTCTCGTAGCGGCCGGTGCGCGACAGATAGTAGGCGATGAGGATCGGGGCCACCAGCCAGCCGAACACGCCGATCTCGAGCGCGCTCGGCACGCCACGGAAGACCAGGTAGGCGGGGAAGCAGGCGAGCGCAATCAGGCTGCCGAGCAGGCGCGGCGCGATGAAAGCGCGGTGGCGCGCCGCCGTCAGCGCGTCCTCGCGCGCCACCGGATGCACCAACGCGTCCACATAGTTCCACACTGGCGTGAGGAAGCCCACGAATCCCTGTCCCACTCAAACGACGCTACTGACGCGTCCCCTTTTGTGCCCTGGATGCTAGCCCGCCGCGGCTTAAGCGAACGCTAAAGGAACTCCATTGCGGGTCATTTGCCGCGGCATGGCGGACCGCCGCGCGGGCGTCATTTGCCGGTCATGGTGAAATTTGTGTTGCCATGCGTGCGCGGGAGACGCGCACGAACTGCGCGTTACCGCGACGGTAACCATCGGCGCGCATGGCCGGCACGATTTGGACTGCGCGGCGCCGCCGTTAAAATTTTAGTCAAACCGAGGCTATTCAAATTTGACGAAAATTCGTCGCGTATTCGCGTCATGTTTGAGGAAAAACGTCGGAACAATCCGAACGACAGCTTCAGGGCCATCTGCTATGTTTCAATTCAAAGGCGGCGAAAAAGCCGCGGGGACTTTAATGGGTGGCGTCATGTTCTTTCTGTTGCGAATGGCGTTTTGGCTGGGCGTCGTTTGCCTGCTGCTGCCGGGCACGGGCACCAAATCGACGTCGCAGGACGCGCAGGTCGACGCGGTGCAGGCGGTGACGCTGGCAAGCGCCGCGGTGTCCGACGCGCGCGGCTTCTGCGACCGCCAGCCGGCGGCCTGCAAGGTCGGCGGCAAGGTGGCAGCGGCGCTGGGTCGCCGGGCCGAGGCGGGCGCGCGCACGCTCTATGAATTCGTCACCGGTAGCCTCGGCGGCCGTTCCAGCGCGGGCGACCACAAGCTCGCCCGCGTGGAGCCGAGGCCGAGCGCGCCCAGGGTCATGCCGGTGTCGGTCGGCGGCGCGGGCACGCTGACGGCAAGCGACCTGAAGGCGCCCTGGCACGCGCCGGTTCCGCTGCCGCCGCGGCGCCAGCCGCGGGTTCGCCCGTCGGTCTGAAGCGGCCGCCGTTTTCCGCTATTTGGCGCGGGGGTCGCCCCCCGCGCGTATCGGTCTTTGGCCACGGCCACGATCCGTCCTATATAGCGGGTGGAACACAACGGACCCGATCAGAATTGCCCGCATATTATGGCCGATATCGACGAGATCATTGAGAATTTCGAGCTGCTCGACGAGTGGGACGACCGTTACCGCTACGTGATCGAGCTCGGCCGCGCGTTGCCGCCGCTCGCCGACGAAGCGCGCAACGAGACCAACAAGGTGCGCGGCTGCGCGAGCCAGGTCTGGCTCGTGACCCACGTGACGCCGGACGGCGCCGCCGGGCCGACGCTCAGCTTCGACGGCGACAGCGACGCCCACATCGTGCGCGGGCTGATCGCCATCCTGTTCGCGCTCTATTCGGGCAAGCCCGCCAAAAATATCCTCGAGGTCGATCCCGAGGCGGTGTTCACGCAGCTGGGCTTGCGCGAGAACCTCACGCCGCAGCGCTCGAACGGCCTGCGCTCCATGGTCGAGCGCATCCAGAACGACGCCAAGGCCGCGCTCGCGCCCGCCGCCTGATCGTTCACTTCTCTCTTCATTTTCATTCTTCTCCGTCGACGATGAATCCCGCGTCGTCCGCCAGCCACGTGCGCACCGCCGCAGACCCGCGCCCGCGCGTCTCGCCGGCATAGCCGTAATGGCGCGCGAGCCGATCGAGCGCGAGCTGCAGCACCACCTTGGCCGAGCGCGCGGGCCAGGCGCGTTCGCGCTCGATCTCTTCCAGGCCCTTGAGGAAACAGCAGACGTCGAGCAGGAGGCCGGCGAATTCCGGACCCGCCGCGTCGAGCGCGCGATGCACGCGCTGGCGCGCCCCGACCATGGTCTCGGTCAAGGTGGCCGCCCGGTCGCCGCCGGCGCCGCGCCGGCCGGAGGAAATCGGGCTCTCCCAGCGCGACGTGATGCGCGGCATCAGATGGGCGGTGGTGAACTCGGCGCGCAGCCGCTCGCCCGCCTGCAGGTGATGCGGCGCGACCAGCGCGCGGCCGTCGCGGCCGCGCCGGCGGGCGAGCCAGGCGAGCGGACTTTCGCCCTCGTCGACGATGACGGTGGCGCGGCCGATGTCGGTCGCGATCTGCCGCTCGGCCAGCGTGAGGTGGTGCCTGCGAAAATCGTCGACCTGCGGACGCGGCGCATCGTGCCGGACCGCGGCGGCGCGCGCCTTGGCGCGCTCTTTGCTGCCGCCGCTCATCACCGCACCTCGCGCTTGGCGCTGGACACGATGCCGGTTTCACGGAAGCAGTGAAGCTGTGCAAGCTCTTGCTTTGTCGCGTTGCCGCAGGGCGAACCGGTTCCCGCTTCGCCCGGAAACGCGCCAACGTCACGGGCGAGATCGTTGCAGACGCCTTCGAGCCGCTGCAGCAGGCGGTCGATGACCGGATCGTCGCGGCGGTCCTCCACCACCTGGCAGGCGTGCGCCGCCGTGGTGCGGTCGCGGCTGAACAGGAGACCGGTCGTGCTGTAGTTGAGGCCCAGCACCACGTGGGCGAGATACATGGCGCTCTGGCGCGCGAAGGCCACGGACTGGGTGCGGCGCGAGTGCGAGCGCAATTCGTCGACGGGCACCGCGAAGGCCGCCGCGATGGCCGATTCCATCAGCCGGCAGACGCGTTCGTTGTCGTCGCCGGGATCGGCGAAACCCAGCCCCGGCCAGCGGGGACTTTGCAGGACTTGGACCAGACGCATGGCGATCTCCATCTAGGACTAAGTGCCTACATGATCGCCGGAATATAGTCAGTGGGGATAAGTTTTTTGTCCTAATTATTTCAAGCGCTTATGCGGCACCGGCGCATCGGCCGGGCGGCAGACGCGCGCGGCCATCCAGGGCGGGCCATGGCACCCTGAGAGCGGCTTCAGGTTCGGATCGGATCAACCAGATTTTTGCTTGGTCGCGTTTCCGGACGGCGAACCGGCTTCCACTTCGCCTGGAAACGCTCCAGGTCAGCGCGAGCGGCGGCGGCGCTGCTGGCCGAGGCCCATCTGCTTGGCAAGCTCAGAGCGGGCCTGGGCGTAGTTGGGCGCCACCATCGGATAGTCCGGCGGCAGGCTCCATTTGTCCCGGTACTGCTCGGGCGTCATGTTGTACTGGGTGCGCAGATGGCGCTTGAGCGACTTGAATTTTTTGCCGTCCTCGAGACACACGATGTGCTCGGGCGTCACCGAGCGCTTGACCGAGACCGCCGGCTTCAGCGGCTCCGCCGGTGGCTCGCCCGGCGCCCCCGACACCCGGGTGAGCGCAGCGTGCACCTGATTGATCAGCGTCGGAATATCGGCGGACGGCACCGTGTTGTTGCTCACATAAGCCGAAACAATCTCGGCGGTGAGCTCGATGAAGTTACTGTCGTTTGTGCTGTCGCTCATCGATTCTGCCCCGCTTTCGCGCAAGTGGCGATCAGGCGGTCCGGTAGCCGGATCCGGCGCGAGCCCCCGCAGACGGCAGGAACATTGAACCAGGAACGTTGGACGCGATAATACGAACCGTCAGCCTGTAATCTTTGAATTTACTAGCGCGCGCCAGTTACGGCAAGAAAAACATGCCGATGAGCTGGTATAATCTCGAATAACTGCTTTCCGTGCCGAATTCCAATTGTACCGCTTCGCGGAACGCGAAGCGGCTTTCGCCGCGCCGGAAAGACGCCTCAGGGCGTCTGTTCCAGGTGCTCGCGCAGTTCGTTGATCGAGGCGAAGCGCAACGTGCCCTGCGGCAATTCGGCCTCGATCGAGCCGTCGACGTAGAGCGTGTAGCCCATGCCGTCGACCACACCGGATTTCAGGATGGCGACGTTGCGGCGCTCGGCGGGCGCCTCCAGCGCCGCGCCTTCCTCCGGCTGCTGCTCCGCGGCCCTATCGCCGGCCATGCGCTCGATCGCCCGCGGGCCCCTCCAACGGCGGCCACACGGCTTCGAAACTCGCCGGCTCGTGCGGCGGCTGCGGTTCGGGCGGTGGCGGCTCGGGCGCCCGCGGCGCGGACAGCCATGCCGGCAACTCTTCGGGTTCGGGCTCGCCCACGTACTCACGCGCCTCGGCGCCCATGCCATTGCCGCCTGGCGGCGGTGGTGGCGCGGCGGCCGCCGGCTCGCCGAGCTCGGCGATGGGCGGCGGCGCGACGAAGGACGGCGGTGGCGGCAGTTCGTCGGGCTCCTCCTGGGGTGCAGGCGGCGGCACCTCGGGATTGGGCAAGGTCGGCGCCAGCGCCTCGGCCGCCGGACCGGCCGCCATGGCGGTCGGCGCCAGCCCCGGCCGCGGCGGTTCGACCGGCGACGCCTCGCCCGTTTCCGTTGCGTCCTTTGCCCGGGGCGGTACCGGCGTCCGGCCTGCGGCGGACGCGCGGCTGGCCTCCACCGTCTCGGGCGGCCGGTTGGGCCTGAGCGGCGCGCGCGAGGCGACCGTCTCGGCCAGATGCTGCAAGTGAGACACCACCGCGCCCAGGCCGACGACGATCAAGCCGCCGACCGCGGCGGTCGTGCCGGCCATGATCAGCGTGTTGCCAAAGCTGAATTCATTGATCGGAATACCGAATCCGATCGCGAGGGCTCCGAACACCAGCGTAATGGCGCCGACTATGAAGAGCAGAATCGACATGGGGCGCGTTGATCCTTTTTTCCAACTCCATCGATCTGGCTGATGCGAATATACAACAACGAGCTAAACTATTCTAGCATCGATGAATTCCAGCCTGCGGCGGCGACGGTGGAAAATCGTTGCGTTTAATACTGTCGCCCAGTGCGCCATCTTGCGCGGTAGGCCGCGTGCGCGGGCATCTATTTCGGCAACTTTCCTGCAACTCGCCTGCGACTTGCCTGCAACTCGCTCGCAATTTGCTTGCAACTTGGTCCGCGACGGCCGCGAAACCGTTGCTCCCGCCGGGCTCAGGGCCTAATTAACCCCTCAGAGGGAACTCGCTCGGGATCAGCCGGTTTCCCCTACTGACGCCCTAACACCGGCGGTTTCCGCTTTTTGTTTATGGATCGAGGAGGACGCAATGTCGTTCAAGCTACCCGACCTGCCCTACCCGCACGACGCGTTGGCGCCGTACATGTCGCGGGAGACGCTCGAATATCATCACGACAAGCACCACAACGCCTACGTTACCACCGGCAACAAGCTGCTGGAGGGCTCGGGGCTCGAGGGCAAGCCGCTGGAAGACGTCGTCAAGGGCTCATTCGGCAAGAACCAGGGCCTCTTCAACAACGCCGGCCAGCATTACAACCACACCCATTTCTGGAAATGGATGAAGCCAAACGGCGGCGGCGATAAGCTGCCGGCCAAGCTCGCGGCGGCGATCGACAAGGATCTCGGCGGCCTCGCCAAGATGAAAGAGGATTTCGTGGCGGCCGGCGTCGGCCAGTTCGGCTCCGGCTGGTGCTGGATCGCGGTGCAGGGCGGCAAGCTCGCCATCACCAAGACGGCGAACGGCGAGAACCCGCTGGTGCATGGCGGCACGCCGATCCTCGGCTGCGACGTGTGGGAGCACTCCTACTACATCGACTACCGCAATCGCCGTCCCGACTACCTCAAGGCCTTCCTCGACCACCTGGTGAACTGGGAATACGTCGAGGAGCTGTTCGAGGCGGCGACGAAGTAAGCGCGCGGCGATCGCGCGCATATCGATCTGCGGCCGGCCATGTCGATGGCCGGCCGCTTCGCGTTTTCGAGAATGCGTTACGATTTCCGCGTGACTTCGTCATGCCGCATTTCCCCGCAATGAGCATTCTGGGGACGACGGTCGAGTCGCGAGACACCGCCGCCATGACCAAGACCAAAGTCCCCGAAGTCACCCTCATTTTCTGGATTATCAAGATCGCCGCCACCACGCTCGGCGAGACCGGCGGCGACACCGTCACGATGACGTGGCTGCACGCCAACCAGAACGCGCACAATGGCGGCTATCTGATCGGCACCGGCATCTTTCTGACGTTGCTGGCGGTGCTGGTCGTCTGGCAGACCCTGGCCCCGAAATTTCATCCCTACCTGTACTGGGCGACCATCGTCGCCTCGACCACCGCCGGCACCACGATGGCCGATTTCGCCGACCGTTCGCTTGGCATCGGCTATACCGGCGGCTCGACGCTGTTGTTCCTGTGCCTGATGTCGACGCTGGCGCTGTGGCACTGGTCGCAGGGCTCGATCTCGGTCAACACGGTCAATACACCGAAGGTGGAAGTCTTCTATTGGGCCGCCATTACGTTCTCACAGACGCTCGGCACCGCGCTCGGCGACTGGGCGGCCGATACCGGTGGGCTCGGTTACGGTGACGGCTCCCTCGTGTTCGGTGCAGGGCTCGTCGTGCTGGCAGCGCTCTATTTCTGGACCGACATTTCGCGGGTCTTCCTGTTCTGGGCCGCCTTCATCCTGACGCGTCCGCTCGGTGCGACCATGGGTGACCTGCTCGACAAGCCGATCAAGCACGGCGGCTTCGATCTCAGCCGGCCGATGGCCTCCGCGGTGATCGCGCTGTTCATCGTGGCTTGCATCGTTTTCCTGCCGCAGCGTGCCGGCACGCATCCCGGCGCATCGGAAACGGCGACGTGAGTCGGGCGCCAGGAGCGTTTCCAGACAAAATGGGAACCGGTTCGCGGTCCGGAAACGCGACAAAATAAAATTAACCGCTCGCAAACGTCGCCATGACCTCGGCAATCATCTGCGCATCCTGGCCCGCGTAGCGCGGCAAGAAACGGAACGGCTCGACGCGGCGCACGTTGGCCGCGCGCGCGATGCGGCCGGCGGCGGCGGTGGTCAGATGCGCGCGTTCGGCGGCAAGCGCGCGAACGCCTGCTCGAAACGAAAGCGCGCGCTGCGGGTCTCGCCGCTTGCGACGATCTCCATCACCTCGAAGACGAGATCGACCGCATCGCGCTCGACCAGGAGCCGCAACAGCCGGTCGAAGCCGATGAAATGATCGATATGGGTGTGGCTGACGAATACGGGTTCGAGCCGCTGCACCTTGCGGGCCGGGAGCGCGGCGATATCACCGAGGTCGAACAGGATGGCGCGGCGCTCGAACAGCGTCTCGACATAGAGCGCCGGATCGCCGGTACGGCCGTTGACCAGAGCGGAATGCAACGGCGGTCGCATGACGGCCCGCCGATCTCCTTCAAGACGACGGAACTGTAAGCCCGCCCGGCGGCGCCGCGAGCACGCAACCGCCAACTCGCGCGAGCGTACGGCCCGCGCGTCAATCCCGCGCCGATCCCCCGATTACCCTCGGGCCAGCCTGAGGTCAGCCCTCAGGTCAGCTCACGCGGCGCCATCGGGGCCTTGACCCGCGCCCTGCCCGTCGAGCGAGACCACAACGTCGGTCGGCTCCGGCTCGTGCGGCACCAGGCTGGTGCGGTCGGCGTCCTGCCAGCCGGCGATCTTGACCACCTGGCCCGTCTGGGCGCCACCGTCGACCGCCGCCGGCTCGACGATTTTGAGGCCATGGCCGTCCAGGAAGAACGTGTGATCGCCGAACAGCGAGTTGAGCTGCGGTATCACCGGATGGTTTTCAGGAATGGCCTGGGCATCGACTTGCGTCAGGGTGCGCTCGACCAGTGCGGAGTTCAGCTTCATGGGCGGATCCTTTGCTGATTTGAGGGTCGTTTCGCGCGGACGGATGCTGCGTCATTGCCGCCGCTCGTTGGCGCCGCTCGTTGGCGCCGCTCATTGGCGCCATTTCTGGGCACCGCTTGACGGCGCCATCAGCATCACCGGCCTGCCGCCCTGTCATTGTGGCGGTCAATAGCGGCCGGCCTTAGCCGGCTCGCCCTACCCCCGTCGACCGCTGCGGCCGGTACGAAGATAGCACGTTGAAGTTTACATGTTGACCCGGCGCGCCACGCGCAACCCCCGGCAACGGAGAATGTGTCGAAGTTGCGCGATGTTTTTCGAGCCGGTTCCCTCCCCGCACCGGCTATGGCAGGATCGCCGCCCGTGCATTGAGCAAAGCAAGATGGCACAGTACCTCTCCGCTCTTCTTACGGCGGCAATGCTGACGCTGCTGCCGTGCGCGGTATCCGCACAAAATGCGCCTGCCGCCGGCACTGCCGTGGTGATGGATATCGCTGGCGGCATCGGGCCAGCGACAGCCGAATATGTGCACAATGGATTGGCGGAGGCCGAGAAACGGCACGCCAAGGCGGTCGTGCTGCGCATGGACACACCGGGCGGACTGTCGTCATCGATGCGCGCCATCATCCACGACATCCTGAATTCACCCATTCCGGTGATCGGCTACGTGGCGCCGGCGGGCGCGCGCGCGGCGAGCGCCGGCACCTACATCATGTACGCAAGCCATCTCGCCGCCATGGCGCCGAGCACGCATCTCGGCGCCGCGACCCCGGTGCAGATCGGCGGCGGCCTGTTCGGCGGCACCAGCGACAACAAGAAGAAAAACAACGAAAAGAAGAGCGCCACCGCCCCCGCCACCACCGAACAGGCCAAGGTGCTCAACGACGCCATCGCCTATATCCGCAGCCTGGCGCAGCTGCGCGGACGCAACGCGCAATGGGCTGAAGCTGCGGTACGCGAGGCCGCGACGCTGACCGCCTCGGAGGCGAAGGACAAGCACGTCATCGAACTGATCGCCGACAACGTCCCCGACCTGCTGCGTCAGGCGGACGGCCGCGTCGTCAAAGTCGACGGCCGCGACGTGACCCTGCACACGGCCGGCCTGAAGTCGGTCACCGTCGCGCCGAACTGGCGCAGCCGCTTCCTTACCGTCATCACCAATCCCAACATCGCCTATCTGCTGCTACTCGCCGGCATCTACGGCATCATGTTCGAGTTCTTCAGCCCGGGCGCCTATTTCCCCGGTGTGCTCGGCGGCATCGCGCTGCTGATCGGGCTCTACGCGCTCAATTTGTTGCCCGTGAACTACGCCGGCGTCGGCCTGCTGCTGCTCGGCATGGTGATGATGACGGCGGAGGCCTTCGTGCCCTCGTTCGGGGCGCTGGGCCTCGGCGGCATCGCCGCCTTCGTCATCGGCTCGTTGTTCCTTTTCGATACGGAGGTGCCGGGCTTCCAGCTATCCTGGGGGGTGATCGCCACCGCGGCCCTGGTCAGCGTCGCCTTCCTCGCCATCGCGATCGCCGCCGTGGTGCGGGCGCACCGGCGCACGGTTGTTATTGGCGACGCCGCGCTGGTCGGCCGCGAGGCGCAGGTACTGAACTGGGACGGCGAAGAAGGCGACGTGCAAGTGCTCGGTGAGCGTTGGCACGCGCGCTCGAGCGCCAAGCTAACAGCGGGTCAACGCGTGCGCGTAGTCGCGCGCCGCGATCTCCTCCTTTTCATCGAACCGGAACTTGCCGGATCACCAAAACCATAAGGAACACGCCATGTCCGGGACCAACTTCGACATTATCTGGTATGCCGTCATCGCCGCTATCGTTATCGCGGTAGTCCTGTCGTCGGTCCGCGTCATGCGCGAATACGAGCGCGCGGTCATGTTCACGCTCGGCCGCTTTACCGGTGTATCGGGCCCCGGCCTGATGATCCTGATCCCGGTCATCCAGCAGATGGTGCGCGTCGACCTCCGCACCATCGTGCACGACGTGCCGAGCCAGGACGTCATCTCGCGCGACAACGTGTCGGTGAAGGTCAACGCGGTGGTCTATTTCCGCGTGGTCGATCCAGACAAGGCGGTGATCCAGGTGGAGAACTTCTTCGCCGCCACCAGCCAGCTCGCGCAAACCACGCTGCGCTCGGTGCTCGGCAAGCACGAGCTCGACGAGATGCTGGCCGAGCGCGACAAGCTCAACAAGGACATCCAGGAAATTCTCGACCGGCAGACCGACACCTGGGGCATCAAGGTCGCCAATGTCGAGATCAAGCACGTCGACATCGACGAGAGCATGATCCGCGCCATCGCCCGCCAGGCAGAGGCCGAGCGCTACCGCCGCGCCCGCATCATCGGCGCCGAAGCCGAGCAGCAGGCGGCCGAGAAGCTAGTGGAAGCCGGCGAGATGCTGGCCAAGCATCCGGAATCGATGCAGTTGCGTTATCTCTCGACCCTGCAGGACATCGCCGGCGAGAAGAACTCGACCATCGTGTTCCCGGTGCCGATCGACCTGCTGCATGCGCTGCATACGATCAAGCCGGTCAAGAGTGAAACCTAGCCCGCGGGTGCGGCAACCGCGCGTTCGATCACCGGGCGCCAGTCGGCGTAACCGGTAGTCCAAGGGTTTCGGACAGCGCGCACCCCAGATCGGCGGCATCGAGCGTACGCTGCTCGGTCTCGCCGCTCGGCATGCGCACGATAAAGCGGTTGTCGAGTAGCGCGTGGCGCGCGTCCGGCGTCACGCGCGTGACCATGAGGTTGCGGCGGAACGGCGAGTTCGGGTGGGTGGCGTATTCGTGATGAAAGCGCTTTGGGACAAGACTGAATTGCGCACTTCTTGTCTTTATCCTTCTTGGGCCTGAAACAAGTATTCAACGACGCCGCGCCGCAGTTCACGACGGCTTAGCTCGCTCACGCGTGCGCGAAGGCCCAGTAGAGTTCGCGGGCCTTTCGGCAGAACGGGCCGGGTTGCAGCGTGCGGTCGTCGATGCGGGTGATCGGCGCCACCTTGGAATAATTGCCCGAGGAGAAGATTTCGTCGGCGGCCACGATGTCGCCGTAGCGAAGCGTGCATTCCACCACGCTCACACCGGCCCCGCGCAGGAGTGCGATGACGCGCTGGCGGGTGACGCCGTTCAGAAAAGAGCCGGTGGGCGCCGGCGTATAAACCACGCCGTCCTTGGCGATGAACACGTTGGAGGTGGCAAGTTCCGCCACGTTGCCGATGAGGTCCAGCATCACGCAATTGCCGAAGCCGCGACTGCCCGCCTCCAGCATCGCCCGCGCGTTGTTGGGATAAAGGCAGCCGGCCTTGGCGTCGGTCGGCGCGCACTCCCGGCTCGGCTTGCGGTAGGGCGAGAGCGTGATGGCGAAGCCTTCCGGCACGCGCATCGGCGATTCGCTGAGCATCAGGGCCCAGCGGGTCGATTCCGGATCGGGCGCCACCAGCATCGTGCCGGCCTGCTCGGCCCAGTACATCGGGCGGATGTAAAGCGCGGCGTCCTTGTCGAAGCGCTTGCACCCGTCGGCGACGAGTCCCATCCAAGTGTCGACCGGCACCACCGGCTTCAGGTGCATGGCCGTGGCGGAGGCATTGACCCGCGCGCAATGGCGGTCGAGGTCGGGCGTCACGCCCTCGAAGGCGCGGGCGCCGTCGAACACCAGCGAGCCCAGCCAGGTGGCGTGCGAGCGCACGCCCATGATCGGAATATTGCCCTCGTGCCAGTCTCCTTCGAAAAAAGTCCAGGTTTTTGAGAACCCCGCCATTTCATGTCACTCCTGGCACATCGAGCCCAGCACATCGGAATGTGATCGCGGGGCGCTTTCCCTGGCCCCGGCAATGTGCTTTTGACCACCATAGCGGCCCCATCGGGAGGATTCCATGTCGTCCATCTACGTTTTCGACGCCTACGGCACGCTGTTCGACGTCCACGCCGCCATGGCGCGTTTCCAGACCGGGCCGGACGCCCAGCGCATGTCGGAAATCTGGCGCACGAAACAGCTCGAATACACCTGGACGCTGACGCTCGCCGGCCATTACGTCGATTTCTGGAGCCTGACCGAGCGGGCGCTGGACCATGCGCTGGCGCGGGTGCCGTCGGTGGACAAGAGCCTCAAGGCCCAGCTGCTGGACGCCTATTTCAAGCTCGACGCCTACCCGGACGCGCGCGCCGCGCTGCAGGCGCTCAAGGCCAAGGGCCACAAAACCGGCATCCTCTCCAACGGCTCGCCCGACATGCTGAAAGGCGCGGTCGACGGCGCCGGCGTCGGCGGCGTGCTCGACGCGGTGCTCTCGGTCGACGTGTTGAAGATGTTCAAGCCGCGGCCGGAGGTCTACGCGCTCGTTACCGACCACTACAAATGCGCCGCCAAGGACGTCACCTTCGTGTCATCCAACCGCTGGGACGTGATGGCCGGCACCTCGGTCGGCTTCCGTACGCTGTGGGTCAATCGCAGCGCCATGCCGGACGAATATGCTGACTTCCCTCCCGCGCAGAGGCTTGCCGACCTGAACGCGCTAGCCGCTGCGGCCTGACGGCCACACCTGACGGAATGCGAACGGGCGGGGTGGCAAGGCGGGCATCCCCCGCCTATATGCGGCTTCGCCCTGCCCCATCGTCAGCCCCTCCATGCCGCCCGTCATTTCCGTCAAAAACCTGTCGAAGACCTACGCCACCGGCTTCCGGGCGCTCAACGACATCAATCTCGACATTAATCGTGGCGAGATCTTCGCCCTGCTCGGGCCCAACGGCGCCGGCAAGACCACGCTGATCGGCATCATCTGCGGAATCGTGAATGCGTCCGCCGGCGCCGTGACCGTCGACGGCCATGACATCGTCAAGGATTACCGCCTCACCCGCTCGCTGATCGGACTGGTGCCGCAGGAATTGACCACCGACGCCTTCGAAAGCGTATGGAATACGGTGAGCTTCAGCCGCGGCCTGTTCGGCAAGGCGGCGGATCCGGCCCACATCGAGAAGGTGCTGAAATCGCTGTCGCTTTGGGACAAGAAGGACAGCACCATCAGGACGCTGTCCGGCGGCATGAAACGGCGCGTGATGATCGCCAAGGCGCTCAGCCACGAGCCGCAAATCCTGTTCCTCGACGAACCGACCGCTGGCGTCGACGTCGAGTTGCGCAAGGACATGTGGCAGGTGGTGCGCGAATTGCGCGAGGCCGGCGTCACTATCATTCTCACCACCCACTACATCGAGGAAGCCGAGGAGATGGCCGACCGCGTCGGCGTCATCAACAAGGGCGAGATCATCCTGGTCGAGGACAAGGCCGAGTTGATGCGCAAGCTCGGCCGCAAGCAGCTCATCCTGCATTTGCAGAAAACGCTCGAGGCGCTGCCGGAAGAACTCGCGGGGCACAACCTGACGCTTGCAAGCGAGGGCAACGAACTCGTCTTCACCTACGACACCCAGGTCGAGCGCACCGGCATCACGGCGCTGCTCAACGACCTCAGCCGCGCCGGCATCCGCTTCCGCGACCTGCAGACGACGCAGAGTTCGCTGGAGGACATTTTCGTCGGCCTCGTGAGGGAGCGGTCATGAACTGGCGCGGCGCCTACGCGATCTACAGCTCCGAGATGGCGCGCACGCGGCGCACCATCTGGCAGAGCATCGTCTCGCCGGTGCTGTCCACCTCGCTCTATTTCGTGGTGTTCGGCGCCGCCATCGGCTCGCGCATCACCGAGATCGAGGGGGTGAGCTACGGCGCCTTCATCGTGCCCGGGCTGATCATGCTGACGCTGCTGACCCAGAGCACCATGAACGCCTCGTTCGGCATCTATTTCCCGCGCTTCACGGGCACGATCTACGAGATTCTGTCGGCGCCGATTTCGGCCTTCGAGATCGCGCTCGGCTACGTCGGCGCGGCCGCCACCAAGTCGGCCATTCTGGGGCTCATCATTCTCGCCACGTCGTGGCTGTTCGTGCCGATGCACATCGCGCATCCGCTGTGGATGTTGAGTTTCCTGGTGCTGACGGCGGTCACCTTCAGCCTGCTCGGCTTCATCCTCGGCATCTGGGCCGACGGCTTCGAACAGCTGCAGATCGTGCCGATGCTCATCATCATGCCGCTCACCTTTCTCGGCGGCACGTTCTATTCGATCCGCGTGCTGCCGCCGCTCTGGCAGAAGATCACCCTGTTCAATCCGGTGGTCTACCTGATCAGCGGCTTCCGCTGGAGCTTCTTCGGAATCGCCGACGTCAGCCCCGCCATCAGCATAACGATGACGCTGGTGTTCCTGGGTGCCTGTCTCGCGACCGTCTGGTGGATGTTCCGGATCGGCTATCGGCTGAAGACCTGAGCCGCGCCGCGCGAGCCGCAGCCATGTGGACAATGCATTTGCAATATGGGCGAACCTTCGCCATATAGCAGTTCTCACCCCGTCCGCCGCCGACGCGAATTGGCTCCCGTCATTTCTGGAGATTCGATGAGTTTCACTACGCCTAACCTGAACGACCGTCAGAACGAAGCCGCCGCCGCCAAAAAGGCCCTCCTGGAGAGATTTCGCGCCGCTGCCGAAGATCCGGCGCTCGCCGAAAAGCGGGCCGAGCGCGAGGCGATCGCCAAGGCGCGCGCCGAGCGCCAGGCGCAGCGCGAGGCCGAGCGAGCGGCCGCCCGCCGCGCCCGCGAGGCCGAACTTGCCGCCCAAGCCGCCCGCGAGGCGGAACGCCTCGAGAAGGAGCGGCACGAAGCCGAGCAACTCGCCGCCATGATCGCCGCCGAAGAGGCCGAAAAGGCCACCCAGCTCGCCGCCGAGCAGAAGGCCGCGCGCGACGCCCGCTATGCCGCCCGCAAGGCGGCCAAAAAGGCGCGGCGCAAGGGCACGTTGGCGATGTATTGAGGCGACGATCCGCCTCTGCTGACAACCTGTCATTCCGGGGCGCGGACGAAGTCCGCGAACCCGGATCCATAACCCTAGCGCGCCGCGTATGGTTTCCGGGCCCGCCCGCTCGCGCGGGCGCCCCGGAATGACGGTTATGATTGCTCCGCCAGCGCGTGCAGAATGCGCGCCCAGGAGCGGATGCCCTTGTGGAAGCACTTGAGGTCGAACTTCTCGTTCGGCGAGTGCACCCGGTCGTCGTCGAGCGCGAAGCCGACGAGCAGCGAATCCATCCCCAGCACGGTCTTGAAGTCGGCGACGATCGGGATCGAGCCGCCAGCCCCCATCGTCACCGCCTTGTGGCCCCACTCCTCGGCCAGCGCGCGCGCGCGCCTTGGTCAGCGCCGGGTTGTCGAAAGAGAGCTGGATCGGCGGCGCCAGCCCGAAATTGCCGAACTCGACCTTGCAGTCCGCCGGCACCCGTTCGCGCACGAAGGCGCGGAAGGCGTCGCGGATCTTCTGCGGGTCCTGCTCGCCGACCAGCCGGAACGACACTTTCGCCTTGGCCTCGCCGGCGATGACGGTCTTGGCGCCCTCGCCGGTATAGCCGCCGATCACGCCGTTGATCTCGGCGGTCGGCCGCGTGGTGGTCATCTCGATCAGCAGGCGGCCCTTCTCGCCGGCCGGCTCCTTGAGCCCGATGGGACCGAGGAATTCCTCCGCCGTCAGGTTCAACCCCTTCAGGTCCGCCAGGATGTCCGGCGGCAAGTCCTTCACCCCGTCATAAAAGCCGGGAATGGTGACGCGGCCGTCCGCGTCGTGCAGGTCGGCGAGGATACGCGCCAGCACATGCAGCGGGTTGCGCGCCGCGCCCCCGAACAGGCCGGAGTGCAGGTCGCGGTCGGCGCAGATGATCTTGACGTCCTCGTAGACCAGCCCGCGCAGCGAGGTGGTGATCTGCGGGGTGTCCTGGTCCCACATGGCGGTGTCGCAGACCAGCGCCAGGTCGAGCTTGAACTCGTCGGCGTTTTGCTTGACGAAATCGAACAGGTTGCGCGAGCCGCACTCCTCCTCGCCCTCGATCATGGTGGTGATCGGCAGCGGGCAGCTTGCCGGTGACCGCGTGATAGGCGCGGCAGGCCTCGATGAAGGTCATGGCCTGGCCTTTGTCGTCGCAGGCGCCGCGGGCGACGATGATCTTGCGCCCGTCGGCTAACGTCTCGATGCGCGGCTCGAACGGCGGCGTCTTCCAGAGCTCCAGTGGATCGACCGGCTGCACGTCGTAGTGGCCGTAGAACAGCACGCGCGGGCCGTTGCCGCCGTTCGGCCTTGGCCACCACCACCGGATGGCCGTCGGTCGGGCGCACGTCGGCGTCGAAACCGATGGATTTGAGGTCATCGGCCACGAAATCCGCGGCTTCGCGGCACTTGTCGGCGTAGGCCGGGTCGGTCGAGATCGAGGCGATGCGCAACAGCGCGAACAAGCGCTCGAGGCTCCGGTCAATATCCTGATCGATGCGGTCCAGAACCGCTTCGAGGGTGCTCATGGTGTGACTCCTGTGAGACGTGACTCAACCTAGCAACGTGTTCAAAGGCTGAAAAGCCGCGCGCGGCATCCGCGCCATGCGGCATGGCCGGAGACGGCCGGAGCGAATGGACGACGCAGCGAATTATGGTATCCCTTTATGGACCGTTTACAGCGCCCGCAAAGATGCGCCAGCCAACGAAAACGCCGGGGCCGCAGAACCGGATCGCGATCTCTGCATCAAAGCGCCTCAACGCGCCTCAACGGCATCGGATAGCGCGAAAATTGCAGGCAAATTGCAACTTGATACTACCTCTTTGATACGAGCGTTGCGAACCGGTGGCGAAAGTGCGCGTCATCGTCGGCGTCGCGCCGAACAAGAACGTTGCACGCGCGCCACGCGCAAGAGGCGAGTGCCGCAATGCGCCGCGACAAACAGCGGCGCGCAACGGATAAGAAAGTGATGCGCATTCCGCTTGTCATCGGCGCAAGCCGCGTTCAATATGCAACCAATCCGCCGGCAGTGTGGAGCGCGAGGGGTTTGCAGCATCATGGATGAGTTGATTGCGCGGCTCGTCGCCAACGTCGGCGTCGATCGCGACGCGGCGCAAAAAGCGGTCGGCATCATATTTGAATTCCTGCTCAGCGAAGGCCCGGCCGACAAGGTCCGGGCTTTGATGGCGCGTATTCCCGGCGCGGAAGAGCTGGTGGAGGCGCAAGGCGGCGACGGCTGTTCCCATGGGCGGACTGATGGGCGCCGGCACGAGGATGATGGCGGCGGGCCTTTCCATGGACCAGATCCAGGGCGTCACCCGCGAATTCATCGCCCATGCCCGCGAAATCGCCGGCGACGAGGCGGTCGGCGAGGTCGTCGGCGCCATCCCGGGTCTGGAGCAGTTCATTTGAAGCGATGCGCCCGCACGATGCGGTTGCTGGTGGGCGGCGAGGAGGCAAGAGCGATGTCCTATCCGATTACGGCTATCGAAGGGATCGACGGCGAGGCGGCCGCCATCCTGAAGAAGGCCGGGATCAGGTCGTCCGAACGCCTGCTGGAGGCCGCGCGCACCGTGAAGGGGCGCAGGCTGCTCGCCGAAAAGACCGGGTTCGGCGAGAAGCAGCTGCTGTGCTGGGCCAACGTCGCCGACCGCATGCGCATCCGCGGCGTCAGCAAGGAATACGCCGAGCTCCTGCAGGCCGCGGGCGTCGATACCGTCAAGGAGCTCAAGTACCGCAACCCCTGCAATCTCGCCAAGGCGATGGCCGACGCCAACAGGAAGCGCAAGCTGGTGCGCCTGCTGCCGTCCGAGAAGGTCGGTGACGCGCTGGATCGACCACGCCAAGAAGCTGCCGCTCAAGATCAGCTACTGAAGTCCGATGACCGTCGGACTGCTCCCGGTTTCACCGAGCCGGAGGGCGTGTCTAAGTTTTTGTTTTGTCACGCTTGCGGACGGCGAACCGGTTTCCACTTCGCCTGGAAAACCCTTCAGACGGCTGCTTGACAGCGCGGCGGCGACCGCGCAAAGCCACCGGCATGAACGTTTCCGTCGCCACGAAACCCGGAACCGGGGCGAAACCCGCCGCTGACACGCTGGCCCGCCTGCTCTCGCTCGGGCGGCCGCTGGTCATGGGCATTCTCAACGTGACGCCGGATTCGTTCTCCGACGGCGGCCAATTCTTCGACGCGGAAAAGGCCATCGCTCACGCCCGCGCAATGATCGGCCAGGACCAGGATTTGGCGCCGACATCCTCGACATCGGCGCCGAGTCGACGCGGCCGTATGGCGGCATGCAGCCGGTGTCGGCGCAAGACGAGCTCAAGCGGCTGAAACCGGTGCTGCCGGCGGTCGCCAAGCTCGGCGTGCCGGTCTCCATCGACACCATCAAGGCCGAGACCGCCGCCTGGGCGCTCGACGCCGGGCGCCGCGATCGTCAACGACGTCTGGGGCCTGCAGCGCGATCCCGCCATGGCGCCGCTGGTGGCCGCGCGCGGCGTGCCGGTGATCGTCATGCACAACCGTGAGCGCGCCGACGAGACCATCGACATTATCGCCGACATGAACGCGTTCTTCGCCCGCTCGCTGGAGATCGCCGCGCAGGCCGGCATCGCCCGCGACAAAATCGTGCTCGACCCGGGCATCGGTTTCGGCAAGACGGTCGAGCAGAGCATCGTTTGCCTGGGCAAGCTCGACGCGCTCAAGCATTTCGGCCTGCCGCTGCTGGTCGGCGCGTCGCGCAAGCGCTTCATCAATTCCGTGGTGCCGGCGAGCCCGGGCGAGCGCCTCGGCGGCTCGATCGCCGCGCATTTATGGTCGGTCCAGCAAGGCGCGGCCATCGTGCGCGTGCACGACGTCGCGGAAACCGTGCAGGCGCTGCGGGTGGCCGGGGCCATCGAGGCCACGCGATGAGCGACCGCATCTTCATCAAGGGCCTGGCGCTGCATGCCTATCACGGCGTGATGCCGCATGAGGGCAAGGTCGGGCAGACCTTCAGCCTCGACCTGGAGCTGAATATCGACCTCAGCACCGCCGCGCGCTCCGACCGGGTGGCGCATACCGTTTCCTACGACAAGGCCGTCACCTGCGCGAGCGAGGCGTTCTGCGCCGAGCGCTTCCGGCTGATCGAGGCCGCCGCCGGCGCGGTGGCCGACGCGCTGCTCAAGACCTTTCCGCTGGTGCGCGCGGCGACCGTGACGATCCACAAGCCGCACGCGCCGATCGCCGCCACTTTCGACGACGTCGGCATCACGCTGACGCGCGCGCGGGCCGGCGCGCGATAATGACCCGGTCAATGATGCCTGCCTGGCTGGCGCTCGGCGGCAATGTCGGCGACAGCCGCGCCATCCTGGCGCGGGCGGTGGCACTGCTCTGCGACGGCGAGGACGTGCGGCTGAACGGCGCGCTCGGCCGACTACCGCACCCCGCCCTGGGGCGTCGAGGACCAGGCGCCGTTCATCAATGTCTGCATCGCGGTCGAGACCACCCTATCCCCACGTGAGTTGCTCGCGCGCGCGCACGAGGTCGAGCGCGCGCTCGGCCGCGACCGCGCCAAGGAGCAGCGCTGGGGCCCGCGCACCGCCGATATCGACATCGTCGCCTATGGCGATCTGACCCTCGACGACGGCGTGCTGACGCTGCCGCATCCGCGCCTGTTCGAGCGCGCCTTCGTGCTGGTGCCGCTGGCCGAAATCGCCCCGGACCTCACGATCGGCGGCGTCCGCATTGCCGACGCCGTGGCGCGTGCCGACAGCGCCGGCGTCGAAAAGCTGCCGCCGCGCTGAGCGGCCACGCCCTGCGCCGACGGGTCCGACCGAGGGCGCAAATTCGATCCCAATCGGCTCCCGATGCACTCCATTGTGCGTCGCAGTGGAACCGTGGCATTAATTCCCGCCATGTCAGACGATCTTTCCCTCGCCGCCGAGTTTCCCGCCGCCTCCGAACAGGACTGGCGCAAGCTGGTCGAGGCCGCCCTGAAGGGCGCCGATTTCGACAAGCGCCTGGTCAGCCGGACTTATGACGGCCTCAGGGTCGACCCGCTCTACCCGCGCGCCCATGGCGCGGCGCCGGTCGCCGGCCGGCCCGCGACGCCCTGGCTGGTCGCGCAGCGCGTCGATCATCCCGATCCTGCCGAAGCCAACAAGCAGGCGCTGGTCGATCTCGAAAGCGGCGCCACGGGGTTGGCGCTGGCCTTCGCCGGCGCGCCGGCCGCGCGCGGCTATGGCCTCGCTGCCGAGACCGCGGACGCGCTCGAGCAGGCGTTGTCGGGCGTGATGCTCGATCTGATCGCCGTGCGCATCGAGACCGCGCCTTTCGCCGGCCGGCCGATGGCCATGCTGATGACGGAGGTCGTGGCAAAGCGGAAAACCGATCCTGCTTCGCTCGACATCGATTTCGGCCTCGACCCGCTCGGCGACATGGCGCGCACCGGGCGCGCCCTGCTGCCGTGGCCGGAGCTTTCGGCGCGCGCCGGCGGCACCGCCAAGGACCTCGCGGCCAAAGGCTTCGCCAAGGCACGTTTCCTGCGCGCCGACGGCCGCGCCGTGCACGAGGCCGGCGGCTCGGAAGCGCAAGAGCTTGCCTTCGTGTATCGCGGCGGGCGTCGCCTATCTGCGCTTGTTGGAGGCGAGCGGCTTCCCGCTCGACGAGGCGCGGCGGCGGCTGTCGTTCCTGCTCGCCGCCGATGCCGACGAGTTTCTCACCATCGCCAAGTTCCGCGCACTGCGGAAGCTGTGGGCGCGCGTCGAACAGGCAAGCGGCCTGACGCCGCGAGCCGGCCTTTGTCGCCGCCGAGACCGCCTGGCGGATGATGACCGCGCGCGATCCATACGTGAACATGCTGCGCACGACCGCCGCGGTCACCGCCGCCGGCGTCGCCGGCGCCGACAGCGTCACCGCCCTGCCCTTCACGCTGGCGCTGGGCCTGCCCGACCGCTTGGCGCGGCGCGTCGCCCGTAACATGCAGCTCATCCTGCTGGAAGAGTTGAACCTCTATCGGGTCAGCGATCCGGCCGCCGGCGCCGGCGGCATCGAGCACCTGACCACCGAGATGGCAAAGAGCGCCTGGGCGCTGTTCCAGGAGATCGAAGCCGCCGGCGGAATGGCCGCCGCGCTCGAACAGGGGCTATTCCAGAAGAAAGTCGCCGAGACGCTTAGCCAGCGCCAGGCCGCGATTGCCAAGCGCAAGGACGCGCTTACCGGCACCAGTGACTATCCCAATCTAGCGGAAGCGCCGGTGAAGGTGCTGGACGTACCGCGCGTGGCGGCACCGACGCAGCCCGCCACCTTCGAAGCGCTGCCGAGCCTCCGCCTCGCTGAACCGTTCGAAGCGCTTGCGCGACAAATCCGACGCCACCCTTGCCAAGACCGGATCGCGCCCAAAAGTGTTCCTCGCCAATCTCGGCAAGCTCTCCGAGTTCAACGCCCGCGCCACCTTCGCCCGCAACTTCTACGAAGCCGGCGGTATCGAAGCGGTGACCAATGAGGGTTTCCCCGATGTCTCCGCGCTGGTCGCGGCCTTCAAGGCGTCGGGCGCCAAGCTCGCCTGCCTGTGCTCGTCCGACAAGGTCTACGAGGCGCAGGCGACCGACGCCGCCAAGGCGCTGACCGACGCCGGCGCCGTGGTCCACTTGGCCGGCAGGCCCGGCGAGAATGAGGCCAATTGGCGCCAGGCCGGCGTCGGAACCTTCATTTACGTGGGCTGCGACGTGCTTTCGACCCTGCAGGCCGCGTATGATAACCTGGGTAAGCCATGAGCCAGATCCCGAACTTCGCCACGGTCGATTTCGCCGAGACGCCGGCGCCGGCAAACGCCGCAGCCGCCGAGCCCTGGACCACGCCTGAGACAATCGCCGTCAAGCCGGTCTATGGCGAGAGCGACCTCGAGGGTCTCGACTTCCTCGACACTTTTCCCGGCAAGCCGCCGTTCCTGCGCGGGCCCTATCCGGCGATGTACGCGGCGCAGCCCTGGACCATCCGGCAATACGCCGGGTTCTCGACGGCGGAAGATTCCAACGCCTTCTACCGGCGCAACCTCGCCGCCGGGCAGAAGGGCCTCTCCATCGCTTTCGATCTGGCCACCCACCGCGGCTACGACAGCGATCATCCGCGCGTCTCGGGCGATGTCGGCATGGCGGGCGTGGCGATCGATTCCATCTACGATATGCGCACGCTGTTTTCCGGCATCCCGCTCGACCAGATGAGCGTGTCGATGACCATGAACGGCGCGGTGCTGCCCATTCTGGCGCTCTATATCGTGGCGGCGGAAGAACAGGGCGTGCCGCACGATAAATTGTCCGGCACCATCCAGAACGACATCCTCAAAGAATTCATGGTGCGCAACACTTATATCTACCCGCCGGGTCCGTCGTTGCGCATCATCTCCGACATCTTCGCCTATACCTCGGCCGAGATGCCGAAGTTCAATTCGATCTCGGTCAGCGGCTATCACATGCAGGAAGCCGGCGCGACGCAGGACCTGGAGCTCGCCTATACGCTCGCCGACGGCCTCGAATACGTGCGCGCCGGCATCAAGGCGGGCTTGACCGTCGACCAGTTCGCGCCGCGTGTGTCGTTCTTCTGGGCGATCGGCATGAACTACTTCATGGAGATCGCCAAGATGCGCGCCGCGCGCATGATCTGGGCGAAGCTCATCAAGCCGTTCAAGCCGGAAAACCCGCGCTCGCTCTCACTTCGCACGCACAGCCAGACCTCGGGCTGGTCGCTCGCGGCGCAAGACGTGTTCAACAACGTCGCCCGCACCATGATCGAGGCGATGGCGGCGACGCAAGGGCAGACCCAGTCGCTGCACACCAACGCGCTCGACGAGGCGCTGGCGCTGCCGACCGACTTTTCCGCCCGCATCGCACGCAACACCCAGATCGTGCTGCAGCAGGAAGCGGGCGCCACCCGTATCGTCGATCCCTGGGGCGGCTCCTATTACGTCGAGCGCCTCACCTACGAATTGGCCAAGAAGGCCTGGGGCCATATCGAGGAAGTCGAAGGCCTCGGCGGCATGGCGAAAGCGATCGAGGCCGGCATTCCGAAGCTGCGCATCGAGGAAGCCTCCGCCAAGACGCAGGCGCGCATCGACTTAGGGCACCAGTCGGTGATCGGCGTCAACAAGGTCCGACCGACGGAAGAAGAGCACATCGAGGTGCTCAAGATCGACAATTCGGCGGTGCGCGCGCACCAGATCGAGAAGCTGAACAAGCTGAAGGCCGAGCGCGATCCGGCCGCGCTGAAAGCTGCGCTCGACGCGCTGACCCGCGCCGCCGACGGCGGCAACGGCAATCTTCTTGGGCTTGCGGTCGAGGCCGCCCGCGCCAAGGCCACCGTCGGCGAGATCTCGTCGGCGCTGGAGCAGGTGTTCGGCCGCCATGTGGCCGCCATCAAGGCCATTACCGGTGTCTACAAGCGGGAGGTCGGCAAGGAGGGCAAAATGACCGACGCCGTCGAACGGGTGCGTGAGCAGGTCGAAGCCTTCGAGGCGGCGGAAGGCCGCCGGCCGCGCCTGCTGGTCGCCAAGATCGGCCAGGACGGCCACGACCGCGGGCAGAAGGTGATCGCGTCCGCGTTTGCCGACCTCGGTTTCGACGTCGACATCGGCCCGCTGTTCGCGACGCCGGAAGAAGCCGCGCGCCAGGCGGTCGAAAACGACGTGCACATTCTCGGCGTGTCGTCGCTGGCCGCCGCGCATCTCACGCTGGTGCCGGAGCTCAAGACCGAGCTCGCCAAACAGGGCCGCGAGGACATCGTGATCGTGGTCGGCGGCGTGGTGCCGCCGCAGGACTACGACGCGCTGATGAAAGCCGGCGCCGAGGCCATCTTCCCGCCCGGCACGGTGATCGCCGATGCCGCCGAGAAATTGCTCAAGACGCTCAACAAGCGCCTGGGCCACGAGAAAGAGGCGGCGGAATAGAAATCTCCAAAACGGGATCGAGGAACGTCGAAGGCGATGGCTACAATTACCGACCTCTCACGCGACGACGTCATTGCAGGCCTTCACCGCCTCGAAGACAAGTTGCGGGAACAAGGCGTGGCCCGGTTGGCCATTTTTGGATCGCGGGCAAGGGGCGACAACCGGCCCGATAGCGACATCGACGTTCTGGTCGACGTCGCTGCCGATCGGAAGTTTTCATTGCTCGACCTGATTGGTGTTTCTCACATTATCAGCGATGAACTCGATATCCCTGCAAACATGTTCATGCGAAGAAGCATCGAGCCCGAGATGGCCCGCACAATAAAGCGCGATATTGTCGAGATCTTCTAATGGCCGACCGAACGTACTGGCGTCTGAAGGACATGGAGGCGGCTATCATCCAAATCCGAGCCCTTCTGGACCAGAAGACAGATCGGTGCGCTGATTTCCGAACCGCCCACGCGGGCGGCATTCGAACGATTCCTTGAGATATTGAGCGAAGCATCTCGACACATTCCCGACGAATGGAAGAGCGAGTTTGCCAATATTCCGTGGCGACAGGTAGCCGATCTAGGAAACTTCATTCGCCATGCCTATCACAAGATCGATCTTGAGGTTCTCTGGTCAATCTACGAGAACGACCTCCAGCCATTGGAATTGACGATTGAAGAAATGATGACCCGCTGCACCCCTCCGCAACCATAGGATCGGGTAATGTCACAGAATTCGGCAATTCGTAAAATGGCGGTCTACGCCTCGCTGCTGTGCCTCGCTGGCTGCATCGACTCGGCCAAGCCCATCCTCACCGACTCCAAGCCGCTGCTCGGCCAGCATCTGCGCCTGCAAACTTATTCCCTCGGCGACAAAGGCATCGCGGACGGCCCCGAGCAGGCGGAGTACGTATGGCAGGGCACCTACTACGCCCACGTCTCGGGCGGCATGAAGGACGTTGCCGGCTTTACCGTGCATCCGTTCGAGAACGGCGACTACATCGTGCAGACGCGGCCGAAGGACCCGAAGGCCAGCATTGATTACGCGCTGCTGCATGCCTTCGTCGCCGGCGTCTATCAGGCGGTCGTCATCGACGAAAACGATGCCAGCGCCGCCGCGCGCGCCGCCAATTGCAAGAAGACCAAGGACTCGTCGTGCCGGGTCGAGACGCGCGCCCAGCTCTGGGCGCTGGCCCGCGCCACCGCGGCGCGGCCGAAGAATTGCGGTGGCCTCGCCATCAAGCTGCCCGAGAAAAAATCGGCGAATTAGCAACCCGCGCTTTGGGCGAACGGCCGACTCCAACCGTTGCGAGGTTGATCATGCGCATCGCATTTCGTCTGCTTTTGGTGCCGGTGATCACCGCCAGCCTGTGCCTGCCCGCCGCGGCGGCACCGCAGCGCAAGCCCGACGCGGCGATCAAAACCAAGACCATCGAGGCCAGCGTCACCATCGATCCGACGCTCAAAGCTTATCCCGGCCTCTATCCCCACCTGCTCGCCGCGGGAAAGCGCGAGATGCGCAAGTGGCGCGCCGCCGCGGACAAAGACTATCGCGAGAACGCCAAGCTGTTCCGCGAGCTGCAGGGCTACAGCTTCGACCGCGCTTACAAGGAGCGCTCCGCCATCCAGGGCTACGTCAGCATCCTGCGCGCCGACTACACCTACAGCACCGGCGCCGCGCATCCGAACCACGGCATCGATACGCTGTTGTGGGACACGCACGCGCGCAAGTTCATCAATATCCGTCCCTTCTTCACGGAAACGCGCACCGACGGCCCGACCCTGCGCACGCTGGCGGCGGCGATCAAAAAAGCCGTGGTGGCGGCAAAGATGAAGCGCGGCATGTCGGCCAAGGAAGCCAGCGATCCGATGTGGATCGGCGGCATCAAGCCCGCGCTCACCAAGATCGGCGGCGTGGCGCTGGCGCCCTCGACCGAAACCGACAAGAGCGCGGGTCTGATCGTCTACTTCCCGCCTTATGCGGTCGGTTCTTACGCCGAGGGCGACTATATCGTGTTCGTGCCGTGGACCGCCTTCAGATCGCACCTCTCGGCCGCAGGCCGGCGCCTGTTCGGCGGCACGCGCCCGCCCGGCGACGCCAAACGCTACGGCGAGTAAGGCGCTTTGCGCGTCGCGGTTACAGGCACGGCGCGCCAAGCGACGAAAGACGCGTGAGCATTTCAAAACGAGTCATGCCGCTGGAATTTCCGTCTTTGTCCGCGGCCAAGAACGCAATCCCATTTTATTGACTTTACGCGTTATACGCCGGCAAGTAGCCTTCATGCACGCTGCGGTTCAACGGCAGCGCCGGGAGGAAAACGCCATGTCAAAGATCTTCGATGAGGTGCTCAAAGCCAACGGTGACTACGCGGCAAGTTTCGGCGACAAGGGCAAGCTTGCGATGCCGCCGGCCCGCCGCTTCGCCATCCTGACCTGCATGGACGCGCGGCTCGATCCCGCCAAATACGCGGGGCTCGCCGAGGGCGACGCCCACGTCATCCGCAACGCCGGCGGCCGCGCCAGCGACGACGCCATCCGTTCGCTGGTGATCTCGCACAAGCTGCTCGCCACCAACGAGTGGTTCGTCGTCCACCACACCGACTGCGGCATGCTGACCTTCACCAACGAGATCATGAGCGACCTGCTCGACGACGATCTCGAGACCGCCAGCTTCGACGGCAAGAAATGGTCCAACCCCAAGCACCGCGGCGGCAACGTCTGCGGCCATTTCATCAACTGGCACACGATCAGCGACCTGCCCAAGAGCGTGGTCGAGGACGTCAAACGCATCCGCACCCATCCGCTGGTGCCGGGCTCGATCCCGATCTACGGCTTCATCTACGACTGCGGCACCGGCCGCATCAACGAGGTCAAGGAGGCGAGCGCCGCCGGCAAGCCGACGGCTTAAAGGAGCCCTCGCGGAGCCGGCGCGTTCGGTGTAAACGGACGCAATGTCCACGTCCGCTGCCCGCGATTCGTCCGAAGAGGTGGCCGCGCTCGCCGCCGGCATCCGCGCCGGCGAGCGCGCCAAGCTCGCGCGCGCCATTACGCTGATCGAGAGCAAGCGCGCCGACCATCGCGCCCGCGCCCACCTGTTGGTGCAGGAGCTGCTGCCGCTCACCGGCAAGGCGGTGCGCCTCGGCATCACCGGCGCGCCCGGCGCCGGCAAGTCGACCTCCATCGACGCGCTCGGCAGCTGGCTCACCGCGCAGGGCCACAAGGTCGCCGTGCTGGCGGTCGATCCGTCGTCGAGCCGTACCGGCGGCTCGATCCTCGGCGACAAGACGCGCATGGCCAAACTCTCGGTCGACGCTAACGCCTTCATTCGCCCTTCGCCGGCCTCCGGCACCCTCGGCGGCGTCGCCGCCAAGACGCGCGAGACCATGCTGGTGTGCGAGGCGGCCGGCTACGACGTCATCATCGTCGAGACCGTCGGCGTCGGCCAGTCGGAGACCGCGGTCGCCGACATGACCGACTTCTTCCTGCTGTTGATGGTCGCCGGCGCCGGCGACGAGTTGCAGGGCCTGAAGAAAGGCATCGTCGAATTGGCCGATATGATCGCGGTCAACAAGGCCGACGGCGACAATGTCGAGCGCGCGCGCGCCGCGGCGGCGGATTTTCGCGGCGCGCTCAACATTTTGACGCCGCCCTCGGCGACCTGGTCGCCGCCGGTCGTCACCTATTCGGCGCTGACCGGCGACGGCATTGCGGAATTGTGGCGCCAGGTGATGGCGCACAAAGACAAGATGAGCGCCTCGGGCGAGCGCGACAAGCGCCGGCGCGAGCAGCAGGTGAAATGGATGTGGACGCTGCTGGAAGAGCGCCTCACCGCGCGCCTGCGCGGCGATCCGGGCGTGCGCGGCAAGGTCAAACAGGCGGAAGCCGCGGTCGCAGCCGGCACGCTGGCGCCGACGCTTGCCGTGGACGAAATCGCGCAACTGCTCGGATTATGACCATCCTCCTCGTCACCGGCTTCGGGCCGTTTCCGGGCGCGCCGTTCAATCCGACGACGCCGCTGGTGAAACGCCTTGCGCGCATCAGACGGCCGGCCTTGGCGGATGTGTGCATTGTCGGTCACGTGTTCCCCACCAGCTACGCCGCGGTCGACCGCGACCTGCCGGCGCTGATCGCGCAACACCGGCCCGACACGCTCTTGATGTTCGGGCTTGCCACCCGCGCCAAGCGGGTGCGCATCGAAACGCGCGCGCGCAACGCACTGGCGCTGCTGCCGGATGTCAAAGGCGCGACGGTTCACAAAGCCAAGATCGTGCCCGGCGGACCGACGGCACTGCCGATGCCGGCGCCCGCGATGCACCTCTTGACCGCGGCGCGCAATACACACGTGCCCACCGTGCTGTCGCGCGACGCCGGGCGCTATCTCTGCAATTACCTGTGCTGGCGCGCGGCGGAAGCGGTGGCCGCGCAAAACGGCCCGCGGCTTGCCGCCTTTATCCACGTGCCGCCTATCGCGCGCGTCGCGCGCCCGCGCCAGCCCGGCAACCGGCGGCTTTCGCACGACGACCTGGCACGGACGGGAGCCGCCTTGCTAACGGCGCTTGCCGCAGCGACACGCCGCTGAGCCCAGGCCGCCATCTTCCGGGCCCGATTGCCGCCACTATATGCGGGCCATGGCACCCGCACGCCCCCGCCGCCGCACCGTCGTGCTGTTCAGCATTGCCGCGCTGTTCCTGGCGCCTATCGCGTTGCGCGCGGTGGCGTACACCATGAGCGACGCGCCGCGCGCCTACTACGACGCCGACTGGTCGAGCGCCCGCCTGCTGCCGGCGGCGCGCGACTTCAAGCCCGCGCGCGCTGTCGTGTTCACCGGCTTGACCGGCGCCTGGAAGGGCATCTTCGCGGTCCATAGCTGGATCGTCGTCAAGCCCGCCAACGCCGACGCCTGGACCCGCTTCGACGTGGTCGGCTGGGACCGCCCGGTGCGCGTCAATAACTGGCCACCGGATGGCCGCTGGTACGGCAACACGCCGGTGGCGATCGCCGACGTGTCCGGCCCGCGCGCGGCGAAACTCATCCCGAAGATCGAGGCGGCGGTGCGCGCCTACGCTTTCGATCGCCGCGGCGACTACCGCATCTGGCCGGGCCCCAACAGCAACACCTTCACCGCCGCCATCCTGCGCGCGGTGCCGGAGGTGGGCGTCAGCCTGCCGCCCAACGCCATCGGCCGCGATTACCGCGCCGGCCTCTATGGCGGGGCGACCGATAGCGGCACCGGATTGGAGCTCAACCTGAACGGCCTCGCCGCGCTCAAGGTCGGCTGGGTCGAGGGCGTCGAGGTCGACCTCTTCGGCCTGGTCGCCGGGCTCGATCTGCGGCACCCCGGCCTGAAGCTGCCCGGTTACGGCCGTATTGGCCTGGAACCGCCGGTCGGCACGGCGCTGGCGCGCTGACATCGCGTTTTTCGCCGCGCTCACGTCAATTTGTGCGAATTGGCCTCTGGAGACCGTAACCTTTGGCCCAAAACGTGCGAAATTGAACATATCCGTCCATTCGCAAGGCCCCGACCCCCATGCGCGATACCCTGCCGCTGCTCGATGCCATCCCCTTTCCCGCGCTCACGCGCGGCCGGCTCGAAACCCTGCAGATCAACGTCGGCTACCGGTGCAACCAGTCGTGCTTTCACTGCCACGTCAACGCCGGCCCCAACCGCACCGAGGAGATGAGCGGCGAAGTCGCCGACACGGTGCTCACCTTCCTTGAACGCCACCGCACGCCGACGCTCGACATCACCGGCGGCGCGCCGGAGCTCAACCCGCACTTCCGCCGGATGGTCCGCGAGGCCCGGGCGCTTGGCGTGCACGTCATGGACCGCTGCAATCTCACCATCCTGGCGGAGCCGGGTCAGGAGGATCTCGCCGACTTCCTTGCCGCCAACGAGGTCGAGGTGGTGGCCTCGATGCCGTGTTATCTGGAGGAGAACGTCAACAACCAGCGCGGCAAGGGCGTGTTCGACGGTTCATTGCGCGGCTTGCGCACGCTCAACGCGCGCGGCTACGGACGCGACCCGGCGCTCAGGCTCAATCTCGTCTACAACCCGCAGGGACCCTCGCTGCCGCCGCCGCAGGCGCCGCTCGAAGCCGACTACAAGCGCGTACTCGGCGAGCAGTACGGCATCGTGTTCGATCAGCTCTACGTGCTCGCCAACATGCCGATCCAGCGCTTCGGCTCGGCGCTCGTCACCAAGGGCGAATTCGACGGCTATCTGCAATTGTTGCAGGACGCCCATCTCGACGCCAACCTCGACGGCGTCATGTGCCGCAGCCTGCTCTCGGTCGACTATCAGGGTTATGTCTACGACTGCGACTTCAATCAGATGCTCGACCTGCCCATGACGCGGGACGCGCGGGAACGCGTGCGCCTTGCCGACCTCATCGACACCGAACTTGCCGGCAATCCCATCCGCGTCGCCGGCCATTGCTACGGCTGCACCGCCGGCCAGGGCTCGAGCTGCGGCGGCGCGCTGAAAGAGGCGGCGGCGTGAATTTCTTTCAACGCCCCGGTGGCACCGACGCGTCGCATGACGCCGGCCGCGTCTGCCCGCGCGACTACACCTACGCGCCGAGCGTGTTCGCGCGGGAACCCGATTTCGCCGCCGACACGCTCTACGTCATCGGCGGCCTCTACGGCAATCTCGCGGCGCTCGAGACCATCGAGCGCCTGGCGACGCGGGAGCGCAACGCGCCGGCGCTGATCTTCAACGGCGACTTCCACTGGTTCGACGCCGAACCCGGATGGTTCGACGAGGTGGAGAGCGCCGTGTCGCCCTATGGCGCGCTGCGCGGCAACGTGGAAACCGAGGTTGCGCGCAAGGGCGACATCGGCGCCGGCTGCGGCTGCGCCTATCCGGCGAACGTCGAGGCCGGCGTGGTGGAACGCTCCAACATCATCCTGCGCCAGTTGCGGCCGCAGGCCAGCCCCCATGCGCGCGCCCGGCTCGGCCGGCTCCCCATGCATCTGGTGGCCAAGGTCGGGAGCTTGCGTATCGGCATCGTGCATGGCGACGCCGGCGCGCTGGCCGGCTGGCGCTTCGCGCACGACGCCCTCGACGATCCCACCAACGCGCGCTGGCTCGCCGATATCCGCGAGGCCTCACAGATCGACGTGTTCGCCTCGACGCATACATGTCTCGCGGCCTTGCGCGACTGCGACCTGCCCTCGGGGCCGCTCACGATCGTCAATAACGGCGCCGCCGGCATGCCGAACTTCGCCGGCACCCGCTTCGGCGTCATCACTCGCATCTCGACGACGCAGTCACCGCACGCGACGCTGTACGGCCTGGCGCGCGACGGCGTCTTCATCGATGCGCTGGCGGTGCACTATGACGAAGACGCCTTCCTGGCGCGTTTCCTGGCTCGCTGGCCGCAAGGCTCGGCGGCGTATCTGTCGTATTTCTCGCGCATCGTCGAAGGACCGGATTATACGGTTGCGCAGGCAGGCGGCGTATGACGCTCTCCATCGTCATGCCGGTGCTGAACGAGGCCGCCGCCATCGAGGACGCCCTGCGGGCGCTTCATGCGTACCGCGCGCGCGGCGCCGAGATGATCGTCGCCGACGGCGGTAGCAATGACGACACCGTCGCCCTCGCGCGGCCCCTCGCAACCAGCGTGCTCGAAGCCCCGCGCGGTCGCGCCAACCAGATGAATGCCGGAGCGGCCGTGGCGAAAGGCGACGTGCTCTTGTTCCTGCATGCCGACACGCGTCTACCCGACGACGCCGACGCGTTGATCATGGACGGCCTCACGCGTTCGAAACGCGCATGGGGCCGCTTCGACGTTCGTTTCGACCATGGCGGCTGGCTCGACCTCGTCGCCTTCATGATGAACTGGCGCTCGTGGGCGAGCGGCATCGCGACCGGCGACCAGGCGATGTTCATGACCCGCGCCGCGTTTGATGAGATCGGCGGCTTTCCAGCGATCGCGCTGATGGAGGACGTGGCGGCGTCGGCCAGGCTGAAGCGGCTCGGCCGGCCGCTCTGTCTGCGGGAACGCGTGACTACCTCGGGACGGCGCTGGCGCCGGCACGGCGTCTTTCGCACCATCCTGCTGATGTGGCGGCTGCGGCTCGCCTTTTTCTTCGGCGGCGATCCCAACAGCCTGGCGCGGCATTACGGCTATGTCCCGCACGAGTCTGCATAACATCGCCGTCGCGGTGATGGCGAAGGCGCCGGTGCCCGGCCTCGCCAAGACGCGGCTCATTCCCGATATCGGAGCCCATGCCGCCGCGGTGCTGACAGAGCGGCTGACCGCGCGCGCGGTCGAGACCGCCGCCGCTGCCGACACCGGTCCGGTGAGCCTTTGGTGCACGCCCGATCCCGCGCACCCGACGTTCCAATCGCTGGCGGACCATCACCCTTTGACGCTCTGGGCGCAGCCGGACGGCGACCTCGGCGACCGCATGCTGGCGTGCACCGTGCAAGGCCCCACGCTCGTCATCGGCAGCGACTGCCCGGCGCTGACGCCAAAGCATCTGCAGGCCGCCGCGCACGCTTTGCGCGACACCGACGTGGTGCTGATCCCGGCCGAGGACGGCGGCTATGTGCTGATCGGCACGCGCAACGCCCAGCCGGGGTTGTTCGAGCCCATGGCCTGGGGCACCGACACGGTGATGGCCGAAACGCGCAAGCGCATCGCCGCGCTCAACTTGCGCGCCGTGGAGTTGGCGCCCCTGTGGGACGTCGACACCGAGAACGATCTCGCGCGGCTCGAACGCGAGCTGCCCGCGCTCGCGCTTTGACCGCGCCCTACTTCGCCGCCGGCGCCCACAGCTTGGGCGCGGCGCGCGCGTATTGCTGCGGGCGCGCCACCTCGGCGCCGAGCGCCTTGGCGGCGTGCCAGCCCCAGTGCGGATCGTCGAGGAAGCCGCGCGCCAGCGCGACCTGGTCGGCCTGGCCGTTGGCCACGATCGCTTCCGCCTGCGCCGGCTCGGTGATCAGGCCGACGGCGCGGGTGCCGATGCCGGATTCCGTCTTGATGCGCTCGGCCAGCGGCACGTTGTAGCCGGGCGTGGTCGGATTGCGGGTGTCGGCGGTGATGCCGCCCGACGACACGCAGGTATAGACGAGGCCTTCGGCCTTGAGCGCCTTGGCGATCGCCACGCCGTCGTCAGGCGAAAGCCCGTCCGGCCGCCAGTCGCTGCCGGTGATGCGCGCGCCGAGCACGACCTCCCGCGGCACCACCGCGCGCACCGCCTTCGCCACCGACAACGGAAAGCGCAAGCGGTTCTCGAGCGATCCGCCGTACTGGTCGGTGCGCCGGTTGGCGACCGGCGACATGAATTCGTGCATCAGATAGCCGTGCGCCATGTGCAGCTCGATGACGTCGAAGCCGAGCCGCAACGCGCGTTGGGCGGAAGCGACGAAGGCGTCACGAATGCCCTCAAGATCGGCTTCGGCCGCCTCGCGCGGGGTGTGCCAATTGTCGCCGAAGGGCATGGCCGACGGCGCGACGGTCTGCCACGGGTCGGCGTCGGGCCGAAGCGCGCCGCCGCCCTCCCACGGCCGCTGCGCCGATGCCTTGCGGCCGGCATGGCCGATCTGGATGCCCCATTTCGTGCTGCCGGCGCGCCGCGCCGCGTTGAGCACGCGGCCGAGGGCGGCTTCGTTGTCGTCGGAATAAAGGCCGAGGCAGCCATGGGTGATGCGGCCGTGGCGCTGCACGTGGGTCGCCTCCACCATCACCAGCCCGGCGCCGGAATTGGCCAGCATGCCGAGATGGATGAGGTGCCAGTCGTTGGCGCAGCCGTCGTCGGCGCTGTACTGGCACATGGGCGAGACGGCGATGCGGTTGGCGAATTCGACGCCGGCCATTCGATATGGCGAAAAAAGACTGCTGCTCATGGGACCTGCGCTTTATGGAGGAGAGGCTGACCGGGACTTGCTTGAAGCAACGTCGCCGAAGCGGCGCGCCACAGTCAATGCCGACAATCAATGCTGCTGGATCGACTTCAGATAAGCAATGATGGCACCGACATCGCCGGCGTCAAATGAGAATTCCGGCATATCCGGGTGGCCGGACACGATGCCTTCCGCCAGGGCTTCTTGCAGGGAATCGATCGGGTAACGCTTGCTGAGGGTACGGAAGGCAGGCGCGCCCTTGTGCGGGCTCTCGCCGGTGCGGCCGACGGCATGGCAGCGGCTGCAGTCGCGCTGCAGCAGTTGCTCGCCGCGCTTGAGCTGGGCCGCGTCGCCGGCAGCCAGGGCCGGCCGAAAGCCCCCCGCCAGCAACAGGACGGCGGCCACCACGGTGAAGGCGGCTTTCATGCGGCGGAACGAATTCGATCCGGCTTCGGCGCGGTGGCCAGTTCGGCGCGTGACGGCGGCATGGCGCGCGGCTGCTCCGCTTGCAAAGCCGGTGCAGCGACAGCCCGCGGCTGGCGGCCGGCGAGCCGCGCCCAGATCTTGGCCGCGTCGATGACCTCCAGCATCCGCAGCGCGAATTGCTGCTCGGTCCGATAGTAGAGACGCCAACGTCCGCTCCGGTGAAGCTCCGCGAAATAGGCCAGTCTGCGCTCGGCGAGGTCGTGCCACCGCCGTGAGAGGTCGTCGAAAGGTTGCGCGCCTTGCGTTGCCGGCATTCGGAGGCCCGTTGCGAGTGCCGAGCCGCCGGCGGAAAGGATGCATCCTCGACCGCGGGCACCCGGCAGGTGCAGACATGACGCGAACGCTTAATTGTGGACAAACACCTGTAACTTGTTAGCTGATTCGCGAACCCAATTGAACCGCTCGCCATAATTTGGTCGCGACTGGGGAAGCGATTCGGCGGCCTTTTGCCCGCTGTTCGCGCAATGCACTGGGGGCCGCCCGCTCACGACAGGGACGCGATCGCCTCCTTGAGCACCCCGGGGAGCGGCGCCTTGGTGCCGGCCTCGTCCAGCACGTTGGGCGTGCCGTATTCGATGAAGCTGTCCGGCAGGGTGGCGCCCCAATAGGTGCCGGTGCCGCGCTCCTCCTCGTTCCAGGTCACCGGCTCCCAGTCCGGCGCCACCACCAGGAAGCTGCCGGAATAGATCTCGACGCGATTGCCGCCGGGCTCGTAGCTGTAGAGATAGAAGCCTTGCGAGTTGTTGTGCTTGGAGGGGCCCGCCTCGATGTAGATGCCGTTCTCGGTAAGAATGTCGGCGGCGCGCATGACGTCGTCGCGGTTGTCCACCCACATCGAGAAATGATGCAGGCGCCCGTGCGCGCCCTTCACGTCCAGCACGTAGGCGAGCTGATGGTGGATGGCGGTCGGGCTCATCCAGGAGCCGATCTCGGTCTTGCCGTTGTCGTAGCGAACCTGCTCTCGCAGCTGGAAGCCGAGCAGGTCGGTGGCGAATATGCGGTTGGCTTCGACGTCCTTGGCCAGCAGCGCCAGATGATCGACGCGGCGGGCGCAGACGCCGCGCCCGGTGTATTTCTGCGGCAGGTTCTTCAGGTTGGAATGCAGCGCGGGCGGCGCGACGTATTTCTGCTCCTCGTAATAGATCTCCATGACGTGGCCGTCGGGATCGTTGAAGCGGAAGGTGCGGCCGCGGGCGTAGTCGCCGTTGGTCCAGCCGAGCCCCAAGCCCGCGGCTTCGATCGCCTTGGCGCGGCGCTCGAGCGCCTGCGGGCTCGCCGCGCGCCAGGCGACGGCGCCGACGCCGGCGTCCTTGGCCGCGGTCAGCTTCACGGTCGAGGTGGCGTAGTCGCCGTAGCCGCGCAGATAGACCGAGGGGCCGCTCTCGTGCACCGGCTCCATGCCGAGCAGGTCGCGGAAATACCACAGGCTCTTGTCGGGCTTCGGCGTGAACAGCTCGACGCTGCCCAGATGCGCGATGTCGTGGATCGGCTCCGCCTGCGCCGTCATCTGCGCCGTCATGGCCCTCTCCTCCTCGTTTTCCCCGGTTTTTGCCGCTTTGGTCCCGGTTGCAACTATCGGACGGCAGATGGCCGGCGGATATTGATCTAGCGCAAAGAGGGGGATGCCTGGTGCGCCTCGAGCATGAGGCGGGAACCCACCGGCGTTCCCCGGGCGCGGTGCAGCATGAGCGCGCGAGCGCGAATGACGCACCGCAGACCCGGGGTCCCGCTTTAGAACAGAACCGGGGTCCCGGGTCTGCGTCGCACCACTTCGTGCTGCGCCGCGCCCGGGACACGCACCGCTGTGCGCGCCGTCGCGTTCGAGCCAACGCTCCGCCGCCCGTATTCTTTAAGTCGGCGCCGGGGTCGCCCTCTTCCGTCATCCGGATGCCGGGCTTGCCCGGTATCCGGCAGCTAAGATGTCCGCCGCTCCCGAATAAGAACCGAGGGCGCGCGGGACGCTGTCGGGTCTACCGGACCCACGGGCCTCGACGCCTCGCGACATCGAGGCTTGTCGAAGCTGATAGTGCCGCAAGTCCGCCAGTCCCTCAGGCGTCCCGCGCGCGGTGTTTGTAGGTTTGCTCCGCATCGCCCCCGGTGGACTTACCTTTCAGGCGCCCCGCCATTACTGTGGAGCGCCTATCCACCGCTGTTAGCCCAGGTCATCGCTGCGTCCTGTGACCGGATGCATGCGACGCCGTCACGGGGCAGGTTGACGCGCGGCTGGCGCGCCGGGACGAAGCGGCTTGGACCGCCGGAGCCGGGGAATTAAAGCGCCGCATCTCCGACGCCCCCGACCCGGCCACCGCTCCCCGCCCCGTCTGGAGACTGCAGACCCCTCGGTAACGAGGGCGGGATGCTTGGGAATTTAATCTGGAACAAAAGCCGCGTCAATGGAAATATGTGAAAAAAAACTTATCCCCGTTTTGGGCACTTCATCGTCGCGCCAGTTATCCCCGCAGCGGCCGGCCGACGCCTCTCCGTCGTCATGGCCCGGCTTGACCCGGCCATCCACGTCTTGCGCTAATTGGAGATCCTAAGACGTGGATGCCCGGCACAAGGCCGGGCATGACGGCGTTGGGTTTGGGTAGCGCGGGAATTACTTCGCAGGGCGGGAAGCATCCCAGATAGCGAGCGCCCCATCAACGTCCACAGCCGAACTGGCTTCAACAATTCTCCTCATCACGGCTACGTAGCGGTCCATGTTGCGTTCGTTATAGTGACGAAACATAAATCGATTTTCACCGCCTAGCGTGATACCGTGCCGATCATCCGTAACACGGTCATTACCTGCAAGGTTCGAAAGAGACCTCCTCATTGGCTTGCCATTTCTGAAGCGCTCTATATGCCTTCCCCATTCCCAAGCAATCAGATCGGCCGCGTGGAATATGCCGTCCATTTCGTCCTTAGGAGTGGTTGTTAATCTTCCGTAGGAGTAACTCTTGCGCAGTATCTCTGCGTGAGGAGCCTCCTCGATATATCTCATAAATCGAATCAAACCTTTCTGCCCTCGATCGCCAAACTCCAGAACGTAAGATATCGATTTTGACCCGGGTCGGAATTGATTGGCGAATTTACCTAATCCGTACATGCACATGTGACAAAGATAGCCATAGGGCGAACGAAAGAGGTTGCGCATTTCCTCACTATCTCGCCCTCGGTTCGCTTCCTGTGGTAACACTTCAGATATCAGGTCTTCATCACACGAGACAGTGACAATATATTTCGCGTGGCTTCTGATGATTTCGACCATACCCTTCATGATGGCATGAACTTCATCATCTTGGATGCCAGCAAAATCGCCTTGGCGTGCATTGAGGTCGGTCATGTGAAATATGCGACCGCCCATCAGCCGATCCCACTTGGCGTTTGCCTTCGCTGCATTGTCGTAGCCAAAGGCCACCCCCGCAACGGCAAACACTCCATGTTCAGATCGGCCCGCATCAATTCCCGCACGCAGCACTGCTATATCTCCCGCCAAATCGAGCGGGAATAGCACCGCAATCTCAGAAATCTGGCCGCCATCGAGTCCATCAAGCGAAACCATATCACAGCCTCACTGACTTAGTCCGGGAAGTCGAATATGCGGCAAAAACTTATCCCCGCTTTGGGCAAGTTATCCTCGCGCATCATCCGCCGTAGCCAAGCCTGAATGCCAGAAAAACCCGGGACCGCCCTCCCCGGATTTCGCTTCGCTCCATCCGGGCTACCACCTCTCCGCTCATGCCCGCGCAAACGGGCATCCAGTGTTTTGCTGCCTAAGAGCTGGGTCCCCGCTTCCGCGGGGACGAACGGAGGAAAGCCATCCGTATGGGCAAACGCGCGCGCTGTCGCGGGCGTCTTTGCTACCTCTTCGCCGTACCTGTGCCCCCGCAAAAGACTCGCGCGTCGAATTGCGATAAGCTGCCTCCCATTATCCTGGCACTGCGGGGATTATCATGTCGCAGAACGAGCCAATCCAATTCTGGTTTTCGATCGGCAGCACGTACACCTATCTCACCGTGGCGCGCCTGAAAGACGTCGAGGCGCGAACGGGCCTGCGCTTCGATTGGCGCCCCTTCAGCGTGCGCGCCATCATGATCGAACAGAACAACATTCCGTTCGCCACCAAGCCGATCAAGGCCGGCTACATGTGGCGCGACATCGACCGGCGCGCGGCGTTCTACGGCTTACCGATCAAGGTGCCGGCGCCCTATCCGCTCAAGGCGTTCGATCTGGCCAATCGCGTCGCCATCGTCGGCGTCGACGAGGGATGGTGTCCCGACTTACGTGCGCGCGACCTACCGCCGCTGGTTCGTCGACGGGCTGGAAGCCGGCAGCGATCCCAACCTCACCGAGTCGCTGCAGGAGATCGGCCAGGACCCCGCGCGCGTCATCGCCTTGGCGAAATCCGCCGCGGCCGGCGCGGCGTATGACGCGGCAACGGATCAGGCGCGCAAGCTCAATGTCTTCGGCGCGCCGACCTTTGCAACGGGCGGGGAGATCTTCTGGGGCGACGACCGCCTGGACGACGCCATCGCCTGGCATCGCGCCGGCTCGCTCGCTTGAGCGCCGCGGGGCCGCGGGGCCGCGCGGGGGCCGCGCGATGCCTCGCGTCAAACCAGAAGCCGATCCAGCGGAATCGTCATGCCGATCTTGAGGCCGTCGCGTTTCCAGTCGTAGGCGATCGTGCCGCCGAGTTGCCTGACGATGCTGCGTTCGGTCAGAACGCTGCCGAAGCCATGCGCGCTCGGATCGCCGGCAATCGCGGGGCCGCCGCTTTCCTCCCATTCGAGGCGGCACTCGTCGCCCTGCGTCCGCCAGTCGATGCGGATCATGCCGTCGGGCTTCGAAAGCGCCCCGTATTTGACCGCGTTCGTCGCGCTTTCATGGAGCGCCATGGCCAGGCTCGTCACCGCCACGGCGCCGACCCCCACGTCGGGCCCGGCGACACGGATGCGTTCGCGAAAGGCGTCGTCGTCATAAGGCCGCAGAATCGTTCTCACGACCGCCTCCACGGTGGTGCGTTCGTTCGCCTGTTCCGTGCCCGCCATCTCCGGGCGGACCAGTTCCTTGGCCCGCAACAACGCCGCCAGCCGGCCGCGCAGCGCCTGGGCGAGTTCCTGCGGCGTTCGCGCCGACCGGACGCTCAGGCCGATCATCGCGTCGATCGTGGCGAAAATGTTCTTCAGCCGGTGATTGGTCTCCTGAAGAAGCAGGCGTTGGCGTTCCTGCGCGAGGACGCGCTCCGTCGTCTCGCTCACGATGCAGAGAACGCCCGCGACCCGGCCCGCTTCGTCCCGCACCGGAGAGTAAGAGATGTCGAAGTAGACGTGCTCCGGGCGGCCGTGCCGCTCGATATAGAATTGGCGGTCCTTGGCAAACACCGTCTCGCCGGCGTCGAGAACCCGGCGCAGGAGCGGCCCGAGGTCGTCCCACAGCTCCGCCCAATTCTCGCGCGCGGGCCGGCCGAGCGCTCGTGGATGCTTGTCGCCGATGGTCGGGACATAGGCGTCATTGTACAAGGCGATGAGGTCCGGCCCCCAGAACAGCGCGATCTGCGCCTGGGCCGGCAGCATCAGGCCGATGGCGGATTTGAGGTGCGCCGGCCAGGTCGAAACCGGCCCCAAGCCGGTCTGGGACCAGTCCAGCGCCCGCATGCGCGCGCCCATCTCGCCCCCACCCGGCGGGAACTCCATTTCACAGCTCTTGGGTGGATTTACTGGATCCACGGGTTCCATCTTCGAAACGTAGTGTTCAAATCGCGTCAATAACAAGACGTCTGCTGTCCGAAGACCGGCCGCACCGGACGGCAACGGCGGTCGCAGCGCCGCCGAAAAGCGCATCCCGGTATTGCTGTGTGGTGCCCGCGCCGCAACGTCCGGCCGGAGACGCCGGTCAGAGCGGCTTGATGTGCTGCTGGAGCGCGTGGCCGCAGTCGGGACACACAAAATTGGCGATGTCGCCCGACGCGTTGGTGGCGGGTTCCGTATGCGAGAGGAACATGCGCCCGCCGCACTGAGGGCACATGACCACCACCCGCTCGGAAGCCGCCGCATCCGCAGGCCAGGGACGAGAAGGCATTGCATCGGCACGCATGGACGCGATCCTTTGAAGCAGGCAAGCGCAACGTTCGGCCCGGCCGACCGGCTGCCGCATTTTACCTAGAATTGTTGCCCGGCAGCCTTCTATTAAAAACGATGCAGCGGCGGCACGCGCATAGCAGGTATTCGTTTTACGCGGCCAAGTGCCGCCAACCGGCGGCCGAGGGCGACAAGCCCCGGGCCGAAGCGAAAGTTTCATCGCTTCGGTCTCCGGGAACGTTGGCGACGTGTAGGTATTGCCGCAACGGTACCGGTAATTCAGTGAGCGCAGGATGGCGACCTACCAATTCCGGATCGACGACGGCTCGCTCGAGCGCCACGATCTTCAATTGCCGAACGACGACGCGGCGGTGCGGGAAGCCTTGAGGACCGTGGCCGATCTGGTGCGCGAGGAACCCATGCAAGGCGCCGGCGACGTCACGCGTCGGCTCGAGGTGCGCGCGACCCGCGGCGACACGATCCTGAAAGTGAGTATTCACCTGAGCCGCGAACGCTGATAGCGGCGACGGACCGGCGGCGCGCCGCTCCCTGTTCCGGGCGCGGGCGACCTCCCCCGCTTGACCGGCCCGCGCGCATTTGGGCTTATCAAGCCAAAATCAACGCAGGGGGGAGAAGCAAAAGATGCCATGGCGGGCCCGCCGCGAGACCTTTCGCGCGCTTCTCAACGGCGGCCGGTGCCTGCACCCGGCATCCGTGTTCGACCCGCTGTCGGCGCGCATCGCCGAGCATCTCGGCTTCGAGATCGGCCTGCTCGCGGGCTCGACCGCGTCGTTGACCGTGCTGGGCGCGCCGGACCTGATCCTGCTGACCGCGACCGAATTCGCCAGCCAGGCGCAGCGCATCAACCGCGCTATGAGTCTTCCGTTGCTGGTGGACGCCGACCACGGCTACGGCAACGCGCTCAACGTCGCCCGCACCGTCGAGGAACTCACCACCGCCGGCGTGGCGGCGGCCTCGATCGAGGACACTCATCTTCCGCAGCCCTTCGCCGCCGATCGCGCGCCGGCGCTGATCTCGATCGAGGAAGGCGTCGGCAAGATGCGCGCGGCGCTCGCCGCCCGGCCCGACCCGGCCTTCTGCGTCGTCGGCCGCACCAGCGCGCCGGTGCTGTCCGACATCGACGACACCATCGCGCGCCTCGGTGCCTACGAGCGGGCGGGCGTCGACGCGCTGTTCGTCGTCGGCCTGAAAAGCAAGGCGCAGCTTGCGGCGGTAAGCAGCGCGACCACGCTGCCGCTGATCCTCGCCAATATCGGCGGCGATCTGGTGGACGCCGATCTTAGCCCCCAGCGCGTGCGCATCGCGCTGCAGGGCCACAGCCCCATCATGGCCGCCGTGCAGGCCGTCTACGACACCATGAAGGCGCTGCGCGACGGCGCGAAGCCCGCCGAACTGAAGAACATCGCCTCGGGCGACCTGATGAAGACGCTGACGCGCGCCGCCGATTACGACCGGGCGGCGCGGGATTATCTGGCGGGGACGTGAGGGCGCATTTTTCTTGTCATTCCGGGGCGCGCCGAAGGCGCGAACCCGGAATGACAGTCAGGCCTTGAACTTCTTCGCCAGCGCGGTGCTCGCGCCCGCCAGGATGCCGACGTCGGAGCCGACCGCCACGAACTGGTAGCCCCAGCCGATGTAGCGGCGGATTTCCTCCTCGTTGCCGGTGAGGATGCCGGCCGGCTTGCCGAGTTTCTTCAGCCGCCTGGCCGCGTCCTCCATCGCCTTCTGCACCTCCGGGTGCGCCGGGTTGCCGAGATGGCCGAGGGACGCGGCGAGATCGGAGGGGCCGATGAAGACGCCGTCGACGCCCTCGACCCCGGCGATGGCCTCGAGATGATCGAGCGCGGTGCGCGTCTCCACCTGCACCAGCACGCACATCTCGCTGTTGGCCTTGGTGAGATAGCCGGGCGTGCGGCCGAAACGGCTGGCGCGCGACGACACCGCGACGCCGCGCACGCCCTCGGGCGGATAGCGTGTCGAGGCCACCGCCCGCGCGGCTTCCTCCGCGTTCTGCACATAGGGGAACAGCAGGGTCTGCGCGCCGATGTCGAGGCAGCGCTTGGCGAGCACCGCGTCGTTCCACGCCGGCCGCACGATCGGCGTGGCGGTGCCGCGGCTCACAGCCTGCAACTGGCCGAACAGGTCGGGGATTTCGTTGGGCGAATGCTCGGTGTCGAGCAGGACCCAGTCGAAGCCGGCGTCGGCGAGGATCTCGGCGACGATCGGGCTGCACAGGCTCGACCACAGGCCGATCTGCAGTTCGCCGGCCGCGAGAGCGTGCTTGAAGACGTTGCGCTGCAATTCCATGCTCATGACGTAACCCACTTTTTTGATGTGCGCATGATCTTATCCGAAAACCGGTTCCCACTTTTCGGGATCATGCGCTACACGAACTGAATGGCCAGCCCGCCGAGCGGGCCGAAGTCGGCGTGCAGCGTATCGCCTTTCTGCGCGAACACCACGCGCGTGAACGAGCCGGCGAGCACGATGTGGCCGGGCTCCATGGCGTGGCCGTACTGGCAGATCTTGTTGGCAAGCCAGGCAACCCCGAGCGCCGGATGGCCGAGCACACCGGCGGCAAGCCCCGTCTCCTCGATCTCGGAATTGCGGTACATGATGCCGCCGACCCAGCGCAGGTCGACGTCCATGGGCCCGACCGGCCTTCCTCCCAGCGCAATGCCGGCGGCGGCGCCGTTGTCGGCGACGGTATCGACGATTCTGCGCGGGTCCTGGATGCGGGCGTCGACGATCTCGATCGCCGGGATCACGTATTCGGTGGCGCGCAGCACGTCGGCGAGGCCCACGCCCGGCCCTTCCAGGCGCTTGCCGATGACGAAGGCGAGCTCCACCTCGACGCGCGGCTTGCAATAGTTTTCATGCGGCACCTTGGCGCCGTCGCCGATCATCTGGTCGTCGAGGATGTAGCCGTAGTCCGGCTCGTCGATCATCGAGGAGCGCTGCATGGCCTTGGAGGTGAGGCCGACCTTGTGGCCGATGAGCTTGCGGCCCTCCTTCAGCTTGCGCTGCATCACGTCCGCCGAGATGGCGTAGGAATCCTCGATCGAGATGTCGGGAAAGGTGACGTGCAGCGGCGTCACCTGTTTGCGGTCCTTGGCCGCCTGCACCAGAATGTCGGCGGCTTGTCTGCGGTCGCCATCGGACAGCATTGAAATACTCCCTCCCCTTTCGTTTCGGCGATTGTGTAGCCCCTCTTGCCGGAAAATAAAATGGGGCGACCGGCACCGCCGGAGAGAGGCCTTACCGCCCGGCCCCCCACGTCAATTTGCGATGGATCAATAATGCGGCGGCGGCGGCTCGACCTCGCCGCCACCGGCACCAGCGACCGCCTCGGCGAGTTGCTCGGTCAAGCGCGCGATCTGGCGGTTGAGCGCCTCGATCTCCTTCCACTGCGCAGCCAAAGCCTCGCTCAAATCCTCGATGGCGCGATCCTGGTGCGCCTTGGCCATTTCCAAGGCATCGATGCGCGCTGAGACTGTGTCGATGTCGGTCATGATGCGAGCCTTGTCCCGGCGGTTACGTGCCTTGCGTTATGAGCATATCGCACGGCCGGAGAAAACCTGAAATACTGATGCCTGACAGGGAGACAGCATGCGTTTCGACACTATTATCCGGGGCGGCACCGTGGTGACGGCCGCCGATACCTTCACTTGCGATGTGGGCATCGGCGGCGGCCGGATCGCCGCACTCGGCACGGACCTCGGGGCCGCGGCGGAAATTGTGGACGCCAGCGGCCTGCTGGTGCTGCCCGGTGGCATCGACAGCCACGTGCACTTGGCGCAGCCGTCCGGACCCGGCATCGTCATGGCCGACGACTTCGAAACCGGCACGCGCGCCGCCGCCTTCGGCGGCAACACGATGGTGCTGCCCTTCGCGCTCCAGCAGAAGGGCGAGTTGCTGCGCCAGGTGGTGAAGGACTATCATGCCAAGGCCGACGGCAAGTGTTACGTCGATGTCTCCTTCCATCTCATCATCGCCGACGCCAGCGAGACCGTGCTCGGCCAGGAGCTGCCGGCGCTGGTCGAGGACGGCTACACCTCGTTCAAGGTGTTCATGACCTATGAGGGCATGGCGCTGTCCGACTTCGAGATGATGAGCGTGATGCAGGTCGCGCGCGAGACCGGCGCGCTGGTGATGGTGCACGCGGAAAATTACGACGCCATCCGCTTCCTCACCGACCGGCTGGAGCGCGCCGGCAAGACCGCGCCGCAATTCCACGCCACCTCGCGGCCCATTGCGGTCGAGCGCGAAGCCACCCACCGCGCCATCTCATTGGCGGAATTGATCGACGTGCCGATCGTGATCGTGCACGTCTCGAACCGCGAGGCGATGGACGAGATCGCCCGCGCGCGGCGACGCGGCCTGAAAATCTATGGCGAGACCTGCCCGCAATACCTGGTGCTGACCGAAAAGGACCTGGAAGGCCTCAACATGGAGGGCGCGAAATACGTCTGCTCGCCGCCGCCGCGCGATGCCGAAAGCCAACGGGCCTGCTGGGAAGGGCTCGAGCAAGGCATCTTCGCGCTGTTCTCGTCCGACCACTGCCCGTTCCGCTATGACGATCCCGCCGGCAAGCTCACGCCGAAGGGCCGCACCGGTTTTCGCTGGGTGCCGAACGGCATTCCGGGCGTGGAAACGCGATTGCCGATTCTGTTCTCGGAAGGCGTCAACAAGGGCCGCATCACGCTCAACGACTTCGTGGCGCTGACCGCGACCAACCACGCCAAGACCTATGGGCTCTATCCCAAGAAGGGCACGATCGCGGTCGGCTCGGATGCCGACATCGCGCTCTGGGACCCGAAACGCGAGGCGACCATCGGCCAGGACCTCATGCACGGCGGCTGCGACTACACGCCTTATGAAGGGCTCAAGGTCACCGGCTGGCCGGTGTCGACGCTGGTGCGGGGCAAGTTCGTGGTGCGCGACGGCGCGCTCGTGGGTGAACGCGGCGCCGGCGCCTACGTATCGCGGGATAAATCGCCGCTCGCCGTACCGCGAGGTTAGCGCCGCGACGGCGCGTCCTGCTTGGCGCGCTTGCCGTTCTTGCGCTTCTCGAACTGCCCGTTGGCGAAGCGAAGCGCGCGCGCCATCGGCCGGCGCATCGGCGGCACGTCGACCGCCAGCAGCGCGAGACCCAGCGGCAGCATCCAGATGCCGAGCACCGGCAGGAAGCTCAGGACGCCGCCGCCGACAAACGCGATCCCTGCCGGCACGCGCACCCAGACGGCGCGCGGCTGACGAAGCCTGTGCAGGTTGCGGGCCGCCCAGTCCGGCAGGTGGCCCTGCAGGCGGTCCATTTCGGCGTGGAAATCGGGCGTCTGGCTCATGCCGGGGACAAGACGAGACCGGCAATTTTGTTCCCCGTGTGGCGGGGCTCGGGCGAGTGGTCGGCCGCCAGATAACCATGTATGATTGCACAATGCGCCGCGACGAGATCATCGCAAGACTGAAACAAGCCGAGCCCGCCTTGCGGGCGCGCGGCATTCGCCGTGCCGCGGTTTTCGGTTCGGTGGCGCGGGGGGACGCGCGCCCCGACAGCGATATCGATATCATGATCGAGCTCGATCCGGATGTTCAGCTCACGATCTATGACTATGTGGGATTGAAGGAGTTCGTTTCGACATTCTTCGATCAACCCGTCGATGTCGTCAGCCGCGACGGCCTCAAGCCTTACGTACGCCCCTCCGTAACGGCCGATGCTGTCTATGCCTTTTGATCCTACGGAACCTACCCTACGCGACATTCTTCGTCACATCGATTACGCGGAACGGTTCATTGCAGGTTTCGACTGGCCAACCTTCCGCAACGACCACAAGACGGCGTTCGCCGTCACACGCTGCCTTGAGATCATATCGGAAGCATCGCGGCGACTGCCGGCCGAAATCAAGCTACGCCACCCATCGATTGACTGGCGCAGCATGGCCGGCGCCGGAAACGTCTATCGTCACGACTACGACGATATCGAAACCCAGTTTATCTGGCACACTGTCAATCTTGCCCTGCCGCCGCCGCGTGCGGTCATTGAGGCGGAATTAGAAAGTGGCCGGTGAAAAAACGGCGCCGCCTCAGCCGCGCAATTCATCGAGGTCCCGGTAATAGTCGAGCGCCTCCGGGTTGGCCAAGGCCTCCGTGTTCTTCACCGGCTGGCCGTGGATGACGTTGCGCACGGCGAGCTCGGTGATCTTGCCGGACTTGGTGCGCGGGATGTCGGCGACCTGCACCACCTTGGCCGGCACATGGCGCGGCGAGGCGCCGGTGCGGATCTTCTTGCGGATGACGTCGCGCAAGGCATCGTCGAGGCTGACGCCTTCCGCCAGCCGCACGAACAGCACCACGCGCACGTCGTTGTCCCAGTCCTGGCCGACGGCGATGGCCTCGATCACTTCCGGGATCTGCTCGACCTGGGCGTAGATTTCCGCGGTGCCAATACGCACGCCGCCCGGATTGAGGGTGGCGTCGGAGCGGCCATGGATGATGAGCCCGCCGTGCTTGGTCCATTCGGCGAAATCGCCGTGGCACCACACGTTCGGGAAGCGCTCGAAATAGGCGGCGTGGTATTTCTCGCCTTCGGGATCGTTCCAGAACATCACCGGCATCGAGGGGAACGGCTTGACGCAGACCAGCTCGCCCTTCTCTTCGCGGATCGGCTCGGCCGTCTTCCGACCAGACGTCGACCGCCATGCCGAGACCCGGGGCCTGGATCTCGCCACGCCACACCGGGCCGGTGGGATCGCCGAGCACGAAGCAGGAGACGATATCGGTGCCGCCGGAGATCGAGGCGAGGTGCACGTCTTTCTTGATATCGCTGTAGACGTAATCGAAGCTTTCGGCGGCGAGCGGCGAGCCGGTGGAGGTGATGAGCCGCACCGACGACAGGTCATGGGTCTCGGCGGGCTTGAGGCCCGCCTTCTTGCAGGCGTCGATATATTTCGCCGAGGTGCCGAGCACGTTGATGTGCTCAGCTTGCGCGAAATCCCACACCACCGTCTGCGGCGCGAACGGCGAGCCGTCGTAGAGCATGAGCGTCGCGCCCGAGGCGATGCCGGAGGCGAGCCAGTTCCACATCATCCAGCCGCAGGTGGTGAAGTAGAACAGCCGCTCGCCGTCGCGCAGGTCGCATTGCAGGCGGTGCTCCTTCATGTGCTGCAGCAGCGTGCCGCCGGCGCCGTGCACGATGCATTTCGGCACGCCGGTGGTGCCGGAGGAGAACAGGATATAGACGGGATGATTGAACGGCAGCCGCTTGAAGGTGAGCGGCTTCGGCGCGAACGGCTTGAGGAACGTTGCAAGCGTCTCCGCGCGCGGCACGCTTGCCGCCACGGCATCCGCCTCGCCGAGATAGGGCACGATCACGACCTTGCCGGCCGACGTCAGCTCGCCGGCGATCGCCTTCAGCTTGTCGGCGATTTTGATCTGCTTGCCGTTGTACCAGTAGCCGTCGACGGTCACGAATACCTTGGGCTCGATCTGCCCGAAGCGGTCGAGCACGCCGCGCTCGCCGAAGTCGGGCGAGCACGACGAGAAGATGGCGCCGAGCGAGGTGACCGCCAGCATCAGCGCGATGGTTTCCGGCAGGTTGGGCAGCATGGCGGCGACGCGGTCGCCCTCAGCCACGCCCGCCGCGGCAAGCGCCTGCTGCAGGCGCGAGACCAGCGCGTTGAGTTCGTCCCAGGTGAGCCGGGTGGCGACCTTGTCCTCGCCGCGGAAGATCATGGCGTCGCCGCTGCCGGGCGCCTTCAGCAGGTTTTCCGCGAAATTGATTTTGGCGTCGGGAAAAAACTGCGCCCCGGGCATGCGGTCGCCGTCGATCAGCCGGCGCTCGCCCTTGTCGCCGACCACCCCGTAGACGTCCCAGATGAGGTCCCAGAACGCGCCGCTCTGGCTGACCGACCAGTCATGCAGGTCGCGGTAGTCCTTCAGCGCCAGGCCGTGGCGCTTGTTGGCCGCGGCGATGAAGGCGGTGACGTTGCTGGCGGCGATACGGTCCGGGCCCGGGCGCCACAGAGGCTGCTCCGCGGGTTTCACTGCTGACATCTCGTTCATCCTATTGCTTTTTTGCCGGCGGCGCGGTTGCCGCAGCTTGAACCTTCCCGCCCCCAAGCCAGGCCGTCGCGGCGCTTCCTGCCTTCTCGGGCCGAGAAAACATCATCGGGTCGGGCCGACGCAAGCCTGTTGGTTGGGCCTCGCCGGGCGGCCTCTATTGATTGGGTTGGGTGGGGCTTACCGCCTTGAACCGGTCGGGCGAAATCACCGGCCCCGTGGCCACCGGCGGCGCCGCGAGCCGCGTCGGCAGCGGCAGGTGGTGCGGGTAGTAGGTCCAGAACACGAAGATGACGGCGAACAGCGCCGCCGACAGCACGCTGCCCCACAGACGATGGCGGAACGAAAGCAGGCTGCCGATCAGGCTCGACAGGAACACGAACACCGCCAGCACCCCGACATAGATCCAGCTCACATTCGCCCAATCGATCGGCATGGATTTACTCCCCCAAAGCCCTTCATGGTAGCGCAGGCCCGCATGGCGAGCCACCGGATCGGCAATCCATAACAGGTTCGCCGCCCGGCTGTTTCCCGTCGCCGCGAGTGCCGTGAATTCGACATTTGATACCCACTTGCGGCGCGCCGCTCATCAAATGTCAAATTCGAAGCTCCACCAGAATGCACCAATTACGAGTGGTCTTTTGCACCCGACATTAGCTCGGGAGTTTGCAGCAACGGGATGCAAATGTCGGAAGCGGACCATTAGACTGTCATTCCGGGCTCGCTCGCGCCCCGGAATAACAAATGGAGGGGAACCACCATGGCCGACATCGAAATCCTCAATCCCGACACGCTCGGCAAGCCGCTCGGGCAATATTCGCAGATCGCCCGCGTCAAGGCGTCGGAGTTCGTCTACATCGCCGGCCAAGTCGGCATCGACAAGGCCGGTAAGCACCGGCGCCGATTTCGACGCCCAGTGCGCGCTCACCTTCGCCAATATCGAGACGGCGCTGAAGTCGGTCGGCGCCGGCTGGGGCAACGTGGTGGATTTCACCACCTACCTCGTGCACTCGCAGGACATCCCGAAATTCATGGCCTACCGCCAGCGCGAATTTCCCGCGATGTTTGCGAACGGCGCCTACCCGCCGAACACGCTTCTGATGATCGACCGGCTGGTGCAGGAACCGCTGTTGATCGAGGTGCGGACGGTCGCGGCGCTCTGATCGCGGCCAGCGGCGGTATGCCGATTTTTTGTGCAGGACCGGCCGCGCCTTGAGCGGGCCGGCGTGGCCCCTTCTGCCACCGTAACGCTTTGATTTATTGATACTTTATTTACGCCGCCGGCTCTCCGGCGGCGCCCGGCGGCGTGGCACAGCGCTTGCGAAGCGGGCAAACTGCATACAAAGCTTCATAGCGAGCCTGGCGCCGCGGAGGACAGCTTGGAATGACCGAAATCGCCGCCGAACCGCAGCCGATCGACGTCGACTTCGCCCGCACGGCGCTGATCATCATCGACATGCAGCGCGATTTCCTGGAGCCGGGCGGCTTCGGCGAGACGCTCGGCAACGACGTGTCGCGGCTGCAGGCGGCGGTCGGTCCGTGCAAGGCGGTGCTCGACGCGGCGCGCGGCATGGGCATGCTGGTGATCCACACCCGCGAAGGCCACCGCCCCGATCTCACCGATGCGCCGCCGGCCAAGATCGAGCGCGGCGCACCCTCGAAGCGCATCGGCGACGAAGGGCCCATGGGCCGCATCCTGGTGCGCGGCGAACCCGGCCACGACATCGTGCCGGCGCTCTATCCGCGAACCGGCGAGCCGGTGATCGACAAGCCCGGCAAGGGCGCGTTCTACGAGACCGATCTCGGCTCGATGCTGAAGAACCGCGGCATCGAGAACCTGCTGGTCTGCGGCGTGACCACGGAGGTCTGCGTCAACACGACCGTGCGCGAGGGCAACGACCGCGGCTATCGCTGCGTGGTGATCGGCGACGCTTGCGCCTCGTACTTTCCCGAATTCCACGACATGGGCCTGAAGATGATCAAGGCGCAGGGTGGCATCTTCGGCTGGGTGTCGGATTCGGATCGCTTGCTGGCGGCGCTCAACGCGGCGCGATAAGAACAACGAAGACCCGCGAAGGAACGTCCCTTGCCCGAGACCATTGCCCAGATCGTCGCCGCGCACCGCGCCGGCACGATGCACCCCGCCGACACGGTGGCGCGCTGTTATGCGCGGCTGAATGAGCACGCCGACCCCGCCATGTTCATCACCCTGCGCGGCGAAGCCGAGGCGGTGGCGGAAGCGCGCGGCTTGGCCGACGCGACGCTGCCGCTCTACGGCGTCCCGGTGGCGGTGAAGGACAATATCGACGTCGCCGGGATGCCGACCACCGCCGCCTGTCCGGCCTATGCCTATAGCCCTCAGCAGGACGCCACGGTGGTCGCGAAATTGCGCGCGGCCGGCGCGATCCCCATCGGCAAGACCAATCTCGATCAATTCGCCACCGGGCTGGTGGGCGTGCGCTCGCCCTATGGCGTGCCGCGCAACGCCTTCAACAAGGCGCTAGTGCCGGGCGGCTCGAGCTCGGGTTCGGCGGTGGCGGTGGCGAGCGGCATCGTGCCTTTGTCGCTCGGCACCGACACCGCCGGCTCGGGGCGCGTGCCGGCAGGCTTGAACAACATCGTCGGATTGAAGCCGAGCCTTGGACTCGTTTCCACCCATGGCGTCGTGCCCGCCTGCCGCACGCTCGATTGCGTTTCGATTTTCACGCTCACCGTCGACGACGCCTGGACGGCGCTTTACGCCATGGCCGGTGTCGACGACAAGGACCCCTATTCGCGCGCGCGCCCATTGCACGATCCCGGCCCGATGCCGCGCGAGGTCAAGCTCGGCGTGCCGGCCAGGGGCCAGCGGCCGTTCTTCGGTGACCGGGTGTTCGAAGCATCCTACGACGCCGCGCTGGAACGCTTGCGCAAACTCGGCTGCACGATTGCCGAAATCGACATGGCGCCGTTCTACGAAACCGCGCGGCTGCTCTACGAAGGCCCGTGGGTGGCCGAGCGCACCATCGCGGTCGGCGATCTGTTGCAGTCGAATCCGGAAGCGCTGCATCCGGTGACGCGCGAGATCGTCGCGGGCGGTACCAAGCCGACCGCCATCGACGCCTTCAAGGCGTTCTACAAACTGGAAGAACTGCGGCGCGTTTGCGAGCATACATTCCGCACTGTCGATGCGCTGGCGCTGCCGACCGCCCCCACCGCCTACACGGTCGAGCAGGTACTGGCCGATCCCATTCGGCTGAACAGCCGGCTCGGCACCTATACCAATTTCGTCAACCTGCTCGATCTCAGCGGGCTGGCGCTGCCGGCGGCGATCAATGACGGCGTCCCGTTCGGCATCACGCTGCTGGCGCCCGGCGGCGAGGATGCGCGGCTTGCCGAAATCGGCCGCGTGTTTCATGCGGATACGAAACTCCCACTCGGCGCGTTGCGGGCGCCGCAGCCGGAAGAAGCGCCGGAGTGAGGCGCGTGCCCCGGACGCGGCGCAGCACGAGCCATAAGCGCGTTTACGCGCGTCTTTGACGCGCTATGGCGAAGTGATGCGACGCCGATCCGGGGCCCAGCTTTCTTGGGCAACCGGGATCCCGGGTCTGCAGCGCACCGTTTCACGCTGCGCTGCGCCCGGGAAAACCTCACACCGTCTCCATATAGTGCTCGTACTCGGCGCGCACCTTGATGATGTGCTGGTACATCACTTGCGCCGCGGTGGTGCGCTCGCCCCTCAAGATCGCCTGCACCACGCGGTCGTGCTCGACGTGCGACTTGGCAAGCCGCCCGATCAGGCGGAACTGGGCGCGGCGGAACGGCTGCACGCGCGCGCGCGTCATCAGCGTCAGTTCGGCGAGATAGGCGTTGTGGGCGCCGGCGTAGATGCAGCCGTGGAAGGCCTCGTTGATCTCGTGATAGCGCTGCGGATCGCCTTCCTGGATCAGCACGCGCAGGCGCTCGTGGATCTCCTCCAGGCCGCGGCGCTCGATGCTTGCCATGCGCTCGGCGGCGTGGCCGGCGCACAGCGACTCCAATTCGGCCATGGCCTCGAACATGCCGATGAGATGCGCGTGGTCGGGCTTGGCCACCACCGCGGCGCGGTGCGGGCGCACCTCGACCAGCCCGCTCGCGCCCAGCATGCGGATCGCCTCGCGCACCGGCGTGCGCGACACATTGAAACGATTAGCGAGCTCGGTCTCGTCCAGAGTCGCGCCCGGCGCCAGCACGCCGCGCACGATGTCGTCCGCCAATTGCAGACGCAGCTCTTCCGCGCGCGTCTGCCTGGTGGCGAGCGGCGCGTCGGCGGCGGGCCAGATCGCGCTCATGCCGGCCTCATTGCGGCGGCTCCATCAGGCTGACATGCGCGGCGACCACGCGCCAGCCTTGCGGGAATTTCACCCAGGTCTGCATCTGCCGGCCGGTGCGGCCAGGCGTCGAGGGACGCTCGTAGAGCGTCGAAGCCACCGCGAAGTCGCGGCCGTAGGTGGTGATCACCGTGCGCGACAAGGTGCGGCTGAGGCCCGCCGACGGGCGCCCGGCGCGGAAGGCCATGATCTCTTGATATCCGTAGAGGTTTTCGCCGGCGCCGTAGCGGACGGTGCGCGGGTCCTCGTGGAACAGCTCGTCGAGCGTCGCGACGTCGTTCGACACCAGCGCCTGCTCATAGCGCGCAAAGGCCGCCTTCACTTCGGCCACGACCTCCGGCAGGTCGATTTCCATTCGCTTTCGCTCCCTTCTCGGTTCTAGATATTCGGCCGCGGCGCGGCCGCCGCGCCCATCTCTTCCAGCGCGTGCGCGATGCGCAAGGCGACGTCCTCGCGCCAGGGCGCCGCGATCACCTGCACCGCGATCGGCAGCGGCGACATCGGTACGGGCACCGCCACCACTGGCAGGCCGACGAACGAGATCGGCTGCGTGTAGATGCCGACATTGGGCCGCAGCGGCATCTCGACGCCGTCGAGCACGAAGGTCTGCTGGCCGATTTTGGGCGCGGTGCAGGGCGTCGCCGGTACCAGGATGGCGTCGTAGCGCGTGAACAGCGCGCGCACGTGCGCCTGATACCAGCGGCGGAATTTCTGCGCCTGGGTGACCGCTGTCGCCGGCACCATGGCGGCGGCGATCAAGCGATCGCGCACCGCGGGATCGAAATCGTGCGCGCGCTTGCGCAGCCGTTCGAGATGCAGCGCGGCGCCTTCCGTCGCCGAGATGACGTAGGCCGCGGCCCGCGCGCGCGCGGCTTCCGGGATCTCGATCTCGTCGCGCGCGTTCGCCGCTTTGGCGACGCGTTCGAGCGCTTGCAGCGCCTCCGGAAAAGCGCCCTGCCTGAAATAGCCGCCGGCGACCGCGATGCGCAAACCGTCGAGACCGCGGTCGAGCAACGGCGTCACCGGCTCGGCTTCGCGCGCGCTGCACACCGGGTCTTCCGCGTCGGGGCCCTGCATGGCGTCGTAGCCGAGCGCGAGATCGGTGGCCGAGCGCGCGAACGGCCCGACATGATCGAGGCTCGCCACGAACGGAAAGGTGCGCGCGCGCGTCAGGCGGCCATAGGTCGGCTTCAGCCCGAAGATGCCGCAGAACGAGGACGGCACGCGGATGGAGCCGTTGGTGTCGGAGCCGAGCGCGAGCGGCACGAAGCCGCCGGCCACCGCCGCGCCGGAACCGCCGGAGGAGCCGCCGGTCATGCGGTTCACGTCGTGCGGATTGCGCGAGGGGCCGTCGTGCACATTTTCGCCGGTGAAGTCGTAGGCGTATTCGCCCATGTTGAGCGCGCCCACCAGCACCGCGCCGGCGGCTTCCAGGCGTTCGATGAGCGGGGCGTCTTTCTCCGCCGGCGGATCGTCGCGGTTGATCCTGGAGCCGGCGACGGTGACCACGCCTTCGACGTCGAACAGGTTCTTGACCGCGAACGGCACGCCGGCGAGCGGCAATCGGCTCTTGTCCGGCGCGGCGTCGATCGCCTTGGCCTTGGCACGGGCGCGCTCGGCGGTGACGGTGGTGAAGGCGTTGAGCACGGGATCGAGCTGCTCGATGCGCGCGAGCTGCCATTCGACCACCTCGGCGGCGCTCATTGTGCCGGCGCCGACGGCTTGCGCGATGTCGGCGGCGCTCAGCCAGGCCGGACTGCTGACCATCGGCGTCAGGCCTCGAACACCGGCGCCGGCTCGGCGTCGTCGGGCAAGGACAATTCTCCCACCAGCGCGGCGTGCTTGAGGGTAACCGCGAGATTGGCCTTCACCGCCGGCCGCCAGCCGCCTTCCAGCGGCAGGTCGAGGGCGGCCGCGGCGGCGGTCATGAAGTCGTCGAGCGGATCGTCAGCAGCCATGGCGGATCAAGTCCCCTGTTTCGGTGCGTCTTGGCGCCCGTTCCGGCGCCTCATTTCTTGGCGTTTTCCCGTTTCCGGACGGCGAACCGGTTCCCGCTTCGCCTGGCAACGCCCTGTTTGCGTATATTCGCGTTGCCGGACGGCGAACCGGTGCCCACTTCGCCTGGCAACGCTCTGGCTGCCTACGAGATATGCAATTTTGTTGCCAAATTATACCCGCGCGGCGGGCACGCACCATTATCTCGCCGCTCCGGGGGCGGCCGTCCGTGGGGTGGCATTGCGACGCGATGCCCACGTGTTCGGAGCCGGTGCATGTCACTGATGGTCGCCGCGGAGACACGGCGCGCGTATTGCGCGCCGGGCCGCGGTTCAACAGGCGGCTATTCCACGAACACGCCGCGACGTTTCTCCGCCGCGAATTTCACCCGCGCCAGATGGAAATGGTTCCCACAAACAGACATTAATGTTTCTCGGTCGTGCTACGCACCAGCCAGAAACGGAATACCCGTTTTGCCGTCGCTGCCGATGTCTTGAGAAAATCTGTGCGCGCCTTATCGAGCTCGACGCCCGAAATTGGACGACCAGGAAACCGCTTCGCCAGGATCGCGCTGAACGTCGACCAATGGACTTCGCATGCCTTGCACGCGAGCAACAAGCCATCGTAGGCAGGGTTGCGTACCAGCGGTTCGATCAGATCGACCTTGGAGTTGCAAAGCATCGCCAATCCGACGACCATCTCCTCGTATTGGCCGGCATTGGCGAATTTCATGACCGCCGATTCGTCCAGTTGACCCAATTCCTGCATCTCGGCGAGCAGGCTTTCCGCGCGCCGGAAATCACGGGGAGCCGCCGCGTCGCGCGAGACCCGTGCCGACGCCGCGTCGATCGCCTTTTGAATTTCAGCTCTGCGTGCCGGCGGTGCCCCACGCATGAGGCGCGCGCGCACCTCCTCGGTCGCTTTGGCCATCATTTCCTGAAGCACTTTCGGCGGCAGGTCCACGCGGCCGCTCAGGTTCATCGCAAGTTGCTCATCGGATTGCGCGCGCGTCGCCAGCGTATTGAAGCCGGCATCGGAGAACGCTGCGCCCCGATTGCTCGACAGTTTCCGAACGACCGTCGTGTCGCCGCGCTCGACCAGAATGTCCGTCACCGCCGCCGCCAGCCTCTGGCGTTCGGAGATCGCGCCGAGGTGCATCTGCCCCTTGGTCTTGGCGATGTCGATCAGATCGGCGTCGGTCAGCCGCGTCGACTGCGCCAGGACCGGCCCGGCGATCGTGATCTCATCGTTGCGCGCAAGGTTCAGAATGATGGCGTTGGGCGCGTTTGCGACCGGCGCCAGCCGGCCGCTCAGTTCGGCAAGCGCACTGCTCTCGACCTGTTCGGTGAGGCGCATCAGCACGCCGTCGAAGAGTCCGACATGTTCTTCGTTGAATTGATCGGCTCCGGCGACGAAAAGATCCGTTACCTTGCGAAGGACCTCTACCCGTCTTTCCTGCCGACCTTCCTGTACCGCCGATTCCAGGTCGGCGATCATTTCGTCCAGTACACCCATGGCCCAATTCTCGGGCGGCCGCTTGCGGCGCGACGCGCTCAATTCCCAAGAATCGCCCCTGGCCGCATTACTAACATACCGCTCGTAGCTTAAACGTGAATCCTATTAGCTTATGCAGATTTTAATATTACTCTCATACGTATATGCGATCATCGCATACTACTTTTGATAAACATTCATTCCACAAACGCGCCGCGCCGCTTCTCGGCCGCGAATTTCACCAGCGCCAGAGCGCGGTACAGCCCGTGCACGAACTTGCCGTAGGGCAGGCTGAGAAAGAGGCCAAGCACGACGCCGAGGTGCACGCTGAGCAGGATGCCCATCGCCGATGTGTCGCGCAGGCCCAGCAGCAGCAGGCCGGTCAGGCTGGTCAGGAACAGCATAACGACGAAGGCCGTGTCCATGCCGGTGCGGCGCGGATCGGTGAGCGCGGGCGCGCGCCGGCGCGCCAGCACGAACAGGCCGGCCGGCCCGGCCAGGAGGCCGATGCCGCCGACAATGCCGAGCAGTACCGGCAGGCTGACGACCGCATAGGGCGCCTCCCAGCCGAAACCGTAATGATAGATCGTGGCGACGCACGTCGCGGCGAAGCAGAGCAGGAAGCCGTAGAAGGTGAGATGATGAAACTTGCGGCGCGCGGCGGACGGCCGTTCGTTCTCGCTCATGCAGCCGCCGCCCCCGCCGCCGAGATATTTCAGCTCGCCGGCGTCGCGCGCGGCCTGCACCATCGCAACAAGGCCGGCGCGCCCGCCGTCCGCGTTGATGCCGCGCCAGAACGCGCGCAGTGAGAAGACAAAGGCGACGATAGCGTAGAGCGCGACCAGGCCGAACAGCCAGGCCATCGCCGCGTGCGGCATGAACCGGTAGAAATCGCCGGCCTGCGGCGAGAACAGCACGGCGGAATCGTGGAACGCGACGAAGGCGATGACGAACAGCGCCACGCTCACCGCCGTCGCGAGGGCGACGACGAGCCCGTTGCGCGCGAACACGCCGGCCAAGGCACGCGGCCAGGCATAGACCGCGTAAGTCTCGTTGCGCAGCTTGGCCATCGCGCGCGGCACATTGACGTCGAACTGGTGCGGCGGCGAATACTGGCAATCCGGCAGGCAGGCGCCGCACTGGTGGCAGAGATTGGCGAGGTAATGGAGGTCGCTCGCCGCGAAGGTGCGCCGCATCTCCATGGCCGGGAACACCGCGCACAGCCCTTCGCAGTAGCGGCAGGCGTTGCAGATGGTCATCAGCCGGTCGGCTTCGTGCAGGGCTTCAGTTGTTGGCATGCGTCGCCGCTCCCTCTCCGGCGATGCGGCCGAACACCGTGCCGATGGTCATGCCGATACCGGCGAGATAACCCTTGCCGAGCACGTTGCCGGCCATGATCTCGCCGGCGGCGTACATGTTGGCGGTGGGCGTGCCGTCCTTCATCAGCATGCGCGCCTCTTTGTTCACGCGCACGCCGAGATAGGTGAAGGTGATGCCGGGCCGCAGCGGATAAGCGTAGAACGGCGGCGCCTCGATGGTGCGCGCCCAGTGGCTCTTGGGGATGGCGAGGCCTTCGGTGCGGCAGTCGTCGAGGACGGTGTGGTCGAAGGTGCCGGGCCTGACCGCGGCGTTGAACTTCGCCACCGTCTTTTCCAGCGCTTGCGGGATCGAGTTCGAGCTTGCCCGCGAGCTCGGCGATGGTGTCCGCCTCGACGGCCGGAAAGATCGACGGCATGAACAGGCGGATGGAGCGCGAATCGATGATCGAATAGGCGATCTGCTCGGGCTGCTGCGCGACCAGCCGGCCCCAGATGGCGTAGCGCTTGGGCCAGGTGTCCTCGCCCTCGTCGTAGAAGCGCTTGGCTTCGCGGTTGACGACGATGCCGAACACCACGCTGTCGAGGCGCGTGGCGATGCCGCCGTCGAAGCGCGGCGCGCGCGCGTCGATGGCGACCGCGTGGCATTGCGTCGGATCGCCGACCGGCATGACGTCGGCGTCGAGCAGCATGCGCAGCACGTCGCCGCGGTTATAGGGCGTGCCGCGGATGAGGAAGTTGTCGGCGGCCGGGCCCCAGTATTCCTTGAGCCATTCGATATTGGCCTCGAAGCCGCCGCAGGCGGCGACCAGCGCCTTGCCGCGCACCGAATGCTGGCGGCCCTCGTGCATGACCTGCGCGGAGACGAAGAAGCCGTCGGTGATCATCAGCGCGGTGACCGGCGCGTCGTAGACCACGCTGACGCCGAGCGCCTCGGCTTGGCGGTAGAGCGTGTTGAGTTCGCCGCGGCCGCCGCCGAGAAAGAAGGCGTTGGTCTTGCCGAGGCTGAGGGTGCCGCCGAGCGGCGGCTGGAACCTGACGCCCTGCTCGCCCAGCCAGCCGATCAGCTCGCTGGAGCGCGCGATGGTCATTTCGGCGAGATCGCGGTCGGTCTGGCCGCCGGTGACGCGCATCAGGTCGTCGAGGAACTCCTGCTCGGCGTAAGGGCCGGTCATGGTCGGCGCGGTGCCGTCGTGGGCGCAGCGCAGGTTGCGGGTGTGGCGCGTGTTGCCGCCGCGGTAGAACTGCGGCGCGCCTTCCAGCACGACCACGCGGGCGCCGCCGCGCGCCGCGGTGATGGCGGCGCAAAGCGCGGCGTTGCCGCCGCCGGCCACCACCACGTCGAAGGGTTCGCTGAGATCGACGGTCGTCATTGCGGCATCTTCCGGCTTGCGAGCGCGGTGACACGGACGACAGGCACGGAAGCCGATGACGCCATGCCGCCCCGCATGGTAAGGCGAGAGAGACTTTTCTTGCCTTGCTTTGGAGGGGCTGGCAATGGCCGAGGCGAAATTCCCCCCGCCGGGGGCAACCGACTGCCACGTGCACGTGATCGGCCCCAAGCGGCGCTATCCGCTGCCGGCGGACGCCCGCTACACGCCCATGGATGCGCCCGTCGGCCAGCTCGCCGCCATGCTCAAGCGGCTCGGGCTGGAGCGGGTGGTGATCGTGCAGCCGAGCTTCTACGGCACCGACAATACCTGCCTGCTCGACGCCATGGCCGAGCTCGGCAACGCGCGCGGGGTGGCGGTGCTGCCGGACGAGGTCGCGGCGGGCGAACTCGATGCCCTCGACGATCAGGGCGTGCGCGGCCTGCGCGTCAATATCGCCACCTACGGCACCGCGCCGCGTCGAGGCCATGCAGGCCGCGATTCAAACGGCCGCGCGGCAGGCGGCCGAGCACGGCTGGCACGTGCAGATTTTCGTGCCGGCGGCGGCGCTGGAGCCGCTGGCGCCGGTGTTGCGCGCGCTTGCCGGTCGATACCGTGATCGATCATTTCGGGCTCATCGATCCGGACGCGCCGGACGACGGCCTTGCGACGCTGTTGAAGCTCGTCGACACCGGCAAGGTGTGGGTGAAGATCTCCGGCGCCTACCGCATCGCGCAGCGACCCGCAGCATGCGGGCATCGACCCCATGGCGCGCGCGCTCTGCGCCGCCAACCCGGAGCGCATCGTCTGGGGCTCGGACTGGCCGCACACGCCGCGATCACGGCCTCTACAACCCCGACCGCAGCGCAGGAATCGCCGTTCCAGGACATCGATACCGGGGGCCTGCTGGCGCTGCTGCGGCGCTGGCTTGAGGATGACGCGCTCATTCATCGGGTGCTGGTCGACAATCCGGCGCGGCTTTACGGCTTCGAATGACATTCTACCGATCCGCGCGTGATCTTGTCCGAAAACCGGTTTCCACTTTTCGGGATCACGCGCTACTTGTTGAGCCAGCGCTTGGCGAAGCCGAGCAGGCCCTGCGGCAGGAAGATCACCATGGCGATGAAGATCGACGCCGAGCGGGATCAGATAAGGGAACTGGTCGCCGAACATTTCCGAGAGCATCTCGCGCATGAACTGGAAGAAGCCGGCGCCGACGATCGGCCCCACCAGCGTGCCCATGCCGCCGATGATGTTGAAGATGACGGTGTCGCCCGAGGTCAGGAAGAAGACGAAGTCGGGCGCGACGAACTCGTTCTGGATGGCGTAGAGCACGCCGGCCAATCCCGCGAACAGGCCGGACAGCATCACCGCGACGATCTTGTAGCGCTCGACCGGATAGCCGATGGCGCGGGTGCGCGCCTCGTTCTCGCGGATCGACTGCAGCACCATGCCGAACGGCGAATGCATGACGCGGCGCAGGAACAGATAGGAGCCGGCCACCACCGCCAGCACGAACCAGTGCATGGTGGTGCCGGTGAACTGGTGGTCGGAGATGAAGGGAATCGTGAAATGCGGGCGGGTGAAGATCAGCCCGTTCTCGCCGCCGGTCACCTTGGTCCAGGTGAAGATGATGACGTAGAAGATCTGCGCGAAGATCAGCGTGGTGATGGTGAAGTAGATGTCGCGCAGGCGGGTGGAGAAGTAGGCGACGAACAGCGCGGCGGCGCCGGCGCCGATCAGCCCGAACAGGATCGCCAGCCACAGATTGGGCGGGCTCACCAGCAAGAGCGCGGCGGCCGCGCCGTACATGCCGAGGCCGAAGAAGGCGGCATGGCCGAACGAGACCATGCCGGTGTAGCCGATGAGGATGTCGGACGACATCGCCAACAGGCCCCAGATCAGCATCTCGGTGAGGAAGCGGCTCCAGAACGAGGGCAGGATGTAGGGCGTGACGATCAGGATCGCCATCACGCCGCAGAATCCGAGCCAGAACACGGTGTTGTGGCTGAGGCCGCCCTTCTTCAGCGGGGGCACGGTCTTGTCGAGCTCGGCTGCGGTCATTTCGGCACCGCCACGAACAGGCCGGTCGGCCGGAACAACAGGGTCACGATCAGCACCACGAAGGAGACGATCACCGCCTGCGACGGGTCGACCCAGATGGAGGCGTAGGATTCGAGCAGGCTGACCAGGATGGCGGCGGCGATGGAGCCGCCGAGATTACCCATGCCGCCGACCACGACGACGATGAAGGCCTTCAGCACCCAGTCGAGACCCATGGTGTGGTTGACGCCGACGAGCGGCGCGAACAGCACGCCGCTCGCCGCCGCCATGGCGGCGCCGAGCGCGAACACGCCGGTCAGCACCCACGGCACCGGAATGCCCATGGCCTGCGCCATCACCCGGTCCTGCGTGGTGGCGCGGATCCAGACGCCGAACTTGCTGTTGCGCAGGAACAGATAGAAGCCGCCGATGATCGCCGCCGACAACAGCGCGATGACGAGGCGGTACTAGGGATATTGCAGGTAGAAGAGATGGAAGGAGGCTGTTGATCGGCGCCGGCATGCGGCGCGCGGTCGGCCCGAACTGCCAGAGCGCGTAGTTCTGCAGGATGAGCGAAATGCCGAAGGTGGCGAGAATGGTGTAGAGCGGATCGCGCCCGATCAGCGGCCTGAGCGTGACGATCTGCAAGGCGGCGCCGAGGATCGCCATGATGAGCGCGGAGCCGATCAGCGCCAGCCAGAAATTGCCGGTCGCCGACAGCACCACCACGCCCATATAGGCGCCCATCATGAACAGCTCGCCGTGGGCGAAGTTCACCACGTCCATGATGCCGAAGATCAGCGTCAGCCCGGAGGCGACCAGCGCCAGGATCATGCCGGCGACGATGCCGTTGACCGTCTGGATCAGGATCAGGTCGAACGGGATGGCGCCGATGAAATTGATCACCGCGGTCATCGGTCAGGCCCCTCCGTGCGCGCGCGCACACGTTTCCGCTCGTTCCCGCGCAAGCGGGGACTCCAGCAGCGGAACGGCGAATGCAATTGCCTTACGGCTCTGGATCCCCGCCTTGCGCGGGAACGAGCGGAGATGTGAACCGCCCGGAACCTGCGACTCCATCGCTTCAACCCCCAGGTATTGCTTGACGACCGGATCGTCGACGGTGATGTCGGACGCCGCGCATTGATGGCGCACGCAACCCTTTTCCATGAAGTAGATGCGCTGGCTGGACGGCGAGCGTCAGCGGCACGTTCTGCTCGACCAGCAGGATGGCGACGCCCTCCTTGTGCAGCACATCGATGATCGTGCCGATCTGCGAGATCATGCGCGGCATCAGCCCTTCGGTCGGCTCGTCGAGCAGGATGATCTTGGGCTCCAGCATCATGGCGCGGGCGATCGCCAGCATCTGCTGCTCGCCGCCCGACAGCGTGCCGCCGGCCTGGCCGCGCCGCTCCGCCAGCACCGGAAAATAGGTGAAGACCTTGTCGAGCAGCGCCTGGCGCTTCTGCTCGGTCGACGCCGTGGCGGTCGAGCCCGGTGCGCAGGTTTTCCATCACCGTGAGCCAGCGGAAGATGCGGCGGTCCTCGGGCACGTAGCCGATGCCGAGGCGCGCGAGCTTGTGCGGCGCCATGCCGGTGATCGGCTTGCCTTCGAGCAGCACCTTGCCCTGGCGCGGCTGCACCAGGCCCATGACCGATTTCAGCGTGGTGCTCTTGCCCACGCCGTTGCGGCCGAGCAGGCCGACCACCTCGCCGGGATCGACGCCGCAGGGAGACGCCGTCGAGGATGTGGCTCTTGCCGTAATACGTATGCAGGTCCTCGACGAGGACGAGCGGCTCAGCGCTAGCGGCACTCATGTCTTGAGATAAACCTCCAGCACGCGCGGATTATCCTGAATTTCCGCCGGCGTCCCCTCGGCGAGGATTTCGCCATAATGCAGAACGGTGATGCGGTCGCAAAGTCCCATGACCACCTCCATGTCGTGCTCGACGATCAGGATGGTGAGGTCCTTGGCGATGCGGCGCACGAGCTCGGCGGTTTCATGGGTTTCGCCCGCGCTCATGCCGGCGGTCGGCTCGTCGAGCAGCAGGAGCGACGGTTCGGTGGCGAGCGCGATGCCGATCTCCAGGTTGCGCTGCTGGCCGTGCGAGAGATTGGCGGCGAGCTCCTCGGCGCTCGCTCAACAGGCCGACGGCATCGAGCGCCTTTTCCGCCCGCTCGTTGATGTCGGCGAAGGCGTCGTGGTGCTTCAGCATGTTCCAGGCATGGCGGCGCGACTGGGCTGCGATGCGCACGTTCTCCAGCGCCGTCGCGTTCGGCATGATGTTGGTGATCTGGTAGGAGCGCGCGATGCCCTTCTGCGAGATCTTGTTGGGCGGCAGGCCGGTGATGTCATCGCCGTTGAACACGATGCGGCCGCCGGTCGGCCGCAGCACGCCGGTGAGGCAGTTGAAGAAGGTGCTTTTGCCGGCACCGTTCGGCCCGATGACCGCGTGAACGCTTCCGCGCGTGACCCGGAGGTCGACTCCGTTCAACGCGGCCAGCCCGCCGAAGCGGACTGACAATTGTTCGGTCGCCAGCAGCGGGGCCGACGCCGCTCCCCGGCCTTGCGCCGGGGAGCCCGCGTCGATCGACGATTGCGCCGTCACTTAGACCGGCGGGAAGTGGCAGGCCGGCGGCACCAGTTGCTTGTCCTTCGGAACCGCCTGCTTGAGATGGTAGGTGCCGCCGCTGACCTCGAAGATGAACTCGGTCAGGAAGGCCTGATGGTCGGCCTTGCGCAGCGTCTTGTCGCCCTGAATGAAGTCGGGGCCGGCCTTGGCCTCGAAGCCTTCGAGCTGCTCGATCAGCTTCATGGTGTCCTTGCGGCCCTCGAACTTGGCGCGCTCCATGGTGATCTTCACCGCGTTCAAGGCCTCGTAGTTCGACTGCACGTACTTGTCGGGCAGCGGCTTCGGAGGGATCGATCTTGGCGAGGCGCGCCGAGGCTTCCTTGAACCACGCCTTGTGATAGGCGCGTGTCGAGCGGACCCTGGAACACCGGGATGTAGCGGTTGATGGCGACGAAGCCGTCGATCTTGTTGCCGATCGCCTTCAGGTTGGTCGATTCGGAGATCGAGCCGTCGCCGGCCCACTTGTACTTCTTGGTGAGGCCGAGGTCGTAGGCTTGCGTCGCGATGTTCACGCCGTCCTTGCCGAAGAAGATGCCGAACAGGCCGTCGAAGTTGCCGGTGATCTTCGACAGGAACGGCGTCATGTCCGGGCGTGCCGAGCGGGATGCCGGTGGTGCCGACCACCTCGCCGCCGTTCTTCTTGATCTGGTCGACGTAGGCGTCGCGCGTCGACTGGCCCCACGAATAGTCGGCGTAGGCGATGTGCCACTTCTTGCCCATGCCGACCAGCGTCGGCGCGAAGGCGACCGCCTGCGCCGGCGCGTAGTCGTGCAGGCGGAAGCTGTAGCGGTTGCAGTGCGTGGTGGTCAGCGTGGTGTCGAGGCATACCGCTGATCATGTTGACGATCTTGGCGTGCTGCCACACCGGCATGCAGGCCAGGCAGATGTTCGACAGGAAGCCGCCGCACGTGCACGTCGATCTCGTCGTCCGACACCATCTTCTGGGTCTTGCGGCGGGCGACGGCCGGCGAGCTTTCGTCGTCGGCGATGACCAGGTGGACCGGACGGCCGTTGATGCCGCCGTTCTTGTTGATGCGGTCGGCGCCCATCTGCAGGCCGACCAGCGCGGTCTTGCCGCCGGCGGCGCCGGCGCCGGACAGCGGCTGCTCCGAGCCGATCTTATAGGGCTTGGCGGCGCCGAAAGCGGCGCGCCACGGCGCCGGCACCAGCATCATGGCGCCGAGGGCGCCACCGCCCCAGCCGACGAAACGGCGGCGGCTGACCTTGCCGTCGTACCAGAAGTCTTCGTCCTGCGCCCACGCCTCGTCTTTCCACTTCTCAGTCATCGCTAGATCCTCCCACTGGATTTCGCTGAATTACCGAAGTCACACGTTCTCGCGCCCGCACGCGAGCGCGCGGACGACGGAAAGCAACAGACATCAATGTTGGAATGATCGACGGACGCGACCGCGCGACCGCGTCCGCCCCGGCCTCATGCGCCGGCGAGCGAAACGCGACACCAGTCACCGCTTGCCGTCACGGCATGGTGCGGCATCGCCCTTGTTCCTCCCCCCGGTCGACCCTTCTCGTGGCTTAGCGACCGATTGCCGTTAGCAAACGTCATCCGCGGCCGAAGTTTCAACTGCTATTTTCACAGTAATGCACCCGTGCTCACATCGTCGGATGACCATACGAGCGACTTCAAGGCTGCACGCCGCGCTTCGAGGGGCCGTCGGCACGTGCTAGGCTTAAAACAAGTAGCGGTCATTTCACATTGTGGGACGAACTGGCATGACCATCGCCGAACTGCGGCGCGAGGACGCAGCGACACCGTCCGCAGAGCGGACGCGCCGTCCGGCTCGCTATCCGGGCCGGCGCCCATCGCGGCCCGACCGCGGGGCTGGCGCCCGGCTATGTGCAGGGAAATTTGGCCATTCTGCCCAAAGATCTGGCCGCGGACTTCCTGCGCTTCTGCCAGCTCAACCCCAAGCCCTGCCCGCTGATCGGCACATCGGCGCCGGGCGACCCGCGCGTGCCCGAGCTCGGGCAGAACCTCGACATCCGCACCGACATTCCGCGCTACCGGGTGTGGCGGAACGGCGAGTTGGTGGCGGAGCCGGAAACGTTGAACGATGTCTGGCGCGACGACCTGGTGAGCTTCGTGCTCGGCTGCTCGTTTTCATTCGAGGAAGCGCTGATGGCCGAAGGCATCGAGCTGCGCCACATCGCGCAGGGCTGCAACGTGCCGATGTATCGCACGTCGATCGAGACGGCGGCCGCCGGGCCGTTCCGCGGACCCATGGTGGTATCGATGCGGCCGTTGAAGCCGGCCGATGCCATCCGCGCGGTGCAGATCACCACGCGCTTTCCGAACGTCCACGGCGCGCCGGTGCACATCGGCAAGCCGGAACTGATCGGCATCGCCGATTTGATGAAGCCCGACTACGGCGACGCGGTCGCGGTGCGCGACGACGAGCTGCCGGTGTTCTGGGCCTGCGGGGTGACGCCGCAATCGGTGATCGCGACGGTGAAGCCGGAGTTCTGCATCACGCATTATCCCGGCTGCATGCTGGTGACCGACCGGAAGAATCACCGAATTCGCGATTATGTAACGGGACGGCTGCCGGGAGCGCCGCGCGTGCGAGCTCTTTGCGTCGACCGGCGGCAAGGATGCGCGGTCAATTCCGCTCGGTGACGCTTCGCCGCGCGTCGCAGACCTTGCACTCGTAAACGAAAGCTCTCTCGCCAAGGCTTGTTTGAATTTCCATAAGCCACATCGACATATTGCAATTCGGACAGACCGGATGCTCCGGAACGGCTGTTGGCCGGTTCGAGAACCGGGTCAGCCGTTCGGACAGTTCGTAGCTCTCCGCCAGCTTCAGCCACCGGGCTTCGGCGGCGAGCAATTCGTTTCGCGTTTCCGCGTCAGGGACTTCAGAGGCCTGCTGTCTCGCTCTGCTCGCGCGCTCGTAGCAGTGCCTCACTTGTGCGTTCGCTTTCCTGAGCACAACACAACCTCGCTCGTAAACCCCGACAAGTAACCTACGGTCGCCGCAAGATACGCGCCGAGCCGATCGCGTCACGGTCGATCGGCAACACCAGCAATCCATCGCACGCCGTGCACACATAGGTGAGAAGGTCGGCCCCGCCCCGAACGGCGTGAGGCTCGCTACCGACCAAGCGCATCAGCCCGCCGCAACGCTGACAAGGAAACGGCGCCGATATCTTGTTCTCGCCTTTGACCTGTATCCGCTTCATTAACCAAAGGTAGGACACACGCCGCAGTCGTCAATTCTGTTTCTGCGCAACCATTGTCTACACCGACCGCCACGATGAGGATGTGCCGCGCTCTTGAGACGTTGGAACTTTTTGCGACGTTGGCCGTTTCTGAGCCAGTTGTGCTGCTGATCTCAAATGATTGCCTTACTCATATTCCGTTTCGGGGTGCGGGAGAGAGGTTATGTCGACGGACCATGGAACCCGCGGTGAGCGGCTTCAAATCATGCTCACGGCCGACGAATTGACCGTTTTGGACGACTTTCGCTTCAGGAACAGGATGCCGAGCCGGGCGTCGGCTATCCGGGAACTGCTGAAGCGCGGGCTGGCGGCGGGCGGTTTCGAGGCGGCGGCGTTCGGCAGCAAGTCCGAGGAGTACGGTGTTACCGGCGCGACCCCCACGGGGCGAGCCGCCGAATAATCTCTATTTTGCAGCTGGAAAATTCGGATCTTGCGACTGTAAGGGTAAGCCTCGTCGTTGCGGGACGCGCCGAAAGCATCGGCCCGAATGAATAAGACCTATTCCGCCGCCCGCGCGCCCTCGCCCGGATAGCCGAACTCGGCCGACAGCCTGTCGGCGGCGGCGCGCACCAGCATCGCGCGCTTCTTCAGCGTGTCGACCGACAGCCGCCAGACCGGGCCGGAAATGCCGAGCGCGCCGATCACCTGGCCGGTGAAATCGCGCACCGGCAACGCCGCGCAGCGCGCTTCCGGATCGAACTCGCCGTCGTCGACGGCAAGCCCAGCGCGCCGCACCTCGGCGACTTCGCGGCGCAGGCGGTCCGGCGTGGTGATGGTGTTGTCGGTGAGCGGCGCCAGCTCGGTGCGCGCGAGATAGCCCTCGAGCTGCTCATCGTCGAGCGCGGCCAGCATGATCTTGCCGAGCGCGGTGCAATAGGCCGGGCGCACCACGCCGACGCGGTCGGCGAGCTGGAAGGCGCCGGGGCCGCTGGTGCGCGCCAGCACCACCACCGTGTCGTTCATGCGCACGGAGAAATGGGCGCTTTCGCCGGTCTCGCGCGAGAGCGCCTCAAGCACCGGCGTCGCCAGGCTCATCATCTCGATCTCGTCGAGCGCGTTGGCGGCGAGCGCGAACAGCGGCCGGCCGATACGGTAGCGCTTGGTATCCTTGAGCTGGCGCACGTAGCCGAGCGAGACCATGGTGCGCACCAGATGGAACGTGGTGGAGTTGTGCAGGCCGACGCGCTTGGAGAGCTCGGCGAGGCCGATGCCGTCGCGGTTGCGCGCGATCTCCTCCATGATGGCGAAGGCGCGGCCGATCGACTGCACACCGCCGCGCGCGCGCTCGGCCGGATCGCGCTCGCGCGCGCTTGCCGCGCGGGGCCGCGCCGCCGTGGCCCGTCCGGCGCTTGCTTTCGGTTTCGATCGTGTCGCCACGCGCTTGGCCTTTCGTCTGATTTCACCTGATTGAAACCGGACGTTATCACTCCGTATTTTCGATTGGCAAATGACAATTCACAATGTTGAATCCGGCCCCGACAGGGCCCGGCCGGCGTGCTGGCCGGGGAAGCGGACGCGCTGGAGGACATGCCGTGAGCGAGCCGGACAGCGCATATGACGTGGTGGTGGTCGGCGGCGGCGGCAGCGGGCTCGCGGCCGCGCTGGAGGCCCGGGCGCTGGGGCGCAGCGTGGTGCTTCTGGAAAAGAACGCGCGGCTCGGCGGCTCCACAGCCTGGTCGGTGGGCTCGGTGAGTTCAAGCGCCACCCCGCACCAGATCGCGCGCGGCATCAAGGACCGGCCCGAGGATCACTGGCGCGACATGGCCGCCTTTAACGGCGCGCTCGACAACCGCGACAACGCACACCTCAGGCGCGTGCTCGCCGACGAGATGCCGGAGACCTTCCGCTGGCTCATCAAGCACGGCATCCGCTTCACCGGGCCGATGCCGGAGCCGCCGCATCGCAAGCCGCGCATGCACAACGTGCTGCCCAACTCGCGGGCCTTCATCCGCCATCTGGAGCGGGCGGCGCGGCGCGCAGGCGTGACCGTCGCGACCCTGACGCGGGCGCGCGCGCTCATCACCGATGGCGGGCGAGTGACGGCGGTCGATTGCGAGACGCCGCGCGGGCGCAGGCTTTACGCCGCGCGCGGCGGCGTGGTGCTGGCGGCGGGCGATTTCACCAACGATCCGGAGCTGAAGGCGCAATACATGGGCGCGCAGGAGGCGAAAGCCTCCGGCGTCAACGAGACCGCCACCGGCGACGGGCAGAAGCTGGCGGTGGCGCTGGGCGCGCGCATTCTCAACGGCGATCTGGCGCTCGGGCCGGAACTGCGCTTCGTGCCGCCGGCGGGAGAGAACCTGCTCCTGAAGCTGCCGCCCTGGCCGTGGCTCGCGGCCTTCATGGCCTGGTCGCTCGATAATATGCCGCAGGCGCTGCTGCGCCCCTTCATCATGAGCTTCGTGACCACGGCGCTGGCGCCCTCGCCCGGCCTGTTCGAGGCCGGCGCGCTGCTCGTCAACAGCAAGGGCGAGCGTTTCTGCGAGGAGTACGAGGCGCCGGCGCTTGCCGTGCCCGACCAGCCGGCCGGCAGGGCTTTCATCCTGCTCGACGCGCGCATGGCGGCGCAGTTTTCCGGCTGGCCGCATTTCATCTCGACCGCGCCGGGCGTGGCCTACGCCTATCTCGCCGACTACAAGCGCAACCGGCGCGACATTTATCGCGAGGCGCCGACGTTGAATGCGCTGACCGCCAAGCTCGACATGCCGCGCGGCGCGCTGACGCGCAGCGTCGAAAGCTATAACAAGCGCGCGGGCAAGCGCCCACATTTCGGCGACGGCCCTTACGTGGCGCTCGGCCCCACGCGCGCGGTGTTCGTGCACAACGAGGGCGGCGTCGCGGTCGACGAGGCGCATCGCGTGCTGGGCTTAAACGACGACGCCATCCCCGGACTCTATGCCGCGGGCGCCACCGGACAGGGCGGCCTGCTGCTGAAGGGCCACGGGCATCACCTCGCCTGGGCCTTCGTTTCGGGCCGGCGCGCGGGGAGGAACGCGGCGTTTGCAACGGCGACGGAGAACACCGTCAGCTAGAAGCAAGACCTGCCCGCCACGATACCCCTTGCCTGCGGCGCATGCCCGGGCCTAATGCGGTGCCGACGCTAAGCGCGTTGAGGGCCAGGGTACGCCCGACCAAGACAAATTGAGGTGTTAACGCCGCGGCCTCGCCATTGCGCGTGTGATGAGCGACGTGTTTCAAACACAAGGACGGCCCATCACGGAGGCAACAATGGACGAGCCCGAAAAAAGAAAGAAGACGCGGCGCCCCATCACGCACGCGGTTCACGTGGCAACCGGACTGAGCCCTCCGTTGAAATGCCAGATGCACGACGTTTCCGAATTCGGCGCCCGTCTGCGCGTCGGCGATCCGCAGACAGCACCTCAGGAGTTTCTGATCCGGCTCAACAAGGGACTGGCGCGATGGTGTCGCGTCGTGTGGCGATCCGACATCGAAATCGGAATCGAGTTTGTCGAACCGCCGCAATCCTTGAAAAGGCGAGCGAAGAAAGAAAAGTGAGGGCAGCGCCCGAAGCGGTCTCGGGCGCCGGAATTCATCCACTAGTGGTCCGATACCGACATTTGAATCCCGTTGCCGCAAACGGGTATCGAATGTCAAATTCGCTCCACTAGACCGGGCTTTCTTCATCCGTCACCGGCGAGGTGACGACGATGAACACCAGATCGACGAGGCCGGTGTTCTCGATCGAATGCTCCACGCCCGGCGGCAGATAGATGAAATCGTGCTTGCGCACGACGCGGTCCTCGCCGCCGACATGCATCACCCCCTCGCCTTCGAGCACGTGATAGACCTGCTCCTGGACCTTGTGGCTGTGCTTCTTCACATACGCTTTGGGTTGGTACATGGAGATGCGGTAGTCGAGGTGCTGCGAGCGCGCGGTGTCGGGCATCACCAGCGGCTTCGACAGCGCGCCGCCGAAGTGGTCGGGGAATTCCAGCCACGGGACTTCGGCGATATTCTTGATGAAGGCTTTGCGGGCGTCGGCCATCGGGGCGTTTCCTCGTTTGCGGCAATGTCGCAACGAGTTTAACGATGGCGGCCGAGCGCCACAATGGCGGGGCTATCAGCCCGCCGGCTGCGCCGCCTTGCCGACGCGCGCGAGGCGCGCCTTGAGATCGAAGGCCGGATCGGCGGCTTCCTCCGGCGTCACGCTTTCGCCCGCCGCCAGCAGGCGGCGGCCGAACATGTGCTCGGCGGCGCGGTTGACCGACTCGATGCCGGCGAGCCGGCCGTCCTTGAAGCAGAACACCGAGAAGGCGCGCGCCGCGGGATCGCCGCGCAAGACGGTTTGATCGCACGCGCTAGTGAGACCGACCATCTGCAGCTTGAGATCGCGCTGGTCGCTCCAGAACCACGGCACCGCGCTGTAGACTTCCGCGCTGCCGGTGATGCGCTTGGCGACGCAGCGCGCCTGGTCGACGGCGTTCTGTACGGACTCGAGGCGGATGTGCTTGTGCGTCACCGGATCGGGAAACGACGCGCAATCGCCAATGGCCGAAATGGCGAGGTCGGCGGTGACGAGATGCTTGTCGACCACGATGCCGTTGTCGCATGCGAGGCCGGCCTCTGCGCCGAGTTCCACATTGGGCACGATGCCGATGCCGACCAGCACCAGATCGGCGGCAATCGTCTTGCCGCCGGCGAGCGTGACGCCGGCGACGCGGCCATCCTTCCCGTCGATGCGTTCCAGCCGCGCATTGAGATGCATGGTGGTGCCCCAGGCCGCGTGCGCCTCGGCGTAGAACGCGGAGACGGCGGGCGAAACCGCACGGCTCATCACCCGCGGCAGCGCCTCGACGACATGGACTTCCTTGCCGAACTTGCTGGCGACGGCGGCGAGCTCCAGGCCGATGAAGCCGGCGCCGATGACGACGATGGTGGTGGCTGCCTCGAAGCGATCGTGGATGTTGTCGGATTCGGCGAGCGTGCGCAGGTACATGACGCCATCGAGATCGGCGCCCTCGACCGGCAGCAGGCGGTTGCGCGCGCCGAGGGCGAGCACCAGATGGTCGTAGGATAATGACGAACCGGAGGCGAGATGGAGGCGCGACGCGTCGCGGTCGATGCGCGCCACGCGGTCGCCGAGCAGGAGGTCGATGCCGCGGGTCTCGTAGAAGGACTCAGGGCGCAGCATCAGCCGCTCGACCGTCATGTCGCCGAGGAGATAGGCCTTCGACAGCGGCGGGCGCTGGTAGGGCGCCGCCGGCTCGTCGCCGACGATGATGACCGGCGCCTCGTAGCCGGATTCGCGCAAGGAGGCCGCGACTTGATAGCCGCCCTGCCCGGCGCCGACGATGACGGTTCCGTGTGTCCCGTGTGACGGCATTTTGCTGGCTTTTCCCCCGCTGGAATTTGACCGCGATCAAGGTAGCCTTTCGCGGCGAGGATGTAGATAGCAATATGTTTCGCGATGCTCCACCGCAGCTGTTCGCCCTGAACGCCAGCGCCGACCTGGCGGCGCGGGTGGCGGCGGCTTTGGGCCAGCCGCTCGCCGCGCACGAGGAGCGCGACTTCGAGGACGGCGAGCACAAGGCGCGCCCGCTCGACGACGTCGCCGGGCGCGACGTCTACGTGCTGCACGGCCTGCACGGCGAGCCGGGCCAGAGCGCCAACGACAAGCTGTGCCGGCTGTTGTTCTTCATCGGCGCGGTGAAGGACGCCGGCGCGCGCCGCGTGACCGCGGTGACGCCGTACCTCGCTTACGCGCGCAAGGACCGCCGCACCAAGCCGAACGATCCGGTGACCACGCGCTACGTGGGCGCGCTGTTCGAATGCCTTGGCGTCGACTGCGTCGTGACGCTGGAGGTGCACAACCCGGCCGCGTTCGAGAACGCCTTCCGCTGCCGCACCGTGGCGCTGACCGGCACGCCGCTGTTCGTCGATTACGCGAAGGCGCATCTGGCGGGCCAAAAGCTGGCGGTGGTGTCGCCCGATGCCGGTGGCATGAAGCGCGCCGAGAGCTTGCGCGTGGCGCTGGAAGGTGTGTTTGGGCGTCCGATCGGCAAGGGCCTGGCGGAAAAGCACCGCAGCGCCGGGGTCGTCTCCGGCGAATTGTTCGCGGGCGACGTCGAAGGCGCGACCGCCTTGATCGTGGACGACCTCATCAGCACCGGCGGCACGCTGCTGCGCACGGCAAAGGCGGCGCGCGCGGCCGGCGCCAAAAAGGTGATCGCGCTGGTGACTCATGGCCTGTTCATGCACGGCGCGGCCGAGGTGATCGCCGATCCTGCGCTCAACGGCGTGATGGTGAGCGACGCGGTGCCGCCGTTCCGGCTGGCGCATCCGGAGCAGAATGAGAAGCTCACGTTGTTGCCGTCGGCGCCATTGCTGGCGGAGGCGATCCGGCGGCTGCATGAGGATCGAAGCCTGACCGATTTGATGGTGGTTTAGTCCATCATCTCCAGCTTCCGCGCCGCTTCCGCCGCCAAGGCCAAGTAAGCCCGCGCCAGCGTCGGCCATTTCTCCGGCGTGCGCGGGTGCGGTTCTGAAAGATGCGCGATGGCGAGCCGCGCGCGTAAGGTCGCACGGTGGCAGCGGTAGAAGGTGAACAGCGCCTCGGCCGGGCCGTCGCGCAACAGGCGCTTCATCCGCGCTTGCAGGTAATCGCCCGCCCACTTGGCGCCCAGGCGCTCGCATTCGAGCGCCAGATAGGCGATCTCGTCGAAAGGATCGACCGTGCGCAGGCGCGCGTTGAACTCGATGCAGTCGATGATGCGCACGTCGTGATCGAGGCAGATGTGCTCGGGGCGCAGGTCGCCGTGGCCGTCGACGATGCGGCGATGGCGCAGGCGCGCGGCGATCGCGTCGCCGTGACGGGCGAGGAAGCAGCGCTGCGCGCGGTCGATGCGGCGAATGAGCCCGGCCGGAAGGTTGAAGCGCGGATCGAGCAGCACGCGCGTGTTGAAGGTGAGGCTGCCGGCGAAGTCGGCCAGATGCACCGCGGGCGGCAGAAAGCTCGGCGCGGCGGCGCGATAAAACCGCGCCAGCACGGCGGCGAGCTGCTCGAGCTGCGGGACATTGAGACGGCCGTCGGCGATGCGGGCGTCGAGCATGTTGCGCTCGTCGAGGCGCCGCATCCTGACCAGCCAGTCGACCGGCTCGCTCTCGCCGCCGATGGCCAGCCGCCCATGCGCCTGCGTCAGCGGCACCACGCCGCGATAGACGTCGGGGGCGAGCCGCCGGTTGAGCCGGATTTCGGCGCGGCAGGCCGCCGCGCGCCGTTCCAGCGTGGAGAAGTCGAGATAGGGAAAGCGTACCGGCTTCTTGAGCTTGTGGACGCAGGCGCCGGCCAGGAAAACCCACGACATGTGGGTTTCGCGCACCTCGACCGCCGGCGCGCCCGCGTAAGACGCCGGGTCCCGCAGGAAGGCCACCTTGGCGGCGAGCGTCGGCGGGCGGTCTTTCGCGTTTTCCTGCCCCTCTCCGTGCAACGCGTGGCTCCTTCTCGACGTTCTCTCCCTGCATAATGCGGCACGGCCGGCGCCGGTTGATACGTGTCAAACGCCCGCCCGTGCGCGGCCGCCATACTGCCTGCAAGACGCCGACGGCACGGGAGTAACGCATGAGCACCCGCGAGGTCGAGATCGGACCGTACCGCCTGCCCGGCACCATCACCGTGCCGGCGCAGGCGCGCGCGCTGATCGTGTTCGCGCACGGCAGCGGGTCCTCGCGCCTGAGCCCGCGCAACCGCGCGGTGGCCGCGGCGCTGAACGAGCAGGGCTTGGCGACGCTGCTGTTCGACCTGCTGACGCCGGACGAGGAAGCCGACCGCGCCAATGTGTTCGACATTCCCCTGCTCGCCGGACGGCTGGTGGAAGCCGTGCGCTGGATCGACGGCGAGGACAATCTGGGCTGGCTGCCGCTCGGCCTGTTCGGCGCCAGCACCGGCGCCGCCGCCGCGCTGGTGGCGGCGGCAAGCCTGAGCGAACGCGTCGGCGCCGTGGTGTCGCGCGGCGGGCGGCCCGACCTCGCCGGCCGCGCGCTCGCCGACGTCACCGCGCCGACCCTGCTCATCGTCGGCGGGCGCGACACCGAGGTGATCGAGCTCAACGAGGACGCCTATGCGCGGCTGCCCGGCGAGAAGAAGCTGGAGATCGTGCCGGGCGCGACCCATCTCTTTCCCGAGCCCGGCGCCATGGACGCGGTGATCGCGCTTGCCGCGCGCTGGTTCGAAGCTCATCTCCTTGCGAAAGCGAAGGACTAGCGACGTGCCCTTCAAAGACCGGATCGATGCCGGCCGGCAGCTCGCCAAGGCGCTGGCGCATTACAAGGACCAGAAGCCGGTGGTGCTGGCGCTGCCGCGCGGCGGCGTGCCGGTGGCGGCGGAAATCGCCACCGCGCTCCACGCGCCGCTCGATCTGTTGCTGGTGCGCAAGATCGGCGTACCGTTCCAGCCGGAACTCGCCATGGGTGCGGTGGTGGGTGCGGTGGTGGGCGGCACGACGCCGGTGACCGTGCGCAACGAGGACGTCATCGCGCTTTCCGGCATCGACGACGCCGCGTTCGACAAAGTGCGCGACCGCGAGCTCGCCGAGATCGAGCGCCGGCGCACGCTTTACCTCGGCGCGCGGCCGCATCCGCCGCTTAAAGATCATACCGTCATCGTCGTCGACGACGGCATCGCCACCGGCGCCACCACCCGCGCGGCGCTGCGGGCGCTGCGCCAGCTTGAACCCCGGCGGCTCGTTCTGGCCGTGCCGGTGGCGCCGACCGAGAGCCTTGAGAGCCTGCGCCGGGAAGCCGACGACCTGGTGTGCTTGGAGGACTACGAGAATTTCGGCGCCATCGGCTTGTTCTATGCCGACTTCCGGCAGGTGTCCGATGAGGAAGTGATATCGCTGCTGGCGGCGCATCCGCTCGAAACGCAAGCGAAGGCGAAAGATCCATGACCGACACATTCGAGATCGGCGAACGCGACGTCTTCCTGGTGGTCGACATCCAGAACGACTTCTGCCCCGGCGGGAACCTGAGCGTGCCCGACGGCGACGAGGTGGTGCCGGCGATCAACGCCCTGGCGCGGCGCTTTGCCCACGTGGTGCTGACGCAGGACTGGCATACGCCAGGGCACCTGTCGTTCGCCTCCTCGCATCCGGGCAAGAAACCCTACGACACTATCGAAGCTGCTTACGGGGCGCAGATCCTGTGGCCGGACCATTGCGTGCAGGGCACGCGCGGCGCCGAATTCCGCAGCGACCTCGATATTCGCGCAAGCCGAGCTGATCCTGCGCAAGGGCTATCACCCGACGATCGATTCCTATTCGGCATTCTACGAGAACGACCGCACCACGCCGACCGGGCTCGGCGGCTATTTGCGCGAACGCGGCTTCAGCCGCGTGTTCGTCGCAGGGCTGGCGTTCGATTTCTGCGTGCGCTATTCGGCCGAGGACGCGCGCCGCGAGGGTTTCGACACCATCGTGTTCGAGGACGCCTGCCGCGCCATCGACGTTGAGGGCTCGTCCGCCGCGACGCGCGAGCTGTTCAAGGAGCACGGCATCGCCTGTGTGGGGTCGGGGGCGCTGAGTGCGGCCTAAAGCGCCGCGGTGCGCGCCCATTTGAAGGCGTCGTCGATGGCGAGGTCGAGGTCGGCATGGCGCGGCCGCGTTCTGCGCGCCGCCAATGAAGACGTTGCGGCCGCCCGGCAGCGTCAGCTCGATGTTGACCTCGTAGGGACCGGGCGCGGGCGCGCCATGATGCGGCGACTTGAGCACGACACGGCCGGCCGCGATGGGGCCGAAGCGTCTTTCGAACCGGGCGATGTGTTCGTCGATGGTTGCACGGATGGCAGGCTGGGCGTCCATGCCCTGAAAGTCGATCTCGACCGGCATACTCATCTGTTCTTGTTTTCTATCTTCGCGTTCTTGTTCGTTCGTTGCGCGCCTTCTCCCGACGCGGTTGCCAGATGACGCGACTTTAGCGTCTCACGCCCTGTATATTTATTGAGGAATGTCAATTTTGCCAGCGAAACCAGTGGCATAGGTGCACCACCGGGGCGCAAGAAGCGCGTCCGCGCCCCGGAATGACAAGCCAGTTACCGCTTCAGCAGCTTGCGCAGGTCCGCGAGCGGGCGCGTGTTGACGACGTCGTTCGCCCTTGATCTCCAGCAGATCCGCGGTCTGCTCGAACATGGCCGCGATTTCGGCGTTCTGGACCGGCATCGCCTCGCTCGTCCCCTGCGCCGCGCGGCGTCGAAATTAGCGGGCCGCGGAGAAGCCGGCGGCGTTGATTTGAGTCAACCTGGCTCGGGCCGGTTTGCTTAGGGTGACAAGGCGCGACCCCAAAGACGCTATTCCATGTACGAGCCGACGCCCAACCCGCTTCCGCAGCTCGCCTTCCTGTGGCCGGCCCTGGCGGCGGCGTGCGCCAGCGAAGCCGCGGCGGCGATGGCGCGGCAATTCGCCGAGCTCGCGAGCGGCGGTGCGCGGCCGGCCGACGAGCCGGCGTGGACCACGCACAGCAATACCGCCCTCGACCTGAAGCCCGTGCGCCTGCGCGATTTCTCCACCGCCACCACGGGCACGCCCACCCTGCTCTGCGCGCCGTTCGCGCTACACGGCGCCGGCATCGCCGACCTCGCGCCCGGCCACAGCATGGTGGCCGCCTTGCGCGAGGCCGGCCTCAGCCGGCTCTACGTCACCGACTGGCGTCCGGCCGACGAGACCATGCGCGAACTCGGCTTCGACGATTATCTCGCCACTCTCAACGTGCTGGTCGACCAGGCCGGCGGGCAAAGCGGCGATCGGGTCGATCTCATCGGACTGTGCCAGGGCGGCTGGCTGGCGCTCATCTATGCCGCGCGCTTTCCCGCCAAGGTGCGCAAGCTCGTGCTGGCCGGCACGCCCATCGACATCGCGGCGGCGCCGTCCGGCCTGGCGCAGATCGTCGCCGGCATGCCGATCACGCTGTTTACGGACATGGTGAAGCTTGGAAACGGCCGCGTCATCGGCCGCAAGGTGCAGAAACTCTGGGCACCCGGGACGATCGGCGCCGAAGACATGCATCGGCTGCTGGAAGTCGAGGCGCCGCTCGGCTCGGACGATTTCGTGGCGCTGCGCCGGCGCTTCGAAGCCTGGTACGCCTGGACCCTCGACCTGCCCGGGCGCTATTACCTTGAGGGCATCGAGACGATCTTCAAGCGCAACGCGCTTGCCCGCGGCGAATTCGTCGCGCTCGGCGAGCGCATCGACCTCACGCGTCTGACGACGCCGCTTTATCTCCTGGCCGCGCGCGATGACGAGCTGGTGGCGCCGGAGCAGCTGTTCGCGCTGGCGCGGCTCGCCGGCACCGCGCCGGCGGATATCCGCACCGATCTCGCGCCCTGCCGCCATCTCGGCCTGTTCATGGGGCGCAAGGTACTCCGCGACCGCTGGGCCGCGGTCGCGGCATGGCTCACGGAAACCGAAACGGCCCCAATTGATTTCTCCCAAGAGAACCGCGCGCACGCGGCCCCATAGTGCCGCGTCCGTCAATACAGGTGACATCATGGCGAAAGCGAACGATCAGGCTCCCGGCGATAGCGGCGATATCGATCTGGCCATCTCTCCCGATAAGGTCTGCTTCATCATCATCAAGGCGCGCGAATTCGACGCCAAGGAAGCGGTGGAAGAGCCCGATCCGGGCTCCAATCCGTCCGACGACAAGGACGTCGAGGTGCTCGAAGACTACGGCGACGATCCGGTGGTCGAAGAGATTACCTCTCTGATCGACTCGATGTCGGAAGACGAGCAGATCGACCTGGTGACGATCGCTTGGCTCGGGCGCGACGACAACACCGTCGGTGACTGGGCTTCGCTGCGCCAGGACGCCGCCGACGCCCACAACGCGCGCACCGCCCAATACCTGTTGGGCATGCCCAACGTGGGCGACCTGCTGGAGGAAGGGCTATCGATGCTGGGCTACTCCTGCGAGGACGTCGAGATGGGCCGGTTGTGAGATGCCGGCCCGCCGCGCACGGCCTCGCCTCAGACTTTAGTTGAAGTCAGCTTACGGAAAAACGTGCGGACGGACGCAGGGCGCGCCGCCGGCGGCATCGCGGGCGCGATGGACCGCGTCGTTAATTATTGCACCGTCTGAAAGTGTCCGCGTCCGCCCCGATTAAAAATTTCGCAAACGCGCAGGATTTCAGCGTTTTCGAACCATTTTTTCATGTTTCGGGATTGAAGAAACCACCGGGATTTAACATGATGCCGCCCGCGGGGCACAAGGTGGCAAGGCCGATGCGGTCTGATGCTCTTTCTGTACCCGCTGGTCGCCTCTCTGGCGACGCGCTATCCCACCTCCGAATGCTGGATCCGCGTCCGCGGGATCGCGTGCTGACAGCAGCTTCCAGATGAAAGGACAATCACCAAGCGGTGGCTGAACCGCCGCGGAATAAAAAGAAGAAACTGGAAAATAGAGACTCTCCAAGGGGGCGACACAACAAAATCCCGAGGAGGAGTTCCTAATGCTTAAGGACATCATCAACCGTCCGATCGGGCGACGCAGCATCCTCAAGGCTGGCGCCGCGCTCGGCGCCATGCAGGTTGCGAGCCCGTTCGTCGTGAGCGCGCTCGGCGAGACGCCGGTCAAGATCGGCCTCGACGACCCCTTCACCGGCACCTACGCCGAACTCGGCAAGCACGAGCAGATCGGCTGCCAGCTCGCCGTCGACGAGATCAACAAGAAGGGCGGCATTCTCGGCCGCAAGGTCGAGCTGCTGGCGGAAGACTCGACCAGCGCCAACACCGGCACCGCGGTGCAGAAGGCGCATAAGCTGATCGACCGCGACAAGGTCGACTTCATGCTCGGCAACGTGAACTCCTCGATGGCGCTGGCCATCGGCGAGGTCACCAGCAAGGCCGGCGTGCTGCACATCGTCACCGGCGGTCACACCGACGCGGTGACCGGCAAGGACTGCCACTGGAACGTCTTCCGCGTCTGCAACACCACCCGCATGGAAACCAACTCGGTCTCCAAGGTGCTGTTCGATAAGTTCGGCAAGAAGTGGTACTTCATTACGCCGGACTATTCCTTCGGCCACACCCTGCAGCAGGGCTTCGAGGCGAGCCTGAAGAAGTTCGGCGGCACCGAGGTCGGCGCGTCGCTGTGCCCGCTCGGCACCACCGACTACTCCTCGTACCTGATCAAGGCGCAGGCCGCCAACCCGGACGTCATCATCTTCCTCACGGCGGGCCAGGACGCGGTCAATTCGCTGAAGCAGGCGGTGCAGTTCGGCCTCAACAAGAAGTTCCACATCGCCGGCGCCCAGCAGGAGCTGGAGGTGCTGGAAGGCCTGCCGGCGAACGCGCGCATCGGCACCTGGGTGTTCGAGTGGTACTGGAACCAGCCGAACGTGCCGCACGTCAAGGAGTTCGTGTCGCGCGTGCGCAAGGTCAACAACGGCAAGGTGCCGACCGCCCGTCACTGGTTCGGTTACGCCTCGGTGTGGACCTGCGCGCTGATCGCCAACGAGAAGAAGTCCCTCAAGGCAGACGTGCTGGCCAAGGGCCTGGAAGGCTTCGAGCTGCCGCCCGAGGTGTCGCTGATGCCCAACAAGGTCTTCTACCGCGCCGGCGACCATCAGCTCATGCCCGACCTCTATGTCGGTCACGCGCAGGAGAAAGGCGCGGTTCCGGAAGACCTGTTCCACGTCGACAACGTGGTCCAGGGCAAGAACGTGGCCCTGCCGGTCGCCGAGAAAGGCTGCCAGCTGCACTACCCGGCCTAACGGCCGACCGTGGACCGGGCGCCCCCTCGCAACGGGGGCGCCCGGGTTTTCCAGATTTGGGGAACTCAACAAAATCGGCACGCGGCCGTTGGAGGCCGCGCGCGCGATCAACAAGCACGAACAACATGACGCAACTCATTCTCTACAACGTCTTCAATGGGCTGATCATTGGAGCGTTCTACGCGCTGATGGCGCTGGGACTGTCGTTGATTCTCAACCTGTCCGGCGTCATCAACTTCGCGCACGGCGGCTTCCTCGCAATCGGCGCCTACCTCGCCTTCTTCCTCATGCCTTTCATCGGGTTCTGGGGCGCGCTGATCGTCGCCCCGATCCTGACCGCCATCTTCGGCCTGCTCATCGAGCGTGTCTTGATCCGCCCGCTCTACGGGCGCGATCCGCTCTACAGCCTGCTGCTCACCTTCGGCCTCGCCTTCATGTTCGAGGACGGCACCCGCTTCATCTGGGGACCGCAGACCCTGCCCTTCACGATCCCCGCCTGGCTGTCGAGCCCCCTGAGCGCCAATTACTTCTTCCTCACCGGCTACCGGCTGTTCATGGTCGCGCTGGTCACGCTCACCGTGGTGGTGCTGTTCGTGGTCCTGAGCCGCACCCGGCTCGGCATGCGCATCCGCGCCGGCACGCTCGATCTCGAAACCGTGTCGGTGCTGGGCGTCAACACGCGCTTCCTGCGCAGCGCCAATTTCGGTCTCGGCATCTACATGGCCGGGCTCGCCGGCGTTCTCGCCGCCGGCATGCTGGGCCTGCAGCCGACCATCGGCAACGAGCTGATCATGCCGAGCTTCGTCGCGATCATCATCGGCGGCCTCGGCAGCCTGCCGGGCACCTTGGTCGGCGGTCTTCTCATTGGCGTCGCGTCCGGGCTCACCACGGTGTGGTTCCCGTCCGCCAGCGACGCCGTCATTTACGTGTTAATGGCGCTGGTACTGCTGGTCAGACCGCGCGGCCTGTTCGGTGAAGAAGGGCGTCTGCTATGAAGCCAGGAGATCGTCCTCTTATCCGGTACGCCGCCGACGCGGTGATCTGGATCCTGCTTTTGACCATGCCGTGGTGGATCAACTACATCGGCGGCTACACGCAGCTCGGCACCCGCGTGGTGGTGATGGCGCTGGCCGCCACCGCGCTCAACTTCCTGCTCGGCTACACCGGCGTGCTGTCCTTCGGCCACGCGGCCTATTTCGGCCTCGGGGTCTACGGCACCGGCCTGATTATGAAGTTCATCGTGCCCAGCACGCTCGCCGGCATGGCGGTAGGCGTGCTCACGGCCATCGCAGCGGCGGCGATCATCGGGCTCCTGATCGTGCACCTGCGCAGCATCTACTTCGCCATGGTGACCATCGCCTTCGGTCAGGTGTTCTACTTCGTCGCGTACCGCTGGAATACCGTCACCGGCGGCGACGACGGCCTGGCGGGCTGGGGACGGCACACGATCGATTTCGGGATCGGCAAGCTCGATATCGTGCACAGCCCGCTCACCTTCTACTACTTCTGCCTGTTCTTCTTCGCCGTGGCGGTCGCGATCCTGGCGGCGCTCCTGCGCTCGCCCTTCGGCCGCACGCTGCTGGCGATCCGCGAGAACGAGCGGCGGGCGCGCTTCCTCGGCCTGCCGGTCGACCGGCACATCTGGATGTCGTGGGTGATCTCCTGCACCTTCGTGGGGCTCGCCGGCACGCTCTACGCGCTGCTCAACAACTTCGCCGACCCGCACGACCTGCACTGGTCGCAATCGGGCGACTTCGTGATCATGGCGGTGCTCGGCGGCATGCGCTCGTTCTGGGGACCGCTGATCGGCGCCGCCATCTTTGTGGTGCTGCAAGACTATGTGTCGAGCCTGACCCAGAACTGGATGTCGTTCATCGGCCTGTTCTTCGTGCTCGTCGTGCTGTTCTTTCCGCGCGGCGTGCTCGGCATCATTCGTCGGAGGACGGCATCATGAGCCTCTTGAAAGTCGAAAACGTCACCAAGCGCTTCGGCAACCTGGTCGCCGTCAACGACGTCTCGCTGAGGGTCGAGCCCGGCGAGCTGCGCGCCGTGATCGGCCCCAACGGCGCCGGCAAGACCACCTTCTTCAACCTCATCAGCGGCTTCGCCAACCCGACCACCGGGAAAATCATCTTCGACGGCGAGGACGTGACCAAGCTGTCGCCGGACAAGCGGGTCTGGCGCGGCATGGCGCGCACGTTCCAGATCACGGAAGTGTTTCCGGAACTGAGCATCTACGAGAACCTGCAGATCGCGGTCGAGATCGCCGCCGGCTACCGGCTGCGCATCCGGCTGAAGGCGGACGAAAAGGCCGCCGTGCACGCGCGCACCGGCGAGCTGCTCGACATGAGCGGGCTCTCGGGCAAGGCTGGCCGGCTGGTGGGCGAACTGAGCCACGGCGACCAGCGCGCCACCGAGATCATGATGGCGCTGGCGCTCAACCCCCGCCTCCTGCTGCTGGACGAGCCGACCGCGGGCATGGGCGATCAGGAGACCTATGACGTCACCCAGCTCATCCGCAATCTGCACCAGGAGCAGAAGCTGGCCATGGTGCTGATCGAACACGACATGCGCGTCGTCCTGCATCTGGCCCAGCGCATCATGGTGCTAGCCGAAGGCGAGATGCTGGCGGAAGGCACGCCTGCGGAAATCACCGCCAACGAAGCCGTGCAGGCCGCCTACCTCGGAAAGGAAGCGGCATGAGCGAAACGGTCCTGGCAGCGGAAAACCTGCACACCTTCTACGGCAAGAGCCACATCCTGTATGGCGTGAGCCTGGAGGTTAAGGCGGGCGAGATCGTCACCCTGCTCGGCCGCAACGGCGCCGGCAAGAGCACCACCATGCGCAGCCTCGTCGGCCTCACCCATGCCCGGCAGGGCACGGTACGCATCTTCGGCAACACCACCACCGACTGGCCGCCTTATCGGGTCGCCATGCTCGGCCTCGGCTACGTGCCGGAGGGGCGCAAGATCTTCCCGGGCCTGACGGTGGAAGAGAACCTGAAAGTTCCCATGGAGCGGCCCGGCCCGTGGAATATTCCGCGCGTCTACGAGCTGTTCCCGCGGCTCGCCGAGCGCAAGGGTAACAAGGGCCGGCAGCTTTCCGGCGGCGAGCAGGAAATGCTCGCCATCGCCCGCGCCCTGCTGCTCAACCCGAGCCTGATCCTGCTCGACGAGCCGAGCCAGGGGCTGGCGCCGCTGATCGTGCAGGAGGTGTTCCGGGTGATCACCTCGGCGCGCGAGGAAGGCATCTCGGTGCTGCTGGTGGAACAGAACGTGCGCGCGGCGGTCGCGATCGCCGACCGCGCCTATGTGCTGGACGACGGCAAGATCGTCTATTCCGGCGAGGCGGCGGAATTCGCCAAGGACGAGGAGCGCGTGCGCTCGCTCGCCGGTGTCAGCAGCGAGAGTTGGGACTGAGCCAATAGCGCGTCGGCCCGACACCGGGCCGACGCCGTCGCTTCAGAAATCGAGTTCGTCCTGGATGGCGGCGAGGCCGGCCTTGGCGCAGGCCTCGTCCTTGCCGCTGTCGATCGACCGCCCCGCTACGGACGAACGACCGTATAGCCCTTCTCCGCCAGCTCCAGGATGCGCGCGACGCCGACCTGCACCTTGACGGCCTTGGGATTGATGTCGACCTTCCTGCCGGTCTCGCGCTCGACGGTATCGACGGTGTTCATGCAGATATCGAATTCGACGCCTTGCGCGATCAGGCTGTCGACCTTGGCGCGGTTGGGGCTGCTTGCGCGCAGGAGGTCGATGCCGGGGCCGAAGGCGACTACCACGATCGAAATCTTGTCCGGGTCGTAGAACTTGATGAGGTTGTTGGGCACGCTGAGCGCCAGCGCCTGCTTGGCCGGCGCGCGGTCGGACAACTGGATGACGAGATGATGCTCCGCGAACGGCTTGTCGGGCAGCGGCGCCTGCAGCTTCGTCTGCGCCGCGGCGGGCGCCGTCAGCGCCAAGGCGAGCAGCGCCGCGCCCGCCCCTACCCGCAGTCGATGAACCCCCGCGCGCATGAACCGCGTCATGAACCGCATGGCGTCTCCTACCCGGCCACACCCGGATTGTTGCCGACGCCCTTGAGCGCCACCCGATTGAGCTTCTTCGGCCGCGCGGTCTTCTGCCCGCGCAGGTAATCGGCGAACACCTCCCATACCGGCTTGCCGCTCTGCGGATTGACCGAGGCCCAGCCGGCGACCTTGTAGCTCTTGTTCGCTTCGACCGGCTTGCCGCTGTCGAGCGTCATGGCGGCGATGCGACGCCCCATCTTCTCGTTCGGCGCGCAGGCATAGTCCATGCCGCCGACGCGCACCATGTCGCCGCCCTGCTGGTAGAAGGGATCGGGATTGAACAGATTGTCGCAGACGTCTTCCATGATGGCCTTGAGCTGCGCGCCGGTCATCTCGACGGTGTAGACCTCCGGATAGGTGATGGCGGTTTCGGACAGCACGTCTTCCATGGTGATGGCGTCGCCCGGCAGCACCGAGTTGCCCCAGCGGAAGCCGGGCGACAGCGCGATCTCGGCGTCGAGCGCGTGGCGCACCGCGTCGCAGATAAGCTGGTCCATGGTGCCGTTGAAGTTGCCGCGCCGGTAGAGAACGTCGCCGGCGACCGCCAGTTTTTCGCCGAGCGCCTTTTCGTGCGGCTGGCGCAGGCGCGCGATGAGCGCGAGCATGGCGGGATCCGGCTTCAACAGGCCGGCAAAGACCGGCAGCAATGTATAGCGCACGCCCTTGACCGCGCCCTTGCCGAGCTCGAGATCGATCACGGCCAGGAACTTGCCGGCCGAGCCGGCGCTGGTGACGAGCGTCCTGCCGCCGCCGTTCTTGACGGTCACCGGCGCCGGCACCGCGTCATGGGTGTGACCGCCGAGAATAACGTCGATGCCGGTGACCTTGGCGGCGAGCTTCAGGTCGACGTCCATGCCGTTGTGCGAGAGCAGGATGACGGCGTCGACCTTGTCCTTCTCGCGAACCTGGTTGACCAGCTTCTGCAGATCGGCCTCGCGGATGCCGAAGGTCCAGTCCAGCGTAAAGCGCTTGGGATGCGCGACCGGCACGTAAGGGAAGGCTTGGCCGACGACCGCGATGCGGTGGCCGCCGACCTCCTTGATGGTCACCGGCTTGAACACGCGGCCCGAGGCGGCGTCGAAGGCCGGCTTGCCGTTGAAAGCGGCTTCTTCGGTGAGGAACACGTTCTGCGCCACGAACTCGCCCTTGAACCGCTTGATGTTGGCGACAAGGCGTTCCGCGCCGTAGGTGAACTCCCAATGCCCGGTCAGCACCTCGGTGCCGAGCAGGTTGGCGGCCTCCACCATGTCCTCGCCGTGCACGGTGTTGGCGAGGCCACTGCCCTGCATGAGATCGCCGCCGTCGACCAGTAGCGAATGGCCGGCGCCGGCCTCGGCTCGCAGGCGGTCGACCAGCGTCTTGAGATGCGCGAAGCCGCCGAGCCGGCCGTAGCGGTGGGCGGCCTCCGCGAAGTCGAGGCAGGTGAAGGCGTAAGCCGCGCGCGTCCCGGGCGCCATGCCGAATCGGTCGAGGAACGCCTTGCCGACGAGATGCGGCGGCCTGCCGGTCATGCCGGCAACGCCGAGATTGACGCTCGGCTCGCGGAAATAGACCGGCAGGAGCTGCGCGTGACTGTCGGTCATGTGCAGCACACGGGCGTTGCCGAAGCGGCCGATGTCGTAGAGGTCGCCGGCCGCCGCGGCGCGGGCGAGCCCGCGCGGCGCGACGCCCGCGATCGCCGCGGCGGTGAGCGCTTTCAGCACGTCGCGGCGACGCATCGCTTTTCTCTCCTCGATTTTCCGCGGGCGCCACCCGCGCGTCAGCGCAGCACGGCGTCCTGCCAGACCTTGGCCTGCTCCTTGGACTGCGCGATCGAGGCCTCGGCCAGGGCCTTGGCACGGCCGGCGAGCTTGACCGCATCGTCGTACCGGCCGGCCCCGGCCGCCTTCTTGGCGGCCTTGAGCGCCTTGCCGGTGGTGGTCCAGGCGGTCTTCATCCTGACCGCCTGCTTGGCGGCGGCCGCCGCGCTGGCATAGGCCGTCTCGAAATCGCTCGAAGAGGCGGCGAAGGCCGCAGTGGTCAGGCCGGCGAGCGACAGGATGACCGCCAGGCGGATCAGGGCACGGGTGCGCATTGCGTTCCTCCAGATCGTTCGCTTGATCACGGGCGCGAGCCCGGGCCGACGATGGGCAGGCCGTTGCCCATGTACGAGAGATAGTATTCGACGTCGCGGTAGAGCTCGTCCTGCGGCTTCAGCGACGCCGCGCGCACCTGCGTGTTGCACGAGGTGAAGCGGCGGCTGATGGTGCCCATGCCGCCCCAATTGGAGCGGTAGATCGGCATGGCGTTGAGGATGCCGAGCGCGGGCGCCAGCACCTCGGTGCGCAGGTGCTTGCCGGCCATCTGCACGTGACAGCTCGCGCAGGAGAAGTTGAACTGGCCGCGGCGGGTGTAGAAGTATTCCTCGCCCTTCTTGTAGGCGGCGAGCGCGCGCGGGTCGTCCGGGATCTTGATGTCCATCGGCTTGCCGCGCGAGGTGAACGCCATGTAGGCCGTCACCGCCGCCATGTCGTCCTTCTTGTAGTTGAGCGTCTTTTCGTCGTTCTTCTTCAGGCACCGGTTGACCGCGAGCTCCAGCGTGACGACCTCGCCCGTCTTCTTGTCGAAATAGGGATAGTTCTGGCGGATCCCGACGCCCTTGTTCGGGAAGCAGTCGGCGAGCGTCTTGCCGTTCTTGAACGGCTTGGACATCATCGTCTTGCCCTTGTCGACCGCGAACTCGTAGGGCGGGAACTGCTCGATCGCTTCCCACTGCTTGCGCAAGCCAACATCCATCGAATAAGGGCCGTTGACGAAATCGTTGAGCGGCAGGTTCGGAAACTTCTTCGTGAAGTGGTCGCGAAACGCCTTGAAGTCCGCCTTCGGATCGACCTTCACGGTGTCAGCCATGAGAGGCTGCGCCGTGCCGACAATGACCGCGAACGCGATGAAAATGGTGCGCAGCATTCAATCCTCCCCCTGTCGCCTAGGCGTGGCGGGCGTCAGCCGATCTTCGCGGTCAGCGAATCCGATTGGCCTTCGTTGTCGACCCAGTTCACCTTGATCTCGTCGCCCTTCTTGGCGCCCTTGAAGGCGAACTTGACGTAAGGGTTCTTCGAGACGGCCGGGCCCCAAAGCGCGGTGAATACCGTCTTGCCGCCGTGCTCGAATTCCAGCACCTCGATGTGATGCGGCGGGATCGGCTTGCCGGTCTTCTTGTCCTTGACGAAGCCGGAGTCCATCGGATGCTGGATCAGCGATTGGACCACGGTGGTCTCGCCGCTCGAGACGGCGCGCACGCGGATTGTGGACATTGCTCTCGGGCCCCTTCTGTTCCAATTCGTTCCGGTCAGCCGCCGCAGCCGCCGACGGTCACCTTGACTTGCTTGCTGGCGGTGTAGAGCTTGCCGTCCAATTCAACGACCGCGACCACCTTGCTGGTCTTGGCCATTTTCAAGCGGTTCGCCATCATCGCCTGCGTGCCTTCCGGGATCTTGTAGGCGGCGGCCAGCGTGAACGGATTGTTCAGCACCAGGATGGCGATCGCCGTCACTTTGGGCAGCGAGCTCGTGACCGCGATCGGCACCACGGCGCCGTTCTCGGCGATTTCCGGCGCGTCGAGGCTGATCTTGTCGGACGCCGCCGCGTCCTTGCCGTAGAGCGCCTTCAGCACGCCGGCTTCGTTCTTCTGCTTGAAGGCCTCGGCCGGCCAGCCCTTGGCGTCGGCGGCCTGCGCTTGGCGCAACAGCAGCGGCAGGTCCGCCAGCCCCAGGCCGGCGACGCCGCAGACGGCGGCGCCCTTCAGGATCATGCGTCGCGCGCGATCGGGCGCGTCCGGCGGCTGGTTCATGTGCGTCGTCTCCTGTGTCATGCGCATGTCGTTCCGTATTCTTCCGGATCCGTCCCGGCGCGTCAGCGCGTGTAGAGGAAATCGATGATCGATTCGATTTCCGAATGGGTGAGAATGAGGTTGCGCCCGAACGGCGGCATCACCGTCTGCGGATTGCGCTTGGTCTCGTCGAAGACGATCGCGTACAGCTCGTCGTGCGAGAAGCGTTTCTTCATGTCGTTGAGCACCGGGGCGACGTTGCCGAAATTGTCGGCGCCCTTGATCTCGTGACAGGTGATGCAATTGCCCTTGCTGCGGTTGTAGGCGAGCTTTTCACCTTCCGCCACCGACGCCGCCGACGCGACATTCACGCCCAGCGCCAGCGTGCCGAGGACGCCAGCGGCGATGATCGCCGCCGTCCCGCAAGACCTTTTCAACTTCATCCGTTCCCCTCCCCAACCCAATCGTTTCGGGCGGCGCGCCTTCGGCAGGTCCCCGCGGCCGCACGGCCCGGCCGGCACCGTCCGCTTCACGCCACGCGTTGCACGTCCTTCATGTCACTTGGCTTGCATTCGGCTTGCATTGCGCCTGGTTTGCTTTCCATCGCGCGGACCCGCGGTCGCGGCGTTACGTTCTTACCCGCCACCACCGCGCCGATCTTGATTCGCTCCGGGCCCGCGAAATCCTTCGTGCATTCTCTCGCGTGCGCATCGTGGCATTGGGCGCGCGCGCGTGGCGCGCGCCTCGCGCCGGACGACGTGACCGGGGTTCGACGCCCGGACTTTAGGCAAGCCATTGCGATCCGCAACGAAATTATTATCCACCGTCTCGTTCGGATTCAGAATGCAGATGGTGCGCGTGTCGACATCGTTGGGAGAAAATGTGCGCGGTCCTCTGAACGGCTGCGTGCGGCCGGCCCTGTGCCCGCCGCGCGCCATCGACGCGCGACGACCGGTCGGCACGACGACGTCGTCTATCCGATGCGCACTGTCAGGACCGGACATGGAGCGGCGCGCGACGGCCGGCATGCCACGTCATCTCCCCAGACGATTGATCGCTATTTCTTGTTGTTCTTATCGATGTATTTTGTGGTTCGTATTCAATACTAACAAGCTATCGCATCACGTCGAGAACTCTTTGCACCCCCTATGCGCGTGCAATTTGACAGCCCCCCGGCGCGACGATAGCCGCCCCGGCCCCCGGCATCCGTGACGCCATGCCTTCGCCTTTTGCGCCCGTGCCTCGCCAACCGCCGTCGACGGATCGCCGCTCGGCCGCCCGTCAGACCTTCATGCTGTGCTTGCCCAACGGCTTGACGGTGCTCGCCTGCGGACCCTTGTCGCCCATCTCCTCGGCGAACGACACGCGCGCGCCGACGCTCAGTTGCGAAAAGCCGTCACCCAGCACGCTGTTGCGGTGGAAGTAGATCTCGCGGTTATCGTCGGTCTTGATGAAGCCAAACTCCCCGAGCGGATCGAACTCGGCCACCGTGCCGAGCGGCGAACCGATGCTCTCTTTCACCTGCCCTTGCAGTTCGCGTACGTTGTCCTGCAACTGGCGGCGCGCGCGCTTGAAGGCGTCGTTGAGCGCGTAGTTGAGGTCGGCGAAACGCTCGTCGTTCTGGCGCACGTGGTCGACATTGACCTCGCGGCCGTCGGGCAGCGACAGATGAACGGCGATCTCGTAGAGGCCGCCGGTGCGGTGACGGCCGCCGGGCGCCTTCACCACCGCGCGTCCGGCGGTGATGCGGCCGAAGCGCTCTTCGAGTTGGGCCATGTGATTTTCCACCGCCGTGCGCACGTCCGGATTTGGATCCATGCCCTGGAAGTCGATTTCGGCAGGAGTTTGCATGAGCTTTTTTCTCCTCTCTTGCCCTTCAAGTCTCGGGAACCGCCCGAGACCAGTCATTGATTTGGCTCAAGACGCCGCTCGGCGTTCGGGCGCCTGTGCTTAGGCAACGCGGGACGCCTTGGACGAGTTCGCGACAGTTGGCGCTTGCGTAGTTCCATTGAAACAAGCGCGCCAAACGCGCGAATTGCTACTTCGCCGCCTTCTCTTCGGTCTCTTCCGCTTTGGCGAGCCCGGCCAGGTGCTTGCTGATGGTGCGCACCGGCACGATGGTGTCATCCAGGCCCAGTTGCGCGCAGACCGGCAGAAAGCCCTCGTCCTCAATCATGGTCACTACGCGCGGGATGCCGAGGTTCTTGCCGATCAGGCCGGCGATGATGTTGGTCTGGTCGTGGTTGGTGATGCAGTAGAGGATGTGGGTGCGGGCCGGATCGACCTCCTTGAGCACGTCGGGCGTGCTGCCGTCGCCGTGCAGGAAGGCGCAGTCGAGCTGCTCGCCGAGTTCCTTGATGCGGTTCTCGTCGCGCTCGATGATGATGATCTCGTGGCCCTCCTCGATCAGCGCATGCGCCGTCTTCACGGTCAGGGCGGTTGCTCCGACGAAGGCCAGTCTCATGACGCGTTGCCTTTCTCTTTGGCCGGCTCCTCAATGGGACGGCGCGATCCAACCCAGGTGCGCGGCGCCAGGAACACCAAGAGCGGCAGGATTTCCAGGCGACCAAGCAACATATCGAGACACAATAACCCCTTGAGCGCGGACGGTAGGCCAAGCCCACTGATGCCGGTCGACAGGCCGACGGTGCCGGTGGCGGAAACGACCTCGAACAGCGCGTCGAGCGGGTCGTAGCCGTACCAGAGGAACGGCAGCCAGGAGAGCACGATCACGGCAACGAACGTGCCGATGACGGCCAAGATGCGGACCAATTCGTCGTCGCCCCAGATGCGGCCAGCGATCGGTGCCTGCACCGCGGCGTGCGGCGTTAGCCGCGTTTTCTGGATGATCATCTGGATAAGCTTGATAAAAACCAACAAGCGCAACAGCTTGATGCCGCCGGCGCTCGAGCCGACGCTACCGCCGATGAACATGGAGACGATCAGCACGACCTTGGAAAACGCGTCCATGGCGTGCACCGGCACGACCGAAAAGCCGGCGGTGGTCTGGGCGGAGAATGCCGTCAGCAACAGGTCTTTCATGTGACCGCTTAACGCGGCCCGGCTCCATTGATCGAGCGCGAGCATCGCGAAGACGACCATGCCGACGATCAGCAAGGCATGCAATTCCGGATCGCGCACGAGGTCGCGCCAGTTGCCGCGCACGGCTTGCGAAAACAGCGGGGTGCAGATGGCGCCGGCGACACAGAGCAGGATGACGAGGGTCTGCACCGTTCCGCTGACGCCGCCGAGACCGGCGTCGAATGGGGCGAAACCGCCGGTCGAGACCGACGACAGCGTCAAGGTGGTGGCGGAAAAGACGCCAGCGCCGGCCAGCCACAAGGCGACGATGCCGATCGCGGTCAGCACCAGATAGACGCGGATGACGACGACGGCATAGGCGCGCGTGCCGCCCAGGATGCCTTCTTGGCTATTGAGCACGCCGTGCAGCCGCTTGGCGCTCGCGCTTTGTCCAAACAGCAGCGTGAACGACAACACCATGATGCCGATGCCGCCCAGCCATTGCAGCCAGGCGGCGGTGAACCGCAGGCTCGCCGGCTTGTCCGCGACGGTGTGAAGGGTCGAGAGGCCGGTGGTGGTGATGCCCGAGACCGCCTCGAACAGCGCGTCGAGGAAGCCGACGCCGGCCGACATCATCGGCACCGCCATGACCAGCGGCACCAGCATGAAGATGGCGGCGACCACCACCACCGCCTCGTTGAGCTGGATGTCGTGCGTGCGCCTGGCCCGCTGCAGCAACCGGCCGGCGGCCAGCATCACGGCGATGGCGACGGCATAGCCGATGGCGCGGGTGAATTCGCCGTCGACGAGGGCGAACAGGAAGGGCGGTGTAACGAGCAGGCCGACCAGGACGAGAAGCTGCCCCAGGTAATGCCCGACGACCGCCGGCCGCACCGCGTAGCTCAGGCTTTCCGCAGATGCCATGTCCAGGCCTTCGATGGAAATTCGCCGGACGCGACCCGGCGCGCGCCGGGTGCCGGCGCCCGGAACTTCAATACAATGCCTGAAAGGAAGAATTGACCTGCGTCAAGCGGCCGGCGCGCGGGACGACCGCCAAGGACGCTCAGCGCAGGGTCGCGCCGGCGCGCCGACCTTGCCGCGACGGCCTGTCGTCGTTGCCGGCGCGCGGCAGCGGGCGCCGGCCCTTGCCGAGGCGGCTGTTGCGCAAGCGCAGATCGAGCGCATCGAGCAGGTTTTGTCCGACGCGGATGCGGTTCGGCCGCTCGGCCATGGTGCGCAGCCAGCGCTCCATGTTGGCGCGCAGCATGTTCGGGTGCAATTTGGGGCGGCGGACGTGACGCCCGGACGCGTAGGCCATGACCGGCACCGCCTGCAGCTCGAGCACGATCGGATGATGGTCGGACGGCCCGCGCGCCAGCACGCGGCTTTCCCGGCAGCGCAGGCCGCGCGCCATGCAGCGGTCGAGCCGGAACGAGATGATGTTGGAGGGGCTGTGGGTCGGCTGGCGCGGGCCGATGTCCTTGAAGCCGGGAAGCTTGATCGGGCCGACCGCGTTGTAGTCGCCGACGATGGCCGCCGCCCCGTCGAGCACGCCGGTGATGTGCAAAAGCTGCCAGCGATTGAGGAACTGGCCGTGGGAGAGGTGCACATTCGCGAAGGTGACATCGCCGAACTGCACGATCTGGGCGACGCGCGGCGGCACCCGCCCCGGCACCTGCGACACCGGCAGACGCAGCGCGTAGGGGCGCGGCAGCGGATGCGGGCTCCAGACCGCGAGGCCATAGACGCGGCGGTCGAGCGGCTCGCGGAAGAAATGGCCGCCGACGAGGTCCGGCAGCGCGCAGAGATCCTCGGTCGCCTCCTGCAGCAGCAGCAGGTCCGGCTTGTGGCGGGCGATCAGCGCGGCCACGTCATGCACGCGCGCGCCCGTCAGCCGCAACAGGTTCCAACTGATGACTTTCAAGGGACGGTTCCCGGCCGGCGTTTTCGGCTTCATTTTCTTTCCGGTTTCTCCGGTTGTTCCGGTTTCGGGTGCCCGCGCGCCAGACGCACTGGGCGAACTTCCCCGAATTGTGCCGCAACGCCTGAACGGCACCAAGTCTCCATTGGTCGAAGATCGTGGCCCCTATTTGGTGAACAAAACCCCGCCTTGCAAGGTTATTCTTGTCGCACTGCAAGGGGTTAACGCCGCCCGGGGACGATGGGGCCGCGCCGGCGTTTCCGGACCGCGAACCGGGTCCCACTTCGCCTGGAAACGCTCTTTACGCCGTCGCGTTTCCGGACGGCGAACCGGGTCCCACTTCGCCTGGAAACGCTTTAGAAGAAGAACGGTGCCGCCCGCAGCCGTCGTGCGGGCCTTCCAACAGCCGGCCCGATGGAAATTCTGTTCGTCACGCTCCACGTCCTGATCGCCGCCGCCGTCACGGCGCACGTCTTGCTGACCAAGAGCGACGTGCGCGCGGCGCTGGCCTGGATCGCGGTGGCTTGGCTGTCGCCTTTCTTCGGCGCGTTCCTTTACTTCGTCTTCGGCATCAACCGCGTCACCCGGCGCGCCATGCACCTGGAGATACCCGAGCGGCCGGAGGACGGCGGCGAGCCCCCGGACGCGCGCCCCGCGGTGCCGGAGCACATCTGCGTCCTGGCCGACGCCGGCGCGCGCGTGACCGGCAACCCGCTGGTCGCCGGAAACGCGGTCGCTCTCTTCCATGGCGGCGACGAGGCCTATCCGGCGATGCTGGCCGCGATCCGCGGCGCCAAGCACAGCGTGGCGCTCGCATCCTACATCTTCCTCCACGACGCCGCCGGCCGCGCCTTCGTCGCGGCGCTCATTGACGCGCACAAGCGCGGGGTGGCGGTGCGCGTGCTGATCGACAGCGTCGGCAGCGGCTATTTCCGGTCGGGCACGTTCAACAGTCTCCAGGCCGGCGGCGTGCCGGTCGCGCGTTTCCTGCACACCTGGCTGCCCTGGCGCATGACGTTCCTCAACATGCGCAACCACAAGAAGCTGCTGATCGTCGACGGCATGGTCGGATTCACCGGCGGGCTGAATATCGGCGCCGACCATTCCCGCCGGCTGGTCCGCAGCCGCAGCGAATACGTCGACGACGTGCAGGTGCGGATCGAGGGGCCGGTGGTGCGCCAGCTCCTGCAGACCTTCGCGCAGGACTGGTCATTCACCACCGGCGAGGACATCACGGGCGAGGCGTGGTGGCCGGCGATCGCGCCGGCCGGCCCCGTCTTTGCGCGCGGCATCCACTCCGGACCGGATGCCGACATCTACAAGATGGAGACGATCCTGGGCGCGGCGCTGGCGCAGGCGCGTCGCCGCGTGCGCATCGTCACCCCCTATTTCCTGCCCGACCAGCGCATGCAGTTCGCCATCGCGCAGGCCGGCCTGCGCGGGGTCAAGGTCGAGATCCTGATCCCCGAGTACAGCGACCACGTCTACATGGACTGGGCGCTGCGCGCGCACCTGCGCTTCTTCGACAACGTGCGGGCGTCGGTCTATTTCACCGCGGCGCCGTTCAACCACGCCAAGATGATGACGGTCGACGGCGAATGGTGCCTGGTCGGCAGTTCGAACTGGGATACGCGCAGCTTCCGGCTTAATTTCGAGTTCGATCTCGAATGCTATGACCGCGCGCTGACCGCGGCATTCGACGCGGTGATCGACCGCAAGATCGCGCATTGCCGGCGCGCCGACCTCGCCGCGCTTGCCGACGCGCCCCCCGCGATCCGGCTGCGCGATGCCGCCAGCCGCCTGCTGTTGCCCTATCTCTGAGTGCCAAGCGCGGGCGGCGTCCGGGCGCGCCGGTCCCGCCCCGGCCGCTCGGCAACCCGCGCACGCGTCGCATCCGGGAAATCCCCTATGGGGATTATCTGAATGTTCGGTGCTGGACCCGACGCCTATCCCGAGAGCGTCGCAATTCGGGAGAACGCCATGCAGAGCCAAGCCCACGCCGTCGCCGAAAAAACCGCCGATCCAGCACCATTGGAGCCGCGCCTCCGCGGCACGGGTTCCTCGATCGCCATGATGGGCGCGCCGATTCCCTTCGCGCGCAACACGGAAATCTACGGCGAGAACGAGCCGGCAGACTATATGTACAAGGTCGTCAGCGGCGCGGTGCGCACCTACAAGGTGCTCGGCGACGGGCGCCGGCAAATCAGCGGCTTCTATCTCCCCGGTGACGTCTTCGGCCTCGAATGCGGCGAGACCCATGGGTTTTCCGCCGAAGCCGTCAGCGCGTGCAAGGTGCTGGTGATCAAGCGCGCGAGCTTGGTCTCGCTCGCCGCCCGCGATGGCGACGTCGCCCGCCAGCTCTGGACCATGACCGCGGACGAACTGCAGCGCGCGCAGGATCACATCATGCTGCTGATCAAGACCGCGCAAGAGCGCGTCGCCGGCTTCCTGTTGGAGATGGCCGTCCGCGGCGCCGACAGGGGCGAGATCGAGCTGCCGATGTCGCGCCAGGACATCGCCGACTATCTGGGTCTGACCATCGAGACCGTGTCGCGCACGCTGACGCAGCTTGAGAAGGCGCACGCGATCGCGGTGCCGACCTCGCGGCGCATCGTGCTGCGCAACCGCAGCGCGCTCGCCCGCATGAACGCCTGATTGCAGGTATTGAAGCCGAACCGCGTTCCTCCCTGACATCGTTCGGCTAGACTGGCTCCGGCATTTAGCGATGCCGGGGCTTTTTTTGCGGCCGGAAATCGCTTCAGGCCGCCGCTACCGTCACGGCGTTCGCCACCTTGTCCGCGAAGGCATCGGTGCCGAGCGTACCGCCCATGTCCGCCGTACGCGTCGCCGGATCGGCGATCACCGCGTCGAGCGCGGATTCGATACGCTGCGCGGCCTCGAGCAGACGATCGCTGCCGCGCCGCTCGCCGAGCCATGCCAGCAGCATGGCGGCCGAGCCGATGAGCGACGACGGATTGGCGAGATTCCTGCCGGCGATGTCGGGCGCCGAGCCGTGCTGCGCCTGCGCCACCGCGTGCGCGTCGCCGGCATTGAGGGACGCCGCCAGCCCCAGGCTGCCGGCGATCTCCGAGGCCTCGTCGGAGAGAATATCGCCGAACATGTTGGTGGCAACGATGACGTCGAACTGGCCCGCGTCGCGCACCAGGAGCGCCGCCATGGCGTCGACGATTCGCTCTTCGTAGGCGACATCCGGATAGCGCGCCGCCACGGCGCGGGTGCATTCGAGATAGAGCCCGTCGGACACGCGGAGCACGTTGGACTTGTGCACCGATGTCACCTTGCGTCGGCGCCGGCGCGCGAGCTTGAAAGCGGCTTCCGCAATGCGTGTCGAGCCGGCGCGCGTGATCTTGCGCACGGCCATGGCGAGGTCGGGCGTCGGCATGAACTCGCCGGGACCGACGTGCATGGAGCGGTCGGCATAGAAGCCCTCGGTGTTCTCGCGGACGATCACGAGATCGACCGGTGTGCCGCAGCGCGGCGGAAAACCGGGGCGCGAGCGCGCCGGGCGGATGTTGGCGTAGAGATCGAGGCGCTTGCGCAGTTCCCCGGACGGATTGAACCCGCCCTCGCCCACCGGGGGATATTCGTTGTGCGACACCGGCCCGAGCAGCACGCCGTCGGCGGCCTTGGCCTTGTCGAGGGTCGCCGCCGGAAAAGTGGTGCCTTCGGCGCGATGGGCGGCCCAGCCGATCAAGGCAGTGTCGAAGGCGACATCGAGCGCCAAGGCGCGCGCGGCCGCATTCAGCACATGAAGCGTGGCGGCGGTGATTTCCCGGCCGATGCCGTCGCCTTCGAGCACCAGCAGATTGATCGTCTCACCCATGGCGTCGGTTCCCAAAGCGGTCCGGGATCGATCAAGACCGCGGCAGCCGGAGCGCCAGGTCCCTGATTTCCGCGGCCGGCGCCCCGTAGCCCTCGCGCACCAGCGGGAACGCGCTTTCGATCCAGTTGCGCGCGAGCGGCTCGGCCGGCGCCAGGCAATGCGGCCCGAGATCGGCCAGGCTGGCGGCGCCGAGCAATGCCATGGCGCAGCGCATCTCCTCCGCGACGATCTCGATCATGCGCACCACCGCGTCCTCGCCACCGGCGCTGAGCGCGATGCCTTGCGCGCGGCCCATGCCCACCGCGTTGGCGCCGAGCGACAGCGCCTTGACGATATCGGTACCGCGCAGGATGGTGCCGTCGACGATGATCTCGGCGCGGCCTTTGACCGCGGCGACGATCTCGGGCAGCGCGGCGATCGAGCCCTGCGCGTGGTCGAGCTGACGCCCGCCGTGGTTCGACACGTAAACGCCATCGACGCCGTGCTCGACCGCCAGTTCGGCGTCTTCCGCCGTGGCGATGCCCTTGAGAACCAGCGGCGCGTCGACGTTGGAACGGATGCGCTCGACGTCCTTCCAGGTGAACGACGCCTGATGGACTTCCGGCGCGGCGTTCTTGCGCGCGGTCGGGCTGTGGCCCTTGGCGATGTCGCGCTCGCGCCGCCCGTAACTGGCGCGGTCGACGGTCAAGGCGATGGCGCGATAGCCCAAGGCAAGCGCGCGCTTCACCGTGTCGTCCACCCAGGCTCGATCGCCGCGCACGTAGAGCTGGAAGAACTTCGGATAATCGGCGGCCTTGGCCACGTCTTCCATGCCGGGCGCGCAGACGGAGCTGAGCATGTGCACGACGCCGGTGCGCGCCGCGGCCCGCGTCGGCGCCACGCCGCCTTCGGCGAGCAGGTCCTGCATCGAGCCGATGGGCGCGAGCACGATCGGCAGTTTCAGCTTCTGCCCGAACAGCGTGGTCGCGGTGTCGATGACGGAGACGTCGCGCAGCACGCGCGCGCGCAGGGCGTAAGAATCGAGGGCGCGCCGGTTGCGGTTCAGCGTGGTCTCGGTTTCCGCGCCGCCCATGAGATAGTCCCAGGCGCCCGGCGTCAGTCTGCGCCGGGCGATGGCGAGCATCTGGAACAGGGTTTCGACGTCGCCGATGTCGGTCATGGGCAATTCCGGGCGCAAGGTTGCCGCTATCGCGGCGCCGGCGCCTGCTGGGTGATGAAGGACAGGACCGCGCTGGAGAAATGATCGTTGCGGTCGCCCGCCACCATGTGGCGGGCGCCGCTCACGTCGATATAGTTGGCGTGTGGCACCAGATCGGTGAATTCCTTGACGTGCACGTCCTTCACCAGCTCGGACGACGCGCCGCGCACCAGGAGCGCCGGGATGCGGATGCGGCGCGCCGCCTCGACCAGACGGCTCTCGGTGGCCGCGCGGTCGCTGCGCGTATCGAGAAAGCGCGGATCCCAATGCCAGCGCCAGCGGCCGTCCGCGGAGCGGCGCAGGTTCTTCTTCAGGCCCTCATGACTCTTCGGGCGCGGCCGGTGCGGCAGATAATCCGCGACCGCTTGCGCGGCCTCCTCGACGGTGGCGAACCCTTCGGTGGCGTGGGCACCCATGAAGCCGATGACCTTGGCGACGCCCTCCGGGTCGACGCGCGGCGTGATGTCGACCAGGACCAGCGCCGAAAAAATGTTGCCCTCGCGGCCTGCTTCGGCCTCGCCCTCGGCGAGCAGCGACGCGATGCCGCCGAGGGATGCGCCCACCACGATCGGCTTCTGCCCGGTGCTGGCGGTGAGCGCGGCGGCGACCGCCTTGGCGTCGGCGGCGTAGTCGGTGACGGCGTAGGCGCCGCTCGCGATCCATTCGGAGTCGCCGTGGCCGCGCTGGTCGATGGCATAGGCGGTCCGGCCGCTGCGGGCGATCGCCTGCGCCGTGTTGCGCCAGGCGTGCCGCGTCTGGCCGCCGCCATGCAGCAGCAGCACCGGCGGGCCGTTCTCACCATAGACGTCGGCGACGAGCTTGTTGCCGTCGGCTCCGGTGAAGACGGCGGTGACGGGAGGCTGGCGCGGGTTCATGAAGTCCAAGTCGGGAAAAGGCGGCCCCAGCGCCATCGGACGCAGGGCCAAATCGAATTCACGCTCTTTTCCTATCAGGGCTTGTTATACCCGGGCAACGGGGGCGCCTGCCGCCGGGAACGATCAGAACCGGTAGAGTTCCGCCGGGTTGTCGACCAGGATCTTGCCACAGGTCTCGGCGGGCGCCCAGTCGAGCAGGATGTCGAGCAGCATCGCGTCGTCGGGATAGCGCTCCCGCGGCACGCCCACATGCGGCCAATTCGACCCCCAGATGATGCGCTCGGGGGCATGCGCGATCACGCGCTTGGCGATGGGCGCGATATCGGCGAAGCCGGGGGCGCCGGCCGGGCTGAACTCATAGACGCCGGCGATCTTGAACCAGGCGTTGCCCTTGTCGATGAGCCGCAGGATCGTATCGACCCGGCTGTCGTCGGCCGGCACCGGCGGCATGAAGCGGCCGATATGGTCGATGACGTAGTTGGTCTGGATGGCGTCGAGCGCGTCGTAATAGCGCTCGATGTCGCGGCCGTTGAATTGCACCATCAGGCTCCAGCCGAGCTCGCGCGCGAGCCTTTCCACCGGCCCCATCTGCGCGACCCGGACGGCCCCGCCGGGCAAATCCATGATGCGGGCGCCGCGCACCCCACGTGCGTCAAGCTTCTTCAGTTCCGCGATCGGCGTATCCGGCGACACCACGATGACCGCGCGCGCCTTCTCGATGCCGAACCGGTCAAGCGCGGCGAGCGTCGCGCCGTTGTCGAACTGATAGGCGTTCGCCTGGGAGACGATCACGCGCTCCAGGCCGAGCCGGTTCTGAACGATTTCGTAGTCCGACGGCGTGGCAAGCTCCGCAATCGGCGGGCCGCCGGCCTGCGGGGCGAAGCCGTCGAGATAGAAATGCGTGTGGCAGTCGATCGCCCCGGGCGGCGCCTTCAACCGCGGCGGCGGCCCGGAAAGCGGCCGCGTATTGGCGGGGATGTCAGCCATCACGGGTCCTTGGGCGCGTATTGCGCCAGCGCCGCGCGGTCGATCTCGATGCCGAGACCGGGCCCGTCGGGAATGGCGACGACTCCATCCACATGCTCGATCGGCTTCGTCAGGATCGCCTGGCGGAACGGGTTGGGCGTGCGGTCGAATTCGAGGATCGGCGCCAGCGCATCGGGCCGCGGCGGGTTGGGCGGCAGCGCCGCCATGAATTGCAGACTGGCGGCAAGCGCCACGCCCGTGCCCCAGACATGCGGCACGAGCCGCACGCCCGCCATCGCCGCCATGTCGGCGACGCGCCGCATCTCGCTGAAGCCGCCGGTGCCGCAGATGTCGGGCTGCAAAATGTCGATGGCGCGGCGCATGAGCGGCTCGCGCATGCCGTAGCGGCCGTGCCACGTTTCACCGCCGGCAACCGGTATGGGCTGACCGGCACGCACGGCACAATAGGCGTCAACGTGCTCGGGCAGCACAGGCTCCTCGAACCAGTCGATCTCGTACCGCGCGGCGCGCTTGCCGAGCGCGACCGCCTCCAGGGCGTCGAAGCCGTGATTGGCGTCGATCATGAGGCGCGTCTGCGGGCCGATCGCCTCACGCACGGCGGCGATGACGCGCAGATCGTCCTCGACGCCGAAACCGATCTTGATCTTGACCGCGTGGAAGCCTTGCTTGACGTAAGCGCCGGTTTCGTTGGCCAGGTCGGCGGCGCGGTCGAGGCCGGGCTTACGGAAGCCGCCCGTGGCATAGGCAGCGACGCTGTCCCGGAAACGCCCACCGAGCAGGGTCGCGACCGAGGCACCGAAATGCTTACCCTTGATATCCCACAGCGCGATGTCGATGCCCGACAGCGCGGTCACGGTGAGGCCGCGCTGGCCCTGGTCGCGCAAGAGATTATAGAGATCGAGCCAGATGCACTCGGTTTCGAGCGGATCGCGCCCGATGAGCGCCTCGGCATAGGCTTCGACTACCGCCGCGTTCGGCCTGGCCGGGCCGAGACACTCGCCCCAGCCAACGGTGCCGTCGTCGCAGGCGATTTCGACCAGGCAGTGCCGGCGGCGATCGAAGCGCATGGAGGCGCTTTCGAATACCTGTTCGAGCTTGTGGTCGAGAAGGTGCGTCGTGACGCGTTCTATCTTCATGCTTCGATCTTCATGTGGCGATCTTTACGCCCGGTGCGGTTCGATCAGTTCGGCCAGCATATCCGTTTCTTCCGCCGTCAGGTCGGTGAGCGGCGCGCGCACCGGCCCGACGTCGAAGCCCATCAGCCGGACCCCGGCTTTGATGGCCGAGACGGCGTAACCCGCGCTACGATCGCGGATGCGGATGAAGGGATAGAAGAAGCCTTGCAGGATGGCGTCGGTGCGCTCGTGCTGGCCGGCGCGCAAGGCGGTGTAGAATTCCTGCGCGAGCTTGGGCACGAAATTGAACACGGCGGACGAATAGGTCGTCACCGCCGCGCCCAGATAGGCGTCCGCGAACAGCTCCGCCGTCGGCATGCCGCCGACATAGGTGAGCCGATCCCCGAGCTTGACGGTGATCTCGCGCACCAGGCCGATCTCGCCCGAGCCGTCCTTGAAGCCGACGAGGTTGGGACAGGCCTCGCAAAGCCGCGCCAGCGTGTCGGCGGTGAGGATCGAGTTGTCGCGGTTATAGACCACGACGCCGATGCCGACGGCGTCGCAGACAGCCTTGATGTGCGCGAACAGCCCCGCCTGGTTGGCGCCGATCAGATAATGCGGCAGCAGCAGGATGCCGTCCGCGCCCGCCTCTTGCGCCGCGCGAGCGATCGCGATCGCCATGCGCGTGCCGTAACCGCAGCCGGCCACGATCGGCGTGTCGCCGGCCGCGGCTTTAGCGGCTCTCGACGATCGCCGGAATCTCGTCGGGCGCGAGCGAGAAGAACTCGCCGGTGCCGCCCGCGACGAAGAGCACGCTGGGTTTGAAGCCGGAGAGCCAGCCGACGTGCTCGGCATAGGGCGCCGGATTGAACGCGCCATCTGGGCCGAAGGGCGTAACGGGAAACGACAGGAGGCCCGCGCCGAGCGCGCGCTTCAAGGCGGTGGGCTCCATGGTCTTTACAATTCCTCGCGCAGCGGTCCCGGGCATGACGGAGCGATCATATTAGTGATCATATCTCTGTCAACTCTGATATGATAACTTTGCCTCAGGCGCGGCGGATCATGCTGCGATAGCGCTGCAGACTGCCTTTGAGATGAAGCCGCATGGCTTCGCGCGCGCCCTCTTCGTCACGCGCCGAGATCGCCTCGGCAATCCGCCTGTGCTCGTCCTGGATCTGCGCGAGATAGGCGGCCGCCGCGCGCTCGCCGGAGGCGGCCTCGAACACGGTGCGCGGAATGACGTCGCGGCCCATGACCTCGAGGAACTCGCGAAAGCGCGGGTTATTGGAGGCGTCCGCAATCGCCAGATGGAAGGCGAAATCGGCGGCCGTGGTCGGCTTTCCCGCCGCCATCAGTTCGCCGAGCTCGCCGTAACGCTCGAAGATGACTTCCTCCTGCGCCGGCGAACGCCGCAGCGCGGCGAGCCCGGCCGCTTCCGTTTCGACCGCTGCCCTCAGTTCGAGCATCTCGATAACCGAGGAAATACGCTCCTTTTCGAAGGGCTGCAGCGAAAGCCCGCCGACGCCCTGGCTGTTGAGAACGAAGACGCCGACGCCGTGGCGCGCCTCGACCAGCCCGTCGGCGCGCAGCGACGCGATCGCCTCTCGAATGACCGTGCGGCTGACTCCGAAAGCGCTTGGTGAGGCCCGCCTCGCTCGGCAGCTTGTCGCCGGGCTTCAGTTCGCCGCTGGCGATGAGCTCGCGCAGTTGCGCGCTCACGGTACCGACGAGGTTCCTGCGCACGGGCGCGGCCGCGCCACTCCTTTCCGCTGCCCGTCCTCGCAGAATTGTCACGGCCCTTGTTCCAGTGCCTCAGTTTCGGTGACTCTGTTGCCGTCACTCTATTCCGGTGACTTGCGCGCCGCCCCCTCATGCCGCCCATCGGCCGGTTGAGAAACGCATTGACGGCACCTGTCATGCTTGTATGATGACATACTCGTCGATGTATTACAAGACGATCAGTTCCAACGGGAGGAGACAATGATGAGGCTCAAGTCGGTCCTCAAGGCAGCGGCCATGGCCGGCGCGGTCATGTGCGTGGCGAGCGTCTCGCCGGCGACGGCGAAGAACTGGCGCGGCTGGAACATCCACGCGCCGGGCTATCCCAACACCGTGGCGATGCACGCTTTCGCCAAGGCCGTGACGGCCGACACGAAGGGCGGCATCAAGGCCCAAGTGTACGACAACGGCGTGCTCGGCAACCAGCCCGACGCCATCGAGCAGACCCGCAACGGCGCGCTCGACTTCGCCAACTTCAACATGGGGCCGATGGGGCCGATCGTCCCCATGACCAACGTGCTCTCCCTGCCCTTCCTGTTCAACGGCGTGCCGCAGATGCACCACGTCATGGACGGGCCGATCGGGAAGAAGTTCAGCGACGCGCTCGCCAAGAAGGGCCTGGTGGCGTTGTCCTGGTTCGATTCGGGCGCGCGCAGCATGTACAACACCAAGCATCCGATCACGAAGCCCTCGGACATGAAGGGCCTCAAGGTCCGCGTCATGAATAACAATCTCTACGTGGAGATGATCAAGGCGCTGGGCGGCAACGCCACGCCGATGGCCTTCGGCGAGGTCTACCAGGCGCTCAAGACCGGCGTCATAGACGGCGCCGAGAACAACTATCCCTCCTACCACGAGACCAACCACTACGAGGTCGCCAAGTATTATTCGACGACCGATCACCTGATCATTCCGGAATGCCTGTGCATCGCCAAGAAGAGCTGGGATGCGCTGTCGCCGGCCGACCAGAAGATCGTCCGCAAGGACGCCATCGACGCGGCGAAGTTGCAGCGCAAGCTCTGGGCCAAGGACTCCGAGAAGGCCAAGAAGGAGGTCGAAGCGGGCGGCGCCAAGGTCAACGTGATCAAGAACCTGAAACCCTTCCAGGACGCCATGAAGCCGGTGTACGCTGAGTTCTTCAAGAAGAACCCCAGCCTCAAGCCGCTGGTCGCGGAAATCAGGGCGACGAAGTAATTTAGTCGCGCTCATGAGAACGGTTACCCCGGGCGCTGACGGCGCCCGGGGTTCTTCGCGAAAGGGCCCGACGTGGCAAACCCGCACGACGAAACCGGCGAGCTGACGCCACCCGTTCCTCACTATTTATCGATCACGTCCCGTATTCTCGATGCGATTGCCTGGCTGTGCATGCTGCTCGCCGGCATCTCGCTGGTCGTGATCATCGTCACCTTCGGGTGGCTCGTTTACGGACGCTACATCCTCGACAACACGCCGACCTGGGTCGAGCAGCTTTCGCTCCTGCTGATCGCCTACATCACGTTTCTCGGCGCGGCGGTCGGCGTTCGCCGGAACACGCATCTGAGCATCGACTTCATTCGCGAGAGCCTGCCGCCGCACCCGCGCCTCGTCTTGCGCTATGTCTCCGACCTCATGGTGCTGGCTTTCGGCGTTGGCATGGCATGGCAAGGCTGGATCCTCGACGATGCAGGATATCGATCGGGCCATTCCGATGCTCGGCATGCCCGAAACCTGGCGGGATCTGCCCATGATCGTTTGCGGCGTGCTGATCGTCGTCTTCTCTCTCTATCGACATCGCCGCCCGCTTCGCCGGCGCTGACAGAAGCGGAGGCTAGCTGGCCATGGGATTGGCGCTTCTTTTCGGCCTTTTCTTCTTCGGCCTGATCGTCGGCGTGCCCGTCGCGTTCGCGCTCGGCATCGCCGCGGTCGCCGCGTTCTTCTACGAAGGCTTCCCGCTGTTCGTGGCATTCCAGCGGATTCTCTCCGGTATTTCCGTCTATTCGTTGCTGGCGATCCCGTTCTTCATCTTTGCCGGCGAACTCATGCTGCATGGCGGCATCGCGACCCGGCTGGTGCGGCTCGCCGCTGCGGCCGTCGGGCGCCTGCGCGGCGGGCTCGGCGTGGTCAACGTGACCGCCTCGATGCTGTTCGGCGGCATTTCCGGCTCGGCCGTCGCCGACACCTCCGCGCTCGGCGCCATCCTCATGCCGGTCATGCGGGAAAAGGGCTACGACGCCGACTACGCCGTCAACGTCACGGTCACCTCGTCGGTCGCCGGCGTCGTCATCCCGCCGAGCCACAACATGATCCTCTACGCGGTGGCGGCCGGCGGCAGCATCTCGGTCGGCAAGCTGTTCATCGCCGGCATCATCCCGGGCATCCTCATGTGCCTGTGCCTGGGCGTCGCCGCCTATCTGGTCGCCATCCGGCGCGGTTACGGGTCGGAGCCCTTTCCGGGCTGGCGGGCGTTCCTTGTCAGCTTCATCGTCGCCGTGCCCGGTCTAATGACCGCCATCATCATTGTCGGCGGCGTGCTCTCCGGCATCCTGACGGTGACGGAGTCCGGGGCCTTCGGCGCCATCTACGCCATCGTCGTGACCGCCCTCGTCTATCGCGAACTCACCTGGAATGGGTTTATTCGCGCCGTCGCCGGCGCCGTTCGCACGACGGCACTGGTGATGATCCTGGTCGGCTGCGCCTCGGCCTTCGCCTACATGCTGGCGCTCTATCGCGTGCCGGAAGCGCTCTCTTCGCTGCTGACCGCTATTTCGTCCGATCCCCACGTGATCCTGCTCATGCTCAACGTCATCCTGCTCGTGCTCGGGATGATCATGGACATGGCCGCGCTCATCCTGATCTGCACGCCGATCTTCCTGCCGGTGGTCACCGGCCTGGGAATGGACCCGATCCAGTTCGGCATCGTGCTGATGATGAATCTGGGGCTCGGGCTGTGCACGCCGCCGGTCGGCGCCTGCCTGTTCGTCGGTTGCGCGATCGGCGGCGTCAAGATCGAGCATGCGGTCAAGACCATCTGGCCGTTCTATCTCGCGATATTCGTGGCGCTGATGCTGACGACCTACATCCCGGCGCTGTCGATGACCCTGCCACACTTGATGAAATAGGAGCCCCGCATGCTCGATAAACTGTTGCTGACCGGCGCGGCGGGCGCCGTCGGCCAGGCGCTGCGGCCGATGCTGCCGCAGATCGCGCGGTCCGTGGTGCTGTCCGACGTCGTCGCCATCGACGACGTCAAGCCGCATGAGACGTTCCAAGGTTGCGATCTCGGCGATAAGGCTGCGGTCGACGCGCTGTTCGACGGCGTCGACGGCGTCATCCATCTCGGCGGCATTTCGATCGAGAAGCCGTTCGATCTCATCCTCAACGGCAACATCGTCGGCATCTACAATCTGTTCGAGGCCGCCCGGCATCACGGCAAGCCGCGCATCGTCTTCGCCAGTTCGAACCACGCGATCGGCTTCTACCGGCGCGACCAGCGCATCGATTCCTCGGTCGTGCCGAAGCCGGACACGCTCTACGGCGTTTCCAAGGCGTTCGGCGAGAACCTGGCGAGCCTGTATTTCGACAAGTTCGGCCAGGAATGCCTGTCGGTGCGCATCGGCTCATGCTTCCCGAAGCCGCGCGACCGCCGCATGCTGGCAACCTGGCTCGCGGTCGAAGACCTGTTCGACCTGTGCGCGCGCGCCTTCGAGGCGCCGCGGCTCGGCCACACCATCGTCTACGGCGCCTCCGCCAACGAGGAGACATGGTGGGACAACTCGAATTCCGCCTTTCTTGGCTGGCGGCCCAAGCACAGCTCGGCGAAATGGCGCGCCGAGATCTATGCCAGCGCGCCGGCCCAGAAGCCGGACGATCCGGCGGTCGTTTTCCAGGGCGGCGGCTTCACCGCCCTCGGGCACCCGGACGACGAAGGCTGACCTCGCAACGACGCGCGCGTCGATAAAGGCGCCCTTGCCTGCCGGCAGAAGCCGTTGATATGGCTTGCGAGGCAGCGCGTCGCGCGCCGTTCGGTTTGCGGGAGGCCAGGGATGCAACGTAAGGCCGTCGTTGTCGGTGCGCTCGGCGTCATCGGGCGCTACATCGTCGAGCGGCTCGTCACGGCGGGCGACTGGCAGGTGATCGGCCTGTCGCGGCGAACGACGCCGGACGGCCCGCGCTACCGGCACATTGCCGTCGACCTGCTCGATGCCGAAGAGACGAACCGCAAGCTCGCCGGGCTGGCGGACGTCACCCATGTCTTCTACGCGGCGTTTCAAGCGGGTGCCGGCAGCGCGTCGAATTTCGCCGCCAATACCACCCCGAACCGCGACATGTTGGTCAACGCGGTCACGGCCCTGGACCGCAGCGCGTCACATCTGAAACGGGTCGTTCTCGTCACCGGCACCAAGTATTACGGATCGCACCTTGGGCCGGTGAAGACGCCGATGCGGGAAACCGATCCGCGGCACATGCCGCCCAATTACTACTTCGACCAGATCGACTGGCTGACGGGTTTTCAGCGCGGCAAGGACTGGGACTGGGTGGAGCTTCGCCCGCAGACGCTGTGCGGCTTCGCGCCCGGCTCGGCCATGAGCATCCTCCCGGCCATCGCGGTCTACGCCGCGATATCGAAGGAACTCGGCCTGCCGCTGCGCTTTCCGGGCAAGCCCGGCGCCTACGGCACGATCTATCAGGTAACCGAATTCGACGCATCTTGCCAATGCGGCCTTGTGGGCCGCGACGGACGAACGATGCGGGAACGAAGCCTTCAACATCACCAACGGCGACTATTTCCGCTGGCGCAATCTGTGGCCCAGGATCGCCGATGTCTTCGACATGCCGGTTGGAGAGCCGCAGACCATATCCCTCACCCAGCACATGGCCGACATGGGACCGTTGTGGGAGGAAATCTCGAACCGGCACGAGCTCACCCGCATCCCCTACCCAGACCTCGTCGCCTGGCCATTCGCGGATTACGTGTTCGGCGCCGACTGGGACATCATGTCGGACGTCACCAAGGCACGGCTCCACGGCTTTCACGACGTGGTCGACAGCGAGGCGATGTTCGTGCGCCTGCTCCGCCGCTTTCGCGAAGAGCGGATCGTGCCCTGAGAGCGGATCCGCTGGCTTTCCGCGGTTCAGGACCCGGCAGGTGAGATATCTGGAGCGGCTGGCTGGGGCGCCTGGATTCGAACCAGGGAATGGCGGGATCAAAACCCGCTGCCTTACCACTTGGCTACGCCCCAATTTGCCGGGAACCTGCGGGGATTCGCCCGCAGGCGGGCGGACCATAACGAGGCGCCCAAAAGCAATCAACGCCCGATCGGCGCCCGGTCAGGGCCCCGGGAGACGGCCGGTTTCGGCCGGGAAATTCGCGTGGCGGCGCGTTGACCCGCGCCCCGCCCCGGTTAGATTGGCGCCCATGACCGACACCCCCTACCGCGCCCCCGTTTCCGACATCGCTTTCGCGCTTCTTCACGCCGCCGGCCTGAAGACGGCGCTGGCCGAAGGCCTCTGTGGCGATCTCGACGCCGAAACCGTCGCCAGCGTCCTGGCGGAAGCCGGCCGCTTCGCCAGCGAGAGAATCGCCCCGCTCAACGCCGTGGGCGACAAATTCGGCACGCCTTTCAAGGACGGCAATGTCACCACGCCGCCGGGCTGGAAGGAGACCTATACCGCCTGGGCGGCCGCCGGCTGGAACGGGCTCGCCGGGCCGGCCGCCTTGGCGGCCAGGACCTGCCGCACGCCGTCAACGCCGCCTGCATCGAGATGTGGAATTCGGCCAGCATGGCTTTCGCCATCGGCCCGGTGCTGACCATGGCCGCGGTCGATGCCCTCCATGCATATGGGAGTGCCGAGCTCAAAGAAAAGTATCTCGAACAGCTCACCACCGGCGAATGGATGGGCACCATGCAGCTCACCGAGCCGCAGGCGGGCTCCGACGTCGGGGCGCTCCGCACCAAGGCGGAACGCGCGGGCGACGGCAGCTACCGTATCACCGGCTCCAAGATCTTCATCACCTACGGCGAGCACGACCTCACCGACAACATCGTCCATTTCGTGCTCGCGCGCCTGCCCGATGCGCCGCCCGGCACCAAGGGCATTTCGCTGTTCCTGGTCCCCAAGGTGCTGCCGGACGGCACGCGCAACGACGTGCGCGCGCATTCGGTCGAGCACAAGATGGGCATCCACGCGTCGCCCACCTGCACCATGGTTTACGGCGATCGGGGCGGCGCCGTCGGCTACCTCATCGGTGAAGAGCACAAGGGCATGCTCTGCATGTTCACCATGATGAATCGGGCGCGGCTGGCGGTCGGCTTGCAGGGCGTCGGCATCGCCGAGCGCGCCTTGCAACAAGCCTTGGCCTACGCGCGCGAGCGCAAGCAGGGCGCGGCCGGCGAAATCATCCATTACCCCGACGTCAAGCGCATGCTGCTGACCATGCGCGGCCTGACCGGCGCGGCGCGCGCGATCTGCTATCAAACGGGCGTTGCCATCGACCGCTCGCTGCGGGCCAAGGACGACGCCGCGCGTAAGGCCGCGCACGAGCGCGCGTCGCTGCTGACGCCGGTGGCGAAGGCGTTCTCCACCGATATCGGCATCGAGGTCGCCTCGCTTGGCGTACAGGTGCACGGCGGCATGGGCTTCATCGAGGAGACCGGCGCGGCGCAGCACTACCGCGACGCCCGCATCGCCGCGATCTACGAGGGCACCAACGGCATTCAGGCGCTCGATCTGGTCACGCGCAAGGTGCCGCTCGAAGGCGGCAAGACCATCGCGCTCTATCTCGACGAGCTGCGTGCCACCGCCGCCGCCGTGAAGGCCAGCAACGCGCCGGCCTTCGGCGCAACCGCGGCGCGGCTCAGCGACGCGATCGACAGCCTGGAGCGCGCGACGCAGTGGCTGCTGGCGCAGAAAGAACTCGCAAGCTGCGCTTGCCGGCGCCACGCCGTACTTGAGGCTGTTCGGCAACGCCGCCGGCGGCTGCCTGCTCGCCGAGCAGGCGCTCGCGGCGCTACGCGACGGTGGCGACGATGCCGGCCGCACGGCGCTGGCGCGCTTCTTCGCCGAGAACGTGGCGGTGCAGGCGCCCGGCCTGGAGATGAGCGTTACCGCGGGCGCCGACAGCATTCTGCAGGCGGATGCGGCGCTGGCGGAATAAGAATTCTTGTCATTCCGGGGCGCGCCAAAGGCGCGAACCCGGAATGACAGGTGACTACCCCCGCACCGCCTCTTCCAGGAAATCCTCCAGCGCGGTGACGCAGGCGCGGTCGCGGTAGATCTTGTCCTTGGCGGCGCCCATGCGGTTGCTGATCTTGAGCCGCTCGTCCGGCGCGTTGGCGAGCCGGGCGGCGATGGCCACGTAGTCGTCGCGGTCGCGGGCGATCGTTTCGGTCACGCCCATCATCTCGAGAAGCGCGGCGCTGTGGCGCCCGCGCATGAAGGCGCCCGGCAGCGTGACGATCGGCAGCGCGTGCGGCAGGCTCTCGATCGCCGAGTTGCAGCCCGACCAGTCCAGGCTGTCGAGGAACACGTCGCACAGGCCGATGACGCCGGCGAACTCGCTCTGGCTCAGCCGGTCGAGGAATACGCAGTGGCGCTCCATGTCGAGGCCGCGCGCCGCAAACGCAGACGTCAGCCGCTGCTGGAATACCTCGGTGACGCGCGGGCCGCCGTGGTGCTTGATGAAGACGAACTGGCTTTGCGGCGCCTCGCTGGCGATGCGCGCGAACACGTCGTCGTGCTGCGGCAGGTACTTGTAGAGCGACTGCCCGCACCAGAACACGGTAGCGTCGGTGCGAAGCCCGCGCTGCGCGCGGCTCGACTCGATCGCGCCGAGATCGACCGGCTCGTAGTAGATCGACAGGTTCGGCAGCCGCACCAGCTTCTCGGTGTAGAGCGCCTCGGCGCCCGGCGGCTCCATCAGGTCGCTCGACAGGAAGTAGTCGAGATTGGCGATGCCGCTCGTTTCCGGATGACCCCAGGAGGTGCACTGCACCGGCGCCAGGCGTTGCGCCGCGAGTTGCACCGACACCGTGTCCATCAACAGCCCGGGATAGATCAGCGCGTGCGGGGCGTCGCGCAGGATCTCGCGGCGCCAGCCCTCGACGTCCATGGTGCGCTGGACGAAGCGGTCGCAGATGTCCTCGGCGAGATCGGTCTCGGCATCGCGCACCGTGCCGGAATAGTAGCCGTAGATGCGGAAGCGCGAGCGGTCGAGCTGGCTGAGCCAGCCCTTGATCGGGATCTTCCAGTTGGAATGCAGATAGAAGAAGCCGCTGACCACGCCGATGCGCAGCGGCTCGTCCGGCGCGGGCGGCCGCGGCATGTCGACGGCCGGGAATTCGCGCGACACGATGTGCGAGACCATGCCGCCGTAGAGGCTCTGCAATTCGCGGTCGTTCCGCGCCTGGTAGGCGAGCAGGAACGGCTGGCGCGGCGTGATCGCCGCGGTGAGATCGCCGGTGAGCCGGCCCGCCGCCACGTCGTCGGCGAGCGCGCGCAGCTTGCGTTCGTAGGCCGCGCGCCGGCGCGGTATTTCGTCGGCGGATCTCATAGACGATCGGCAGTTCGGCCATGCACTCGGCAAAGCGCGCTTCGGCAAAGTCGGGTTCAAGCGCCAGCGCCCGCTCGAAATCGGCGATCGCCTCGTCGTTGCGGTTGAGTTCGACCAGCACGGTGCCGCGCCGGTAATGGGCTTCGGCGTTGTCGGGGTCGTGCTGCAACTGGTGCTCGAAGGCGGCGCGCGCCTCGTCGAAACGGCCGAGCAGGACCAGGAGGCGGCCGAGATTGTCGGCCGCTTCGCCGAAGCCCGGGTCGATGTCGAGCGCGCGCTGGTAGCTCGCCAACGCGCCGTCGAGCTTGTCGAGCGCCTCCAGCACGGCGCCGCGGTTGTTGTGCGCCTTGACGTATTTCGGATTGAGCGCGAGCGCGCGGTCGAGGCTCACGAGTGCCTCGTCGGCGCGACCGAGCGTGCGCAAGAGGCTGCCGCGGTTGTAATGCGCCTCGGCGTAATCCGGCTTGATCGTGATCGCCTTGCGATAGGCGTCGAGCGCCTCGTCGGTGCGGCGCAGCGCCATGAGCACGGCGCCGCGGTTGTTGTGCGCCTCGGCGAACCTGGATTTCAGCTTGAGCGCGCGGTCGAAGCTTTCCAGCGCCTCCTCGCGGCGCTCGAGCGCGTTGAGGATCAGTCCGTGATTGAGCAAGAGCTTCGGCGAGGGCGTGCGCACGCGCATGGCGGCGGAGACGAGATTGAGCGCCTCGGCCGCGTGGCCCTTGGCGAGCTTGACCAGCGCCATCATCTGCAGCGCGTCGGCGTGGTCGGGACGCGCCGCCAGCACCTGCGCGTAGAGCGGCTCGGCCTGGGCGATGAGCCCGCGCTCGTGAAATTGCAGCGCCTGGGCGAAGGCCTGCGCCACGTCGAACGAGCCAGGCCTCGTCAGCGGTTGCGGCATGCTATCCGGTTCTCCCCTGTCGATGGGTAAAAAAGCCCGGCTGAGTTGTCCAGGGAAAATTCCGTCTGTTGTCATGCACTTGGTCCAGCCCGCGTGCGCATTTCCGGTGCGATGTCGAGAAGGCGCGCGCCATCGCCCGTGTTCTTTGACGGCCCCGGGGAGGCCGATGTCCCTTTTTCCGTCCTCCAAGCAGGAGGCATGGAGCGCCGGGAGGGCGCCAGGGGCTGGCGAAGCCCCCTTGGGCGGGATGGCGCATCCCGCCCGCGCGCCCGGCGAAGGCGCGCGCCCGCCTGTGTTGCAAGCGGGCTGCGCCCTCCCGGCGCTCCACCGTGCGGCGCGCATTGTCGGCGCACCGGCCATGATCCGCGTGCCGGGCGCCCTCGAGACGGCGCCCGGTGCCTGAGCAAGGCGCGCGGATGATAAGGCCGCCCGGACGCGCGGGGATAAGTTGGCCGGGTTTTTTTCAGGCGGCGGCGCGGCGGGCTGACGGCGGCGGGAATTTGCCGCTAAGGTCGCTCAGCAAACGGAACCGCGGCGGAATTCGGCGAGGCCACGCATGTCGCTCAAGGGCAAGACACTCTTCATCACCGGCGGCTCGCGCGGCATCGGGCTGGCGATCGCGCTGCGCGCGGCCGCCGACGGCGCCAACGTCGCCATCGCCGCCAAGACGGTGGAGCCGCACCCCAAGCTCGAAGGCACCATCCACACCGCCGCGGCGGCGATCGAGCAGGCCGGCGGCAAGGCGCTGCCGCTCGGCGTCGACGTGCGCGACGAGGAAGCGGTGAAAGCCGCGCTCGACCGCACCGCGGCGCATTTCGGCGGCCTCGACATCGTGGTCAACAACGCCAGCGCCATTCAACTCACGCCGGTGACGCAGACCGACATGAAGCGGTTCGACCTGATGCATCAGATCAATGCACGCGGCACCTTCATGGTGTCCAAATACGCCATTCCGCATCTCGCGAAGGCGGCCAACCCGCACATTCTGATGCTGTCGCCGCCGCTCGACATGAAGGAGAAATGGTTCGCGCCCCACACGGCCTATTCGATGGCCAAGTTCGGCATGAGCATGGTGGTGCTGGGGCTTGCCGGCGAGCTCAGCGGCAAGGTCGCCGTCAACGCGCTGTGGCCGCGCACGACCATCGCCACCGCGGCCGTCAAGAACCTGCTCGGCGGCGACGCGGTGATGCGGCGCTCGCGCACGCCCGAGATCCTCGCGGACGCGGCCTATCGCATCTTCGGCAAGGACAGGAACTTCACCGGGAATTTCCTGATCGACGACACCTTCCTGGCGGGCGAAGGCGTCACCGACTTCGACGCCTACCGCGCCAATCCCAGCCAGCCGTTGCAGCCGGACTTCTTCGTGCCAGACGATGTGCCGCCGCCCAAGGGGGTGAGTTTGGCGGCGAAGGGATAGCTTTCTCGCTCGCCTTGAGAAGCGTTTGCGCCGGCCCTTCCACCCGCGTTACAACTCGCCCCATGTCCACGACCCTGTACGTCACCCATCCCGCCTGCCTGAACCACCAGACCCCGCCGGGGCATCCGGAGCGGCCGGACCGCCTGCGCGTGGTCGAGCGCACGCTGGAGGACGAGCGGTTCCAGACGCTGGCGCGGGAACAGGCGCCAATGGCGGAGGCCGACGTCGTCACGCTCTGCCACCCGGTCGACTACGTCGACGCCATCCGCAACGCCTCGCCCGACGAGGGCACCATGGTGCAGATCGACGCCGACACGTCGATGTCCGCCGGCAGCCTCGAGGCGGCGCTGCGCGCGGCCGGCGGCGGCGCGCTCGCCGTGGACGAGGTGATGACCGGCAAGGTGGCGAACGCCTTCGTCGCCGTGCGGCCGCCCGGCCATCACGCCGAGACCGCGCGGCCGATGGGCTTCTGCCTGTTCAACAGCGCGGCGATCGCGGCGCGCTACGCGCAGCGCAAGCACGGCGCCGAGCGGGTGGCGATCGTCGATTTCGACGTGCATCACGGCAACGGCTCGCAGGACATCTTCTGGTCGGACAAGACGGTGATGTACTGCTCGACTCACGAGATGCCGCTTTTTCCCGGCACGGGCGCGGCGAGCGAGCGCGGCGAGTTCCAAAACATCGTCAACGCGCCGCTATCGGCCGGCGACGGCGGCGACGCCTTCCGCGAGGCCATGGAGACCGCCATCTTCCCGCGGCTCAACGGCTTCAAGCCGGACCTGATCGTGATCTCGGCCGGCTTCGACGCCCACACCCGCGATCCGCTCGCCAACCTCAATCTGGTGGAAGCGGACTACACCTGGGTCACGCAGAAGCTGATGGAGATCGCCGACGACGGCGCGCAAGGGCGCATCGTGTCGATGCTGGAAGGCGGCTACGACCTGCAGGGCCTGTCGCGCTCGGCCGCCGCGCACGTGATCGCGCTGATGCGGGGGTAACGATCCGGTCATTCCGGGGCGCGAGCGCCAGCGAGCGAACCCGGAATCCATAACCCCTGTCTTTCGATCAATCGATACTCAGGGACTATGGATTCCGGGTCGGTCCCGTCGCGGAGTTGGTTGGAAATGAGGGTGGCGTAGTCTCCGGGGTGTTCAACCTCGAATCACCCGGCGTTGAAGCGCCGGACAGGAGACCACGCCATGACGAGCATTAGCACGAAGCCTGATTCCTCGCAGCCTGTAGCCGAGATGGCTGTTGATCTTTTCGACAACTGGTTTGATCCGATCGAGACCGAGGTGCGGGCTCGGGCCCGCGAATTCATCGAAGAGCTGATCCGCGGCGAGCTCGACGATGCACTGGCACGCCCACGTTACGGGCGAAGCCGGAAGGCCGGCAATGAAGAAAAAGCGGCCGTTGCGGGCCACCGCCACGGCAGCCGGCGGCGCTCGCTGACCGGCACTTTCGGGCCGATCGAGATTGACGTGCCGCGCGCCCGGCTGAACACGCCCGACGGCAAGACGACGGAGTGGAAGAGCCAGGCCTTGCGGGCCTATCAGCGCCGTACGCTGGCCGCCGACGCGCTGATCGCCGGCTGCTATCTGGCCGGCACCAACACCGGCGCGTGCGCCGCGCGCTGGGTGCCCTGTTTGGCGGCGCGGTCGGCAAGGACACGGTGAGCCGGACCTGGCGCAAGGTGAAGAGCGACTGGGATGCTTGGAACGCCCGCTCGCTGGCCGACGAACCGATCGTTCGCCTGATTCTCGACGGCACCGTCGTTCGCGTACGGCTCGACCGCAAGGCCACGTCCATCTCGCTGCTTGTGGTTCTCGGCGTGCGCGCCGACGGTCAGAAGGTGTTGCTGGCGATCAAGAGCATGGGCGGCGAGAGCGCCGAGGCCTGGCGCGCGGTGCTCGACGATCTCATCCGGCGCGGTCTGCGGAAGCCTGAGTTCCTCATCGTCGACGGCGCGTCGGGGCTGGAGAAGGCAATCGCCGTCGTCTGGGATCGCGTCCCGGTGCAGCGCTGCACGGTCCACAAGCACAGGAACTTGCTCGCCCACGCCCCCGAACGCCTGCACGAAGAGATCACCGCCGACTACACCGACATGATCTACGCCGCCACGCGCCAGGAGATCGAAACGCGCCGCAAGGCCTTCATCCGCAAATGGCGGCTCAAGCATCGCGCCGTTGCCGACAGCCTGGAGGAAGCCGGCGATCGGCTGTTCACCTTCACGCGTCTGCCGCCGAGCCAATGGCGCAGCGTCCGCACCACCAACGCCATCGAGCGGCTGCACGAAGAGTTCAAGCGAAGAATCAAGACGCAGACCGCGCTGCCCTCGGCCGACACCGCGGCGATGTTGTTCTGGGCACTGCTCGCTTCCGGCCAGATCAACATGCGCAAGGTCGACGGCTGGCAGACGCTCGCCACAAAGCCCATCGATCAGCCGATTGACCTCGCAGCCTGAACCGATACCTTCATGTTACCGGAGATCGCGCCACGCCGAATTCCAACCACAGTCCGGACGGCACCTCCGGGTCCACACCTTCGGTGTGTCCCGGAATGACGGTAATAGTCACCGCGCCGTCAGCCCGCCATCGATCGGCACGTCGGCGCCGGTGATGAAAGCGGAATCCGCCGACAGCAGATAGACGATGAGCTTGGCGACTTCCTCCGGCGCCCCGAGGCGGCCGAGCGGGATGTCGTTCGACAGCCGCTGCTTCACCGTTGCCGGATCGCGCGTGCCGCTTGCGATGCCGTCAACCATCGGGCCCTCGATGAAGGCGGGGCACACTGCGTTGCAGCGCACCGGCGGCTTGTAGCGCGCGCCGTGCAGCGCCACCGACTTGGTCAGCAGCGACACGCCGCCCTTGGAGGCGCCATAGGCCGGCAGGTTGGCGCTGCCGATCAGCCCGAGCACTGACGACAAGTTGACGATCGCGCCACCTTTTTTGCGCAACAGCGGAAATGCGGCCTGGCAGCCGAGGAAAGTGCCGTCGAGATTGACCGACAGCACGCGGCGCCATTCTTCGAAGCTGGTTTTCTCGATATGGGCGACGCTGGCGATGCCGGCGGCGTTGACCAGGCCGTCGAGCCGGCCATGGTCGCGTTCGATATCGGCGGCGAGACGCTGCCAGCCGGCTTCGCTGGTGACATCGAGTTCGGCGTCGATGCCGGCACCACCTTTCAGATCGGTGGCGATCGTGCTGCCGCCGGCTGAACGGATGGCCGCGACCACGGCGGAGCCGATGGCGCCGCCCGCGCCGGTCACCAGAACGATTTTGTCGGTCAGATCGGCCATGTTTTTCACGTCTCTGCGGAACGATTGCTTTTTTATCCGCGCGTGATCTTGTCCGAAAACCGGTTCCCACTTTTCGAGATCACGCGCCCTTGCCTTTATCGCGATTGTCGAGCATGCACCAGCGCATGTCACCCGTTGAGCCCGTCTGCCTGGTCACCGGCGCCTCCTCCGGCATCGGCGCCGCGCTCGCCCGCGAGTTCGCCCGCCACGGCCACAGCGTGGTGCTGACCGCGCGCCGCGAGGCGCCGCTCGAGGTGCTTGCCGACGAGATTGCCGCCGCCGGTCATACCCGGCCGCAAGTCATCACCGCCGACCTCGCCACGCCCGAAGGCATCGCGGCGCTCAGCCGTGAGCTCGCCGAACGCGGCCTCGCGCCATCGTACCTCGTCAACAATGCCGGCTTCGGCGCCTTCGGGGCGGCGGCCGAGATCCCGGCCGAGGACCAACTCAAGCTGATCGACCTCGACGTGCGCGCCCTCACCGACCTCACCCTGCGCTTTATCGACAGCATCGCCGGCCAGCGGGGCGGCATCCTCAACGTCGCCTCCATCGCCGGCTTCCTGCCCGGGCCGGGCATGGCCGCCTACCACGCCGCCAAGGCCTACGTGGTCTCCTTCACCGAGGCGCTGCACCAGGAACTCGGCGGCGAAGGTGTGAAGGTCTGCGCGCTCTGCCCCGGGCCGGTCGAGACCGAATTCTTCGACCGCGCGGGCATCCCACCCGGCTATTTCCCGGCCTTCCTCGCCCGCTCGGCAGAGCGGGTGGCGCGCGCCGGCTACCAGGGCCTGATGACCGGCCACCGCGTCGTGGTGCCGGGCAAGCCGAACCGGGTCATCACCCTGCTGCCACGGCTCTTGCCGCGCGGCCTGATCGCGGCCGGCGGCGCCTGGCGCTGGCGGCGGGCGGTTGGCCGCGACCGCTGATCCCTCTATGGTCGGCCCCAACGAATCCCTGGACGAGCGCGATGGCCGACAATAACAGCGATATCAAGAAGATGCCCTTCGAGCGGGCGATCGAGGAACTGGAGACGATCGTCAAGCGGCTGGAGGAAGGCAAGGTGCCGCTCGAGGAATCGGTGGCGATCTACGAGCGCGGCGAGGCGTTGAAAGCGCGCTGCGAGGAGCTCCTGCGCCAGGCCGAGGCGCGGGTGGAGAAGATCACCCTCGACGCCACCGGCAAGCCGACCGGCAGCGAGCCGCTCGACGTGGACTAAGGCCAAGCCGACCGGTACAACCGCCACGGCGGCGCGCCCAGCGGCAGCAACCCCTCAGGATGTCCCTGGGCAACGCTCGCCCCCTAAAATAACACCTCTGCCGCCATGGAATTGCCCGAACGGCCTTTTCTATGGTTATGCTTGGGAGTTCCATGGAGGGATTCCGACCGGTGGCACGACGCCCGTCGCGGCCCGCGCCTCGCCCCTGCCCTTTGCCGTCCGCGACGTCCATTTCCGGAGTGTGCTTTGCACGAACCGTCCAAAACCCCGCTGCTCGACCGCGTCCAGTTTCCCTGCGACCTGAAGAACCTTTCCGCCGAGCAGCTCAAGCAGCTCGCCGACGAATTGCGCGCGGAGATGATCGACGCCGTCGCCAAGACCGGCGGCCACCTCGGCGCCGGCCTCGGCGTCGTGGAGCTGACGGTGGCGCTGCACTACGTATTCGATACCCCCGATGACCGGCTGATCTGGGACGTCGGCCATCAGGCCTATCCGCACAAGATCCTCACCGGCCGGCGCGACCGCATCCGCACCATCCGCCAGGGCGGCGGGCTTTCCGGATTCACCAAGCGCGCGGAGAGCGAATACGATCCGTTCGGCACCGCGCACTCTTCCACCTCGATTTCCGCCGCGCTCGGCATGGCGGTGGCGCGCGACCTCGCCGGCAAGCAGAACAACGTCATCGCCGTGATCGGCGACGGCGCCATGTCGGCCGGCATGGCCTACGAAGCGATGAACAACGCCGGCGCCCGCGACGAGCGGCTGATCGTCATCCTCAACGACAACGAGATGTCGATCGCGCCGCCGGTCGGCGCCATGTCGGCCTATCTGGCGCGGCTCATCTCCGGCAAGACCTACCGGACCCTGCGCGAGCTCGGCAAACAGGTCGCCCACCATCTCCCGAAATTCATCGAGGAAAAAGCCGGGCGTGCCGAGGAGTATGCGCGCGGCATGCTGACCGGCGGCACCTTGTTCGAGGAACTCGGCTTCTATTACGTCGGGCCGATCGACGGCCACAACATCGACCATCTGCTGCCGGTGCTGCGCAACGCCCGCGACAGCGAGACCGGCCCGATCCTGGTGCACGTCGTCACGCAGAAGGGCAAGGGCTACGCGCCGGCGGAGAATTCCGCCGACAAGTACCACGGCGTGGTCAAGTTCGACGTCGCCACCGGCGCGCAGATGAAGTCGCAGCCGAAGGCGCCGCAGTACACCAAGGTGTTCGCGCAGAGCTTGGTCAAGGAAGCCAAAAAGGACGACAAGATCGTCGCCATCAGCGCGGCCATGCCGTCCGGCACCGGGCTCGACCTGTTCGAGAAGGAGTTCCCCAAGCGCTTCTTCGACGTCGGCATCGCCGAGCAGCACGCGGTGACCTTTGCCGCGGGGCTGGCCACCGAAGGCTACAAGCCGTTCGCGGCGATCTATTCGACCTTCCTGCAGCGCGGCTACGACCAGGTGGTGCACGACGTCGCCATCCAGAAGCTGCCGGTGCGCTTCGCGCTCGACCGCGCCGGCCTCGTCGGCGCCGACGGGCCGACCCATGCCGGCGCCTTCGACGTCGCCTATCTCGGCTGCCTGCCCGGCTTCGTGCTGATGGCCGCGGCCGACGAAGCCGAGCTGGTGCACATGGTGGCGACGCAAGTGGCGATCGACGACGCGCCCAGCGCGCTGCGCTATCCGCGCGGCGAAGGCAGCGGCGTGGCAATGCCGGACGAAGGCGTGCCGCTCGAAATCGGCAAGGGGCGGGTGCTGGCCGAAGGCAGCAAGGTGGCGCTGTTCTCTTACGGCACACGGCTCGCCGAATGCCTCAACGCGGCGAAAGAGCTCGGCGCCTATGGGCTTTCGACCACGGTGGCGGACGCGCGCTTCGCCAAGCCGCTCGACATGGACCTCTTGCTGCGCCTTGCGCGCGAGCACGAGGTGCTGATCACCATCGAGGAAGGTTCGATCGGCGGCTTCGGCTCCTTCGTGCTGCAGGCGCTGGCCGACAACGGCATGCTCGACCGCGGCCTGAAGGTGCGCAGCATGGCGCTGCCGGACACCTTCATCGACCAGGATGCGCCCGCCGCCATGTACGCGGCCGCCGGCCTCGACACCAAGGGCATCGTCGCCAAGGTGTTCGAGGCGCTCGGCAAGGACGTCGCCGACGCGACGGTGAAGCTGGCGTAACGCGCCTGTCCCGGGCCGGTTCGCATTGCGCCAGGGAAACGTGGCAATGACGACCTCTCCTCGCCTGCGCGCCGATCGTCTGCTGGTCGAACGCGGGCTGTTCGACAGCCGCGCCAAGGCGCAGGCCGCGATCGCCGCCGGCCTGGTCAGCGCCAATGGCGTGACGGTGCGGAAAGCATCCGAAGAAATCGCCACGGATGCGGCTATCGAGGCGACACCGGCGCATCCTTATGTCTCGCGCGGCGGATTGAAGTTGGTGGCTGCGCTCGACCGTTTCGGGTTCGATCCGAAGGGGCGCGTCTGTCTCGATGTGGGCGCCTCCACCGGCGGCTTCACGCAGGTGTTGCTGGAGCGCGGCGCGGCGCGCGTCTACGCGGTCGATGTCGGGCGCGGACAATTGCACGAAAGCCTGCAAGCGCGACCCGAAGTGGTTTCTTTGGAGGCGACAGATATCCGCAAGCTCGCGCCGCGCGATCCCAAGCCCGATCTGGTCACCGTCGACGTCAGCTTCATTTCGTTGAAGCAGGTGCTGCCGGCCGCGCTCGCGCTTGTTAAGCCGCCGGCGCAGCTCGTGGCGCTGATCAAGCCGCAGTTCGAAGCCGGCCGCGACGCGCTCAAGAAAGGCATCGTGCGCGACGAGGCCGTGCGCCAAGCGGTGTGCGACGACATTGCCGCCTTTGTCGCCTCACTGGGCGGGCAGGTTTCCGGTATCATCCCCTCGCCCATCGCCGGCGGCGACGGCAATATCGAATTTCTCCTGGGGGCAGCACGTGACTGAACACCTCACCATCACCGGCATTGGCCACCGCGGCGACGGCGTGGCGGTAACGCCCGTTGGCACCGTCTACGTGCCCTACGCGCTGCCGGGCGAGACGGTGACGGTCGAGCCCGTACCGGGCCATCCCGACCGGCGCCATCTTCTGCACATCGACAAGCCGAGCCACGAGCGCGCGACGCCGATCTGCAAGCATTTCGGCCAGTGCGGCGGCTGCGCACTGCAGCACTGGTCGCTCGCCGAATACCATTTGTGGAAGCGCGGCCTGGTCGCGGAGGCGCTGGAGCAGCAGGGCGTTGTGGCGCCGCTGACGCCCCTGGTCGACGCCCACGGTGACGGCCGCCGCCGCGCGGTACTGCACGCCCGGCGCGGCACCCACGACGTGCTCGAGGTCGGCTTTACCGCGCCGCGCGCCCATCACGTCATCGCCATCGACGCCTGTCCCATTCTGGCGCCGGGGCTGAATGGGGCTATTCAATCAGCCTGGGCCATCGCCGACGTGCTCAAGGTCACCGAAAAGCCGCTCGACATCCAGGCGACCGCGACCGACACCGGCCTCGATATCGACGTGCGCGGCTCGGGCAAGCTCACGCCGGAGCGCATGGCGGCGCTGGCGCGCGTCGCGCAGACCCACAAGCTCGCCCGCCTCACCCGCCACGGCGAGCTGGTCGTGCAGAACGCGCAGCCGCTCGTCACCGTCGGCCGCGCGCGGGTGCCGCTGCCGCCGGGCGCCTTCCTGCAGGCGACGGCGCGCGGCGAAGAAACCCTGGCGCGGCTGGTGAGCGGCTATGCCGGCAAGGCCAAGCGCGTCGCCGATCTCTTCGCCGGCATCGGCACGTTTGCGCTGCGCTTGGCGGAAAGCGCGCGCGTCTTTGCCGCCGACAGCGAGGCGGACGCGATCGGTGCCTTGAACAAAGGCGCCGCCGGCGCCGCCGGCCTGAAGCCGATCGAAGCGGCGGCGCGCGATCTCTTCCGCCGGCCGCTGATGGCTGGCGAATTGAAAGTTTTCGACGCCGTCGTGTTCGATCCACCGCGCCAGGGCGCCGAGCGCCAGGCGCGGGAGCTGGCGCAAAGCGCCGTGCGTACCGTCGTCGCGGTGTCGTGCAACGCCAACACCTTCGCGCGCGATGTGCGGATCTTGGTCGATGGCGGCTTTCGCGTCGAGGAGATCACGCCGGTCGACCAGTTCCGCTATTCGCATCACGTGGAGATCGTGGCGAAGCTGGTCCGTTGATCAGTGCATGTCCGGAAAGCCCCAGCGCTGTCGCCACAGCGCCTCGCCGATCAGGCAGGACACGCGCGGGTGCCGGGCGGCGGCGCGGATGACCCGCGCTTGCGGCCGCCGCCCGGCGACTTCCAGCACCAGCTTGTTGCGCGTCGCCTCGACGAACTGCTCGCGCCCGCGCACCGGAATGACGAAGGAGCCGGGCCCGCCGACGACGCAGTCCTCGTAGTACCAGTCGAGATGCGCGATATCCATCATCCCGCCATAGGGCCGCTTGAGCATCAGCGGCAGGCCGTTGATGACGATGCCCTTGGCGACGATCGCGTCGCGCATGGGCGCGACCGGCGCGCCGCTGTTGTTGGGACCGTCGCCGGAAACGTCGATCACGCGGCGCAGGCCGCGATAGCCGCTGCTGGCGAACAGGCCTTGCGCGAAAGCCAAGCCGCCGGAAATCGACGTGCGCGAGGCGCGCCGGTATGGCGCGCGCGCGATCTCGGCCGCGACCGCGTCGGCCGATTCCGGGCCCTCGATCAGCCGCCAGGGCACGATGATCTGCTGGTCGTGCTGGCCGGCCCATTCGACATAGGTGATGGCGATCTTGCCGTGGGCGCCCTCGCGTAGCGCCTGCAGAAATTCCTTGGAGGTCAGCGCCAGGCGATAGCCCTCGCGCTGCAGCGCCTGTTCGTCGGGATCCATGGAATAGGAGACGTCGACCGCCAGCACCAGCTCGACGTCGACGGGAATGGCGTTGGGCCTTGTATCGGCAAGGCGGGGCAGCGGCGGCGCCGCCCGGCCGGCGGCAGCGAAAATCAGGCCGCCAACAATCGCGGCGGCCAAGGCGCCGCTCGCAAGCCTCAACAGACCATGCCGCCCCATGCTTTCGACTCCCCGGAAGGGACATCAAAATGCTGGCACGGCATCCGGGGCAAAATAAAGGCGGGAGGCGCGGCCCTGCGCGCGCGGCAAGCAGGCCTCACCGCATTCACGGCGTGCCTCCGGGTTGGTAGATGTCGCCCAACAGGCAGGAGATGCGCGGGGGCCGGGCCGACACGCGGATCACGCGCGCCTTTGGCCTGCGTCCGGCGACTTCCAGCACCATCTTTCTTCGCGTCGCCTGCACAAACTGCTCCGGCCCACGCACCGGAACGACAAATGAGCCGGCGCCGCCGGTGACGCAATCCTTGTAGTACCAGTCGAGATGGGCGGCATCGTCCGTGCCACGGGAAGGATGGTGGATCATCAGCGGCAGCCCGTTGATGATGATGCCATTGGTCACGACGACATCGCGCATCGGCGCAACTGGCCCGCCACTGTTGTTGGGACCGTCGCCGGAGATATCGATTATTCGGCGCATGCCGCGGTAACCGCTGGTGGCGAACAGACCTTGCGCGAAATTCAAGGCAGCCGAAATCGAGGTGCGTGCCGCGCGCTGATAGGGCGCACGCCCGAGCTCGGCCGCGACCGCGTCGGCCGATTCCGGGCCTTCGATCAGCCGCCAGGGCACGACCACGTGCTGGTCGAACCGGCCGGCCCATTCGACATAGATGACGGCGATCTTGCCGTAGGCGCCGCCGCGCAGCGCCTGCAGGAACGCCTTGGAGGTCAACGCCAGGCGATAGCCGTCGCGCTGCAGCACCTGCTCTTGCCGAGTCATGGAAAACGAGACGTCGACCGCCAGCACCAATTCGACGTCGACCGGAATGGCGTTCGGGCGTGTGTCGGCGAGTTGGGGCAAGGGCGGCGTCGCCTGACCGGCGACGCTGAAAACCAGGCCGCCGGCAACCGCGACGACAAAGGCGCCGCAAGCAAGCCTCAAGGGGCCATGCCATTCCATGTTTTCGACTCCCCGGAAGGGAAGCCGAATGCTGGCACGCCGGGCCGGGCAAATAAAGGCGGGATGCGCGCCGACCGCGGTCAGCCTTCCAGCGTCTCGGTATCGAGTATCTCTATGCCGAAACCGCTCAAACCGACATAGGTGCGCTTCGAGGAGGCGAGCAGCCGGATCGAGGAAATGCCGAGGTCTTTCAGTATCTGCGCGCCGAGGCCGATCTCGCGCCACTGCTGCGAGCGGGCCGACTCGGTGCCGGTCTCGCCCTCCTGCGGAATCTGCGCCACCGGCACGCCGGCGGTGCCGTCGCGCAGGTAGACGATGGCGCCGCGGCCTTCCCGCTTGAAGCGCGCGAGCGCGGCGCGGATCGTCTCGGCGCCGCCGAAGACGTCGCCGATGACGTCGGCGCGATGCAGGCGCGCCGGCACGTTCTGTCCGTCGCCGAGATCGCCGTAGACGAAGGCCATGTGGTGCACGCGGTCGAACGGCGTAACGTAGGCGTAGCCCTTGAGCTCGCCGATATCGGAGGCGAGATGGAATTCGCCGACCCGCTCCACCAGCTTGTCGCGCACCTGGCGATAGGCGATGAGGTCGGCGATCGAGACCTGCACCAGCTTATGCTGCGCGGCGAAAGCGGCGACCTCCGGCCCGCGCATCACGGTGCCGTCATCCTTCATCAGTTCAGACAGCACGCCGACCGGCGGCAGGCCGGCCAAACGGCAGAGGTCGATGCAGGCTTCGGTATGGCCGGAGCGCATCAGCACCCCGCCCTGGCGCGCGACCAGCGGAAACACGTGACCGGGGCGCACGAAATCGGCGGCGCCGCTGTTGTCGTTGGCGAGCGCGCGCACGGTATTGGTGCGCTCTTCCGCCGAGATGCCGGTGGTGAGGCCGTGGCGCACGTCCACCGTCACCGTGAAGGCGGTGCCGAGCGGGGCGTCGTTTTCCGCCACCATGGGATCGAGATGCAGCCGGCGCGCCAGCTCGGCGCCGAGCGGCGCGCAGACGATGCCCGAGGTATGGCGGATGATGAAGGCCATCTTCTCCGGCGTGCAGAGCGAGGCGGCGACGAACAGGTCGCCCTCGTTCTCGCGATCGTCGTCGTCGGTGACGACGACGATCTCGCCCTTGGCGAAGGCCTTGATCGCCGCATCGACTTTGGCGTGGGTGTCGGACACTCGGATTACCTCGGATTAAGTGTTACGCGCCGGACGGGAACGGCCATACCGTCCCCTCGCCGGCATTGGCGCCCATCTGGCCGCGATGCATCAGATAGTGATCGGCCAGGACGCACGCCACCATGGCCTCGGCGACCGGCACCGCGCGGATGCCGACGCAGGGGTCGTGGCGGCCCTTGGTCATCACCTCGGTGTCGTTGCCGTGGCGATCGACGGTCTTGCGCGGCGTCAGGATCGACGAGGTCGGCTTGACCGCGAAACGCGCGACGATTGGCTGGCCGGTCGAGATGCCGCCGAGAACGCCGCCGGCGTGGTTGGACAGGAACAGCGGCTTGCCGTCGTTGCCGACGCGCATCTCGTCGGCGTTGTCCTCGCCGCGCAGTTCGGCGGTTTCGAAGCCGTCGCCGATCTCCACGCCCTTGACCGCGTTGATGCCCATGAGCGCGGACGCCAGATCGGCGTCGAGCTTGGCGTAGACCGGCGCGCCCAGCCCCGCCGGCACGCCGTCGGCGACGACTTCGATCACCGCGCCGATGGACGAGCCCGCTTTGCGGATGCCGTCGAGATAGTCCTCGAAGAACTTGCCCTGCACCGGGTCGGGGCAGAAGAACGGATTGTTGTGGACCTCGTTCCAGTCCCAGCGCGCACGGTCGATCTTGTGCGGGCCCATCTGCACCAGCGCCGCACGAACGGTCATGCCGGGCACGATCTTGCGCGCGACCGCGCCCGCGGCCACCCGCGCGGCGGTCTCGCGCGCGCTGGCGCGGCCGCCGCCGCGATAATCGTAGATTCCGTATTTAACGTCGTAGGTGTAGCCGGCGTGGCCGGGGCGGTAGGTGTCCTTGATCGCCGAATAGTCCTTGGAGCGCTGGTCGACGTTCTCGATCAGCAACATGATCGGCGTGCCGGTGGTGACCTGCTTGCCCGTCGCTTCGTCCGTGAACACGCCGGACATGATCTTCACCGCGTCCGGCTCCTGGCGCTGGGTGGTGAAGCGCGACTGGCCGGGCCGGCGGCGGTCGAGCTCGGCCTGAATGTCGGCGGCCTCAAGCGGAATGCGCGGCGGGCAGCCGTCGACCACGCAGCCGATCCCCGCCCCGTGGCTTTCGCCGAAGCTGGTGAAGCGGAACATGTGGCCGAAGGTATTGAAGGACATGGCCGGTTCGTACCCTGCGGCCCTACCGGGGTCAAATCGCCCCGTTCCTTAGTGTAAAGGCGCTCGCCTGCGCGGGGACAAACGAAAATCAAGCATAGCGCGTCAGCGTTCTCGCCCTTGAACACATAAACCACGCCCTGCTCGATATCGATCATCGGGGCCGCCGCCGGCTTGGCGATGCCGAGCGCGGCCATCAGCCCGCGCGCGGTACCGCCATGGGCGGTCGCCACGGTGTCGCACGCGAGGCCCAGGTACCAGTCGCGCATGCGCGCCGACACGGCTTCGTAGCTCTCGCCGCCGGGCGGCAGGAAGTGCCACTTGTCGTGCTCGCGCGCCTCGACACCTGCCGGGTCGCGCGCGCGCATTTCCGCGATGGTGTTGCCCTCCCAGGCGCCGAAGGAAATCTCGGTCAATTCGTCGAGGAGCCGATAGCCGTCCGGACCGAGACCCAGGCCGGCGCGCGCCAATTGCATGGTCTGACGCGCGCGGCCGAGCGGGCTCGAGACGTAGTCAAGGCCGGCCGGATCGATGCCGTCGCGCGCGAGCAGATCGCGCAACACCTCGCCACAATGCGTTGCCTGTGCGCGGCCGCGCGCGTTGAGCGGGATGTCCTGGCGGCCCTGCAGGCGCGCTTCGACATTCCAGTCGGTCTCGCCGTGGCGGAGATAATAGAGGACGGGTGCGGGCATTGGGCCAAGGCCGCCAAGTGTAAAACGTTGACGACCTTGTAGCGCGACGCGACACCGCGCGCTACGCGCTAGTGGTCCGCTTCCGACATTTGCATCCCGTTGCCGCTAGCTCCCGAGCAAATCTCGGAAGCAAAGGACCACTAGCAACTGCTGAATTCTAGTGGAGCTTTGAATTTGACATTTGATGAGCGAATTGCAGCAAATGGATGTCAAATGTCAAATTCGCTCCACTAGAAATGATAGTTCAGGCCGGCGCGCACCAGATTGGCTTTCAGGTCGGCGTTCGTCGCCACGCCGCAATGGCTGGCGTCGCAGGTCGCCGAGCCGAGATCGGCATAGAGGTATTCGAGCTTCACCGACCAGGGCGACGCCGCCAAGTCGTATTCGACGCCGGCCCCGACCGTCCAGCCCAGCTTGTTGATGGCCTGGCTGCCGCCCGACGCGGTCGAAATCTGAATGTCGCCGAGGGCGCCGCCGCCGGTGACGTAGGGCAGCCAGTTGCCCATGGCGTAACCGGCGCGGCCGCGGAAGGTGGCGACGTAATGGTTGCGGACCTCGCAGTTCGTGCAGGCGGCCGAGGTGTTGGTGTCCTTCATCCAGCTGTAATCGATGTCGCCTTCGGCGCCGAAAACGAAACTGCCGAACCGGCTGTTGTAGCCGAGCTGAACGCCGCCGAGCGCCCCGGCCGGGCTGACACTGCCGTCGGCGCCGGTCGCGCTCGACACCGTCGACGAGCCAAAGCCGTAGCCGGCGTTGATGCCGCCATAGAGGCCCTGCCAGGTCGTGACCGGTTCGACGAACGCCGGCGGGGGCGGCGCCTTGTAGGCGGGCGCCGGCGCAATCGGCGCGAGATCCGCGGCCTGCGAAGGCGCGAATGATAAAGAGCGATGCCAGACCCGCGGCGATAGCAATAGCGGTGCGAAACATAGCCGTTCCCTCGGGTTGTAAGATCGAATCGGATCCAACCCGGAGTAAACAGCCAAACCGTTTATGGTTTGCTAACGGTTAACGTCGGCAGCGACACGCACCGACCTGCGGGGACAGGTCGCCATGTTCTTCCGCATGTCCTTCCGATTGAAGGCGTTTCGGCCGTGCCGGGCCGTGACGACGGAAGCGCCATGCTGGACCCTGATGGATATTCGCGGGGCCGGCGTCCGGGCTCTTAAAGCCCGCCCTATTCCTTGACCGCGATATCGGGGGCGTCGGGGTGCTTCATGCCGACGATGTGGTAGCCGGCGTCGACGTGATGAATCTCGCCGGTAACGCCGCTCGCCATGTCGGAGAGCAGATAGACCCCGGTCTTGCCGACGTCCTCCAGCGTCACGTTCCGACGCAGCGGCGCGTTGTACTCGTTCCACTTCAGGATATAGCGGAAGTCGCCGATGCCGGCGGCGGCCAGCGTCTTCAGCGGCCCGGCCGAGATGGCGTTGACGCGGATGTTCTTCTCGCCGAGATCGGCCGCCATGTAGCGCACCGAGCACTCGAGCGCGGCCTTGGCGAGCCCCATGACGTTGTAGTGCGGCATCCATTTCTCGGCGCCGTAATAGGTGAGCGTCAGCAGCGAGCCGCCGTTGGTCATCAGCTTCTCGGCGCGCTGGGCGACCGCGGTGAACGAATAGCAGCTCACCAGCATGGTCTTGCTGAAGTTGTCGGCGCTGGTGTCGACGTAGCGGCCGTCGAGCTCGTCCTTGTCGGAGAAGGCGATGGCGTGCAGCACGAAATCGAGCGAGCCCCAGGCCTGCTCGACGGCGCCGAACACGGCGTCGAGGGTCGCCGGCTCGGTGACGTCGCAGTGGCCGACCACCAGCCCGTCGACCTCCTCGGCCAGCGGCTCGACGCGGCGCTTGAGCGCCTCGCCCTGGTAGGTGAAGGCGAGGTCGGCCCCGTGGTCGCGGCAGGCGCGCGCGACGCCCCAGGCGATGGAGCGGTTGTTGGCAACGCCCATGATCAGCCCGCGTTTGCCGCGCATCAAACCCGCATTTTCAGCCATTTCCGCCCTCGGACCAGCCGGCTTCGCGCCGGCCGCTTCCTATGGCACAGGGCCCTGGGGCCATCAAGCAAGGTCCCGCAAACCGGTCGTTAGCGCTGTTAATTCAGGCCCGGACGGACGTTTGGGCGGGGGGCGGAGGCATCCGCGACGGCGCGCGCGAGACGCGCCGCGATCAGCCCAGATCCTTGCGCGGATCGTAGGGGCTCTCGTCGCGCAGCTTCTTCATCATCGCCTTCAACTCGTCGTCGGCCTTCTCCGGCAGCACGACCCGCGCGGTCGCGAGCAGGTCGCCGGTGACGGCCTTGCCCTTTTCCTTGCCCTTGAGGCCCTTGCCCTTGAGGCGGAAGGTGCGGCCCGAGCTGGTGCCGGGGGGGATCGCCAGTTCCACGGCGCCGGCGAGCGTCGGCACCCGCACCTTGCCGCCGAGCACCGCTTCGTAGAGCGTGATCGGCAGCTCGAGGCGCAGGTCGTGGCCCTCCGGCTTGAACAGCGGGTGGGCGGCGACGTTGACCGTGATCATCGCATCGCCCGGCTTGCCCTGGGCGCTCGGCCAGCCCTGCCCTTTCAGGCGGATCTGCTGGCCGCTGGTAATGCCGGCCGGAATCTTGACCTCGATGTCCTTGCCGGTGGGCAGGTGCACCCGGGCGGTGGTGCCCTTGGCGGCCTCCGGCAGGTTGATGGTGATCGACGCGAGCAGGTCCTGCCCCGAAGGCGGGGGCCCGAAGTCCTCCGGCTCGAAATGCGCGCCGCCGCCACGGGCACCGCCGCCGAACATGCCGCGCAGGATGTCCTCGAAACCGCCGCCGCCGCCACCGCGGAAGCCACCGGCACCACCGGCACCACCGGCGCGCTGGAAACCGTCGGGGCCGAAATGGAAGCTTTCGAAACCGGCACCGCCCGGGCCGCGCTGGAAGCCGCCGGCGCCCGGATGGGCGCCCGCGCCGAAGCCTTCGAAGCCCTGGAAGCGCGGCTTGCCCTCGGCATCGATCTCGCCGCGGTCGAACGCCTTGCGCTTCTCATCGTCGCCGACGATTTCGTAGGCGGCGTTGAGCTCGGCAAAGCGGGTGGCCGCCTTGGGGTCGTGCTTGTTGGCGTCCGGGTGATGCTTCTTGGCGAGCTTGCGGTAGGCGCTCTTGATCTCCGCCTCGCTCGCACTCTTCGACACCCCCAGAACGTCGTAGGGGTCGCGCATGTGTTCCTGGTCTCCGCGATGGTGCCCCGGCCGCAGGATGTCGGGCCAGAGGTCAGCGATGTTTCAATCGTAATGTGGGGTTCCGGCCGCCTTAATTCAATTGCGGGCCGTTGCCGAGGCTGGTTATGTCAGATAGAGCACGATGCGTTTAGAACGCTCAGGAGCTCGTCCACGGCTTCATGGAGCGCACCACCCAGGGGCCGGTGTGGTGCTTGCAGGCCTCGCCCTGCAGCCAGGACTGCAGGCTGCCCTTGATGTAGCTCGCCAGGAAGTCGCGGCAGGTCTGGCCGTTGTCGCCGGCATAGGCGGCGGTGATCGGGGTGATGGTGCCGCGCGCGCCGGTGGCGGGATTTTCCCAGGGCAGGCTTGCGTATTTGCGCCCGAGCGCCAGGACCTTGGCGACGGCAACCTTGGCGTAGGCGAGATCGCCGTCGGGCGGCAGCCTGGCGGCGGCGGACTTGCTCTTGCTCTCCGGGCGCCGCCCGATCGAGCCCGTGATGTCGGCCGTGTCGGCCTTGTGACCGCCGCCGAGCAGCGAGCCGAAATCGTAGGAATTGAGCTGGTAGGACATGCTGCAGCCGCCGCTCGCCAGCGCCATGACCGACAGGCCGACAATGGCGCCGCCCCGCCATAGGCGCAGGCCTCGGCATCCATTATATAGGCAGCGATGGAACTGACGGGTAGAACCCCGGGTCACGCGAACACTCCAGAGCCTGCGAATGTCGGACACGGCCTCAATAGAACACCCATCTTGGTTAACGTCTGGTGATTTTACGGCCGCCGACGAGCCGTTTCGGCTGTTCGCGGCCTGGCTCCAGGACGCCACGGGCGCGGAACCGCGCGACCCCACGGCCATGACGCTCGCCACCGTCGATGCAAGCGGCATGCCTGACGCCCGCATGGTGCTGCTGAAGGGCTTCGACGAGCACGGATTCGTTTTCTACACCAACAAGGACAGCCAAAAGGGGCAGGAGTTGGACGCGCAGGCGAAGGCGGCGCTCGTCTTTCACTGGAAATCGTCGAATCGCCAGGTGCGCGTGCGCGGCACCGTGCAGCCCGTGAGCGAGGCGGAGGCCGATGACTATTTCGCCTCGCGCGCCAAGCAGTCGCAGATCGGCGCCTGGGCCAGCCAGCAGTCGCGGCCGCTGGAAAGCCGCCTCGCCTTCGAGAAGGCGATCGCGCTTTACGCGGCCAAATACGCGCTCGGCACCGTGCCGCGGCCGCCCTACTGGTCGGGCTATCGCGTCGTGCCGGTGCGAATCGAGTTCTGGCACGAGCGGCCGTTCCGCCTGCACGACCGCATCGAATTCACCCGCGCCGCGCCGGCGAGACGCCTGGACCAAGACGCGGCTTTATCCGTGACATTCGCGCATGATCCCGAAAAGTGGGAACCGGTTTTCGGATAAGATCATGCGCAAATCGATAAATTGGGCAAGACGCAACCGACCATGCCGAACACGCAGACCAACCAACCGCGCCGAACCCTGCTGCTCACCGGCGCCAGCCGCGGCATCGGGCACGCCACGGTGAAGCGCTTTTCCGCCGCCGGCTGGCGGGTGATCACCTGCTCGCGCCATCCGTTTCCCGAGAACTGCCCGTGGGACGCCGGCCCCGAAGATCACATCCAGGTCGACCTCGCCGACGAAGCCAACACCGTGGCGGCGATCGAGGAGATCAAGCGGCGGCTCGACGGCAACGAGTTGCATGCGCTGGTCAACAACGCGGCGATCTCGCCCAAGGGCGAAGTCGGCAGCCGCATGGGCTCGATCGAGACCGCCACGGAGGTGTGGCACCAGGTGTTCCAGGTCAACTTCTTCGCGCCCATCATGCTGGCGCGCGGGCTGATCGATCAGTTGCAGGCGGCCAAGGGCTCGGTGGTGAACGTGACCTCGATCGCCGGCTCGCGCGTGCATCCGTTCGCCGGCGCGGCCTACGCCACCTCGAAGGCGGCGCTGGCCTCGCTCACGCGCGAGATGGCCTTCGACTTCGGCCGCCTCGGCATCCGCGTCAACGCCATCGCGCCGGGCGAGATCGACACCGCCATTTTGTCGCCGGGCACCGAGAAGATCGTCGCGCAGATCCCGATGCAGCGCCTCGGCACGCCCGACGAGGTGGCCAAGATCGTCTACGTGCTGTGCACGGAGACGTCGAGCTACGTGAACGGCGCGGAAATCCACATTAACGGCGGGCAGCATGTTTAGTGCGAGGCGCTTGCTTCGCTCTCCGCCGCTTGCGGGGCGAGGGTAGAGCATCGAGCGATAAGCGCGCATGCAAGCGGGTGCGGGGCCTCACCCTCGTCGTCAAACAGCGCTCTTCTTCTGCGCGCGACGCTCGATTCCTCGCAAACGCACCGCTCTCCCCGCATCGCGGGGCGAGCGAAGTCGCGCATGCCGCACGCTCCTGCACACTGGCTCTTTACTCCTGCGAGGTACATCGCGCCACAGCTCCGCCGCCCGTATTCTTTATCGGGCGCCGGGTTCGCCCGTATTCCCCTTCTCTCTTCCCCCTCTCGAAACATGAGAGGGGATGGCGCGCCGATCGGCGCGGCCATTTCTTATGTGCACGCCTTCTCGCGAAGGCGTGGCGCCTCTCGGCGCGCCACAAGCGGCGATTTCTGTCCCTGGCGCCGTGCTTCCGGGCTGCGACGGGACCCGAGCCGGGTCCCCGATCCGGGCAGCTTCCGCCGCCCTTCGTCGCCGCCGCGTGCAGCCATTGAAGGCAGCCGGTCGTCGTGCCGGCGGACGGCTTGGCCAGGGCCTCCCGGGGACGGGGTTACGAATCCCGCCCGCGGGCGCCGCATCGCCGATGCCGGGTTACCCCGATATCGGCCCCGTTAAGGCGGCTCCATCATCGTGACGTCTCGCGACGACGCCCTCAGTTGAACCGGACGCGGAGGATGATAAGGGCGCGGAAGTGAGCGGGGATAAGTTTTTGTTTTGTGCGATTTCAAGGGCTTGGGCGACGGCGCGCAAAAAATTTGTAGCCCGGGTGGAGCAAAGCGAAACCCGGGAACGGCTTCCCCGGATTTCGCTGCGCTTCACCCGAGCGACGATCCCGCCTCATCCTGCGGCGGCGCGAAGCGCCATCTCGCAGGATGGCCGCTGCGCATTTGTGGCTATGACCCGAAGCGGATGTCGGCCAATCTCCGCGATGGACCGCTGTAGTTGAACAGCTTCCAAGGACAGTGAGCGGCCTTATCAATTATGCTACACAATCATGTATTTGACGGGACAAACGGATCATATTGCATGGACGAACGGAGGACGACTTGCCTCACAAAAAGGACCGTGAAATTCTCGTCGCGGCTATCGAGCACGCAGACGACGCTTTCAAGAAGATCCGTCCGAGGCCGTCGCTATTGAGTTCGACGCCGAAAGGCATTATCGATGAGCTGGCCTTGGCCATTGACCGCTGCGAAGTCTATAGGGCCGTGGCAGGCAACATCCTGTTCAACGGCTCCTCCGCGCCGATTATAACGTCGTCGCTATTGGCGCCGAGATTTTTTGACAAGCGAAATCATTGGGACGGGACCAAGTGGGTCGAGGATTTGCCGTTTGCAGCCGATTGGCTCATCCAACTCCTGACCACGCAAAAAGCGAAAGCCCACCTTCGGGTCGCGATCTGGGGCGTCTCCGTCAAAGAAGTGGTCAAGATATCGGACGAGATGCGCGTGCTACCGTTTAGCGCGCTGCCAGATACGTTCAATAAGAGCCGGATTTTGGACCGGGCAAAAGATAACGCGGGACAAGACCTATGGCTATCTCCAACGCATTACGGCGCCCCGGGGGGCGCGTTCGAACTGACGATCCCTGACTTGTCGTTCATAAGCGAATACGGCTATTGCTTCGGACAGGTCTACGACCGGCAGATGATCGCGAAGGAATTTTGGGGCTTCATCCAGGCAGCGACTACCGGCCACCCATTGGCACTATGCACCTGGGTCGATTACGAGAACCGCGAGCTTGAGTTCTCAGAGCGGGATAAGTGGCCCGAGTGGATACTTCCGGAGATCATGCCACGCATCCACGTGGCGGCGCCCGTCGACGCCCAGAGGATCAAGCAAAACTGGGAAGCATATAGTAAGCTTCCTGGCGACACGCGGTCGAGCCTCGCGCGCTCCATTGACCGGTTCGTGCTCAGCAAGTGCCGCCATCAGTTTGTAGACCGGGTGCTCGATCTTGCTCTGGCGTTCGAAATCGCCGTGGGCGGCGGGAGGGGCGATAATGCTCCCGCGAGCTGGAAGGTCGCGGTTCGGTCCAGTCAAATGATCGGCGGCGGTCTCCGGGTTCGGCAGACGCGTCGCGGGAAGCTAAATCATATGTACAGCCTCAGAAGCAGGGCTACACATGGCGGCAGCATGGATTCGAAAGACCGCGCCGATCTTGAAGCAACTGTAAACGAATGCTCACAAATTTACGTCGTGCTGATCCAAAGTTTTCTGGCTCTAGGCGTAAAGCCGGACTGGCAGAAATTTGAACTTGAGCCACGGACAGACCACTGACGGTCTCCTCTGCTGGCGTTTCGGAGTAGCGTATTTCGCGAACCGCGCCAGCGCTTTGCCGGACCGACCCGGCGGCCCGCCCGAGCACCTAGCGACAGCGCGCCAAGTCCGTTACTGGCCCAACTCGGACCTTCGCGAATTTCTTCGTCGCGTCGCCGGCACGCATCATCCGACTTGAGCGCCAGCGAAAGCCGGGGCCACCTTCCCTGATTTCGCCGCGCTTCATCCGAGCGACGATCCGATCCCCGCCTCATGCTGAGGAGCGCTCGAAGAGCGCGCCTTGCATCATGAGACCGCCTTCATCCTTCGAGACGGGCGCTAACGCGCCCTTTGCCCGGCGATGACCGGCTCAATGCGGTGCTCGCCCCTCACCCGGCGCATGCTCGGATTCCCTCCGCATGCGCCACCCTCTCCCCGCTGCGCGGGGCGAGGGAAGTGAGCGAGCCGCGCGCTCGGCGCCTGACCTCACAACCACTTCTTCCACTTGAAAAACATGTACGGCAGGATCGCCGCCGCCACCATGGCGACGAGCGTGATCGGATAGGCGTAGTGCGCGTCGAGCTCCGGCATGTGCTTGAAGTTCATGCCGTAGATCGAGGCGATCAAGGTCGGCGGCATCAACACCACCGCGGCGACCGAGAATATCTTGATGATATTGTTCTGCTGGATGTTGACCACGCCCAGCATGGCGTCGAGCAGGAACGTCACCTTGCTGGTGATGTAGCTGGCGTGGTCCGTCAGGGACGTGACGTCGCGCTGCATCGACTTCAATTGCGCGCGCTTGTCCTTGGTCCACTTCAGGCCCTCGGATTCGTTGGCGAGGAACAAGAGCAGCCGGCCGACCGAGACCAGGCTCTCGCGCACCTTGGACGTGAAGTCACCCTTGCGGCCGAGCTCCCTGAGCACGTCCTGGTGGGATATCGGCCGGGCGCCCGCTTCCGGTTCCAGAATGGCGTGCGAGAGCTGATCGATCTCGGCGCCGATGTGCTCGAGGATGTCGGCGGCGCGGTCGATGATGGCGTCGAGCAGTTCCATCAGCACGATCTCGCCGGTGATATGCGGCGAGCAACTGCGCGCCAGCTTGTGCCCGACGATAGCGAAGGGGCGCGGCTCGTCGTAGCGCACGGTGGCGAGCCGGTGACCGGCGAGGATGAAGGTGACCGGCGTCGCCTTCGGCGCCGGGGTCTCGGAGTGGCTCATCAGCGTCGCGGTCATGAAGCGCGCGCCGTTCTCGATGTAGAGCCGGCTGGAGATCTCGATCTCCTGCATCTCCTCGCGGGTCGGCAGTTCGATGCCGAGGGCGTGCGCGATGGTGCTGTCTTCCTGCGCGGTCGGCCGGATCAGGTCGAGCCACACCGCGCCCTCGGGCAGCGGTTGGCCGGATTCGACCGTGACGCGTTCGAGGCTGGCGCCGCGCGGGGTATAGACCGAAAGCATGGAGCCTCACCAATTCTTTACACGGTGAAGCCTGTCATGACGCGGCCGCGCGGCCAAGCGCCAAGCACCCGGCGCCCTGGATCGATCAGGGCTTTGCGGAACGAGGCGCTCGCTTGCACACGCTCACGGGTGCCGCAAGTTTTTCATCTCTTCGCGTTTCCGGACGGCGAACCGGTTCCCACTTCGCCTGGAAACGCGCTTGCACTGGTCGCGTTTCCGGACGGCGAACCGGTTCCCACTTCGCCTGGAAACGCTCACGCGATCAGTCGGAATCGGGCTGGACGTAACGGCGGCGGGGGGTGTCGGATTCGCGCCGCCCGCCCTTGTGTCCCACCGCGCCGGCCACCGCCGAAATGCCGATCTTGCCGTAACGCCGGTCCAGATCGCCGAACTGATTCTGCGGCTCCTGGCTCTGACCCTGCTGGCGCTGCCCTGGCGCCTTGACCGTCTTCATCGTCTTCCCTCTCCAGACATTTTTGCGATGTCCCCGAGGCTTGCCGTGCCTCGTCCCCGGGTCTTCGGGCGCACCATCTTGTGGCAAACTGAGGCGGAATTGCGCGCCCTCTTCCGCCTTTTGATGATCATTTTCGCGCGTTCTGCCGGCATGGCGTTGATTTCGATCATGATTCCGCCCGTCATGGTAAACCGTCCGTTAACGTATTGGCGGCACTCTCCTTTTCGTGCCGGCAGCGGGCGGCCAAGGAATGACCCCTGGGGCGAACCTAAAACCGGCGTAAACCGCTGCGGCATTCCTGCAACAGGTCCACAGCCGCTTGGCGAGGACGCAACAGATTCCGTGGCGCCGGCGCAGGCTTTTCGGTTAATTGCCTAACAGGCGTTTTCGCAGGCAGGCTGGGCGCGCTTGGCGCCTTTGGGAAAGAGGAAGTCAAATGGCAAGGCGGGGTTTACTCGTCGTTCTCGTTGGCGCCGGCATGCTGCTCGGCGGCTGCATGCAGGCGACGCTGTCGCCGGTGACGGACGCCCATTTCACGGCGCGCGACAAGAAGCTGCTGGCGGCGGCGCCCTACGTCAAGGTCACGGTCCCGCAGACCTACCAGCGCCACATCGTCGATTTCCAGCGCAAGGAACAGCCGGGCACCATCGTCGTCGATACCGACCACCGCTTCCTCTATTACGTGCTGCCCAAGGGCAAGGCGATCCGCTACGGCGTCGCCGTGGGCCAGCAGGGCATGGACTGGTCGGGCGTGGCGCGGGTCGGCCGCATGACCGAATGGCCGTCCTGGACGCCGACGGCGGGCGAAATCGCGCGCCTGGACGTGCCGCGCTATGTCGGCCCCGGACCGCAGAACCCCATGGGCGCGCGGGCGATGTATCTCTTCCAGGGCAACAAGGACACGCTGTTCCGCATCCACGGCACCAACCAGCCGGAATACATCGGCCAGGCGATCTCCTCGGGCTGCATCCGCATGACCAACGAGGACGTCATCGACCTGTACAAGCACGTCAAGCTGGGCACGGTGGTGGTGGTACTGAAGTCGCACAAGGGCTTTTCGCCCTTCGCCGTCGCGTCGCGCGGCGATGCGCCGGGCATGTAGGCGCGCTCGCGCGCGAAGCTGAGTTTCGAACGGCGCCGGCGATATCCGGCGCCGTTTTTGATTCCCGAGGTCAAGCGCCCAGCGTCACGCGCACGATTTCCGGCGGCACGCCGAGGCGCAGCGGCACCTTGGAGCAACCGAGCCCGCCGGAGACGATCATGTGCCGGTCGCGCTCGACGATATGGCCGTAGGCGAAGCGCGCGCCGTAGGCCGACGGCACCCAGGTCGGCGCCATCAAGGGAAAACGGATCTGGCCGCCGTGGGTGTGGCCGGCGAGCGTCAGCGACACGCGGTCCGGCACGTCAACGAAGATGTCCGGCTCGTGCACCAGCAGGATCGCCGGATCGTCGGTGGTGAGGCGCTGCAATGTACCCGGCAGATCGTCGACGCCACGGAAGACACCCGGTGAAACGTAATGGGCGAGCTGGTCGCCGAGCCCGGCGAGCCAGACCTTGCCACCCGGCGCGTCGAGCAGCACCGCCTCGTTCTGCAGCGCCGGGATGCCGACGTGACGCAGCGCGTCGCGCACGCCCGTGATGTCGTACCACCAGTCGTGATTGCCGTAGATGGAATAGATGCCGAGCGGCGCCTTCAGGCGCGCGAGCTCGCCGGCCCAGGCCGGCGGCGGCACGTGCTCGGTGACGAAACGGTGGGTGGCGAAGAAATCGCCCAGCAGCACGATGAGGTCGCTGTTGAGCGCATTGCCGGCGTCGACCACGCGGGCCACGCGCGCGAGCCCCATGTTGGGGCCGCCGGCATGCAGATCGGCGATGACCGTGATGGTGAGCTTCTGGCCCTTGCGCCAGCCCGGCGGGGTGAGCCGGTAGTCGGTGACGACGAGCCGGTCGGCGGCCTCCGCGGCGGCGTAGGTCACGGTGCCCGGCAGCGCCAGCCCGGCGGCGCCGGCCGCGCTTAAACCCCCCGCGATCAGGCGGCGGCGGGTGATGCCGGCGCGCGGCGCAGGCCCGGCGGGCACGAACGGGCTGGTGGTATCGACGCTCATGGCCGGCGGCCTAGCACGGAACCATGAAGGGACGGTGGACCCGATCTCACAAAGTCGAGCCCTTGGCCGCGGGCGCGGCAGCGGGGGACGCGGCCGCCGGACGCGCACGCGGCAACGGCACTGGCGGCTTGGGCACCGGCGGCTTGGGCACCGGCGTCAGCACCTGCCATTCGCAGATGCGGTAGCCGTTGTGGCGGACGATGTCGTCGAGATGGATATGGCCGGAATGATAGGCCTCGCCCGGGCCGAGCACGGTGGTGAAGCGGCGGCAGGCGGCATCGCGCCAGACGACGCGCAACGGCTTGCCGACCTTGCGGTCGGTGAGGTCGAGGCGGCGGCCGTCGGCGAGCGTGAAGGCGCGCACGTCGATGGCGTCGCCGTGGGCGTGTTCGGAAAGCTTGGCGCCAGGGATACGGTTACGCGTGCGGCATTCGTAGGAATCGTAGTTTTCGAGCCGCGCCAGATGCGCCCCCTGCTTTGCCAGCGATGGCGCCACGGCGTCGCGCACCCAGCCGGCGAGCAATTCCGCCATCGGGCAGGCGAGCAGCGCCACCGGATGGACGGCGACTTGCGTTTTGTCCGGCAGCCGGATGGCGCCGATGCGCACCAGGTCGTGGCCGCCACAGGCGCCGGGCCCGATGAGGCGCGGCATCAGCACGATGTCGGCGATGCGGGCGAGGCGCCGGTCGCACGGCGTCGGCGCGCTGGTGACGGTGGCGGGATCGATGCCGAGGCCGGCGAAGGGATTGGCGAGAAGCGCCGGCAGGGGCGGTGCAGGCGGCAGAACGGGCGGCGCCGGCCGCGGGCGCGGCAAGGGGACGGCCCCATGGGCCGGCTTGGCGGCGCCCCCGGCGGCCAGCGCCGGGCCGGAACCGGCGACAATCGCCAAAAGGACGAGAATGAGCCTCATCGCGCTGATTTTCGGCAGGATTGCGGCTTTCATGGACATCCTGGTTATAACACGCGAAGGGCCGGAACCGTTGCGTTCGCCGGTGTGGGCGATAACCTTAGAGATGAAAGCCGGCGAGGGGCCGGCCGACCAAAAGCCGCGGCCGGTCATGAACCGCCGCACGAGGAAGCCCTAGGAGGGGATGAGAAAATGCTCGGACTGATGCAGGATTGGCCCCTGCTCTGCCATCGCATCATCGACCACGCCGGCAAATTCCACGCCGAACGCAAGGTGATCAGCCGCTCGGTGGAAGGCCCGATCGTCGAGACCACCTACGCCGACATCCGCACCCGCGCGCTCAAGATCGCCAAGCGGCTGGAAAAGGACGGCATCAAGCTCGGCGACCGCGTCGCCACCATGGCCTGGAACACCGCGCGGCACCTGGAGGCCTGGTACGGCATCCTCGGGATCGGCGCCGTCTACCACACGGTGAACCCGCGGCTGTTCCCCGAGCAGATCGCCTGGATCATCAATCACGCGGAAGACCGCATGATGATCGCCGACCTCACCTTCGTGCCGCTGCTGGAAAAGCTCGCCGACAAGCTGCCGACCATCGAGCGCTATGTCATCCTCACCGACGGCGCGCACATGCCGCAGACCAGCCTGAAGAACGCGGTCGCCTACGAGGACTGGATCGGCGAGGTCGACGACGATTTCGCCTGGAGGGAGTTCGACGAGAACACCGCCGCCGGCATGTGCTACACCTCGGGCACGACCGGCAACCCCAAGGGCGTGCTCTATTCGCACCGCTCCAACGTGCTGCACGCCATGATCGCCGCGCTGCCGGATTCCAAGGGTATCTCGTCGCGCGACGTGGTGCTGCCGGTGGTGCCGCTGTTCCACGCCAATGGCTGGGGGCTCGCCTTCACCGCGCCGATGGTCGGCTCCAGCCTGGTGATGCCGGGGCCGAAGATGGACGGCGCCTCGATCTACGAGCTGCTCAATACGTACAAGGTCACCTTCACCGCCGCGGTGCCGACGGTGTGGCTGATGCTGTTGCAGGATCTCGAAAAGACCGGCGAGAAGCTGCCTTATCTGAAGCGCGTGGTGATCGGCGGCTCGGCCTGCCCGCGCGCCATGTCGAAGACCTTCGAGGAGCAATACGGCGTCGAGGTGGTGCACGCCTGGGGCATGACCGAGATGAGCCCGCTCGGCTCGCTCTGCACCATGAAGCCGGAATATGCGGGCTTAACCGGCGACGCGCGGCTCGACATCCAGCAGAAGCAGGGCCATCCGCCGTTCGGCATCGAGATGAAGATCACCGACGACGCCAACCACGAGCTGCCGTGGGACGGCAAGACCTTCGGCCGCCTGAAGGTTCGCGGGCCGGCGGTGGCGAAGGCCTATTTCAAGGGCGACGGCGCCGAGGCGTTCGACGAAGACGGCTGGTTCGACACCGGCGACGTCGCCACCATGGACCAATACGGCTACATGCAGATCACCGACCGCGCCAAGGACGTGATCAAGTCCGGCGGCGAATGGATCTCGTCCATCGATCTGGAGAACCTGGCGGTGGGCCACCCGAAGGTGGCGGAAGCCGCCGTCATCGGCGTGACGCATCCGAAATGGGACGAGCGGCCGCTGCTGGTGATCGTGCTCAAGAAGGGCGAGACCGCGACCAAGGAGGACATCCTCGCCTTCATGCAGGGCAAAATCGCCAAATGGTGGATGCCGGACGACGTGGTGTTCGTCGACGAAATCCCGCACACGGCGACGGGCAAGATCCAGAAGCTCACCTTGCGCAAGCAGTTCGAGGCTTACCGGTTTCCGGGGGTGCAGGCGGCGGAGTGAAGGGTCGTGGCATATTTGAACTATTAATGGACCATATATGCCTAATACGATCTTTTTATAAACCAAACCGCATAATTGCTATTGCTGGCAGCCGCTATCATCTATAAATAGATCATTACATACTAATATGATCTATTTATGAAGCAAAAGCTGATGGCCAAGCCTGCCGAACGCGCCACCTCGCCCTACGCCCGCGATGCGGCCAAGCTATTGGGCCAGCTCATCCGCCGCGCCCGCATCGAAAAAAAGCTCACCGCCGGCGAGCTGGCGGAACGGGCCGGCGTTTCCCGCGGGCTCATCCAGCGCATCGAGCGCGGCGATACCGGCTGCGCCATCGGCGCCGTCTTCGAAGCGGCGACGATCGTCGGTGTCCGCCTGTTCGACGCCGATCGGGCGGCCCTGACCGGCATGCTCGAAGCCAGCGCCTCCATGCTCACCCTGTTGCCGAAGGCCGCCCGGCGCTCCGGGGCCACGGTCAAAGATGATTTCTGAAATCCGCCCCGAACGAAGCGTTCGTATGGGTCTGGCTGCCCGGCGCGACCACACCCGTCGTCGCCGGACGGCTGGCGGCGGAGAGCGAAGGCATCGTCTTCAATTACGGCCGCAGCTATCTCGCGCGTCGGGACGCCATCGCGCTCTACGAACCCGAGCTGCCGCTACGCCCCGGCATCCTGCCGCTGCCGAACGGACTGCGCATGCCGAATTGCATTCGCGACGCGTCCCCGGACGCGTGGGGCCGCCGCGTCATCGTCAACCGGAAGCTCGGCGCCAGCGGACGGCAAATCGACACCGCCGAGTTCGACGAACTGACGTATCTGCTGGAGTCCGGCTCCGACCGCATCGGCGCCCTCGATTTTCAACGTTCGCCGACGCATTACGTTGCCCGCGAAGCGGCGAGCGCATCGCTCGACGAACTGCTGAACGCCGCGGAGAAAGTCGAGCAAGGCTTTCCTTTGAACCCGGCCCTCGATGCCGCCTTGCTGCACGGCAGCTCCATCGGCGGCGCGCGGCCGAAGGCGCTGATCGAAACGGCCGACAAGAAATACGTCGCGAAATTCTCCTCGCAGAACGATCTCTATAACGTCGTCAAGGCCGAATACGTCGCCATGCGGCTTGCGGCCACCGTCGGCATCGACGCGCCCCAGGTCGGCCTGCGGCACGCCGCCGGCAAGGACGTGCTTCTGATCGAGCGTTTCGACCGCACCAAGAGCGACGCCGGCTGGCGGCGCCACGCCATGGTCTCGGCGCTGACCCTGCTCGAACTCGACGAGATGATGGCGCGCTATGCGAGCTACGAAGCCCTTGCGACCGTCATCCGCCAGCGGTTTACAACCCCGAACGATACGTTGAAGGAACTTTTCGCACGGATGCTTTTCAACATCCTTTGCGGCAACACCGACGACCACGCACGCAATCATTCGGCTTTCTGGGACGGGGCGAATCTATCGCTCACGCCGGCCTACGACATCTGTCCGCAGGCACGCGCCGGCGGCGAAGCCAGCCAGGCCATGCTGATCATTGGCGACGAGCGCGCCAGCCGAATATCGCTGTGCCTCAAGGCCGCACATTTGTTCCACCTGCCCAAGAACGACGCGCTGTCGATCGCCCGGCACCAGATCAAGACCATCCGCGATCATTGGGCACCGGTTTGCACCGAGGCGAAGCTCTCCGAGGTCGATCGCAATCTCTTATGGCGCCGGCAATTTCTCAATCCGTTTGCGTTCGAGGGAGCCCCGGCCGAACTCGCCGCGCTTGCCGGTTAGAGGCCCGAGAGCGCGACCGTGGCAATACCGCCCCCGCGTTCCGCTGACGCGCCACACGGGCGACGGCGCCAACATTCGCGCGCTTCACACGTCGGCGGCCATCCGTCGGCGACACCGGTTGCCGAGAAAATACCGCGCCCCTAAGCTTCATAAGGGGGCGGCGCCAAGACACCCCGATCGGGCGCTGAGGTGACGTTTTTATGCGGCAAGCGAAAGTTGTTGTCTGGCGGCCGATGTACGATCCGGCCGGCCACAAGATGCTGTCGGACGGCGGCGCCGATGTCGTGGTCATCGACAGCACCGATGCGGGCGAGGTGAAGCAGGCCCTGCACGGGGCGCAGGCTCTTTGGGTTCGCACCCCCGAGCGCGTCACCGCCGACATCCTGGACGCCGGCAAGGATCTGGTCGTCGTTTCCACCTCCGGCTTCGGCACCGACAATATCGATATTCCGGCCGCCACCGAACGCGGCATTCTCGTGGTGCACCATCGCGGCTTCGGGCGCATTCCCGTTTCCGAGCACGCCATCATGCTGATATTGGCCGCCATGAAGCAGTTGGTGTGGGGCGACCGGGCGGCGCGCGACGGCACGGCGTGGCGGATGCGCTCGGGACGCGACTTCACCGAGCTCGACGGCAGAACCGTCGGTATCGTCGGCATCGGCTTCATCGGCGCGGAGATCGCCCGCAAGCTCAAATACGGGTTTCGCTGCCGCGTCCTCGGCTACGATCCTTACGTGGACCCGCGCCTGGCGCGGCTTGCCGACGTCGAGATGATGGGGAGCCTCGCCGGCATGCTCGGCCTCAGCCAGGTTCTGGTTCTGGTTCCGGAATTGACGCAGGAAACACGCAACCTGATCGGCGCCGCCGAACTGGCGGCGTTGCCCAAAGGCGCCATCGTGATCAACACGGGACGCGGAAACGTGCTCGATCTCGGCGCGCTGGGCGCGGCGTTGGATAGCGGGCACGTTCATGCCGCCGGCCTCGATGTCGTCTTTCCCGAGCCGCTGCCCGGCGGCCATCCCTTGTTGGCGAATCCGAAAGTGACATTCTCCCCGCACATCGCCGGCTCGACGGTGGAGACCAACTTTCAGCTTGCCCGGTCGGCCGTCGACCAGATCTTCGCGTCCCTGCAGGGGGCAATGCCAACCTCGCCGGTAAACCCGGCGGCATGGGAACGTCCTCAGTCCCGCCGTCCAAGCGGCGACGCGGCATTTGTGCCACCGTTGCGCTGACGTCAACGGCAACGTCGAACCGGCAACCGCCGCGGCACGGGCGATCCCCGGCACGGCACCCGATTTGGCGGCTGGCCAGCGTCTGGCCCGCCCGCGCCAGCGGGTTGGCGCAACGGCTCGCGGGTTTCGCCGATGCTCGAGCCGGGCAACGGTCTCAATCCGTCATCCTGAGATGAGAGCCCCGCGCGCAAGCGCGGGATCAGGCCGGCCTCACACGCCGCCCGACGCACGCTCGCGACCTGCGACGGCTTGGAGACATCGTCGACGCTGCGCACGACGATGAGTTGCTTGAACTTGCCGTCCTTGTAGGCCTGCAGGAACTTGTGCGTAGTCCTTCACCGACACGCAGCCGTTCGACTGGCCGTCCGCGCCCAGCATGTAGGAATGGGCCAGCATGCCGTCGCGCCCGTACATCTTGCCGTCGCCGACCGGCGTCAGGCGCAACGCGCGCACGCCGTGGAACAGCTTCTCGCGGAAGGAGACGGCGTAGACGTTGGGCGGCGTCACGCCGAGGTTCTTGCGCTCGACCGAATCCGGATCGTCCAGCCATTTGCCGTAGCCGGAATGCGCCTCCAGCTTGTTGCCGTCCGGCAGATAGACGACGTGCTTCTCGATGTCGTAGATCGCCGTCTTCGGGTTGGCGGCGAGCAGCGCGTCGGCGGCGTGGTCCGGGTTGCCGAACAGCTTGCGGAAGAAACCGAAATAGCCGGGCTCGGGCTGCTGCGGCGGCAGCGAGGCGACCTGCGGATCGATCTTCACCGGCTTGTCGCGGGCGACGGCCCGGTGATGCTCGGCGCGCGCGCGCGACCGGCGCCGCCGGCGGCATCGGCACGGCCTTTTCATCTGTCGGCGGTTTGCGTCTCGGCATCGACGGGGAAACGGTTCGCCAGCAGGATCGAGAGGCCACCGGCCGGCGCCCAGGCGTCGCGCCAGGCACCGCGCATGCCGGGATTGGCCACCGCATAGAGCCGCGCCCGTTCGTCGGCCCAGACCTTGCCGACATCGAAATCGGCGGTGAGCGGCGCCGCCGCGCGCACGGGAGCGGGTGCCGTTTCGGCCGCATGAACCAGGGGTGCTGCGTGGGTCGGCAGGGGCCGCCGCATGCTCCGCGGGCGGCACGGACGAACTCGCCGGTCCCGACAGCACAGCACAAATGGCGAGCGAGGCGGCGGCGCTGGCGAGCACCGCAATACCCACGGCAAGAGGCCGGCCCGGAAGCGGGGGCCCCCCAAACGCCGACAAGAGGTTCGGCGCCAACTCATCCGGTGCCGTGACGACTTCTGTCATCCTACAACCCAGACGCACACCATTTTTTCTCGCGGCGGCGGGCTCGCAACGGCGATCCCACGCCAACAACGTCGAAACAACGATCAATCGGAAGATCCCGTTACGCCCTACCCCGGCGGCTCACGGGAGCCCCACCGAGGCCATTTTAAGCACGATGGCGCCCGCTTGGGAATTCCGTACCCGCCTACTCCTATCCACTTGGAGAAATAGGAGAAATTGTGACGGACCAGCCATTTGTGCACAGAACAAACGCGACTCGGGGTCGCGTGCCGCGGCCCGCCCCCTGACGCCAGACCCCTGTGGACGGCAGCCGGAGACCGGCCGGAATCGCTCTATAAGAGGCAGACCGCCGCCGGCTTCACCACGCACGCCGGCCGCACGGGGGTCTCGATGCTGAACATCGCCGCGCTGAAGAAGGACTGGAAGACCCTCACGTCGCACGAGCGCTTCGAGCAAGTCGTCTCCCGCGTCATCATGCTCTTCATCGCGGTGGTGATCGTCTATTCGCTGGTGCTGGTCGGCATCGAGCTCGTCAGGGACTTCATCGCGAGCCCCGACTTCATGGGCGCCGAGGTGCTGCAGGACGTGTTCGGCTCGCTGCTGACGGTGCTGATCCTGCTTGAGTTCAATCACTCGATCGCCACCTCGCTCGGCAACAGGTCGGGCATCCTGCAGGCGCGCGTGGTGGTGCTGATCGCCATCCTGGTGGTGGCGCGAAAGATCATCCTGCTCGATTTCAAGACGGCGACGCTGGAAAACTTCGCCGGCATCGCCGGCATGGCGCTCGCCCTCGGCGTGCTCTACTGGCTGCTGAGCGTCAACGGCGGCGCGTCCTCGCCGAAAGCGCCGGGTTCCGACGCGGCATGAGCGCCGGCCACGAAAAGCGCCCCTTCCACACGAATTCAATTATTGATATGTGACTTTGGCCGGGAACGGGCGGCGCGTGCGCCACCGGCCAAGGATTTGCAACGTCAGGGAAGCAAGCGACATGACCACGAGCGTGAAAGACATGCTGGCGGCCGCCAACGCGGCGGTGCCGCGCATCACCTTCGCCGAGGCGCAGGACTTGATGGCGAAGGGTGACACGCTCATCGTCGACGTGCGCGACGCGCCGGAAGTGGAGAAGACCGGCAAGGTCGCTGGCGCCCTGCACGTCTCGCGCGGCATGCTGGAGTTCCGTGCCGATCCGGCCTCGCCTTACCACGACAAGACCTTCGCAAAGGACAAGACCATCATCCTCTATTGCGCCTCCGGCGGGCGCTCGGCGCTCGGCGCCAAGACGCTGAAGGATCTCGGCTTCGCGCACGTCTACAATCTCGGCGCCTTCAAGGACTGGGCCGAGAGCGGCGGCGCCGTCGAGCATCCGATCGATAGCGGCATGTGAGCCGCCGGCGCGGGCGAAAGCACCGCCGGTCGCGCGATCGCGCTTGGCCTGGGCCGAAAATGCCGTGCCGCCAAGCGTTTACCACGGTCCGGCGGAGCCGGCGCCCAAACCTCTTGAAATTCGTCGCGCCTGCCCTATTTGGTTTTACCGCCGGGGCCCGATCGGCCCGGCGCGGGCGCGCACGGTGTCCGGGCGTCCCGCTCATATTCCATGTTGCTCACTGGAGGATGTGGCTATGAGAACCGTGAACCTCGACCCCTTCTGGCGGTCCAGCATCGGCTTCGACCGCCTGTTCGACCTGATGAACCAGAGCCTCCGCCTCGAGCCGGAGGACAACTACCCGCCCTTCAATATCGTCCGCACGGATGAAAACCGGTACCGCATCTCGCTGGCGGTCGCCGGCTTCGCGCCTGACCGGCTCAAGCTCACGGTCGATCAGAACGTGCTGATCGTCACCGGCGATGCCGGCGCAACGGCGGACGCGGGCGACTATCTCCATCGCGGCATCGCCGCGCGCTCCTTCGAGCGCCGCTTCAACCTCGCAGACTATGTGCAGGTGAAGAGCGCGTCGCTTGCGCAAGGCATGCTGACCGTCGAACTCGAGCGCGAACTGCCCGAGGCCATGAAGCCGCGCCGGATCCCAATCCAGGCCGGCGAGGCTCTCGGCGCCGACGACAAGGTTCGCAGCCTCGAGCATTCGAGGGCGGCTTAGCCAGAACCCCGAGAAAACCAGTCGGGGCGGCCCTGCTCGATATGCCGGGCCGCCTCCCTTCAAGACGTGGAGGAATGGCCATGGAGAAGCACAGGAACAAACGAGACGACGCGAATTCCGCGACGGATGCGGAGAGCAAACTCGATATCGACGCGCTGTTGCATCCCGGCCAACGCGTTCTCGCATCCGATCGATGTTGTGCGCGACCGCGATCTGACGCTGAACGAAAAACGCGCGCTGCTGGCGGCATGGGCATCCGACGCCTGCGCCATCGAAGCCGCGCCCGAGCTGCGCATCAACGGCGCCGGCAACGTAGTGCGCTTCGACGACATCATGGACGCGCTCCGCCTGCTCGACCGCGAGGCCGCAAGAGCGCACGTGAATGTCGAGACGCTGCGGCGTGCCCGGCGACGCCTGCCGCGCAGAGGGGGCGGCTTCGACCACGGCGCCCAGCTCAGCTGAGGAGGGCACGCCATGCTCGCACGCCTCACGTTCCCGCAGCTTGTGGGTTGGAGCGGCTTCATTCTGAGCAGTCTCTTCATCCTCGGGCTGCTCTTTGGGCCGCTGGCTTGACTAAGGAGGGCCAGGTGATGAAACGCGCGGTCATCCTGCGGCGGCCGCTCTCGGATCGGATGCGGCCAGGCTTCAGACCGGCAAACGACAACGATCCGCCCGAGCCGCCGCCCGCCGCGAGCCAACGCCAGCGACGGCTCGCGCCCTTGATGGCTGCCATCGCGGCGCTCGGGACCAACCGACTCGTTCACGCCGCCCAGGCGGCGTGAACGAAACAATCGCGGGGTTCAAAACATTGACCTCCTGGCTTAAGGAGGGCGCGACGGTGCTGTCCCACCGCAAGCCGCCCGCCGCGAGCCGAGAGGAAGCCGACGCCATGAAGCGTTTCATCAAGACCCTGGTCCAGGACTACGGCTGGATCCACACCACGATCGGGGCGATCGGAAATTTCGTCTTCTTCATCGGCAGCATCTTCTTCCTGCCGAGCTTCCACGGCTGGCTGACAACGGGCGTGTGGCTGTTCATCTCCGGCTCGCTGCTGATGATGTTCGGCGCGGTCGGCGACATCTTCGTGCGGATCTACGAGGCGGAAGAGCGCAGGGCGACGCGCGACATGGTCCGTCGGATGGGCGGCTGAAGCGCCGCCGGCGCGACGCGGCGTGACGATGCCGGCGGCGCATACGCGTGGAGACGGCCGAGAAGGATTTTCTTTCCCGGGATGCCGCAGCGAACGGCTTATTCGAAATCGGCCGCAAAACATGGAATTCTAGTGTTATTTTTCCAAACCGCTTGCGATTTGGCGTCGAAAACGCACTTTTAGCGTCCGGACAGACCTCTTCCCCTCCCTGTCCGGCCCGGCTTGCCGGGTCGCTCGGACGCCGAAGTCATGGCCAATATCGCTCCCAAGATCATTCAGCTCGAGGCGGATATCGCGGCGGCGCCGCAGCTCGTCGAAGCCGACTTCGCCGAGGTCGCCGCGCGCGGCTTCCGCTCGGTGGTCAATATCCGCCCCGACGGGGAAGCGCCCGACCAGCTTCCAACGGCGAGGCCAGGCGCGCGGCGGAGCGGCAGGGCCTCACCTTCCGCCACCTGCCGGTGATGAGCCTCAACGCCACCGACGACGACGTGGTCGACGACTTCGCCCGGCTGATGGACGATCTGCCCGGGCCGATTCTGTTCTATTGCGGCAGCGCTACCCGCTGCACCACGCTATGGACGCAGGCCGCGGCCCCGCGCATCGGCGTCGATGCGGCGCTCGCGGTCGCGCGTGAAACCGGCCACGATCTCGACTTCCTGCGCGAGACTATCGAAGAGCGCGTCGACTGGCTCAACGACGCCACCTCGGCGCGTGCGCCGGCAGCTTTGGCGGCGAGCGCCGCCGGCTAACCCCTTCCCTCCGCTCGTCCCCGCGAAAGCGGGGACCCAGAGCCGCTTGCACTGAATCAATTGCAAAGCCTGGATTCCCGCAAAGGCGAGCGAACGCTCGCCGTCCGGCGAGCTACGCGCGGGATTGAACGGGGTTTGTGTTGGCCGCTCTAACGCACCGCGTAGCCGCGCCGCTTGCGGTAGCGCCGGATCGCCACCGGCAACAGCGCGGCGAGGCCCAGCGCCAGTAGTCCGCCGAGAAATTGCGGCGTCACCGCCATCCAGATGCTGAACGTAAGCGCGCAATCGTGGCCGCCGGCCGCGAGACAGGCGCGATAGCGTTCGAGCTCCGCGCCGAGCGCGCTGTCGAGGCCGGCGCCGAAAAAGGCGATCGCCAGCGTCATCGGCGCGATGCCGAAGAAGGTGGCGGCGACGAACGGCAAGAGCCGCATGCCGCTCAGCGCCGGCAGCAGGTTGCCGAGCGTGAACGGAAAGATCGGCACCAAGCCGCATGAACAAGAGATAATTGAAGGCGCCACCGCGGAAGCCGGCGGCGAAGCGGCGCACCTGCGGCCCGAGCCGGCGCATGGCCGGGCGGCGCAACAGAGTCTTGCCGATCGCGAACACCGCGGTCGCGCCGGCGGTGGCGCCCACCATGGCGGCGAGCCCGCCGACGAGGCCGCCGAACACGGCGCCGCCGCCGATGGTGAGAAAGACCACGCCCGGCAGCGCCATCCCCGCGGCCAGCGCATAGATGACGACAAAGCTGGCCAGCGCCATGAACGGATGCGCGGCCACCAGTGCGATCAGCATGGCGCGATGGCGCACGAGGGATTCGAGCGAGACCTGGTCGCGCCAGCCGAGCGCCAGCAACACGACGACGACCGCCAGCACGCGCGCCGACGACCAAGCCCGCGCGCCAGAGCTTATGTATCGCGGCGTCGACGAGCGCCGATTCCCCCGCGTTCTCTTGGGCTTTGTCTTGTGCGCGCGGCATGTCGGTCGAATCGACTCTTTCCGCGCCGCCCCGGGCGCATTCGCATCGGCCCACCCTTCGGAAATTCCACCTTTATCATCGGGCAATTGAATTCGAAAACGCCAGCAAAGGCTTGCGCACCAATAGCAGCGCCACGCGCACACGGAGGGAGCGCCCCGGCGACAGCGCGATTGCCCCGCCCGCAGCTTCGGCCTATCCAGAAGCCCATGACCAGCGGGGATGGCGAGGAAACCGTGACGGTCGGCGCCGTGCGGTTCCTGGGGGCGCGTCGAAGCTATTGGCGGCTGCTCGTGCGCGGCGCCGTGCTGCTGATGCTGACGCTCGGCATCTACCGCTTCTGGCTGATGACCGACGTGCGCCGCTTCCTGTGGACCAACACGGAGATCGCCGGCGAGAGCCTGGAATACGCCGGCACGGCGCTGGAATTGCTGCTTGGCTTTCTGGTCGCGGTGGCGCTGCTGATCCCGCTCTATGCCGGCTTCTTCGTCGGCGCGCTCGAGCTCGGGCCCGTGGGCCAAGTCTCCGGGCTGATCGCCTTCCTGGCGCTGTTCGTGCTCGGGCAATACGCGATCTATCGCGCGCGGCGCTACCGGCTGACGCGCACCGTCTATCGGGGCCTGCGCTTTCATCAGAGCGGCTCGGCCTGGGGCTACGCCTTCCGCGCCATCGCCTGGTGGGCGGCGACCATCCTCACCTTTGGGCTCGCCTATCCGTTCCAGCTTGCGAGCCTCGAGCGCTTCAAGATGGAAAACACCTGGTACGGCGATCTCGCCGGCCGCTTCGAGGGTCGCGGCATCAGCCTGCTGCTGCGCGGTTTCCCGATCTGGCTGCTGGTGGTCGGGCCGCTGCTGCTGGCGGTTTACACGTTCGTCGACGCGGTCGACTGGAAGGCGCTCGCCGACACGCTGCACCAGGGCGGCGACGACATGATGGCGCGGCTGGAAGGCAGCAATTCCGGCTTCGGCATGGTGGTCGCCTTCGCCATGTTGATGGCGGGCGTGGCGGTGACCGCCGCCGCCCTGCTCTACCCGGCGTTCCAGGCGATCGTGCTGCGCTGGTGGTCGTCGGGCCTGCGCTTCGGCGACGTCGAGCTGCGCTCGAAGCTGCGCATGCGCGACGTCTACGGCGCCTATGCGCGCTTTCTCGGCTATGCGCTGGCGTTCTCGCGACATCGTCGCCGTCGCCGCGCTGCCGGCGCTGGCCGCGATCGGCTGGCTGACCGAAGCCGGCCACGGCACCGGCGGCGAGCTTGCCGCCACCGCCATCCTGCTCGTCGGCTACGTCATCATCGCGCTCGGCTTCTCGACCATCTATCGCGCCACCGTGCTGCTGTCGCTCTGGCAGATCGGCATGGAATCGCTGCACCTTTCGGACCTGACGACGCTCGAGCGGGTAAAGGCAACCGGACGGGCGAGTTCGGCGCTGGGCGAAGGCCTCGCCGACGCGCTCAATGTCGGTGGCTATTAGCGCATGATCCCGAAAAGCATGCCCTCGACCCCGATCGGGGATGGACACCGGTTTTCGGACAAGATCATGCGCAAACAAGATGGCGGCTGTGATGGCCGAGGCCACAAATAGCGCGGCAGCGAACGCCGGTCGCGGCATCTATTTCGACGGCGTCACCAGCGCGCGTCACGAAGCCTGGGTGACGCTCGATGCCGGCGGCTTGGCGATCGCCGACCGCGACGGCCGGCTGTTGGCGTACTGGCCCATCGACGAAACCGAAGGCCTGCCGGCGCCCGGCAAGGTGCTGCGGCTCGGGCGGCGCGGCAGCGACGTGCTGGCGCGGCTGGAAGTTTTCGATCCCGTCTTCGCCGCCGAGATCGACCGGCGCGCCGAATACGTCGACCGCACCGGCGCCCGCCAGCGCCGCCAGCGCTGGCGCGTGGTGTTCTGGACGATTGCCGCGACCGCGTCGCTGGTGGCGGTTGCCGTTTTCGGGGTGCCGGTGATCGCCGACCGGCTGACGCCGCTGGTGCCGCTGACGGTGGAGCGCAAGCTGGGCGAGGCGGTCGACGCGCAGATGCGCGGGCTGCTCGACCGCAAGAACTTAGGCACCGGCTTCGAATGCGGCCACGCCGCGCGCGAGCAGGCCGGCGCCGCCGCGCTCGACAAAATGATGAAGCGGCTGAGCGCGGCCGCCGCCTTGCGGCTGCCGGTGACGGCGACGGTGGTGCGCCGGCCCGAGGCCAACGCCATGGCGCTGCCGGGCGCGCGCATCTACGTGTTCCAGGGGCTGATCGCCAAGGCCGACGACCCGGACGAACTCGCCGGCGTGATCGCGCACGAGATCGGCCACGTGGCGCACCGCGACGGCACCCGCTCGGTGCTGCAGGCGGGCGGGCTGTCGCTGATGTTCGGCATGCTGCTCGGCGATTTCGTCGGCGGCGGCGCGGTGGTGATCGCGGCGAAGAGCGTGCTGCGCTCGTCCTATTCGCGGCGGGTGGAGACGGCGGCCGACGCCTACGGCGCGCAACTGATGAACAAAGCCGGCGGCAACGCGCGGGCGCTGGGCGTCATGCTCGGCAAGATCGGCGGCGCCACCGAGCCGGGCATGGACCTGCTGCTCGACCACCCCGAAACCAAGGCGCGCATCGCGGCCATCGACAAGCTCGCCGCGCCGGCCCGTGTCCGACGACCCTGGCTGACGACGCACGAGTGGGCGGCGCTGAAACGGATTTGCACCGGATAACCGCCTACGCCATAAGACAAGCATGTTGCGTCTCCCCCTCCTCCCCGAACTGCCGATGTCGCGGCTGGCCATCTGGTCGTGGCGCTTCGCGCTGTTCGCCCTGATGGTGGCGGTGCTGTCGATCGTCGTGGTGCGCACCGGGCTATTGGAGGTGCTGCCGGCGCTGGCGACCTTCGGCGCCGCGCTGGTCTTCGCGCTGCTGGCGGTGCTCTCGGCCTTCCTCGCCTTCGTGGTGATCTGGCGGCAGGGCCTGCTCGGGCTCGGCCGCGCCGTCGGCGGCCTGCTGCTGGGCCTGCTGCTGCTCGCCTATCCCGGCTATCTCGGCTACCGCGCCTACAAGCTGCCGGTGATCAACGACATCACCACCGACCCCGCGCACCCGCCGGCCTTCGGCAAACTCGCGAACTTGCGCCGGCCCGGCACCGACAGCTACCCGGCGAAGTTCGCGGCGCTGCAGGAACAGGCCTATCCCGACATCGAGCCGCTGGAGTTCGACGCTTCCCCGCGCGTCGCCTACAGCGCAGCTGCTGAAGCTGATCGAAAAGCGCAAGTGGCAGGTGGTCGACGAGATGCCGCCCATCGGCAACCGCGACGGCGTGATCGAAGCCGTGGCGCGCACGACGATCATGGGCTTTCCCGACGACGTGGTGATCCGGGTGAGCGCGGACGGCGCCGGCTCGCGCGTCGACGTGCGTTCGGCCTCGCGCTACGGCCTCGACGATTTCGGCACCAACGCGCGGCGCGTGACTGGCGCTGCTCAACGACATCGAAAGCGCGGTGAGCGCGGCGCCGCCGGAGACCGCCGCGCCGCTGCCGGCGACGACGGCGCCGCCGAAACGCAAGCCGAAGCGGAAGCCGAAGAAACAGTAGGCGGCGCGTCACCGCGCCAGCCGGTACGTGCCGTCGATTGCCGGCTCGCCGTCGGTTTCGACCAGGCCGCGCGCGACCAGGTCCTCCATATGCGCCAGCACCGACATCCCGCGGCGCCGGTGAGGCGCGGATCGAGGCCGATATAGATCGCACGCACGATCGATGGAATGTCGGCCTCGCCCTTGCCGAGGCGATGCAGGATGGAGTCTTCGCGCGCCTTGCGGTGCAGGATGTAATAGCTGACGAAGCGAAGCGCGTCGGGAATGGCGGGCCCGTGGCCGGGCAGATAAAGCGTTTCGCTACGCTTGGTAAGTTTGTCGAGCGAGGCCATGTAGTCGCTCATGGCGCCGTCGGGCGGCGCCACGATGGTGGTCGCCCAGCCCATGACGTGATCGCCGGCGAACAGCACGTTCTGCTCCTTCAAGGCGAAGGCCATGTGGTTGGCGGTGTGGCCGGGCGTCGTCACCGCTTCGACGGTCCAGCCGTCGCCTTCGACGACCTCGCCGTCCTTGAGCCGCACGTCCGGCATGAAATCGCGGTCGCCGCTCGAATCGAGCGGGTTCATCTCGCCGATGTGCAAGGGCCGCGCGGCGCGGTGCGGGCCTTCGGCATAGACGGTGGCGCCGGTGACCGCCTTGATCGCCGGCACCGCCGGCGAATGGTCGCGGTGGGTGTGGGTGACGAAGATGTGGGTGACGGTCTCGCCCTCCACCGCGTCGAGCAGTGCGCCGATGTGGCGCTCGTCGGCCGGTCCCGGATCGACGATGGCGACGTTGCCGCGGCCGATGATGTAGCTCATCGTGCCCTTGAAGGTGAACGGGCTCGGGTTGTCGCACATGATGCGGCGCACGCCGGGCATCGGCTCGTCCACGGTTTCCGGGGCGAGATCGAGTTTCTTGTTGAAGGGGATGTCGTCGCTCATACTGTCGCGGTTCTTTCGTCGCGCGCGTGATGCGCGGGCCACACTTCTGTTCTCGGTCATGTCGGCCGCGGAACTATCATCATTTCGGCCAAGTTGCACCCTAGGTAAGGCTCATGGACACCTCCTACCATGCCCTCCTGCCCGTGACCTGGGTGTGCTGGGCGCTGTACTGGGGCTTCGCCGCCATCGGCGCCAAGCCTGACGCGCGGCGCGAGCCGCGGGCCTCGCGGCTCGGCTACAACGTGCCGATCGCGCTCGGCGTGGCGGCGATGGCGGTGCCCAACGTACTCGGCGCGGAACTCGAACGGCACTTCGTGCCGGCGACGGAAGTCTGGTTCCGGGTCGGATGGGGCGTGACGTTGGCCGGCATGGCGCTCACCGTCCTGGCGCGCATGTGGCTCGGCCGCAACTGGAGCGGCACGGTCACGCTGAAGCAGGACCACGAACTGATCCGCAGCGGGCCTATGCCTATATGCGCCACCCGATCTACACTGGACTGCTGCTGGCGCTGATCGGCACGGCGATCGCCATCGATCAGTGGCAGGCGCTCATCGGCGTCGCCTTGGTCGCGGCCGCCCTGGTGCGCAAGATGGCGATCGAGGAACGCTTCATGCACGAACAGTTCGGCGAGGCCTACGCCAATTACCGCGCCAAGGTGCGGGCACTGGTGCCGTTTGTGGTGTGAGGCACACCCAGGCTCCGCCCACGCGCGGCTATTTGCCGAAGCGCTCCTCGGTTTCGTCGGGTAGGATATCGTCGCGCGTGATCCGCTCGCCGGGTTTGGCACCCTTGAGCACGATGAGCACGCAGACGGCGCTGACCGCAAGCAGGGCGACGATGAACGCGTCGAAATGAATGAGGTGCAGCCGCTTGTCGCCGGCGACCCACAGGCCCGCCCAGACCAGGACCAGCAGCAGCCAGTGCAGCGGCTTGCCGAGAAAGAAGTCGTTCATGCCGCCTGCCCTTCCGTCTGCGCGGTCAACGCCTTCACGATCCGCGGGGCCAGCACGACCACCGCCAGCGCAAGGCCGGTAGCGTCGGCGACATAGCCCGGCAAGTCGCCGATATACTCAAGTGGCGGCAGCAGGATCAGAAGCGCCGCCACCAGAGCCGCCGACCGCTGAACGACGCTCAGCGCGCCCCGGTACCAGCCCTCAAGCCCGATCGACAGCACCCAAAGGCCCGTCATGGCCAGCGCGGTCGAGACCACCGTCTGCCAGAGCGGGCCGACGAACAGCAGGGACGGATCGTAGACGAAGATGAGCGGCACGATGTATTTCGCGATGCCGATGCGGGTCGAATTCCACCGCGGTCGCCATCGGCGGCGACTTGGCAATGGCCGCGGCGGCAAAGGAGGCGAGCGCCACCGGCGGGGTGATCGCCGAGACGACGCCGAAGTAGAAGGCGAACATGTGCGCGGCGATCGGCACGATGCCGCTCTTGACCAGCGCCGGCACGATGAGCGCGGCGACCGTGATGTAGACGGCGGTCGTGGTGATGCCCATGCCGAGGATGATCGCCGACACGCCGGTCAGCGCCAGCAGCACCAGCAGATTGCCGTGAGAGAGTTCGATCACGGACTGCGTGAACTTGAGCCCCAGGCCCGACACGAACACGGAGCCGATGATGAGGCCGGCGCAGGCGCAGGCGATGGTCACCGGCACGGTGGCGCGGATGCCGGCTTCAAGCGCCGCCAGCAGGTCGACCGGGCTCATGCGCGTGCCCTTGTTGACGAAGCTCAGCGCGAAAAGCGTGCCGAGGCCCCAGATCGCCGACTTCATCGGCGTGTAGCCGACGAGCAGGAAATAGACGAGCACCGCGAGCGCGATCAAAAGATGCCAGCCGCCGGCCAGCGTCTCCCCGACGCGCGGCAGGCTTGCCTTGTCGACGGCGCCGATACCGTGCTTGTCGGCCTCCAGGTGCACCATGAAATAGATGGTGATGTAGTAGAGGAAGGCGGGGATGGCGGCGGCGATAATGATCTCGCTGTAGGGCACCTCCAGGAACTCCGCCATGATGAAGGCGGCGGCGCCCATGATCGGCGGCATGATCTGCCCGCCCGACGACGCGCAGGCTTCGACCGCCGCGGCGAATTTGGGGCGGTAGCCGAGGTTCTTCATCAAGGGAATCGTGAACGAGCCGGTGGTGACCACGTTGGCGACCGCCGATCCCGACACGGTGCCCATGAAGCCCGAGGCCACCACGGCCGCCTTGGCCGGCCCACCGATGCGATGGCCGGTCAGGGCGACGGCGAGATCGATGAAGAAGCGGCCGGCGCCGGAGCGGATCAGTACCGCGCCGAAGATGATGAACAGCACGATATAGGTCGCGACCACGTGCAGCGGGATGCCGAACAGGCCGTCGCTCGCCATGAACAGGCTGTCGATGAATTTCGGAAACCGCACCGGCGGACCGAAGAAGAAGCCGTAGAAATGATCGGAAAACAGCGTGTGGATGATGAAGAAGCTGGTCACGAAAACCATGGCCCAGCCGACCGCACGGCGGGTCGCTTCCAGTACGATGACGATCAGGATGCCGCCGACGATCAGGTCCGGCGGATATTTGTCGCCGAGGCGCAACTGGAACGCGTCGATGTCCCAGATCGTATAGACCTCGATGGCCATCACCAACGCGACCAGCGCGAGATCGATGCCGAAGCCGAGGATGCGCAGGTTGTTGCGCGGATCGCCCGGCGCCACCAGCGGCTCGCGGATCGAGCTGCGGAACAGCGGAAACATGAAGATCGCCAGCGTCAGCATGACGGTCAGGTGCACGGAGCGGAACGAGCGTCCTTCCGGCGTGCCGAACGCGGCGACGTAGAGATGGAAGATGGCGAGCGCGATGGCGAGGATGGTCGAGACCAGCAGCACCGCCTTGACGACGCCCTGGACGTTGCCGAGCAGCAGCCGTTCGAGAAAGCCGAGCTCGTGCTGCTCTTGGTAGATCAGCTTGGGCGCTTCGACGCTCGTATCAACGCTCATCGTCCACGCTCATGGCAAGGGTCTCTGGGACACGGTCGCGGCGGCGCCGCAACGCCGTTGCGACGGATCAAGACATGCAGCCAAGCGATCGGTGGAATGGATGCCGGCGCATGTCGCCGGCATCCGTGTCGCGTTTCCTCAACGGCGCGCCGTCAGCCCTTGACGCCGAGCTCGTCGTAGCACTTCTTGGCGCCCGGATGGATCGGAATGGACGCGCCATTGAGCGCATCCTTGAGCGTGACCTTGTTCCAGATCTTCTTCACCTGCGCGAAGTCGTCGTGGTGCGCCCAGAACACCTTGCACATCTTGTAGACGAGGTCGTCCGGCAGGTCCTTGCTCACCACCATGTCGGTGACGATGCCGAGCGTCAGGATGTCGTGATCGACGCTCTTGTAGACGCCCTTGGGCATGACACCGGGGATGTAACCGGGGTTGGCCGCGATGATCTCGTCGAGCTTCTTCTTGGACAGCCCGATGAAACGGATGCCGGGGCTCTGTTCGAGCTCGATGAAGGAAGCCTGCGGCATTGACGTCGAGGCCATGTACACGTCGATGTGCTTGTCCTTCATCAGCGCCACGGATTCGGTGTAGTCCACGTGATAGACCGCGCCGCCGTTCTTCTTGATGCTGGCAAAGCTTATGCCGAAGGATTTGAGGATCGATTCCGCGAAAGCGGTGCCGGTCCATTTCGCCTTGCCGGGACTGATGCGGGCGGCCTTCATGTCCTCGAAGGACTTGATCGGCGAATCCTTGCGCACCGCCACTTGGAACATCGCCGGATAGAGCGTGGCGAAATAGCGCACGTTGGGGTTCGGCTTCTTGAATTTGCCCTTGCCCGTGTAGCCGTTGAAAGTCGTATGGCCATAAGACCAGCCGATCTGCGCGTCACCGCCGTTGACCGCCAGGATATTGGAAATGCCGCCACCCGGCTGGTTCGACGTCGAGATGCCTTTGATGTTGTCCTGAAACACCTGCATGATCTTGGCGCCAAGCGGATACCACGATCCGCCGGACGGCCCGGACACCATGCGAACGAACGTTTGCGCCTGTGCGGCGGGCGCGATGAGCACCGCCGCGACGGCGGCAATCGCAAGCTTATGCCTGAGTTTCATTTGTCGCCTCCCTATCCAACTATTTTTATTTTCTTGTTGGCCGGGACAGTCTGACCTCAATTCCAGCGGCGATCAAGCAGCCGAGGACGGCGGCCCCCGGCCCGTCATGCCGCAATGCAATGTGGCGGCCTATGCGAGGCGCGCCGCCGGCTGCCCGGCGCGCGCGGCCTGCGCCATGCGCACCGATTGTTCGAGCGCCGGCTTCGTGCGCATGAAGCCGAGGGCGACGAGCCGCGCGCTGTCCTCGAAGCGATCCGATTGTTATTCAGGAAATCGACCGGTGGAACGCCGCCCCGACCGTTTGAAAGACGCGCGTGGTCGAGATAGCGGCAGAACCGCGCGAGGTTCAACGCCTCGTCGTGCGGCTGCCGGCGTAGCTGTCGGCGGTGGTGAAGACGTGCACGTCCGGTTCGCCGGCGAGCAGGTCGAGCGTGCCGTCGGTGGAACCGTTGTCGACGACGAAGAAACGATTGACGCCGAGCGCGCGATGTTGGCGAAGCGTCGACGGCAGGCGCAGCGCCTCGTTGCGCACCGTCATGAACGCGGAGTTCGCCGAGTGTATCGTGGACCGGACGGCCGTCGAGACGTTGCAGGGCTCCGGAAGCCATGACTGCCCTTCGCACGAACCGGTAAGAGGTCACCGTATCCGAGTCGCCGCGGCGCGCGCGAATTGCCAAACAAAGTCGCGCCACGGTGCGGAAACTACGAGCGTGCCGAGTAGAACTATCTTAACTCGGAGCCGCTAGCCTCGATCTTGCCTCAACTCGATGCGTGCAAAGAAAACCCAATACGCGCATCGCTGGCAAGAGAATCATGTCACCGCGGATTTCACATGGGCGTTGGACGTTTCGCGATTGGCGGATGTCCAGAATTGTGCTCGCCGGAATCGCAACAAGTTTAATCATATTGGTTTGTTCCATCGCCGGCTGGACTCCGCCTTGGTTCAAACATGCAACCTGGCTGCACATGAACGGTGTCGGCCAGGTTCGCAGCGAAAAGAAGGCCGACATCGCGGCGCATTATCTCGGCTCGATCATCGTGTCGCCCAGGCGCGGCGACAAATGCTTCGAGGTCGGGCTCGACAACCGCAACGGCGCCATGTGGGACAAGGGCTACGTCAACTGCGACGTGGTGCCGCCGCTGAGCACGCTGCGGGAGCAAGCCAAGGGATTGGCGGCCCGACGGCTGAAGGCGATCGGCAACGCGTTCTCGGCCAAAACCCCGGGCGACTGAACGCCCCCTGGGCGGCGCGCGGCGCAAGCGGCGCGGCCCGGTCCCGCGCGGCACCGTGGCGCAAGCCGGCGGCTTGCCTATCGTGCCCGAACTAGCGGAAAAAATGGTCGGAGTGGCAGGATTTGAACTTGCGCTGCGACGTTGACAATCAACTAAATATATGTATTATGATCATAACGTAACTTATTCACGGAGATACCCCGATGGGCTACTCGCTTCGAAAGAGTAAAGGCGGCGGTAAGGGCGGCGGCAAAGGCGGTTCATTGCCGCCTACGACATTCACAATGAAAAAGCTTGAGCAATACCGCGACAAAGTTATGTCCGGCGAAACCCACGTCCCTGAAAAGAACCCGTTTATTCGGGTCGTGGATGATCGCCAAGTGGGCTTGCGGGCGATCATTCGCAAGTCGGGGACGATATCATATCACGCTGCCTACAGCATTGGTGACTCGCGGCCGATGTGGATCGTTGGACATTATCCCGAAACGTCAATCGAAACGGCTAGAAATCGCACTCGCATCATTCAGGCTCTTGGCCGGATGGGTATCGATGTTCAAGCCGGGCAGCATGAACGAATTTGGGAAGAACTCGACCGCGACGGCGAGAAATGGCGACCTACTCGTCGCGAAACTGCGAATGAGATTCTAGAAAAGATGCTCAAGGTACTGGACGAACATGGGATAAAAGTCCCGCCCGCAGTTAAGACGCATATTCGGTCGGAGCTGAAATAAATATATTTAGCGTTTGGGGATTCGAAAGGCGCTACCGCTGCCGTCGCGGCAATACTCTGGACCCTGCGGCGCGATATGTTCGCCGAACGTCGGAAGAACGGTACCCACAACCTTTGTGCGTTTCATTGAACGGCACAATTTTCGGGCCCCGTCGCACCCGCTAACTACTTGGTTTTATTGGTCGGAGTGGCAGGATTTGAACCTGCGACCCCCACGTCCCGAACGTGGTGCGCTACCAGACTGCGCTACACTCCGACTGGTGGGCGGTCTTATAACCACGGCACGGACCCTCCTGCAAGCCAAAGGAAACAGAGGATATCCATGACCGCCGAGCCGGGAACACGGATGCTGGGCGCCGACGCCGAGGCAATCGGGGCGGCCGTGGCCAGCCTTGCGGCCGGGGGCCTCGTCGCCTTCCCGACCGAGACCGTATATGGGCTCGGCGCCGACGCCCGCAACGGCGAGGCGGTGGCCCGCCTCTACGCCGCCAAGGGGCGGCCGGCCTTCAATCCCCTGATCGCCCATGTCGCCGATACGGCCGCCGCCCGGGCCCTCGGACGCTTCGACGCCGCCGCCGAACGGCTGGCGGCCGCCTTCTGGCCCGGGCCGCTGACCCTGGTGCTGCCCCTGGCCCCCAACTGCCCGGTCTGCGACCTGGCGCGCGCCGGGCTCGACACCGTGGCGGTGCGCGTTCCGGCCCATCCGCTGGCCCGCGGCCTGCTCGGGGCCTTCGGCGCCCCGGTGGTGGCGCCGTCCGCCAACCGCTCCGGCCACGTCTCGCCCACCACTGCCGCCCACGTACTCGGCGATCTGCGCGGGCGCATCGACCTCATTCTCGACGGCGGCCCGACGGCGGTGGGTGTGGAGTCCACCATCGTCGCCTGCCTCGGCCGCCCCACGCTGCTCAGGCCCGGCGGCGTGCCGCGTAGCGCGCTCGAGCGGATCCTCGGCGCGGCGCTCGCGGCCCCGGAGCGCGATGCCAGCCAGGCGCCGGCGGCGCCGGGCATGCTCGCCTCGCACTATGCGCCGCGGGCGCGCGTGCGGCTGAACGCGACGGCGCCGCGTGTCGGCGAAGCCCTGCTTGCCTTCGGCCCGGCGCCGGCCTGGCCGGCGGACAGGACGTGCAATTTGTCGCCGCGCGGCGATCTCGTCGAAGCCGCCGCCAACCTGTTCTCGCACCTGCGCGCGCTCGACGGCTGCGGCGCCGAAACCATCGCCGTCATGCCGATCCCGTCCGACGGCCTGGGCGAGGCCATCAACGATCGGCTGCAACGGGCGGCGGCGCCGAAAGACCGATCGGAAACGGAGCCCGCAACGCCTTCCGCTTGACGACCGCGCCATGGTTTCGCGCAAGGCTTCGGCCCGCGAAGACAACTCGATCAGCACGACTGCGGTACCGCCGCGGTTTTCGTTTCGTTGCCAACATTCCGTTGACCTTGTCGCGCCGCGACCGTGACGCTGATCGCACAGCGATGCCGAGACCAGGCGTCCAGCCCGGCGCAAGAAGGCAAAAAAATAAAGAAGCGTTCGGAACCCGGCGGAACGTTGAAGCCGGGCGCGCGTTTTCCAATACGGAACTACTCGGCAACACGAAACCCCAGGAGGTTATCCATGAAGCTTGCGCTCACCACAGCCACGTTTGCCGCGGGCGCGCTCGCCGTCGCGATGTCCGTTTCGCCGATGTCCGTGTCGCCGGCCAGCGCGGCGGCATCGCGCGGGCACCAGAAGTGGTGCGCCTCGACTGCGCATCCGGGCAACCAGTTGAATGTGAGCTGCCGTTACGACACGCTCGCCGCCTGTAACAAGGCCGCCACGCCGACGGGCGGCAAGTGCATCGTCAATCCGAAGTGGGCTTCCATGAAAAAGGGGAGCACCACCGGCATGAAGCCGATGGATAAGTAATCTCGAACTTTTCGACTATGCGTTCTTGCATTGCGTCCCCCACGGGCCGGCGGCGTGCTGGCCTGTGGGGGCGCTCTCAATGATGACGTGCCGGTCCGGCCCTATTGCTTCATCGCGCTTGCGGAAGGCGAACGTAAGTTTCAACGCCACCTTTAGAACAGAGCGCCCTGCCCGCCGTCTTTCTTCGTCTTACCGCGCTTGACGCGCGGGGGTCTTTTGCGAGCCGGCATCGGCTTCTGCGGGGACTTGTGCGGGGAATCTGCGTTCGCATCGACCGGCTCGAGCAACCCGGCATTGTCGTTGGCCGTGCGGTTGACCGCGGTCGAGACCGGATAGGCTTCGAGCAGACCTTCCGGCGCCGGCGCAATGACCGCCGCGGCGGTCGCCGCGTCGACATTGGCGCAATCGAGCCAGAGATCGAAGGCGGCCTCCGGCACGATCACCGGCATGCGGTCGTGGATGTCGGCAAGCAGGCGGTTGGCGCGGGTGGTGATGATGGTGGCGCTGTCGATTTCTTCGCCGTTCGGCCCTTCCCAAGTCTCCCACAAGCCGGCGAACGCGAGCGGCACTCCGGATTTGGCGCCGGGCGGCTTGGCACCGGAATTGGCGCCTGACTTCGCACCGGACTTCGCGCGGATGTAATAAGGCTGCTTGCGCCCGCCCGCCGGCTGCCATTCGTAGAAGCCGTCGGCGGGAACGAGGCAGCGCCGGCGCTTCATGGCGTTGCGGAAGGCCGGCTTCTCGGTCACGGATTCGCCGCGCGCGTTGATGAGCAGTGAAAAATCATGCGGGTCCTTCACCCACGACGGAATGAGGCCCCAGCGCACCAGCGCGAAATGACGCTCGCCCTGCTCGAGGCGTACGATGGGAATGGGCTGCGTCGGCGCGACGTTGTAGCGCGGCGGAAAATTGGGCTGCTCGGCATAGCGGAACAGAGCCCGATAGGCTTCCGGCGCCGAGGTGATGGTATAGCGGCCGCACATCTTGCACGCTCGTCACCGGTGCATTGGGCTCGTTTCCACCCTAGCGCCGCCCGCGCTTAATCACAACTTAACCCCCGCGCGGGATATCAATGGGCGGCCGTGCATCGGCACATCGGTACAATCGGCGATGAAACATCGGAGCGGCGTGGCAGCGGCGATTGCCGAGACGGAAGCAGCGGCGCCGGCCGGCGACGGCGCGCGCCCGAGCGCGGCCAACATCAACCCGGCGACGGGGTTCGCCACCGATTATCTCAATCATTTCAACGAAGCGATCATGCTGCTCGAGATGCTGCCGAGCGCGGCCGAATTCCGCGACGATTTTCTGCGCTGGCGGCCGGTGAGCTACCGCACCCATTTCGCGGCCTCGGGTTTCGAGATGCGCGACGCCGCCATCGCCGCCTATGACGGCGCCGATCCGCGCCTGCGCGCGGAGCTGGAGGCGCTGACCGACGCCATGACCATCATGTTGGAAACGACCCGCTACGCCCTGCGCGTCGACCTGTCGCCGGTCCACGTCGCAGCGCTTGCGCGGCGCACGGCCGCCGCCGTGAAGCCGCTCATCGCGCGCGCCGGCGCGCTGATCAACGGCGAGACGCGCCACGACGAGGCGGAGGCGGCGCAGGCCGCGCAGGCCGCGATCGATGACCTGATGGGGTCTTGAAAGCCATGGCCGATTCCCGCCGCTACCCGAGCCGCCCTTATCTCGCCGTCAGCGCGGCGATCGTGCGCGACGGCAAGGTGCTGGTGGTGCGGCGCGCGCGCAAGCCCGCGCTCAGTCTCTACACCCTGCCGGGCGGCGGCGTTGAACTCGGCGAAACGCTGCACGAGGCGGTCGTGCGCGAGGTGCGCGAGGAGACCGGCCTCGACGTCGAGCCGGTCGCGCTCGCGGGCGAGCGCGAGGTGATCGCGCGCGACGCGCGGGGGCAAGTGGAGCGGCATTTCGTGATCCTGTGTTTTGCCGCGCGCTGGCGCGCCGGCGAACCGGCGCTCAACGAGGAACTCGACGACGCGCGCTGGCTCGATCCCGCCGCGATCGGAGACTTGCGCACCACCGAAGGCCTCGCCGACATCGTCGCGGCGGCCATGGCGCGGCTCGCCGGGAGGGCTTGAGATCACGGCAAAGATTCAAGGTGAACGCCGGCCGCGGCGATCACCGCCTTGCGGTCGCCCCAGAGCGGGCGCATATGGGACGGCGCTGGAGCGTTTCCAGGCGAAGTGGGAACCGGTTCGCCGTCCGGAAACGCGACAAAACCAAAGCTTAGACATTGCTCCGTGAAGAAGCCATTCGCCATCGCCGCTGTGCTGTTCTGCCTTTCGGCCGTGCCGTTGCACGCGGAAAACCAGCCGGCGCCGCCGCCGCCCAACCGCTCCGCCCCGTTCGATCACGACCTGGAGCGGCTCGCGGAGATTCTGGGCGCGCTGCACTATCTGCGGCCGATGTGCGGCGCCCATGACGGGGGACGCTGGCGCAACGAGATGCAGGCCCTGCTGGCGGCCGAGGCGCCGGCCGGCGAGCGGCGGCGCAAGTTCGTCGCCAGTTTCAATCGTGGTTACCGCGGCTATCAGCAAACCTACCGCACCTGCACGCCGGCGGCTTCCATCGCGATCCGCCGCTATCTCGAGGAAGGCGCGCGGATCGCCCGCGATATCGGCGCGCGCTACACCAATTAGAGCGCGTCCAGGCGAAGTGGGCGCGGGTTCGCCGACCGGAACCGCGACAAAACAAAAGCTTCGACACGCTCACCGTTTCCGTAAAACCGGCAACCTTTCTGGCCGCCGCGGGTGCGTCGCATTTGCTGGCGCCGATTAACCTTTCCGCAAGAACTCGGGGCCGGGCGCTGCGAACGCGTGCTAGCGTCCTTTTCGCACATTAACGCATTGGGGCTTGGCATCCGGGGCGGATGCCAAGGGGAGACGATGGATACCAGGGGCGGGACGAGCGAGCCGCACGAACCGGTAAGCGACCGCGAGCAGAAGCGGGTCGCGCTCGGGTATCTGCAGGAAGCCTGGGCCGAGGCGCGCCTCGACGGCATCGACGGCGATTGCCTGGCGCAAGCCTGCCTGTTCGCCGCCCTCGCCGAATTCGTCTCGACCTACGGCGAGGATGCCGCCGCGACCTTCGCGGAAGGCCTCGGCCTGCGCATTCGCAACGGCGAATTCTCGATCGAGACGCAACGCCAATAGGCGGCGCGCGCCGCGTCTCAGTCGCCCTGCAGGCCGTAATGGCGCGCCAGGATCTCGTCGATATCGCTTGGATAGAACGGCTTCTTGAGGAAGCCGGTGGCGCCGGCGTCGCGCGCGCGCGCGGCGACGTTTTCGTCGAGGGCGGAGGTGATCATCACCACCGCCGCGCGCGGATGATCGCGCTTGATCATGGCGAGCGTCTCGAAGCCGTCGAGGCCGGGCATGTTGTAGTCGAGGAACACCATGCCGAAGTTGCCGGAGCGCAGTTGCTCGAGCGCGGCCTCGCCTTCGCTCACTTCATGAACGTCGAGTAAGAAGCGACTGGCGGTCAGTATCTTGCGCACGATACTGCGCATGGTGCCGGAGTCGTCGACAATGAGCACGCGGTTGGGAATGCGCGCGCGCGCGCAGCCGTCGACCAGCTTGCGCGCGTCGTCGGGGTTCATGGGCCGGGCCAGCGCGACATCGTCGCCCTCGGCGGGCGGCGCGCCCGACGGGGCCGCCTCGATGGTGAACGGCGGCGACTGCGCGCCGTTGGCCGCCTCCATGACGGCCGTCTTCTCGTGCTGCGACAGCGCCCCATCCAGCACGCAGATGTCGACGCCACCGTTCTTCAGCGCGGCGGCCGCGGCCGGCGCGTCATGGGCCGAGAATTCGATGGGCACCGAAGCCATGGCGGCGCCTTGCCGCCAGAGCTCGTGATCCTGATTCCAGAAAGTGCTGCCGGGCTCCTTGGCCGCCACGTAAACCATGCGGAACGATATGAGGTCGCCACTCATGATCTTTCGCCTTCGCATGACGGCCGGTCCAAACGGACAAGCGGGTGTCCACCACCGTTGATAGCGATTCGCGCATAGATTGCAAAACAAAGAGACCGTTCCGCGAGAAGTCCGCTGGGGACAATATCCGGGACGGGCGCAGAGAGGCGACTTTCTCTACACAACAGCGGCGGCCGCAACAACAGGGATCAAGGCGCCAGCGTCTCCAGGAACCGGACCCGCTCGCCCTGCCCCGGCCCCGTCAACGCGCCTTCCCACATCACCTTGCGCCCGCGCACGAAAGTGCCGACCGGCCACCCCGTCACGGTGACGCCGTGATACGGCGACCAGCCGGCGCGCGATGCGGTCCAGTCGTCGGTGATCGTCTCGCGCCGCTTCAAGTCGATGACGGTGAGATCGGCATCGTAGCCGGCGGCGATGCGGCCCTTGGCCGCGATGCCATAGATGCGGGCCGGGCCGGCGCTGGTGAGGTCGACGAAGCGCAGAAGCGAAAGCCGGCCGGCATTGACGTGATCGAGCATGATGGGAACGAGCGTCTGCACCCCGGTCATGCCGGAATGGGTCTTCGGATAGGCATGCGCCGTCTTCTCCTCGCGCGTGTGCGGGGAATGGTCGGAGCCGATGCTATCGATCACCCCTTGCGCCAGGCCGTGCCAGAGCCCGGCGCGGTGGGCGGCGTCGCGGATCGGCGGGTTGAGCTGGGCGAAGGTGCCGAGGCGCTCGTAGCAATCGGGCGCTTCCAGCGTCAGGTGCGCGGGCGTCGCTTCCGCGGTGGCGACGTCCTTGTGAGCGGCCAGGAAGGCCGCCTCGTCCTTGGTGGTGACGTGCAGCACGTGAATGCGCCTTCCCGTCTCGTGCGCCAGCGCCACCAGCCGCTGCGTGCACATCAAGGCGGCCGTGGCGTCGCGCCAGACCGGATGCGAGCGCGGATCGCCCTCGACGCGCAAGTCCATGCGCTCGCGCAGGCGATACTCGTCCTCGGAATGGAAGGCGGCGCGGCGGCCGATCGCCTTCAACACGGCGCGCACGCCCGCGTCGTCCTCGATCAGGAGCGAGCCGGTGGACGAGCCCATGAACACTTTGACGCCGCAGACGCCCGGCAGCCGCTCGAGTTCACCGAGATCCTTGGTATTCTCGCGGGTGGCGCCGACATAGAAACCGAAATCGCAATGCATGCGGTGATGCGCGCGCTTGACCTTGTCGGCGAGCGCTTCCGCCGTGGTGGTGGTGGGGTCGGTGTTCGGCATTTCGAACACGGCCGTGACCCCGCCCATCACCGCCGAGAGCGAGCCCGATTCCAAATCCTCCTTATGCGTGAGGCCCGGCTCGCGGAAATGCACGTGGCTGTCGATGACGCCGGGCAGGATATGCAGGCCCTTGCAGTCGATCGCCTCGCCGGCCGCGGCGCGCGTGAGGTCGCCGATCGCCGCAATGCGGCCGCCGCGGATGCCGATGTCGCGCGGGGCCTCGCCGTCATGGTTGACCACGGTGCCGCCTTTGAGGATCACGTCGTAGGTTTCAGCCATTTTCGCGCGCTTTTTGAACGTTTCCGAGTTGAGATCAGGGGGCTTGCCGCCACCGCCCCAGCGCTTACGTTTTGCGGCGGGTTCTGGCAAGACTTCCACCAAGACTTCCACCAAGAGTTCCGGCAAGGCCGGGGCCGGCAGGCTCCCGACAAGAACGACGGCAGAGTTTTCCAACATGCAAGCAGCGCTTCTGTCCGACCGCGGCGTGGTGAAGGTCTCCGGCGAGCCCGCCCGGGATTTCCTCAACGGCCTTTTCACCAACGATATCGGCAAGGTGGCGCCCGGAAGCCCGCGCTTCGCCGCGCTGCTGACGCCGCAGGGCAAGATTATCGTCGATTTCATCGCGGTCGAGGCGGCCCCGGAAGACGGCGGCGGCTTCTTCCTCGATTGCCCGCGCGCCCTGGCCGGCGAGCTCGCCAAGAAGCTCAATTTCTACAAGCTGCGCGCCAAGGTGACGGTCGAGGACCTGTCGGACGCGCTCGGCGTGATGGCGGTGTGGGACGGCGCCGGCGACACGGAATACGGCCTCTGCTATCCGGACCCGCGGCTGAAGGCGCTCGGTATGCGCGCGATCCTGCCGCCGGAAACGGCGCCGGAAGCGGCCGCCGACCTCGGCGCCACGCTCGCCGATGAGGAAGCCTACGAAGCGCACCGCATCGCGCTCGGCGTGCCGCGCGGCGGCCGGGATTTCATGTATGGCGACGCCTTCCCGCACGAAGCCGACATGGACCAGCTCGGCGGCGTCGATTTCGAGAAGGGCTGTTACGTCGGCCAGGAGGTGGTTTCGCGCGTCGAGCACCGCAACAGCGCGCGCTCGCGGCTGGTGCCGGTCATCTACGAGGGGGCCGCGCCCGACGGCGGCGTGGCGGTGATGGCGGGCGATAGGCAGGCCGGCACCTTCGGTTCGGCCGCCCAGGGCCGCGGGATCGCGCTCCTGCGCTTGGACCGCGTGGCCGACGCGCTTTCATCCGGCACATCCCTCACCGCCGGCCGCATTCCCCTCACGCTGGCGAAGCCGGACTGGGCGAAATTCGCCTGGCCGGGCGAGGCCAAGGCGGCGGAGTGATCAGCGCGCGTCATATGCCCCGCATTCGCGCAATGTCCTTGAGCAACAGAAACATTTGGCGCGGATCGAGCGGCGATGGCATGAATCCCAGATGGGTATAGTACGCAGCGGCCGAATCGTCCTTTGCCTGCACGGCAAGGGCGCGGATTCCCGTGTGTTCTGACACCAACAGAGTCCGATCCATAGCGTCGCGCACGAGTCCGATGCCGACGCCACGGCTTTGGCAGTCGCGGGCGACGGCCAAGCGCGCGAGTACCATCAATGGAATTGGGTGCCGCGGCATCCCCTTTTTCAATCGATCCGGGGCATCGATTGCCGCGATTTCGCCCACCACCATGGTGTAGTAGCCGACGATGCGCTCGCCGTTCAGCGCGACGAAAGTCCGAGAGGCGCCTGATCGTTGCGCCTGCAAGGCATGAGCTATGAGAAAACGGTTGAGCGGCAAGGTGCCGCAATCGAATCCTTCAACACCGTGGTCAGGCCTCAGGGTTTCGATCCGCAGGGCGGGTCGCAACAGATCTCAGTCCTGATCGGATTTGTCGAAGATGGTCGGCTCCGTCAGCAATCGCTTGAGGCGCGGATGGTCGCGCGGCGGAGCGTCGAGCAACGCAACAAACTCATCGTAGGCTTGCGCGCTGACGAGAAAATGCCGCCGATCGGGCAAGCGATCCTCCGCGCGCAGCAATGCGCTTTCGAGCACGAATTCCGAAAGAGATTTCTCGTTCGCGTCCGCCGCGAGTTGCAGCGTCCGCTTTGCCTCCGGGGTCAGGCGCAGGTCAAGCTTCTCGTTACGCGTCGCGCGTTTGTTGGGGCGGGAACGGTCGGACATGATATGCCTCTGTCGCTCCTCATAGCCGTTTTGCCCGACATTGTCATGACAAAAAATAGGCCGCAGAATGGCGCACGATCAACATCGAGCCGGCCGTAGACCAATGGCTAAAGCGAAGGACGCGACCTCCCTCCCCGACGACGGCCTCGTCCGTTGCTCTTGGCCCGGGCAGGATCCGTTCTACGTCGCCTATCACGACGAAGAATGGGGCGTGCCGGAATATGACGACCGTGCGCTCTACGAGAAGCTGGTGCTCGACGGCTTCCAGGCCGGACTGTCGTGGATCACGATCCTGCGCAAGCGCGACAACTTCCGTAAAGCCTTCGACGATTTCGCCCCGGAAAAAATCGCGCGCTACACGCCAAAGAAGATCGAGAAGCTGATGAACGACGCCGGCATCGTGCGCAACCGGTCCAAGATCGAGGGCGCGATTCTGTCGGCGCGCGGCTGGCTCGACATCATGGAGAACGGCCCCGGCTTTTCCGCGCTGCTGTGGGATTACCTCGACGGCAGACCGAAGCAGAACCGGTTCCGCGGCAAGGGCCAAGTGCCGGCAGAAACCGTGCTGTCGCGCGCGATCTCCAAGGACCTGTCGAAACGCGGCTTCAAGTTCGTCGGGCCGACCATCGTCTACGCCTTCATGCAGGCGGTCGGCATGGTCAACGACCATCTGGTGAGCTGCCACCGTCACGACGCGTGCGCGAAGCTGGCCAAAGCAACCAAGAAAATAACCAAGAAGAAATGAGCAAGGCGGCAACCGCAAAGAAGAAAGCAAGCGCGGCGCCGCGCGCCTGGCAGCGCATGCTGTCGGGGCGGCGGCTCGACCTGCTCGACCCCTCCCCGCTCGACGTCGAGATCGAGGACATCGCGCACGGGCTTGCGCGCGTGGCGCGCTGGAACGGGCAGACCGAGGGCGCGCACATCTTCTCGGTGGCGCAGCACTCGCTGCTGGTGGAAGCTCTCGCCCGGGCGAAAACGCCGCGGCTCGACGCCAAGGGCCGGCTGGCCACGCTGCTGCACGACGCGCCGGAATACGTCATCGGCGACATGATCTCGCCGTTCAAGGCCGTCATCGGCGACCGCTACAAGGCGGTGGAGCGCCGCCTGCTCGCCGCCATCCATCTGCGCTTCGGCCTGCCGGTCAAGCTCGCCGACGACCTGCAAGCGCAGATCAAGGCCGCCGACCGCAACGCCGCCTATCTGGAGGCGACGTGGCTCGCCGGTTTCGCGGCCGCGGAAGCGCGCAAGTTCTTCGGCGCGCCGCCCAAGTTTTCCGCGACAATCGAGCGCGATTACCTCACGCCCTGGCCGGCCAGCACGGCGGAAGCCCGTTTCACCGAGCGGATCGAGAAGCTGCTGCGCGGCTAAAGGCCTTTATTCAACAGCTTTTTTGCGCGTGATCCTGTCCGAAAACCGGTACCCACTTTTCGGGACCGCGCGAAGGTCATAGATATGACGCAAGACTCGTTATCCTGAAGGCCACCATGATCCACGTCTGTTCGCTCGCGCGCCTCTACGACACGATCGACGAAACCGGCGCGCGCCACATCGTCACCCTGCTCAGGCTCACCGACCGGGTGGACCGTCCGCGCCATATCGCGCCGGAAAACCACCTGGTGCTGGCGGTCGACGACATCAGCGAACCGGCGGAAGGCTACAGCGCGCCGGGTGAGGAGCACGTCGCGCGGCTCATCGAATTCGCCGGCGCCTGGGACCGCACGACGCCGATGGTCGTGCACTGCTTCGCCGGCATCAGCCGTTCCACCGCCGGCGCCTTCGTCGCCGCCTGCGCCATCAATCCCGAGCGCGACGAGGCCGAGATCGCCCGCGCGATCCGCGGCGCCTCGAAGACGGCGCAGCCGAACGCGCGCATCGTCTCCATCGCCGACCGCCTGTTGAAGCGCGACGGCCGCATGGTCCGCGCCGTCGAAACGCTCGGCCCCGCGCAGATCGCCAGCGAGGGCATCCCCTTCCGGCTCGATCTCGCCTGACGATTTCGGCTAACTGTCGCGCTTTGACGAAAGGGCGCGACCGTGGACAGCACGCGCCATCACCAAGGATACCGGCCTGCTGGGCGCCGAGGGACGCATCGTGCATCGCGGCGGCATCGGCTGGCAGCCACCGCAGCCGCGCGGACCTGAAGGACAGCGCCGGCAAGCTCTACGCGCACGGCAGCGCCACCTGCATGATTTTTCCGGTGAAGCCCTGAGCAATTTGGCGGCAGCGTACCGTCCCCGCACCATTGGTGTGCGCCAATTCCGCTGCGATATGCGTAGCTTAGACTACGAATTGTTATCCACAACGCGTCGACTTTTGGAACTTACTCCCTATATAGGGGATGTAACGTCGTTCGCGGGTGTCGCGCCCGTACCTTGTCGCGACGACAAAATCGCCTTTTGGTCCAGCCATTTGCGCGATTTCGTCTGGCACGGATCGTGCCTTTTAGTTCCCACGGAGATTGAGTTCTCAGGGAACTCGTTCGCTCCCCCGGCCATTGGCTAGCCGCCGCGGGAAAAAATACTCACACGACGGAGGATCAGCAGGGGCGCATGTGCGGACTTTGCGGAGAAATGAATTTTGCCGGCGGGGCCGCGTCGACGCGCGCCATCTCCGCCATGATGGATACGATGGCGCCGCGCGGGCCCGACGGCGCCGGATTGTGGGCGAACGGCTCGGTGGCCCTCGGCCATCGCCGCCTCAAGATCATCGATTTGTCGGAGCGCGCGCAGCAGCCGATGGTGGACGCCGATCTCGGGCTGTCGGTGGCGTTCAACGGCTGCATTTACAATTACAAAGAGCTGCGCGCCGAGCTCGAGGGCAAGGGTTACCGCTTTTTCTCCGACGGCGACACCGAGGTCGTCATCAAGGCTTGGCACGCCTGGGGCAAGGACGCGCCCAAGCGCTTCCACGGCATGTTCGCCTTCGCCGTCGACGAGCGTGACACGGGCCGGCTGGCGCTGGTGCGCGATCGGCTCGGCATCAAGCCGCTCTATTATTCGGAGCACGGCGACAGCATCCGCTTCGCCTCGACACTGCCCGCGCTGCTCGCCGCCGGCGATGTCGATACGTCGATCGATCCGGTGGCGCTGCACTACTACATGACGTTCCACGCGGTGGTGCCGCCGCCCTGCACCATCCTCAAGGGCGTTCGCAAGGTCGAGCCCGGCACCGTCACCGTGTTCGAGCCGGACGGCCGCCGCACGACCAGCCGATTCTGGTCGCTGTCGTTCGCGCGCACCTCGGAGGAAGCCCGGCGCTCGAGCGAGGAATGGCGCGACGCGGTGCACGCGGCGCTGCGCACCGCCGTCGACCGCCGCATGGTCGCCGACGTTCCGGTGGGCGTGCTGCTTTCGGGCGGCCTCGAATTCGAGCCTGATCGTCGGCCTGCTGGCGGAAGGCGGCCAGCAGCACCTCAAGACCTTTTCCATCGGCTTCGAGTCGGTCGCCGGCGAACAGGGCGATGAATTCCAGTTTTCCGACATCGTCGCCAAGCATTTCGGCACCGAGCACCACCAGTTGTTCATCGAGTCGGAAAAGCTGATCGCCAGCCTGCCGGAAACCATCCAGGCGATGTCGGAGCCGATGGTCTCCTACGACAACGTCGGCTTCTACCTGCTGTCGAAGGAGGTGGCGCGCCACGTGAAGGTGGTGCAGTCCGGCCAGGGCGCCGACGAGGTGTTCGCCGGCTATCACTGGTATCCGCCGCTGATGGATTCCAACGATCCGCTCAGCGACTACGCCGCGCATTTCTTCGACCGCGATCACGCCGAATACGCCGAGATCATGGAGCCGGGCGTGGTCGACGGCGACCATGCGCTCGACTTCGTGCGCGCGCATTTCGAGCGGCGCGGCGCCAACGACGCCATCGACAAGGCGCTGCGCATCGATTCGACCGTCATGCTGGTGGACGATCCGGTCAAGCGCGTCGACAACATGACCATGGCCTGGGGCCTGGAGGCGCGGGTGCCGTTCCTCGACCACGACCTGGTGGAACTCGCGGCCAAGGTTCCGGCGGCGGAAAAGATCAAAGACGGCGGCAAGGGCGTGCTGAAGGACGTCGGCCGCCAGATCATACCGGCCGAGGTGATCGACCGGCCGAAGGGCTATTTCCCGGTTCCGGCGCTGAAATATATCGAGGGGCCGGTGCTGGATTTCGTGCGTAACGCCCTCGACGCGCCGGCCGCGCGGCAACGCGGGTTGGTCAAGCGCGAATATATCGATACCCTGCTGGCTAACCCCAAGGAGCACATCACGCGTCTGAGGGGCTCGAAACTATGGCAGGTGGCCCTGCTCGAGCTTTGGCTGCAAGCGCATCGACATCTAGCCCGGAGGCGCTTAACATGCAGACGAAACCACGCATCCGTGAGGCCGCCGAGGACATGCTCTCGCTCAAGAGCTGGGGCGAGCGGCCGGAACACAGCGGCATCCCGCAGGAGGTCACGGTCGATTGCGGCTGGGGCCGCCTGATCTTCGGCCAGACCTTCCAGGAGCCGGCGGCGCTCGCCGCCACGCTCGAAGAAGAAGCCAGCGGCGAGCGCGACGTCGCGCTCTACGTGCACGAGCCGCAGGTGGTGCTGGCGGAGGCGCCGCAGGCGCTGTTCCTCGATCCCTCGCACACCTTCCGGCATTACCTCACCGGTCCGCGCGCGGTCACCCGCCCGCAGACCGTGACCATTCGCGAGGCTGCCGCCGACGACGCGGCGGAAGTGAACCGGCTTTATCTCTCGCGCGGCATGGTGCCGCTACGCGAGGGCTATCTCGAGGACGACGGCCGTCCCGACTGCATCACCGTGCTGGTGGCGGAGGGCCCGGAAGGCCGGCTCACCGGCGTGGTGATCGGCGTCGATCACCGCGTCGCCATCAACGATCCCGACAACGGTTCGAGCCTGTGGGCGCTCGCCGTCGATCCGCAGGCGCAGATGCCGGGCGTCGGCACCGCGCTGGTGCTGGCATTGGCCGAGCACTTCCGCACGCTGGGCCGCGCCTTCATGGACCTGTCGGTCATGCACAACAACGAGCAGGCGATCGCGCTCTACGAGAAGCTCGGCTTCGTGCGCGTGCCGGTGTTCTGCGTCAAGCGCAAGAACGCGGTGAACGAGGCGCTGTTCGTCGGCCCCGCGCCCGAGGCGGAGCTCAACGTCTACGCCAAGATCATCGTCGACGAGGCGCGCCGGCGCGGCATTACGGTGGAGGTGGAGGACGAGGAGGCCGGCCTGTTCAAGCTCAGCTTCGGCGGGCGCGCGGTTTCCTGCCGGGAATCGCTCTCCGACATGACCAGCGCGGTGGCGCTGTCGCGCTGCGACGACAAGGCGCTCACCCGCCGGCTCCTCAAGAACGCGGGCCTGCGCGTGCCCGAGCAGATCAGCGCCAGCCGGACGCACGAAATCTCGGCCTTCCTCGAGCGCTACGGCCGGGTCGTGGTCAAGCCGGCGCGCGGCGAACAAGGCCGCTCGGTATTCGTGGATCTGTCGACCGAGGACGAGGTGACGCGCGCCATCGAGCACGCGCGCCAGGTCTCGGACGACGTGCTGCTGGAGGAATACGTCACGGGGCAGGACCTGCGCATCATCGTCATCGACGGCGAGGTGGTGGCCGCCGCCGTGCGCAGGCCCGCGACCGTGATGGGCGACGGCCGCCATTCGATCCGCGAACTGATCGAGGCCCAGAGCCGGCGCCGCGCCGCCGCCACGTCGGGCGAAAGCCGCATCCCGCTCGACGCCGAGACCGACCGCGCGGTGCGCGCCAGCGGCCGCACGCTCGACGACGTGCTGGCGGAGGGCGAGTGCCTGGCCGTGCGCAAGACCGCCAATCTGCATACCGGCGGCACCATCCACGACGTCACCGCCGAGTTGCACCCGACCTTCACCGAGGCCGCCATCGCCGGCGCCAGGGCGCTCGATATTCCGCTGGTCGGATTCGATTTCCTGGTTCCCGACGTCGCCGGCCCGGACTATGTCATCATCGAAGCCAACGAGCGGCCCGGCCTGGCCAACCACGAGCCGCAGCCGACCGCCGAACGTTTCGTCGACTTCCTGTTTCCACACAGCCGCATGCCGGCTTAGCCCGAGACCGGGTTGGATTGAATGCACCCGCGTCACGACCCTATTATGCACGCATGATCTGATCCGAAGAGCGATCCCCGCCCTGCAGGATCACGCCAGACGAAAGCCCGCGCACCGATGCACGACCCTTCCATCGAGGACGCCTACCTGCTCGACGTCCTCAAGCGCCTCCTGGATATCCCCAGCCCGACCGGCATGACCGACGCGGCCATCGCGCTCGTTTGCGGGGAGCTCGAGGTGCTCGACATCCCGTTCGAGCTGACGCGCCGCGGCGCCATCCGCGCGACGCTTGCCGGCGCCGCGGCAGAGCCCGACCGCGCGATCGTCGGCCATCTCGATACGCTCGGCGCCATGGTGAAGAATTTCCGCGACAACGGCCGCCTGGAAGTGGTGCCGATCGGCACCTGGTCGGCGCGCTTCGCCGAAGGCGCGCGCGTCACCGTCCACAGCGAGCACACGCATTTCCGCGGCACCATTTTGCCGCTGAAGGCCTCGGGCCACGTCTACAACGAGGAAGTGGACACGCAGCCGACGGCCTGGAGCAATCTCGAAGTGCGGCTCGACGCCCAGACCGCCTCGCCCGCCGAAACGCAGGCGCTCGGCATCGTCATCGGCGACACCATTTCCATCGACCCGCAGCCGGAGTTCGGGCCGAACGGCTTCATCAATTCGCGCCATCTCGACGACAAGGCGGGCGTCGCCACCATGCTCGCGGCCGCGCGCGCGGTGCGCAAGGAGAGCCTGGCGCTGCCGATCGACTGCCATCTGCTGTTCACGCTGTCGGAAGAAGTCGGCGTCGGCGCCAGCGCCGTGCTGCACGGCGACGTGGCCGAACTGGTGTCGGTCGACAACGGCACCATCGCGCCCGGGCAGAACACCTCGCCCTACGGGGTGACCGTCGCCATGCAGGACTCCTCCGGTCCGTTCGACTGGCACCTGACGCGCGGCCTGATCGGGCTCGCCGCCAGCTACAACATCGAGCACAGCCGTGACGTGTTCCGCTATTACCGCTCCGACGCGGCCTCGGCGATGGAAGCCGGCAACGACATCCGCGCCGCGCTGGTGTGCTTCGGGCTCGACGCCAGCCACGGCTGGGAACGCGTGCACGAGCAGTCGCTGTTCGCGCTGGCGCGCTTGCTGGCGCTCTACATGCAGAGCGAGCCGCTGTTCAGCCGCGACCGCCAGGCGCTGGGGCCCGTGGGCGACCTGCCCGCCGGCGATCTCGGCGCGCAGAGCTGAAGCAACGACCGTTCGTGCCGCGCGGGCGCAAGGTGACTTGCTGACAGGAAGCAAGAACTGGATTCCCGCTTGCGCGGGAATGAGCGGCGTATGCGGCGGCGCTCAGAGCACGATGCGTTCAGATTGAATCAGCGTGCTTTCCTGACATTTTGTCTGAGCATGATCTTTTCCGAAAACCGGTTCCCACTTTTCGGGATCGTGCTCTAGTTATTCTCGGCGGTCAGCGAGGGCCTGAGCGCGACCGGCGTGTTCTTGCTTGGATTGTTATGCGCAACGTGCGTCTGCCGGCGCTTGAAGGTGCACGACGCAAAACCGAGGCCCGAGATCGAGCCGACGAAGGTCTCGCCGCTGGTCTTCTCGAGATTGAAGCAGGGCTGGAACGGCAACCCGCGCAAGTGGGCGCAGACCTTCTTGCCCTCCACCCGCAGCGTGCCGGCGGGCAGCGCCGCGTAACGGACGCGGCCCCCGCCCTGGAACTGAACCGAGCCGACCACCGCGCCGTTGGAAAACACCCGCCCCTGGCCGCGCGTGCCCTCGAAGCATGAGTAGCTGAAGACCTTGCCGATGACGAAGTGTCGCGCCTCTTTGGCGTTCATTTGTTCTCCGGCCATGGCCGGGACAGCGGCCACCAAGCCCACCAGCACCACAACTGCACGTAACATTCTCGCGACTCCGACTGACGCCACACAGACTGACACGTTTCGGCATGCCGAAACACCGGCCCGATTGTTAAGCCTAACAGTTTATCCCACGTGTTCGTCGACAAATTCTGAACGCGCTTAACCGACCTTGACCACGATCCGGCCGCGGACCTGGCCGGCCAGGATGGCCGGCGCCGCCTCCAGGACCTCTGAAAGCGGGATTTCAGTGGTCATCGAGGCCAATTTCTGGCGGTCGAGATCGCCTTCCAGACATTTCCACGCTTCTTTTCGGCGCTCCAGCGGGCACATCACGGAATCGATGCCGTAAAGACACACCCCGCGCAGAATGAAAGGCGCGACCGATGTCGGCAGGTCCATGCCGCCCGCCAGGCCACACGCGGCTACCGCCCCGCCATAACGGGTCATGGAGAGGAGGTTCGCCAGCATGGTGGAACCGGCGACGTCCACCCCGCCGGCCCAGCGCTCCTTGCCAAGCGCCTTGACGGCGCCGGTCAGTTCGGCCCGCTCCACGATCTCCGTGGCGCCCAGCCCCTTGAGATAGTCGGCCTCCTGCGGGCGGCCGGTGACGGCGTGAACCGCAAAACCGCGCTTGGCGAGCAGCGCGGTGGCCACCGACCCAACCCCGCCGGCGGCGCCGGTGACGGCGATCGGGCCCTTGCTCGGGGGTCAGGCCGTGGCGCGCCAGCGCCAGGACGCAGAGCGCGGCGGTATAGCCGGCGGTGCCGATAGCCATGGCTTCGCGGGCGGAAAGGCCCGCCGGCAGCGCCACCAGCCAGTCGCCCTTGACCCGCGCCTTTTCGGCATAGGCGCCGAGATGGGTCTCGCCCATGCCCCAGCCGTTGCCGATGACCTTGTCACCCGGCTTCCAGGCCGGATGGCTGGAGGCCTCCACGGTGCCGGCGAAGTCTATGCCGGCGATCATCGGAAAGCGGCGCACCACCGGCGCCTTGCCGGTGACGGCGAGCCCGTCCTTGTAGTTGATGGTGGAATACTCGACGCGGACGGTGACGTCGCCGTCCATCAGATTGCCTTCGTCGAAATCGGCGAGCGCGGCCTTGGTCGCCTTCTCACCCGTCTTTTCGATCACGATTGCCTTGAAGGTACCCACGCGCGGCCTCTTTCCGTTGCTCGGCTCCGGCCCCTTCATGGCGCGATGGGCGAAGCCGTGCAAGGGGCCCACTGCGAGCCGGCACATAGGGGCCCGCATGAGTGCGGGCCGGCGCGCAACAACGCCAAGCGGCTAGACACCCGCGACGCGATGGAGCGTGGCCGGATCCAAGATCGTCAGCATGCGACCGCCGATGTCGACGATATGCCGGCGTCGCAGTGCCGACAGCACCTTGGTGACATGCTCCGGACTCAGGCCGGTCGCATCTGCGATGTGGCGGTGCCGTAGCGGGAAAGCCAACCGTTCCGCCGCCGGCGCCTCCAGCGCGCGCGCGTGCAACCGGTCGACCAGACGCAGGATCATGCGGGTGACGCGGCGCTCGGCCGAACGCCGGCCAAGATCGACGATCAATTGATCCGACCACTCCTGATCCTCGATCCACCGACGCAAAACCGTATCCAGCGCCTCGGGACACCCAATCAACAACTTGCGAAACGTGCTGCGCTCGAATGCCCGATAGCGAACCCGCGTGACCGCCTCGGCGTAGCCGTCATTGAGCGGTTCGAGGAACCCGGTGTCGCCCATCAATCCCCCGGGCAGAAAGAACGACAGGATCATCCGGCCACCGCCCGGAACGCGGGCCACACGGCACGCCCAGCCGTCGCAGATCACGGGAACGAAATCGCGCAAGTCGCGATAGCGAAAGATCGCGCGGCGCGGCGCAACGTCGTGAACCGTCTGCTCGATAGGCGCGCGCACATGCGCGCCCCGGATCTCCGCGGCCGCACGGCAAATTCCAAGTTCGAGTGCCGGGCATTGCAGACACGCGCGCTCCATCGGTCCCGACACTCTGCTTTCCGCTTTCTTATTCGTTCGAATCCGGACCCGCCGAAAATGCAAGAAAACGGTAGAGACTACCGCGCTCTTCTTGAATCTTCGAAGCACCCGTTGCCGTGCGAAACTCGCATGCTCCGAATGGAATTTGAAAACCGGTGGGCGAAATATTGTCAACCGGAATTTGTCTGAAACTATTGCCGCGGTGCGGCACACGCTTTCAGCCGCCAACGCCGTTCGGCAGTTACCGGTGCGAAATACTAATCTGCGTCATTGTTTTTCTTGCCGACCGCGACGCATGGCCGCTGTTCGAATCGACCGCGGCTGTTCAGGCTACGCGTATTGATACCGAGGCATGGCGCAACTGGCTACGCCCGACTGTCGAGTGCAGAAGGCGAAGATCCATGCAGACGATCGACCATTTGCTTGGCTTCCTGGAAGTTGACTCGAACACGATAGCAACCGGCGCGATACTGTCCGATCTTCTGGCGCCGAAAATGGGCGACATCATCGAACGGTTCTACGCGCACGTGCTGCGCTACGATATCGGCCCGGCCATCACGGCCGAAACGATCGCAACGCTGAAGGAAAAACAGAAACGGCACTGGCTGATGCTGTTCAATTCGCGATTTGGATCGGACTATTGCGCGAGCGCCCAGCGCATCGCCATACGGCATCGTGACATCGCGCTGAATCCGCGCTGGTATGTCGCCGGCTACGTGCATTTGAAGCTCGCTTACGTGGACGCGATCATGAACTCCGATCACGGGCCTTTGACCAAGCGAAACCTTGTCGCGGCCCTGGAAAAATACATCGCCGTCGACATGGCGCTCGCGCTGTCGACGTACGACGCCATCGTCCTGACTTGACGCCGGCGCACGATCTCGGAGCCTCGGCCGCGGGTTGGCGCCGTCGCGTGGCGGCGGAGAGGATCCTAAGCCGCCGGAATGGGGGCCAACCGCTCGATGGGCTTTTCGATGATCGGCAGGTTGATGATCGCCGAGATCACGCCGAGCGCGACCGACAGCCACCAGACCACGTTGTACGAACCGGTGACCGTATAGAGCAGGCCGCCGAGCCAGACGCCGAGGAAGCCGCCGACCTGGTGGCTGAAGAAGGCAAAACCGAACAACGTCGCCATCCAGCGCGTGCCGAACATCAGCGCCACCAGCCCGGAGGTCGGCGGCACCGTCGACAGCCACAACAGGCCCATCACGCCGGCGAAGGTCAGGGTCGAGGCCGTGGTCACCGGCAGGGTGATGAAGGCGATCACCGCGACCGAGCGCAGCGTATAGATGATCGACAACAGGTAGCGCTTGGGCATGCGGTCGCCGAGCCAGCCGGACAAAACCGAGCCGATGATGTTGAACAGCCCGATGACGCCGAGCGCCCAGGCGCCGACCTCGATCGACAGCCCGCGATCGACCAGATAGGCCGGCAGGTGCACGGTGATGAACAGGAGCTGGAAGCCGCAGGTGAAGAAGCCGAGCACCAGCAGGATGTAGGAGCGGTGACCGAAGGCCTCGATCATGGCGTGGCGCAGCGACTGTTTGCTGCCCGCGTCGGTCGTGTCATGCGTGTCCATCGGCGCCGTACGCAGCGCGGTGGCGAGCGGGATGATGCTCAGCGTGATGACGCCAAAGGCGACCAGCGCGTGCCGCCAGCCGAGCGTTTCGATGAAGCCGATGGCGAGCGGCGAGAACAGGAACTGGCCGAAGGAGCCGGCGGCGGTGCCGGCCCCGAACGCCAGCGAGCGCATCTCCGCCGGCATCAGCTTGCTGAAGGCGGCGATGACGAGCGTGAACGACGTACCGGCAATGCCGAGGCCCATGAGCAGGCCGGCGGACAGATCGAGCACCCCGGGCGTCGAGGAAAAGGCCATCCATGTCAGCCCGGCGGCATAGAGCACCGCGCCGACGAGGAACACGCGCACCGTGCCGAAGCGGTCGGCGATGGCGCCGGCGAAGGGTTGCGCCGTGCCCCAGACGATGACCTGGATCGCCAGCGCCAGCGAGAACACCTCGCGGCTCCAGCCGTTGGCCGCCGACATCGGCGTCAGGAACAGGCCGAGCGCGGCGCGCGGGCCGAAGCCGATGGCGCCGATCAAGCAGCCGCATACCAGGATCACGGTGGGTGTGCGCCAGCCGGCGCCGGCCGGCTGGCCGCTCGTGGTCTCTATCATCTGGTCGCCCCCAGCATCCAACGCCGCGGCGCCGGCCGGCGCCGCTGGCGTAGGACGGACCATAATGGCCCGGCCCGGCATGTTAAGCGAATATTGCTGATCGAAGCCATTTGCGGCGCGCATGGGTCGCGCCGGCCGCGCACCGGGTCAGCACGGCCAAGCGCGGCAGCGCAGCCGCTACATCGCCTTGATCAGCTTGGTTTCGCGCGCGGTGGTCTTGGGGTCGCTCCAACTCGGCTCGTCGGCGCCGTCGCCCCAGGCGCGCGGCCGATAGAACGTGTGCACGCCGATCTTGTCGATCTTGCGCATCTCATGCACCCAGCTCGGGTGCACCCAGTAGGCGTGGTAGTGGGTGGACTTGGCGATCTGCGGCAGCCACAGCTTGCCGGCGAGCATGTCGTGGGCGATACGCGCGGCGCGCTTCCAGGCGTCGGGCTCGTTGACCACATCGGGGGTGCCGTCGCAGGCGAAAGTGAATTGGCAGGCATTGTGGCGCCACGCGTTCTGGTAGACGACGCCGCAAACCTTGTCGGGATAGAACGGCGAGAACACCCGGTTCATCACCACCTGCGCGACCGCGATCTGGCCGGTCACCGGCTCGCCGCGCGCCTCGAAATAGACCGCGTTGGCGAGGCACTTCTCCGCCTTGGCGCGGCCCTTGCCGGCAAGCTTGAGCCGCGCGGCCGGCGACTGCGGATGCCGGTCGACGCCGGTGACCTCGCCCTTGTTGGCGATCGTCTCGCCGCCGGTGTCCGGCCCCGTCACCACCGGCGCGTAGCCGGGCGCCCAGGGCTTGATCTCTTGCTGCCGGCTGACCAGCGGCGCGGTGGCGAAATAGACGCGCGCGGTATCCTGGCCGAGCAGACGGTTGGTGGGCACGGCGTGCGCGTCGGCGGGCCTCACCGGCGCGAGATCGTCGGCCACGCCCGGCATGTTCTCGTGCGCGAACGGCGCATCGGCCGCGGTCGCCGGCAGCGGCGGCACCGACAGCAGCGGCGGCATGGGCGGCAGCGGCGCGCGCGCCCGGGGCTTGAGCGCGTCGCTCTTGTCCTTGCGGTTGACCCTGGGGAATTGCACGGGACCGTTCGGATCGCCGAGGAACACCGCGCCGATCGAGCGCGCGATATCGCTCGGGTCGAAATTAGCGAGCGCGTAGATCGGCGGATGCGGAATGCCGGTGCCGATCGGGCGCGGCAGGCTGAAGGTCGCCGCATGGGTGGTGCGGGCGAACGGCAGGCCCAGAATGAAGCGGTGCGCGCGCACGCTGACCCCGGGCTCGCGCGCCAGCAACGCGCCGAGGTCGCCGAAGGCGGCCTGCTTCGGGAACGCGACCACGACCAGCGCGATCACGCCGATCCGCGCCACCTTCCACCGCAGCCCGTTATGAAATCCCCGAAACCGCACGCTCAACGCGACCCAACAACGATATGACCGATGTCCGCTACACGTGACCGGTGCCCCGCTTCCGAAGTTCGCGATACATGGCGGCACGTTCGGTCACAAACTTCGGAAGCCAAGGGGCACTAGCAAGCCTATGATTCCAGTGCCGCTTTCGATTTGAAGGTCCTGAATGAGGTCACGGCGGACGGTGCAGGAACTTCAAATCGCGGCACTAGAATGCGACAGGTTTTCTTATGAGCCGGTTAACCTTGCGAAGCTCTTAAGAGCGCGGCATGCAGAGCGCCCCGCGCGGGCCCTTCCCCGCCGCCAAACCGGCTGGCGCTTGGTAAATTGTTACAATTCTTAACCATATGGAAACGGCTGCCGCCCAGAATCCGGCCATTCTCAAGCAACGAGCCGGAACCCGCCCTTGCCCCTGCAATCGATCGACGGGAACGCCCTAGCTCTGCTCGCCGGCGTGTCGGCCGCAGCGCTCGGTATCGCCGCCTTCCTCTTTCGGCGCCTGCGCAGGCAGAACCGCCGGCTGGCCGAAGCGATCGAAAATATGTCGCAAGGCCTCAACATGTTCGACGCGCAGGGGCGGATCACCCTGGTCAACCGACGCTATATCGAGATGTACAAGCTGTCGCCCGACATCGTGAAGCCGGGCTGCACGCTGCATCGACTGATCCAGCATCGCAAGGATACCGGACTGTTTTCGGGCGACGTCGAGGAATACTGCCAGCGCGTCATCAAGAACGCCAGCGAGCGCACGCCGCATTACGTGCAGGCCACCGACGGCCGCATCGTGCTCGCAAAGAACGAACCGCTCGCCGGCGGCGGCTGGATCTCGACCCACGAAGACGTCACCGAGCAGCGCCGCGCCGAGGAAGAGCGCGCCGGCATCCGCAACCAGGAGCAACGACGCGCCGCGATCGACCTGGCGATCACGTCGTTCCGCCCGCAGGTCGAGGCGCTGCTGGGAAGCGTCAGCGACAGCGCCACCGCCATGAGCACGACCGCGGCCACCTTGCTCGGCTCCTCGGAGCAGACCAGCCAGCGCGCGCAAAGCGCGGTGGAGGCGTTCAACGCCGCCTCCGCCAACGTGTCGACCGCCGCGGTCGCCGCCGACGAATTATCGCATTCGATCGCCGAGATCAGCCGCCAGCTCACCCGCACCAGCAACATCGTCGGGCTCGCCACCGACGAGGCGCGCACCACGGACGGCGAAATCGCCGGGCTTTCCGCCGGCGCCCAGAAGATCGGCGACGTGGTGAAGCTGATCCGCGACATCGCCGAGCAGACCAACCTGCTCGCGCTCAATGCCACCATCGAGGCCGCGCGCGCCGGCGAATCCGGCAAGGGCTTCGCGGTCGTGGCCTCGGAGGTCAAATCGCTCGCCGTGCAGACGGCCAAGGCGACCGAGGACATCGCCAACCATATTCAGGCGGTGCAGGACTTCGACCTCCGGCGCGGTCGACGCCATCCGCCAGATCGCCGCGCGCATGCAGGAGATCAACGAATACACCTCCGCGGTCGCGACCTCGGTCGAGGAGCAGAACGCGGCGACCGGCGAGATTTCCCACAACGTCGCCAGCGCCGCCAACGGCACCGGCCAGGTGGTCGCCGTGCTCGGCGAGGTCGCGGGCGCGGCCACCGAAACCCGCGGCTCGGCGCAAGTGGTGCGCGACGCCTCGGCCTCGGTCGAGCACGCCGTCGTCAACCTGCGGCGCGAGGTGGAAGACTTCCTCGCCAAGGTAGCGGTGTAGGCGGGCTCTCTCGGCAAGCGCCCTTCCTTTCTCCCCTCGTGGGAGCGGGGAAGAGTGGACCGCAGGGCCGCGCCTTACGCCTGGCTCGCCGCCGTCTTGCCGAGCGCGGCCTGCGCCGCGGCCAGGCGCGCGATCGGCACGCGGAACGGCGAGCACGACACGTAGTCGAGCTTGGCCTCGTGGCAGAAGGCGATGGACGCGGGATCGCCGCCGTGCTCGCCGCAGATGCCGATCTTCAGCTTGCGCCGCACGGCGCGGCCGCGCTCGACCCCGATCCTGACCAGTTCGCCGACGCCCTGCTGATCGATCGACACGAACGGGTCGGCCGACAGGATGCCGCGCGCGGTGTAAATGCCGAGAAAGCTCGCGGCGTCGTCGCGCGAGATGCCGAAGGTGGTCTGCGTCAGGTCGTTGGTGCCGAAGGAAAAGAACTCGGCGCTCTCGGCGATCTCGCCCGCCATCAGGCAGGCGCGCGGCAGTTCGATCATGGTGCCGACGTCGTAGTCGAGCTTGGCGCCGGTCTCGCTGCGCACGGCTTCGGCCATGGCGTCGATGCGGGCCTTGACCAGATCGAGCTCGACCTTGGTGGCGATCAGCGGCACCATGACCTCCGGCGCCACCGGCTTGCCGGTGCGGCGGGCGGCTTCCACCGCCGCCTCGAAGATGGCGCGCGCCTGCATCTCGGCCACTTCCGGATAGGCGATGGCGATGCGGCAGCCGCGGAAGCCGAGCATGGGATTGAACTCGGCGAGTTCGCGCGCGCGGTTGGCGAGCTTGGCCGGGTCGGCGCCCATGGCGGCGGCGACCTCGGCGATCTCTTCATGACCGTGGGGCAGGAATTCGTGCAGCGGCGGATCCAGCAACCGGATGGTGACAGGACGGCCGGCCATAATCTCGAACAGCTCGGCGAAGTCGGCGCGCTGCATCGGCAGCAGCTTGTCGAGCGCGGCGCGGCGCGAGGCCTCGTCGTCGGCGAGAATCATCTCGCGCACGGCCTGGATGCGGCCTTCGTTGAAGAACATGTGCTCGGTGCGGCACAGCCCGATGCCCTCGGCGCCGAAGCGCACGGCGGCCTTAGCGTCGGTCGGCGTGTCGGCATTGGCACGCACGCCGAGCTTGCGCACTTTATCAGCCCAAGAAATCAGGGTGGCGAACTCGCCGGAAAGCTGAGGTTCGGTCATGTCGACCTTGCCGGCCAGCACCTGGCCGGTGGCGCCGTCGACGGTGATGAACTCGCCCTTCCTGAAGGTCCGGCCACCGGCGGTCATGGTGCCATTGGCGTAATCGACGCGGATCGTGCCGGCGCCGGAGACGCAGGGCTTGCCCATGCCGCGCGCGACCACGGCGGCGTGCGAGGTCATGCCGCCGCGCGTCGTGAGGATGCCCTCGGCGGCGTGCATGCCGTGGATGTCTTCCGGCGAGGTCTCGACGCGCACCAGGATGACGCGCTTGCCCTCGGCGCGCAGCTCGGCGGCTTCGTCCGAGGAGAACACGATCTCACCGGCGGCCGCTCCCGGCGACGCCGGCAGGCCGGTGGCGATTATCTCGCGGTGCGCCTTCGGGTCGATCGTCGGGTGCAGGAGCTGATCGAGCGACAACGGATCGACGCGCAGCACCGCCTCCTCCTGGGTGATCAGCTTTTCCTTGGCGAGTTCGACCGCGATACGCAGCGCCGCCTTGGCGGTGCGCTTGCCGTTGCGCGTCTGCAGCATCCACAAGCGGCCCTGCTCGACCGTGAACTCGAGGTCCTGCATGTCGCGGTAATGCTTCTCGAGCTTGTTGTAGATGCGCGTGAGCTCGGCATAGGCCTTGGGCATGGCCTTTTCCATCGACGGCTTGTCGGAGCCTGACTCCTTGCGCGCCGCCTCGCTGATCTCCTGCGGCGTGCGGATACCGGCAACCACGTCCTCGCCCTGGGCGTTGATGAGGAATTCGCCGTAGAGCTTCTTCTCGCCGGTCGAGGGATTGCGCGTGAAGGCGACGCCGGTCGCGGACGTCTCGCCCATGTTGCCGAACACCATGGCCTGCACGTTGACCGCAGTGCCCCAGCTCTCCGGAATGCCGTGCAGGCGGCGATAAGTGATGGCGCGCTGATTCATCCACGAACTGAACACCGCGCCGATGGCGCCCCAGAGCTGCTGGTGCGGGTCCTGCGGGAACGGCGCGCCCAGTTCGTCGAGCACGCGCTTCTTGTAGCGCTCCACCAGTTCGGCCCAGTCGTCGGCGTCGAGATCGGTGTCGAGGGTATAGCCCTGCCGTTCTTTATGGTGGTCGAGCAACTCCTCGAAATGCTCGTGTCCCAGCCCAAGTACTACGTCGGAATACATGGTGATGAAGCGGCGGTAGCTGTCGTAGGCAAAGCGGCGGTCGCCGGATTTTTCCGCCAGTGCCGCCACGGTTTCGTCGTTGAGGCCGAGGTTGAGCACCGTGTCCATCATGCCCGGCATCGAGGCGCGCGCGCCCGAGCGCACCGAGACCAGCAGCGGATTATGGGTGTCGCCGAACTTCTTGCCGGTGATGCGGCCGACCTTATCGAGAGCCTTCTCGACCTGCGCTTCCAGGTCCTTCGGATACTTCCTGCCGTTGGCGTAATAAAACGTGCAGACGTCGGTGGTGATGGTGAAGCCGGGCGGCACCGGCAGGCCGAGATTGGCCATTTCGGCCAGCCCCGCGCCCTTGCCGCCGAGCAGGTCGCGCATGCTGGACTTGCCCTCGGCGCGGCCGTCGCCGAACGAATAGACCCACTTGCCCTTGGCCGGCGTCTTAGCGCGCGTCTTGGCGGCCGCCTTCCTGGCCGGCGATGTCCGGGCTGCCTGCTTCTTGGCCGTGGCCTTCTTGGCCGGGTGCCTGCTGGTTTTCGCCTGCTTCTTGGTCTGCTTCTTCGTCTTCTTGGCGCTGGCGCGCGAGGACGTGCGTTTAGCCGATTTGCGTTTCGCCATAGGACGTTGTGCCGTGGGTCAGGAAAATCCGGTTGGGTAAGCGATCTTTACAAACACTGCGGAACCCGGCAACGCAAGCCCGGATTCCCGCGGATGAGACTATATGCCTCAAGGCCTAGAAGTGGAGGATGCCGAGGCCCATCAGGCCGACCAGGATCAGGTAGATCGCGACGATGTAGTTGAGCAGGCGCGGGACGACGAGAATCAGGATTCCGGCGCCGAGCGCCAAGATCGCCGGCAGATGCGTGAGGCCGATGTGCATGGATGGCTCCCCTCGAGTTGCTGTTGAAAACGTGCCCGACTGGCCCGGGTTCCATTAGCAGAGTCGCGTGCGGTGGGAAGCCCGGCCGAGCGGACGCCAACTACCCCTCGATCCGGGAGAAATCCGCCACCGCGCGGGTGGCCTCGCGGATTTCGTTGAGCAGCTTGAGGCGGTTTTCGCGCAAAGCCTTGTCGTCGACATTGACGGTGACCTTATCGAAGAAAGCGTCGACCGTGGGGCGGAGCTTCGCCATGGCGCCCATGGCGGCGGCGAAATCTTCCTTGGCGACAAACATGGCGGCCTCGATCTTGGCGCCTTCAATGTTGTCGGCCAGCGCCTTTTCTTCGGCCTGCGCGTAAAGCTTTGAATTGGGCGCGCCGGTATAGGCGCGCTTGTCCTTCTTCTCTTCGATGCGGATGATGTTGGAGGCGCGCTTGACGCCGGCGAGCAGGTTCTTGCCGTCGTCGGTGTCGAGGAAGGCGGCCAGCGCTTCGATGCGCCGCACCGCCATCAGCAGATCGTCCTGAACTTTTTCGTTTCCTGTCGTGCCTTCGGCACTCCGCGCGCCGAGCGCGAACACGGCGTCGACCAGGTCGTGGCGCGCGCCCTCGTCGCGCAGGCGCACCTTGAGCCGGTCGGCGAAGAAGGCGAGCAGCTCGTGGGTCTGCTTGAGATAGGAATGGGCCTGCACCAGGTGCGGCCCGTTCAATTTTGCGTCCTTCTGCGACACCAGCACTTCGAGCTTCATGGCGAGTTCGACGTCGCTCTCGCTCAGATTGACGATCTGCGCGTGCAGCGGGCGCAGCACCGCGATGGCCTCGCGCAGGCGTTCGTCGCGCGCCACCGTGCCAAAATGATGCCAGAGCAGCATGGCGAGCGGCAGCCGGAGCTCGTTCTCGATCACCATGCGGATGACGCCGAGCGCGGCGCGGCGCAGCGCGTAAGGATCCTTGGAGCCGGTGGGCTTTTCGTCGATCAGCCAGAAGCCGACCAGGGTGTCGAGTTTGTCGGCAAGCGCCACGGCAACCGCGACGGGGTCGGCCGGCACCAAGTCGTCCGGTCCCTTAGGCTTGTAGTGGTCCTCGAGCGCGTGCGCGACGCTCTCGTCCTCGTTTTGCGCTTCCGCGTAGTAGCGGCCCATCAGGCCCTGCAGATCGGGGAACTCGCCCACCACTTCGGTGAGCAGGTCCGCCTTGCAGAGCGCGGCAGCGCGCTCGGCCTTGGCGACGTCGGCGCCGACCATGGGCGCAAGCTCAGCCGACAGCGACACAATGCGCGCGATCCGCTCGGCCATGGTGCCGAGCTTCTCGTGAAAGACGATCTGCTCGAATTTCGGCAGCCGGTCTTCCAGCCTGGTCTTCAGGTCGGTGTCCCAGAAGAACTTGGCGTCGCTCAAGCGCGCGCGGATGACGCGCTCGTTGCCGGCGACGATCGCCTTGCCGCCGTCGGTCGCTTCCTCGTTCGCAACCAGGATGAAGCGGTTGACGAGCTTCGCCGTCTGCGGATCGCGCAGCACAAAGCATTTCTGGTTGGCGCGGATGGTCGAGCGGATCACCTCGTCGGGGATCGCGAGAAACGCTTCGTCGAACGCGCCCATCAGCGCCACCGGCCATTCCACCAGGCCGGCGACCTCGGCAAGCAGGCCTTCGTCCTCGACCAGCTCGTAGCCTTGCGCGAAAGCGAGGTTGTGCGCGTCGGTGCGGATCATCTCGGCGCGGCGCGCCGGGTCGAGCACCACCTTGGCGGCTTCGAGCTTGGCGACGTAGTCGTCGAAGCGGCGCACCTTGAAGGCGTCGGGCGCCATGAAGCGATGGCCGCGGGTCTCGTCGGACGAGGCTAGCCCGTCGATCTCGAAACGAACGATGTCGGGCTCTTCGGTCTCGGGTCCAAAGGTGGCGATGATGGAATGCAGCGGCCGCACCCAGGTGAGCCGGCCGGCACCCCAACGCATCGACTTCGGCCAGGGGAAGCCGCGCACCACCTCAGGTACGATTTCCGCAATCACCTCGAGCGCCGGACGGCCGGCCTTCTCGATCACGGCCACATAGTAGTCGCCCTTCTTGGGGTCCTTCTCGATCTTGGCCTCGTCGATGGAGCCGAGCCCCGCCGCTTTCAGGAAGCCGGCGATGGCTTTCTCGGGCGCATCGACGCGCGGGCCCTTCTTCTCCTCGCGCTGGTCGGGCTGGCGCGCCGGCACGCCGTGCACCGTCAGCGCCAGCCGGCGCGGTGTGGCGAAGGCCCTGGCGCCCTCATAGACCAGGCCGGCGTTGACCAGCCGGTCGGTGACCATCTTCTTCAGGTCATCGGCGGCGCGCGCTTGCATACGCGCGGGGATCTCTTCGGACAGGAATTCGAGCAGAAGGTCGGGCATGGCAACCGAGATTTGACGGCCGGCGGGTGTAGGACGGGAAACGCGGCGTCTGCCTAGCAAGGCGGCCGGGGAATGTCACCAGCCGCCACCCCCACCGCCGCCACCGCCGCCACCGGAGCCTCCGCCGCCTCCGCCGCCAGAGAAACCCGAGGAGCCGGAGGATACCGGTATCGAGCTCACCAGCGCCGAGGTGGCGCCGGCCACGGTGGCGCCGATGGCGCTGCCGAAATTGGCGCCCGACCAGACCTGCCCGGTGTGCCAGGTCGGCTGGTAGTAGTGTCCCAAGGGGTCGCTGTCGCCCGGGTGCGCGCGGGCGAGCGCGGCGGCGAAGGCATCCGCCCAGGGCTTTTCCACATCGAGCGCCACCGCATAGGGCAACAGCGCCTCGAAGTGCGCGGTGGTCATCTCCGGCGCCTGCATGTTGAGCCGGTCCTTTTCGGCGGTCTCCATATAGAGCTTGAAGCCCTCGAGCTGGTCCATGATCGGCCGGCCGAGCTCGGTCGGCGCCCGCATCAGATAGAAGAACAGTCCGTTGATCGCAGCGAAGGAGGTCACCAGCACCGGCGAGAACGGATAGGCCTCCAGGAACGACACGATCGTCGGCAGCACGCTGCCACCGCCGCGCGGAAAGAAGAACACGACGAAATTACTGGCGAGCGAGGACAGGATGCCGACCACGAACAACAGCGCCAGGATGCTGACAATGCGCTGGAAGCCGCGGCCGCCAAGAATCGTCGTCAGCAGCGGCACGCCGAAGCCGCCGATCATGGCGCCACCGAAGGCGAAGGCTGCCAGGATGAAGATATCGGTATCCTGCAGGTCCCCGAGGGCGATCGTGCCGAAAACGACGGCGATGGTCAGGAACATGCCGATGAGGACGAAACCGAAATTGCGCTTGAAGAAGCGGTTCTTGCTTTCGCCTTCGATGCGACTGGTGAAATCACTGCCGACCGACGCGACCTGGGCACCATTTGCGCGGTCGATCTTGGCGGTGCCGCCCTGCTCCTTTACCCAGTCGTAGAGGACACGTTCGCCCGGCGGCAGCTTGTCCGCCCCACCTTCCGGCTGCTTGTCGAGCGCCTTCAGGGTCAGCGATTTGTCGCTGTCATCGAGCTGAATCAAGCCGCGCACGCCGAGCGACAGCGCGGCGGCGGTGAAGGCGCGCCATTTCTCGCGGCCGAAGCCCCAGCGATGGATATAGTTGGCGAGCGCCGGCGAGATGCCCTCGGGCGGATGGAACAGCGGGATGACGGTGCCGCGCGCCGGATCGCGGCCGACCGCGCGCCAAGCGATGGAATAATAGCCGAGCACCAGCAGGAAGCCGACGCCGGCAAAGATCCAGCGGCGGTTGTCGCGCAGCGACCACCAGAAGAGCTGCGATTGGGTCGGCGGCGAGATCGCGGCCGGCGGCAGCCCCGCCACCACGGTGAGCCCTTCGCGGGGCGCAAGTCGCTTGGTGGTCCGGATCGTGAGCGTGCCGTCGTCGGCAAGCCCGCCTTGCCAGTCATGACCGCGCGCGCCCGTCGGCCCGGTGAAGGCGATGAAACGCTCCGGCCGCGCATTGCCGACGAGATGCAGATGGTAGGTGGCGGACAGGATCGGGAAGCGCCAGAAATTGCCGGTGACGTTCCAGTTCAGTTCCGCCTTGCCGTCGAACCAGCGCACCTGCCGGCCGGTGCGGTAGCGGAACACGTAGGTGTGCTCGCCGTGGCTGACATAGGTGTCCTTGTCGCCGGCATAGATGCGGATGGCGTTGTTCATGCGCTTGGTGGAATAGGGCTCCGGCTTGCCGTCGCGCATGACGCCGAGCAGGTCGAAGGTGACTTCGTGCACGCCGCCCTTGGGGCCTCGAAAGAACAGCGGGAAGTCGCGATAGATGCCGTGACGGATCTCGCGCCCCTCCGCGTTGACGCGGATGGTTTCGGTGACGGCGAGCTCGCCGTCCTTGGCGAGATGAACGTCGGACACGAACGACTGGATGGCCTCGCCCGTGACGCTTTGGGCAACGGCATGAGCGGCGGCACCGAGCCAGAGCGCGGCGATGAGCGCCGGAATTGCGGCCAGACGATGCCGGCGTTTCATCGCGCGCCTCACGACTGCGCCGGCGAAAGCGAAACGCGCGGCACCGCGCGTTCGGCCTCGTCGGAGATTTCGAAGAACGCGCGTTCCGAAAACCCGAAGCCGTGGGCGACGAGGTTGCTGGGGAACGACTGCACCAGCGTGTTCAGGTTGCGCACCGTGCCGTTGTAATAGCGGCGCGCCATCTGCAGGTCGTTTTCGAGGCTGCTCAGTTGCCGTTGCAGATCGAGGAAGTTGGCGCTCGCCTTGAGGTCGGGGTAGTTCTCGGCGACCGCGAACAGGCGCCCGAGCCCCACGGACAGCGCGCCCTCGGCCCGCGCCCGGCCGGCGACGTCGCCTTCCGGCACCGCACGGGCGGCGCCACGTAACTTGGTCACCTCGTCGAGCACGCTGCGCTCGTGGGCGGCGTAACCCTTCACGGTGTCGACCAGGTTGGGCACGAGGTCGGAGCGCCGCTTGAGCTGCACGTCGATGCCGCTCCAGGCCTCGTTGGCCATCTGGCGCGTGCGCACCAATTTGTTGAAAAGGACGATGGCGGTGACCGCCACCGCCGCGACGACGATGAGGATGATCCAGGTCAGCATGTTCGTTCGTCGCCCCCGGCCGGATAAGGTTCAGATCATAGCGCCGACATCATAGCTTCAAATGACTATTGTCGCAGAGGGGCGGCGTCTTGGTGCGCTTGCAGGTGCAGAACTGGCGTTTGCCCGACCGCTTGGCGGTCCATTCCAGCGGCTCGAAGTCGGTGATTTCATGCGAGCCGTCGCAGAACGGCTGGCTCTGGGAGCGCCCGCAGCGGCACCACCAGTAGGTCTCGCCCTCGACCACCTCGACGGTGGCGGGTTCGCGGCCGCCGATTTCGGGTTCGCTCATGGCTGTGGCGCTCCGTCTTGGTTTCCCCCCGGGGAGAGAGGAAGCCTACAACGTTCCCACGCCGAACCGAATATCCTTATTCCGCCCCGCCGCCGGCGGTGGCCAGCCAGGCTTCGCCGCAGGCCTTCGCCAGCTCGCGCACGCGCAGGATATAGCTCTGCCGCTCGGTCACCGAGATGACGCCGCGGGCGTCGAGCAGGTTGAACACGTGGCTGGCCTTGATGCACTGGTCGTAGGCCGGCAGCGCCATCAGGTGGCGCGTGTGCTCGGCGTCGGCCCAACCGGCGGCGAGATACTTCTTGCAGGCCGCCTCCGCCATCTTGAACTGCTCGAACAGCATCTCGGTGTCGGCGTATTCGAAATTGTGGCGGGAGTATTCCTGCTCGGCCTGCAGGAAGACGTCGCCGTAGGTCACCTTGGCGTCGCCCTCGCCACCGTTGAAGTTGAGGTCGTAGACGCGGTCGACGCCCTGCACGTACATCGCGAGACGTTCCAGCCCGTAGGTCAGCTCGCCCGAGACCGGCGCGCATTCGAAGCCGGCGACCTGCTGGAAGTAGGTGAACTGCGACACTTCCATGCCGTCGCACCAGCATTCCCAGCCCAGCCCCCAGGCGCCGAGCGTGGGGCTCTCCCAGTCATCCTCGACGAAGCGGATGTCATGGACGCGCGGATCGACGCCGATCGCCTTCAGCGAATTGAGATAGAGGTCCTGCAGGTCCGGCGGCGACGGCTTCAGGATCACCTGGAACTGGTAATAGTGCTGCAGCCGGTTGGGGTTCTCGCCGTAGCGGCCGTCCTTGGGCCGGCGCGAGGGCTGCACGTAGGCCGCCTTCCAGGGCTTGGGCCCGAGCGAGCGCAAGGTGGTGGCCGGATGGAAGGTGCCCGCCCCCACTTCCATGTCATACGGCTGCAATATCACGCAGCCTTGCGCCGCCCAGTATTGCTGCAGGGTGAGGATAAGCCCCTGGAACGAGCGCGTCGGATCGAGATCGACTTGACGCGCTGGGTCGCGGGCGAGAAGATTGGCTTCGGTCATTGGCTGAGGACGGCGTGGCCCGATCACCGCGAACGGTGACGGCATGTTAAGCACGAGGAATGCGCCGGACCCTATCGGCGCCCCCAAAGGGGGTCAAGCAGCGGCCGGCTTTACTGAAATTTGCACCGAACGGACTTATGAACCCAGGGGACGATTGAACCGAACGGACTGGGGTCTCGACCAAACAAGAACAACAACGACGGTCGAAAGGGGAAGGGTCGATAAATGCTCGTATTCGAACTGGTCGGGATGGGGCTGGTCAGCCTGTTCTTCGGCGCCATGATTTCAGGCAGGCACCCGGGCGCCGGCCGCTGAAGCGGTGGCGGCGCCTTCATCGCCCGTTAGGCTTTACAGCCGGTATTCGCCGGTCGCCGGATCGCGCCGCAACGTCGGCCGCTTCGCCTGATCGCGAACGCGGGCGCGCGCCTTCTGCGCGTCCAGCTCCTCGTTGATCCGCCGCACCTCGCGCACCACCCAGTGCACCACCATGGCGCCGCCCACGGCGCCGAGCGTCCATTTCACCAGCGGCGACATCACAAACGGCGACATGACGGCTCCTTCCTCGGGCATCCGGCCGCCTATGTAAGCCGCGCAATCGCGGCAAATTCGGGGCCGGTACCAACGTACTGTTATGGCAAGGCTATCACAGGCCGTAGCGCGCCCACAACGCCCGCGCTTCCAGCGCCGACACCAGGTCGTCGGCGAGCCCGGGCTGGCGCTCGAGCGCGCCGGCAAGCGCCAGGCCGGGCACCCGGCGGCCCCAGAAGTTGCGCTCGCCCCTGATCAGCGGCGTGCGCACCTTGTCGCCGTAGCGCTCGCGCAGCGTGCTGCGCAGGTCGCCGATGCGGTCCGCCAACCCCAGCTCGATGGCGCGGCCGGCGGTCCAGAACTCGCCGGAGAACAGCGTCTTGTCGGTGCCCTTGAGATGGCCGCCGCGGCGTTCCTTGACCAGCGCGATGAAGTGCTCGTGCATGTCCTTCTGGATCGCCTTGATGCGTTTGACGTCGTCGGGCTTTTCCGGCTGGAACGGATCGAGCATCACCTTGCGGTCGCCCGAGGTGTAGAGCCGCCGCTCGATGCCGAGCTTCTCCATCGCCTTGGGGAAACCGAACGAGCCGCCGACCACGCCGATCGAGCCGACGATGGAGTAAGGGTCGCAGACGATCTCGTCGGCCGCGCAGGCCAGCATGTAGCCGCCGGAGGCGCCGACGTCCTCGATGAAGGCGATGACCGGAATGTTCTTCTCGGCGGCGAGCTGGCGGATGCGGCGGAAGATCAGGTGCGATTGCGTGGGCGAGCCGCCGGGCGAATTGACGATCATCGCCACCGCGCGCGCGTTGCGCACCGAGAAGGCGCGCTCCAGCGAGCGCGCGACGGTCGCGAGCATCAGGCCGGGCCGCAGCGGCGTCACCACGCCGATGGCGCCGGACATGCGCACCACCGGCACCACCGGGATGTCGGCGCGGAAGCGCGCCGGCAGGACCGGACGCAGGAACTTGAGCACGGGCTGTATGATATTGGGCATGGGTCCTGACGCGGTGGTGGCCATCACGGCCAGTTAGGCCGTTGTGGCAAGCTGAGTCAAAGCCCGCGGGTTCCGGCGCGGCCGCCGCCTAATCCGCGAGCGGCAGCGTGCCGGCGTGGCGCAGCACCGCCTCGGCTTCGCCGCTCGGGCGGCCGTCGGCGTCGTTGAGGACGAGCGGCGGCAGGTGCGTGAGACCGCCCTCACCGCCCTTCACCGCGCGCACCAGCACGCGGATGGCCGGACGGTCCGCGCGCGGCAGCACCGGCAGCACCGCGATGGCGCCAAATTCACCCGCGAGCGCCGCCAGCACGTTGTCCAGTTCGTCGGCGCGCCATATCAGCGTCAGCACGCCGCCGGACTTGAGCAGAAAGGCGGCGCTCGCGATCCAACGCCCGAGCAGACCGGGCGCGGCGGCATGCGCGCGCCGCCGGCGCGGATCGGGCGACACGTTCTGCCGGCGCGCATCGTTGAACGGCGGGTTCATCAGCACGCGGTCGGTTGTGCCGGGCGCAAGGCCGGCGCGAGCCAGCGCTTCGGTATCCTCGGCATCGCAGGCGAGCGCCCGCACGCGGTCATCCAGCCTGTTGAGCCGGACATTGTCGGCGGCGAGCGCGGTCAGGCCTGCGTCGATCTCGACCAAATCCACTTTCAGTCCCGGGACGCGCACGGCGAGCGCGAGACCGGCGCCACCGACGCCGGCGCCGAGATCGACCGCGCGCGCGCCGCGCATGGCGCCGGTCGCCGCCGCCAGCAGGATGGCGTCGTGACCGACGCGATGGCCGCGCAAGGGCTGGCGCAGGCGCAGGCGACCGCCGAGCACGGCGTCTTCGCTAGTGCCGCCGATTTGAGGTTCCTGCATCACTTGCCGCCATCACATTCAGGAACTTCAAATCGAAAGCGGCACTAGAATCATAGACTTGCTAGTGCCCCTTTGCTTCCGAAGTTCGTGTCAGAGATCGCAGCTATCTATCACGAACTTCGGAAGCGGGGCACTAGTTTCAAGCGCAGCGGTTTCAGGAATCATCGGCCCTGAGCTCGTGTCCGAGCCCGGCATCGACCAAGAGCCGACGCGCTGCGGCAAGATCCGCGTCGGCAACCAGCATGCGGCGCGGCAGAATACCGAGCGAGCCTTCCAGCACGCTCATGTTCTGGTCGAGCACCACGTGCGGGATCTCGGCGCCATCGAGCAGCGCGCCGATCGCGGAAACCAGGACCATGTTGTTGGTGCGCACGAGTTCTCGCAAAGCCGGGTCACTCCCCTGTCGCCCGTGTTCCTTGTTCCGGACGCGCCAGCGTGGTCACGAACGATCCACCTTGGTTCGGGACGCGCCCGCTTGTGCCCGGCGCGCCTGGCTCCGTTCGGCACCGCCCGGTGGAACACTTTAACAGTTCCCACGGGTGTTTCGCACCTCTCGCCCCCAACCGGCCCTTCGCTCTCGGCATGAGCCGCAGCCTCAAGCGACACCGCTGGGCCTATCCGATCGGCATGGTGCTGATCGGCGCGCACCTGGTTATCAGCCAGGCCGAGCCGATCAAGCACGCCTACTTGAAGAGCGACGGACCGGAGGTGCTATGCGGCCTCCACCACAACGCCAAACGGATCCAGCACCTGCCGGTGTGCAAGAACTCGTTAGACGGTCACCGCTTGCGGCGTTCCTCGCCGGGGGCGCGATGGCTAAGGTAGGCGAGCAGCTTCACCTCCTGGCGGCCGCGCGTCACGGTGTCGAGCACCAGCCCCGCCACGCCCGACAGGAACGCCAGCAGCATCAGGCCGGTGGACAGCACCGCCGTCGGCAGCCGCGGCACCAGGCCGGTCTGCGCATAGGTGATGAAGATCGGAATGGCGAAGCCGATCGACGCCGCGGCCAGCGCGATGCCGATGGCGCCGAAGAAGCCCAGCGGCCGCTCGGTGCGGTAGAGCTTGACGATGGTGCGCAGGATGCGCAAGCCGTCGCGCCAGGTGTTGAGCTTGGAAGCGGAGCCTTCCGGCCGCGCATAATACGGCGTCTCGATCTCCTCGACCGCCAGCCCCAGTTCGAGCGCGTGGATGGTGAGCTCGGTTTCGATTTCGAAGCCGCCCGACAGCACCGGGAACGACTTCACGAAGCGGCGCGAGAACACCCGGTAGCCCGACAGCATGTCGTTGAAGGTGGGGCCGAACACATTGGCGACGAAGCCGGTCAGGAGCCGGTTGCCGGTGCGGTGACCGGCGCGGTAGGCGGCCCGCTCGCTGTCGACGCGGATCGCCACCACCATGTCGAGCCGTTCCGCCAGCAGCCGCCCGATCATGCGTTGCGCGCTTTGCGCGTCATAGGTTGCATCGCCGTCCGCCAGCACGTAGATGTCGGCATCGACGTCGCTGAACATGCGCCGCACCACGAAGCCCTTGCCCTGGTGCCGCACCCGGAAGACCTCGGCGCCCGCGCCGCGCGCCGCGGCGGCGGTGTCATCGGTGGAATTGTTGTCGAAGACGAAGACGCCGGCGTCCGGCAGCGCGGCGCGGAAGTCGGCGACGACCTTGGCAATCGCCGCCGCCTCGTTGTAGCAAGGGAGCAGGACGGCGATCTTGTACGGGGCGAACCGCCCGCTTTGCGTTTCGGCCGAAGCCGTGACTGCCGTGGTCAATCGGGGCCCCCTTGCCCATCCGACGCGTCAATAGGAAGATATGGCACTCTACCGCACTCACCGCGTTAATATACCGTTTCTGTTGCCACTGAATTGACGCCGGAGAACGCAATTGGCCGTCATCGTCCCGTTTGAGAGTCCCGGCGCGGGCTCGCTCGCGCGCCTCACCGACCTGGTCGCCGCCGACATGGAGCGGGTCAATACGACCATCCTGGCGCGCACCGGCTCCGACGTCACCATGATTCCGGAAGTCGCCAACCACCTGATCGCCTCGGGCGGCAAGCGCCTGCGGCCGATGCTGACGTTGGCCATGGCCAAGCTCGCCGGCTACACGGGCGACGGCCACATCAAGCTCGCGGCGACGGTGGAATTCATGCACACCGCGACGCTCCTGCACGACGACGTGGTGGACGAAAGCGACATGCGCCGCGGCAAGATGGCCGCCCGCATGCTGTGGGGCAACGAGGCGAGCGTGCTGGTCGGCGATTTCCTGCTCGGCCAGGCCTTCAAAATGATGGTCGAGGTCGGCAGCCTGCACGCGCTCGACATTCTCTCGGTGGCGGCGACCGTCATCGCCGAGGGCGAAGTGATGCAACTCGGCGCCGCCAAGAACACCGCCACCAACGAGGACGAATACCTGGCGGTGATCCGCGCCAAGACCGCCGAGCTGTTCGCCGCGGCCTGCGAGGTCGGGCCGGCGCTGGCGGGCAAGGACAAGGCGGTGTTGGCCGCCTGCCGCTCCTACGGCATGAACCTCGGCATCGCCTTCCAGCTCATCGACGACGCCCTCGACTACGGCGGCAAGTCCGCCAAGCTCGGCAAGAACGTGGGCGACGATTTCCGCGAAGGCAAGATCACGCTGCCGGTGGTGCTGTCGTATCGCCGCGGCGACGCCAGCGAGCGCGCGTTCTGGAACCGCACGCTAGCCAAGGGCGAAGTGCACGACGACGATTTCGACACCGCGATCTCGCTCGTCGCCAAGCACAACGCGATCGAGGACACGGTCGGCCGCGCGCGCCATTACGGCGCCATCGCCACCGACGCGCTGGCGCTGGTGCCGCCGTCCGACGTCAAGACCGCACTGGAAGAAGCGGTCGATTTCTGCATCGGCCGCGCGTACTGACCCGGTCCGGCCGAAGCCACCCTGACAGCGCAACGCCTAGCGCAGTTTGGACGTGTCGTAACCGGTTTCCGGACGGCGTTCCAACTGCAGGCGAATGAACGGATCGGGATCCTGGCCGACGAATTTGCCGTTAGCAAAGACCGGCGGGGCACAGCCGTTCGGCTTGGCCGCCGGGTGGAAGAACAGGTCGTACCAGGAAAATTCGTAAGGCCGGTCGACGCAGCGCGGCAGCGGGCGATGCTTGCCGCGCGCGAGCGCCGGACTTGAGGCGACGACGAGCGCCGCAAGCGCGACGACGATGCAACTCGATCTCATGCATGGCTCCGATTTGTGCCGTTCATGCCGATTTGACATTTGTCGCATTTCCGCACGGCGAACCGGTTCTTAACGTGGTCTGGAAACGCTCCTGCAAATCACCGCCGACACAATTTGCTCGCGGCTAGGGCACCGGATGAGCACGATTCAGGCTCGGAGCAGGAAACGCAGCTTGCCTTGCAGGGCGATCATTGCCCGTTTTCTGGAGCGGTCGTGGCGGGGCAATCTCTGAGCTTGCGGTCTAATGGCTTCGGGAAGAAGCAACCCTGCCACATCACGAAGGAGGGCCTTTCGTCGTGAAGTCAGTAACGTAGGTCACTTTCCCGGTATCGTCCCCGATTTCCGACCGGATCACCCGGGGGGTTGCCCACGGCTTGCGGCCCCCCTCCATGCGGGGGCTTTGTGTCTCTTCGGCGTCAGCGCCAAGAATCCTTTCGCTAGTAATCACCGCAATTCGCTCCAAAATTCTCCGCCAACAGCAAAATTATTGTGTCCTATTTTCTTTGTGCGGGCAACCGCACAGGAATTATGGCAGATTCTCTACACAGCAGTTTTGGCATATTCTTCGCTTCAGAAAACACATCGTATTCCCAAATGCATTACGAATTACAGTGCCCTACATTTTTCTTATGTCGCAAGACACCCGCTATGGCGTCGGCGATCGGGCCAGCGCCCGGCGCGGTCAGGACAGCACCTGGACGGCGTTGCCGAGGCGGGTGGCTTCGACCCACCAGTCCGGCCGCGCGGTCTTGAGCTGCTGGGCAGCGGTCGTCGCCTCGCCGGTGGTATCAAACAGCGCAAAGCACGTCGGTCCCGAGCCCGACATGCGGGCCCGCCGCACGCCGGGCAACTGCCCGAGGGCGTCGAGCACGGCGCCGACCGCCGGCTCGCAGGCGACCGCCGGGGCGGTAAGATCGTTGCCGTGGGCGTCCAGGAAGGCGAACAGCGCGTCCGCCTCGTCCGGCACGGCGCCGAGCGGCGTATCGCTGCCGCCCATCCCGGCGAAACCCTTGAACACGTCGCGGGTGGCGAGCGGCACGCCCGGATTGACCAGCACCACCGGCAGCACCGGCAGCGCCACGGGCGCCGACAGGAGCTCACCGACGCCGCGCATGACGCGCGCCTCGGAGGCCAGGCACACCGGCACGTCGGCGCCGGTGGCGAGCGCCGCCGCGGCCAGCGCCGGATGATCGGCCGGCAGACCGTTGACGCGTGCCAACAGCCGCAGCGCGGCCGCCGCATCGGCCGAGCCGCCGCCGATGCCGGCGGCCACCGGCAGGTTCTTGCCGAGCCGGAAGCGCCCGCCCCTGATCTGGCCGACGGCTTCGCGCAAAGCGCGCGTGGCCTTCAGCACGAGGTTGTCGCCGTCCGGCCCGCAGGCGGCGGCATTCGGCCCTTCCAAATGAAGTGTGGTCTCCGCGCCCGGCTCCAGCGACAGCGTGTCGGCGACCCCGGCGAAGACGACCAGGCTTTCCAGCTCGTGGTAGCCGTCGGCGCGGCGTCCGACGACGCGCAGGGTCAGGTTGATCTTGGCCGGAGCCTTTTCGATGAGCGGCGGAGTCACGCGAGATGTATCAGCCGCCGTCGCCGGGCTTCTTCTTGGTGGTGGTGGTCGCCTGCGTCGCGTGCTCCTCGGGCAGCCCGTGCTTCAGCTTGGCCTCGATCTTGGCGAGCTCGGCCGGATCCGGCTTCATGTCGCGCGCGTGAATCCACTGATAATGGGCGTCGAGCTTGCGCCCGACCCGCCAAAGGGCGTCGCCGAAGTGGTCGTTGATGGTCGGGTCCGCCGGCTTGAGCTCAATGGCGCGCTGAAGCTGCTTCACCGCCTCCGCGTAGTTGCCGAGCTTGTAATAGGCCCAGCCGAGCGAGTTGACGATGTAGCCGTCATCCGGGCGCTTCTGCACGGCCTTCTTGATCATGGCCATGCCCTCGTCGAGGTGCTTGCCCTTGTCGATCCAGGAATAGCCGAGATAGTTCAGGACGTGCGGCTGATCGGGATAGAGCGCGAGTGCCTGCTTGAAGTCGGCTTCCGCCTTCGGCCACTGATGGTTGCGCTCGTAGCAGATGCCGCGGAAGTAGAACATTCCCCAATTCGACTTGTCGGGCTTCTTCAGCGTGGCGATCGCCCTGGAATAGACCGGGCCGCACTTGTCCCACTCCTTGTGCACGCGCAGCAGGTTGCCGAACGCCATGAGGGCTTCGACGTCGTCGGGCGACTTCTTCAGCACGCCCTCGAGCTTGGCCTTCGCCTCCGCCGTACGGCCGAGCGCGTCGAGGTCGGAGGACATCTCGATGGCGGCATTGCGATGCAGCGGCGAATCCGCCGCGATACGCTCGTAGGCATTGAGCGCCAGTTCCGGCTTCTTGATGCTGTCGTAGAGTTCGGCGAGCGACAAGAGCGCCAGCGTATGGTGCGGCTCGAGATAAAGCGCCAGTTGGAGATAGAGCAGCCCCAGGTCCTCGCCGCCGCCGCGGCCGAGCGAAGCACCGAGCCCGTAGAGCGCCTCCGCGGCGCCGGCCCCGGCCGACGTCACCACCGGCGGCAGCTTCTTGCCGGCCTTGAGCGTCTTCATCGCCGCCATCACCAGCGGGTGGTTCGGCAACTTCTTGTCGAAGGCCTCGAACACCTTGAGGGCCTCGGCCGGCGACTTGTTGCGCGACAGCCAACTGCCATAGGCCTCGACCACGCGCAGCGCCGACGAATTGCGATTGTAGGCCTGCGCGAGCCGCTTGCCGGCGTCTTTTTCGTGGCGGCCGAGATCGAGGATCATGCCGGCGTGCAGGTCCTTGAAGATCGCATACCAGTCCGCACCGGTAACGCCGTCGATCAGCGTGACCGCGCTGCGGCTGCGGTGCTCGCCTTCCAGGCTCCAGGCGGCCAGCAGCGTCGCGGTCAGATCGGTGATGGGGCCGTGCACCGACTTCGTCAGATCGTAGCGCGCGGTACGGTAGCGTTTTTCCTTGAGCGCGTGCACGCCCAGCACCAGCCGGCCGATGCGGTCGTTCTTGTCGGCGCGCACCACGCGCTCGGCGTATTTCAGCGAAGACTTGATCTCGCCGCCGATGATCAGCGACAGGAAGGTGCGGTTGAGCAGGTCGGCGTTCTTCGGGTCGCGCCTGAGCGCATCGCGATAATATTCGGCGGCCTTCGCGGCGTCGCGCATCTGGCTAGCGTGGCGGGCGGCGAGATAGGCGCCGGCGGCGGTCATATCGGAGGCATCGCTGGCCGCGCGGGCCTGGGCGGAAAACTCGATCGGCGCCGCGGCGAGAAGAACGGTGAGCGCGGTGCCGACGATGCACCGGGCGAGGCTCGAAGGGGTCACGGGCATGCTCCAATGAGGCGGCTCGCGGTGGATCCCCACGCCGCGCCGCCGAGGTTGTGCCGAGAATGGCCTTTTTGCGCCGCCCCCGCAAGAACGGCGCCGAATGACACACCGTCCACCGCTTGAAAACCCCGATAGCGGCGGCATCGTGGCCGACCGCCGCGCCGGCGCTTTACATATTCGGATAATTCGGCCCGCCGCCGCCCTCGGGGGGAACCCAATTGATGTTCTGATTCGGGTCCTTGATGTCGCAGGTTTTGCAGTGGACGCAGTTTTGCGCGTTGATGACGTATTTCTCGGCGCCGCCCGCTTCTGACGATTTTGCACCCATTCGTAGACGCCGGCCGGGCAATAGCGCGACGAGGGGCCCGCGAAGATGTCGTGCTCGGAATGCACCTGCAGGTCCATGTCCTTGACCTGCAAATGCACCGGCTGGTCTTCCTCGTGGTTGGTGTTGGACAGGAACACCGACGACAACCGGTCGAAGGTGAGCGTGCCGTCCGGCTTCGGGTAGTCGATCTTGCTGGCATTGGGCGGCGGGCTTGAGCGTGGCGTAGTCCGGCTTGCCGTGCTTGAGCGTGCCGAACAGCGAAAAGCCGAGCGTGCTGGTCCACATGTCGAGGCCGCCGAGCGCGATGCCGGCGAGCGTGCCGAGCTTGGACCAGAGCGGCTTGGCGTTGCGCACGCGCCAGAGGTCCTTGCCGATGGGCGAGCCGCGCCAGGCGGCATCGTAGTCGGCAAGCTCGTCGTTGCCGCGCCCGGCGGCGAGCGCCGCGGCGACCGCCTCCGCGGCCAGCATGCCCGACAGCATGGCGTTGTGGCTGCCCTTGATGCGCGGCACGTTCATGAAGCCGGCGTCGCAGCCGACCAGCGCGCCGCCGGGAAACGTCAGCTTCGGCACCGACTGATAGCCGCCTTCGGTGAGCGCGCGCGCGCCGTAAGAGAGCCGCTTGGCGCCGGCGAAGGTGTCGCGCACCAGCGGATGGGTCTTGAAGCGCTGGAATTCCTCGAACGGCGACAGGTACGGGTTGGTGTAGTTCAGGTGCACCACGAAGCCGACCGACACCAGGTTGTCGTCGAAGTGATAAAGGAACGAGCCGCCGCCGGTCGAGCCGTCGAGCGGCCAGCCGAAGGAATGCTGCACCAGCCCCTTGCGGTGCTTGTCGGGCTGCGACCTGCCACAGCTCCTTCAGGCCGATGCCGAACTTCTGCGGCTCGCTGTCGTGCGCGAGACCGTAACGTGCGATGAGCTGCTTGCCGAGATTGCCGCGCGCGCCTTCCGCGAACAAGGTGTATTTGGCACGCAGCTCCATGCCGGGCGTGAACGAAGCCTTGGGCTCGCCGTTCTTGCCACGCCCATGTCGCCGGTGGCGACGCCCATCACCGCGCCGTTGTCGTCATAGAGCACTTCCGCCGCGGCAAATCCCGGATAGATCTCGACGCCGAGCGCTTCCGCCTTCTCCGCCAGCCAGCGGCAGACGCTGCCGAGCGAGACGATGAAGTTGCCGTGGTTGTTCATCAGCGGCGGCATCATGAAATTCGGCAGCCGCACCGCGCCGGTGCGGCCGAGATAATAGAAGCGATCGTCGGTCACCGCGGTCTTGATCGGCGTGTCCTCGTTGCGCCATTCCGGCAGCAGCTTGTCGAGGCCGACCGGATCGATCACCGCGCCGGAGAGGATGTGGGCGCCGACCTCGGAGCCCTTCTCCACCACCACCACGTTGATGTCGGCGTTGATCTGCTTGAGGCGGATCGCGCTGGCGAGGCCGGCCGGGCCCGGCGCCGACGATCACCACGTCGAATTCCATCGCCTCGCGGGCGGGACTTTCCTGCGTACTCATTAAACTGCCCCTTGCGCTATCCTTGCGCTCCCCCTGCAGCAAGCCAAGCAACTTTTGACGTTGCGCTCAGGCTTGCCAATCCATGCGGCCGATCTGTTTCACGATTTTCCCCCTGTGACAATCGGCCCCGTAGCGGAAGCCCGCTGCGCAGGCCTCACCGAAGCGTGACGGCGGCGCCCCTAGCCGCACGGCTCACGCCGCTATGCTCCCGCCGAATTTCGCCGGACCGCATGGGAGATATTCAAAATGACCGATATTTCACCGCTCGTGCCGCGCCAGCCGGTGCCGTCGCTGGCCGTGCCGCTCGTCGGCGGCGGCAAGTTCGATCTCGACACCGAGATGCCGGCGAAATTCACGCTCGTTCGTGTTCTATCGCGGGCTGCACTGCCCGCAGTGCAAGCGCCAGCTCGCCGACCTCGAAAGCAAGCTCGGCGAATTCGACAAGCGCGGCGTGGCGCCGGTGGCGATCTCCGCCGACGACGCCGACCGCGCGACGCGTGCCAAGTCCGAGTGGGCGCTGCCGAACCTGCGCGTCGGCTACGGATTGGAGCTGGCGACCGCGCGCGCCTTCGGGCTCTGGATATCGACCGGGCGCGGCGCCACCTCGGCGGGCATCGAGGAGCCGCGGCAGTTCAACGAGCCGGGGCTGTTCCTGATCAAGCCCGACCGCACGCTCTATTGCGCCAGCGTGCAGACCATGCCGTTCGCGCGCCCGCATTTCGCCGACCTGCTGGCCGCGCTCGACTTCATCGCCGAGCGCAACTACCCGCCGCGCGGCGAGGTCGTGACCCTGGCACAGGCCGCGGAATAACGCGGCTTGCACCGTCGGCCGCGCGGGTGTTTGGTCGTCGGGCGATGACCCCTGGCCGATCCGACGAGCCCATTCCGCGCGCGAATTGCTCGACTTCTACCTGGAAGCCGGCGTCGACGCGCTGGTCGGCGAAGAGGCGATCGACCGCTTCGCGGCCGAGGAGATGCCGGCGCCGGCAAGGCCCGCCCGCGCCGCGCGTCCGGCGCGAAGAAATCGAGGCCCCGGCCCCGCCGCGCATCGGCGGCGGCCGCGTGCGGCCGTCGGCGACTGGCGCGCCGCCCGCCCCGGAAGAAGCCGTCATGGCCGCGCGCGAAGCCGCGAAGAGCGCCGGCTCGCTCGAGGAACTGCGCGCCCTGCTCGAACGCTTCGAGGGCTGCGCGCTCAAAGCGACCGCCACCCAGCTGGTGTTCGCCGACGGCAATCCGCAAAGGCGGGTGATGTTCGTGGGCGAAGCACCCGGCCGCGACGAAGACATCGAGGGCCTGCCCTTCGTCGGCCGCTCCGGCAAATTGCTCGACCGCATGCTCGCCGCGATCGGCCTCGACCGCACCCAAGTCTACATCGCCAACATCGTGCCCTGGCGGCCGCCCGGCAACCGCACGCCGACGCCGGCGGAATCGCAGATCTGCCTGCCGTTCATGCTGCGGCAAATCGAGCTTGCCGATCCCGACGTATCCTGGTCTGCCTCGGCGGGCCGTCGGCGCAGACGCTGCTCGGCATCAAGGACGGCATCACCCGCATCCGCGGGCGCTGGTTCTCCTTCGACACGGGCAATCGCGAAATCCGCGCCATGCCGACCTTCCATCCCGCCTTCCTGCTGCGCAGCCCGTTGCAGAAGCGATTTGCCTGGCGCGATTTCCTGGCGATCAAGAAAGCGCTCGGCGGCTGACGACACGAGCGATCGCAGGCGCCCGTTACGGCGTTTATGTGTTGACGATTTGCAGTGCCTTGCGGCAGGTGAAGTACCGGCAGGCCGGACCATCGCAATTCGATGCTCGCTCATGGCACGTACGCACCGCGCTTGTGATGAACGGGGCTGTGAGGGCGCCATTCATTCGAGCTGGACTGCTTCAGGCCGGAGCTTGATCGATGCACCTTGATCCCGTCCTGCTCTCCCGCGCTGCAATTCGCCTTCGTCGTCACATTCCACATCATCTTTCCGACCTTCACGATCGGCCTCTCGGCCTACATCGCCGTGCTCGGCGCGATGTGGGTGAAGACCGGCCACGAGCGCTTCCTACACTCATGCGCTTCTGGACCCGCATCTTCGCGGTGTCGTTCGCCATGGGCGTGGTGTCGGGCATCGTGATGTCCTACCAGTTCGGCACCAACTGGAGCCATTTCTCGCACGTGGTCGGCAACGTGGTCGGCCCGCTGATCGGCTACGAAGTGCTCACCGCCTTCTTCCTGGAGGCGACCTTCCTCGGCGTGCTGCTGTTCGGCTTCAACCGCGTGCCGCCGTGGCTCTACGTGCTGTCGGGCTCTTCGTCGCCGTCGGCACCGCCTTTTCGGCGTTCTGGATCCTGTCGGCCAACAGCTGGATGCAGACGCCGGCCGGCTTCGTGATGAAGAACGGCATCGCCTACCCGACCGACTGGCTGGCGGCGATCTTCAACCCGAGCTTCCCCTACCGCTTCGCGCACATGGTCAACGCGGCCTATCTCACCACCGGCTTCGTGGTGCTGGCGGTGGGCGCGCGTCTACCTGCTTGCCGGCCGCCACGTCGAGGTGAGCCGCACCATGCTGCGCATGGCGATCGGGCTTGTCGTGATCCTGGCGCCGCTGCAGCTCATCATCGGCGACCAGCACGGCCTCAACACGCTCGAGCACCAGCCGATCAAGGTGGCGGCGATGGAGGCGCACTGGGACAGCAACCAGGCCGGCGTGCCGTTCGAGATCTTCGCCTGGCCGAACGAGAAGACCCAGAGCAACGACTACTCGATCTCGATCCCGCACGCCGCCTCGCTGCTGCTCACCCATAGCTGGGACGGCAAGTTCAAGGGCCTGGACAGCGTGCCGGCCAAGGACCGGCCGCCGGTGCGCGATCGTGTTCTTCGCCTTCCGCATCATGGTCGGGCTCGGCCTGCTCATGATCGCGGCCGCCTTCGTCGGCGCCTTCCTGTGGTGGCGCGGCACGTTGTTCGAGACGCGCTGGTACCTGCGGATCATGTCGCATGCCTGGTGGATCGGCTTCGTGTCGGTGATCTCCGGCTGGGTCACCACCGAGGTCGGGCGCCAGCCGTGGATCGTCGAAGGCGTGTTGCGCACCTCGGACGCGGTGTCGCCGGTGCCGGCGAGTAGCGTGCTGGCGACGCTGATCCTGTTCGTGCTCGCCTACGGCGTCGTGTTCTCGTTCGGCATCTACTACATCAACCGCCTGATCAAGCGGGGGCCGGAAGGGCCGTCGGCAGCCGGAGCCGTTCGCGGCAAGCCCGATCGCCGCCGCGGGCCCGCACGCAGTGCAGGGAGGCTAGGCCATGGATTGGTATCTTCCCGTCATCTGGGCCGGCCTGATCGGCACCGCCGTCGCCATGTACGTCATCCTCGACGGCTTCGATCTCGGCGTCGGCATCCTGTTTCCCTTCGCCGACAACGAGCGCCAGCGCGACCAGATGATGGCGCTCGGTGGCGCCGTTCTGGGACGGCAACGAGACCTGGCTGGTGCTGGGCGGCGGCGGCCTGTGGGTGGCGTTTCCGCTCGCCTATTCGGTGATCATGCCGGCGCTCTACATCCCGGTGATCGTCATGCTGCTGGCGCTGGTGTTCCGCGGCGTGGCGTTCGAATTCCGCACGGTGTCGCGCAGCAAGACCTGGCTCAACATCGCCTTCACCGATCGGCTCGGGGCTCGCCGCCTTCGCGCAGGGCGTGATCCTCGGCGGCCTGATCCAGGGCATCAAGGTCGAGAACGGCGCCTTCGCCGGCGGTCCGTTCGACTGGGCGACGCCGTTTGCCTTCATCTGCGGCCTGGCGATGATCATGGGCTACGGCCTGCTCGGCGCCACCTGGCTGGCGATGAAGGCCGAAGGCCCGGTCGCCGTACGCGCGCGTCATCAGGCGAAAATACTGCTCGGCGCCGTGCTGATCTTCATGGGCGCGGTGAGCTTATGGACGCCGCTGCTGGAAGCGCGCGTCGCGGAGCGCTGGTTCTCGATGCCGAACATTCTGTATCTGTGGCCGGTGCCGGTGGTGACCGTGATCGTCGCTTATTTCTGCTGGTGGTGGCTGGAGAACGGACGCGAGGTGCCGCCGTTCCTGGCGGCGGTCGCGCTGTTCCTGCTCGGCTATATCGGGCTGGTGATCTCCAACTTCCCGTATCTCGTGCCGCCGTCGCTGACGGTGTGGGCGACGGCCGCCGCGCCCGCGAGCCAGATCTTCATGCTGATGGGCACGCTGGTGCTGCTGCCGATGGTGCTGGGCTACGTCGCCTTCGTCTACTGGCTGTTCCGCGGCAAGGTCGCCGAGGGCGAGAGCTATCACTAGGCGCTAGGCGGGGGCGCCGCCCCCTTGCCAGGAAGCACTGGCGGGCTATATATGCGTTCATGCGCATAAGCACATTAGGGCATAACCTACATGAATTCAGTCGCACTTCTCTCCGCGCTCGCCGAGCCGACCCGGCTCGAGGCCCTGCGCCTCATCTGGGACGGCAACGAGCACTGCGTCTGCGAGCTCATGCAGAAGCTGGGCGCGACCCAGTCCCGCATGTCGCGGCACATGACGACGCTCAAGCTCGCCGGCCTCCTGACCGACCGCCGTGACGCGCAATGGGTGCGCTACCGCCGCGCGCCCGACCTCCCGCAGGAGGTCGTCGCCCTCGTCGACGCCGCGCTGGCGCTGCCCCCCGATCAGGAAAGGAACGCGGCATGAGCGTGCAGACCTGCTGCAAAGGCCCCACGACGCCCGTCATCGCGCCCGCGCCAAATCCGGCGACCGGCAAATGGCTGGCGTGGACCGCGGTCGGGCTTGTCCTGTGGGCCGTCGTCTACAGCCAGCTCGCACCGTTCTCCGCCTGGGTCGACGCGTCGCTGCCGGTCAAAGCCGACAGCCATCTCGGCGGCGCCATCAGCTTCTTCGCCTACGACACGCCCAAGGTGCTGATGCTGCTGACGCTCGTCGTGTTCGCCATGGGCGTGGTGCGCAGCTTCTTCTCGGCGGCCAAGACGCGCGCGCTACTTGCGGGAAAGCGCGAAAGCGTCGGCAACGTGCTGGCGGCCGGGCTCGGCATCCTCACGCCCTTCTGCTCCTGCTCGGCGGTGCCGCTGTTCGTCGGCTTCGTCAGCGCCGGCGTGCCGCTCGGCGTCACCTTCTCGTTCCTGATCGCGGCGCCGATGGTCAACGAAGTCGCGCTCGGCCTGCTGTTCGGCCTGGTCGGCTGGCAGGTCGCGCTCACCTATCTCGCCTTCGGCCTCGGCATCGCCATCGTCTCCGGCTGGGTGATCGGCCGGCTGCATCTCGAGCACTGGCTGCAGGACTGGGTGCGCGACCTCCGCACCACCGCCTCCGATCTGCCGCAGGAAACCGTGACCGCTGTCGACCGCATCAAGGCCGGCATCGACTCCGTGCGCGAGATCGTCGGCAAAGTGTGGCTGTGGGTCATCGCCGGCATCGCGGTCGGCGCCTTCATCCACGGCTACGTGCCCGCCGATCTCCTGACCACGATCATGGGCCGCGGCCACTGGTGGTCGGTGCCGGCTGCGGTGCTGCTCGGCATCCCGATGTATTCCAACGCCGCCGGCATCATTCCGGTGGTGGAAGCGCTGGTCACCAAGGGCGCCGCGCTCGGCACCGTGCTCGCCTTCATGATGTCGGTGATCGCGCTGTCGCTGCCGGAGATGATCATCCTGCGCAAGGTGCTGACCGTGCGGCTGATCGCCGTGTTCGTCGGCGTCGTCGGCAGCGGCATCCTGGCGGTCGGCTTCCTGTTCAACGCGCTGTTCCCGTAAGGAATACGGAGACGATCCATGAAGGACATCAAAGTGCTCGGCCCCGGCTGCAAGCGCTGCGTCGAAACGGCTGACATGGTGCAAGCGCAAGCCGACAAGCTCGGCGTGCCGGTGACGATCGAGAAGGTGACCGACTATGCGGAGATCGCCGGCTACGGCATCGCCGCGACGCCCGGCATCGTCATCGACGGCAAGGTGGTGCACGCCGGCGGCCTGCCCAAAGCCGGACGATCTTGCGCGCTGGCTGGCCACCTGAAACCGAGCGCGAAACGCGCTCAGGGCTTGCTCTTCGCCCTGCGGCCTGATCACCGCCCAGCCGAGGCGGATGGAGGGCAGGAAACCCTGCACCGGCCGCTGGAACGACTGCGGCACGTCCGGCACCAGCGTCGGAAACTGCCGCTTCAAGCGCGCCGGCGGCGCCGTGCGCGCGGCGCTTGCCGGCCAGACCAGCACGCCGCCCGTCTTGCGCATGTCGGCGGCGCTCGCCCATGGGCTCCATTTCGGCGCCCAGTCGAAATAGACGTGCGGGCGGCTCGGCGCGGCGAGCGCGATGAGCGGCGCCAGGCGCCGGTCGCCGGCGACGTATTGCAGCGGCTCGCCGGTGCGGCGTTGATACGCCTGGGCGAAGAAGCGGCCTTCGGCGTTGGCCGGCTGCGCCACGCGCGGATCGACCGAGGCGACCCACGGCATCACCGCGATGCCGGCGACGGCGACCAGCGGCGGCGCCACCAGGATGCCGAGCCAGGCCGAGGAGACCAGCCGCTCGCGGTAGAGCAGTACGCGGTCGCCGGCCATGGTGATGACCGCCAGCCCCGACAGCACGAGGAGTGGCGCGGCTGCGTCGAACGGTCCGAGCCGCTCGCTCGCCGCCGCGACGGCGACCGCGATCAGCGCCGGGCCAGCGCGAAGACATAGACGTAGGCACGCCCGAAAGGCGCGGTCGTGGGGCCGGTCGATCTCCGGCGCGCGCGCGCGTTCGCGCCGCCCGCGCGGCCAGCCGGCCGCAAGCGCGATCAGCAGCACCAGGCCGAGATGGCTCGCCAGCAGGAACGCCGTCAGCCACGCCCAGGCCGGCACGCGGCCGATGATCGCCGCGCTCGCCTGCCAGCCGGAGAGCACCAGGTCGCTTTGGTGCGCGAGCCACCATGCGTGCGGGAAGACGACGATCGCAAACAGCAGCGCCGAGACCCAGGGCTCGGCATGGGTGAGCGCGCGACGGCCGCGCGCGGTCGCGACGGTGAACAGCACCAGCAGCAGCAGCAGGATCAGCCCGACATAGCTTGCCAGCAGCAGCAGCCCCAGATCCAGCGCCAGCAGAAACCAGGCGCCGCGCTTGTCCTCGCCGATGGCGCGCCAGTAATGCAGTAGCGCCAGCGCCCAGAACGGCGCGGCCAGCACGGCCGGCCCGAAATCGACGCTCGGCACCGTGAAGGCGGCGACGCCCACCATCAGCAGCACGGCAAGCGCGGCGTGGCGCACGCCCACGATGGCGCGCCCGAGCGTGAACACCGCCCAATAGGTGACGACGATGCAGGCCTGCGCCAGCACGTAGACCCCGACAATGCCGGCAATGCGGAAGGCGAGTTCGCCGAGCCAGAAAGCGAGCGGCGGCCCGAGATAGCTGCCGAGCAGGAATTCGTGGCCGATCGCGAGCGTCGTCGGCAGGTCGCCCGGCGGCGCGCTGTAGAACAGCGACGGGATGGCGGCCCAGAGCGCGCCTTGCGTCAACGCGGCGGTCCAGAACACCAGCCGCGGGCGCCCGCGCAAGGCTTCGACGATCAGGGAGACGTAGTGCATGGCCCCGCGTTTCCGGCCCCTCCCCCGCAAGCGGCGGAGGGATTGAGAACGCTGAGCAATAGAGAACGGCGCCTAAAGAGGCAACAAGTCCCCCACGACCTCTTCGGAAACGTCACCCTCGAGCGCGGCGAGCCTGGCGGCCACCGGCGCGAACGAGCGGCGATGGTGGATCGTCGGCCCGTGCGCGGCAAGCGCCTTGAAATGCTCGGGCACGCTATAGCCCATATGGCGCTCGAAGCCGTAGCCGGGATGCGCAAGACCGATTCGCGCCATCAGCCGGTCGCGCGTGACCTTGGCGACGATGGAAGCCGCCGCGATCGACAGCACCAGCGCGTCGCCCGAGACCACCGCCTCGCAATCGCAGCCGCAGTCGATCTTCATATTGCCGTCGACGAAGACGAACCGCGGCCGCACCGGCAGCGCCTTCACCGCGCGGCCCAGCGCCCAGAGCGAGGCACGCAGGATGTTGTCGCGGTCGATGCGGTCGGTCGAGCCGAATGCGACCGCGACTTCCGCCGTGGCGCAAATCTTGGCATAGAGCTTCTCGCGCGTCTCGGCGTCGAGCTTCTTGGAATCGTTCAAGCCGCGCGGAATGCGCTTGGGATCGAGCACCACGGCCGCCGCCACCACGGGACCGGCAAGCGGCCCCCTGCCCGCTTCGTCGCAGCCGGCCACCGGCCATATGCCGTTATTGAGCGCGCGGCGCTCGCGCCGGAAGGTCGGCTTGAGCACCGGCTCGGCCAGCCGCAGGCGCGCCGCCGCCTTTTTCGGCGGCGGACCGGGATCGGCGGCTTTCCTGGTCTTGCCGCTGGGCTTGCTGTCGGACTTCCTGGCCATGCCATCAGCATGGGCCCGCCGGCGCCGCGCTTGTCAACGCCGCCGCGCTACCCACCGGTGAAATACGGGGATTTCCCAGTTCCCTGTCCGCCGCCGCGATGGAACTCCGCACTGCCGGGAGCGTTGCGATTCGGCTGCTGCAACGAGTGCCGCCGATTTGAAGTTCCTGCACCCCTTGCCGCAATCTCATTCAGTAACTTCAAATCGAAAGCGGCACTCGAATTACAGAATTGCTAGTGCCCTTTGCTTCCGAAGTTCGTGAAAAAAGGTGCCGCCAGGTATCACGAACTTCGGAAGCGGGGCACTAGCGGGCGAAAGGCTGAGGCATGATTCCGGTCTGGCTGCACGTGCTGTCGATCGTCGCGCTCGCGCTCGGCTTCGCCTGCGCGCTGGTCGTGGCCATCGACCTCACCCGCCATCCGCAGCACATGGGCATCATGAACGCGGTGTGGCCGGTGGTGGCGCTGTTCGCCGGTCCGCTCGCGCTGTGGGGCTATTTCAAATACGGCCGCCTGGCCGCGCACGAAGTCATGAAGTCGGCCATGGCCAGGGGCGAGACGCCGCCAAGCAAAAGGCAGACACCGTTCGCGATCATGGTCGGCAAGGGCGCGGCGCATTGCGGCGCCGGCTGCACGCTCGGCGACATCGTTGCCGAATGGCTGGTGTTCATCGTGCCGGCGATCGCCGTCTGGTTCGGCTACCAGTCGATCTTTACCGACAAGATCTTCGCGGTGTGGATCGTCGATTATATCTTCGCCTATGCCTTCGGCATCGTGTTCCAGTATTTCACCATCGCCCCGATGCGCGGCCTCGGCTTCTGGCAAGGCGTCGTCGCGGCGGTGAAAGCCGACACGCTGTCGCTCACCGCCTGGCAGGTCGGCATGTACGGCTTCATGGCGCTGGCGCATTTCTATTTCTTCGCCGTGCTGATCGGCAGCAAGCTGGTGGTGAACAGCGTCGAATTCTGGTTCATGATGCAGATCGCCATGCTGTGCGGCTTCGCCACCGCCTATCCGGTGAACTGGTGGCTGATCGAGGCCGGCATCAAGGAGAAGATGTAACATTGCCCGAGGCAAAAACGGTCCTTATCGCGGGCGCCGGCATCGCCGGTCCGACGCTGGCCTTCTGGCTGAAACGGGCCGGCCTCACGCCGACGCTGGTCGAACGCGCGCCGGCGCTGCGCGGGGGTGGCTACGTCATCGATTTCTGGGGCCTCGGTTACGACATCGCCGAGCGCATGGGGCTCGAGGGCGGCATTCAACGCGCCGGCTATCGCATCAAAGAGCTGCGCGTGGTCAACGCGAAGGGCAAACGCGTCGCCGGCTTCGGCACCCGGGTGTTCTCGGAATTGACCGGCGGGCGCTACGTGACGCTGGCGCGCAGCAAACTGTCGCGCCTCATCTTCGAGCGCATCGAGGCCGGGACCGAAACGATCTTCGGCGACGAGATCGTTGCGCTGGAAGAGCGCGACGGCCATGTCGCGGTCCGGTTCGAGCACGGCGGCGAACGAAAGTTCGATCTGGTGATCGGCGCCGACGGCCTGCATTCGGCCGTGCGCCGCCTCGCTTTCGGGCCGCAGGACCGCTTCGAAAAGCGCCTCGGCTATACGGTCGCCGCCTTTGAGGCCGACGGCTACCGGCCGCGCGACGAGGACGTCTATGTGATGTACGGCAAGCCCGGCCACATGCTCGGGCGCGTCACGCTGCGCGACGACAAATCGCTGTTCCTGTTCGTGTTCACCGAAGAGCCGGGCGCCGGGCCGTCCGGTCTGGCGGCGCAGAAAGCCCTGCTGCATGCCCGCTACGGTGACGGCGCGTGGGAATGTCCAGGCATCCTCGATGCGCTCGACCGCGCGGACGAGCTCTATTTCGACCGCGTCAGCCAGATCCGAATCGAGCGCTGGTCCAAGGGACGCATCGCGCTCGTGGGCGACGCCGCCTATTGCGTGTCGCTGGTGGCGGGCCAGGGCTCGGCGCTCGCCATGACCGGCGCCTATGTGCTGGCCGGCGAGCTCGCCAAGGCGGATGGCGATCACGCCGCCGCCTTCCGCAACTACGAAGACACGTTGCGCCAATTCATCGAGACAAAACAAAAGGGCGCCGAACGCTTCGCCACGGCCTTCGCGCCGCGCACGAGCGGGGGGCTCGCCTTCCGCAACCAGGTGCTCAACCTCGCGTCGATCCCGGGCCTCGCGCGGCTGATGCTCGGCCGCGACATCGTCGATAAACTGCAATTGCCGGATTACCGCTTCTCCGCGCATTAAAATTCGATCCGCCGGCGAGCAGGTGGTTCATGAAGATGAGTCGCCATCGCCAACGCTGCGCATGCCGAGCTTGCTTAGGTCATGCGCCAAGGCAAGCGCCATCGCCCCTATTGTTTGAAGGGCCCGGGGTGAGCCCGCTTCCCTTTTTCTTCCCCACAGGGGCCCTGGGGAGTTCCCCCGAAAAGAAGGGGGAATGGAGCGCCGGGAGAGCGCCAGGGGCTTGCGAGGCCCCTTTGGGCGAGGTTGCGAAGTCCCGCCCGCGCGCCTTGCGAGGGCGCGCGCCCGCCGGTTGAAGCGGGCTGCGCCCTCCCGGCGCTCCACCGTCAAGCCCGCGCTTTCGCGCAAAGACCTGACCCCGCAGCGCGCATTGTCGGCGCGCCGGCCCTGATCCGCATGGCAGGCGTCCTCGAGACGACGCCCGCTGCCCGACCAAGGCGCGGCGATGATAGAACGGGTTTGGCGAGCGGGGATAAGTTGGGGAGATTTTTTTTCGGCCGTTGGCTTGGGGGCGCGCGCACCTATCCGCACGGCGGTCGAGATCGACGCTTCTGAAGTTCGTTATGCCGCTGAAAGCGGAGCGAAGACCGACGTGGTCGGAGGTCTGAGAGGGGCCAATAGCTGAACTGTTGAGAGCTTGATCTCGGCGTCAGCCGCTGAACCCGATGTATGCTATTAGCCCATCGATGGAAGTCGGAAGCTTTCCTCGCTCTTCAAAAGAGTTGAGGATCGCTTTCCCCTTTTTTGCTCTGGCTCTGCGTGCTTCCAATACTGAGACAGCACAAGTGAGCAGCCATCCCATAACGATATCCGCGCCGCCAGGAGCGGGTTGTTTGCTGGTAACGATCACCCGATTCTTGCCATCCACACCCAGCGTGAGGCGTTCCCCCGCCGCCGTAAATGCGAATCCTTCCTGTTCCTCGACCCACCAATGTTCCAAATTATTGCAAGCCTCGCCTGCACTGCGAAAAATGGCGATATCGCCAGCCTTCGCCTCACTGCGGCTTTCATTCACGACAACGATCTCTGCAAGCCAGTCGTTCGCCATGTGCCAATAGTGCCGCTCTATGGCAACGACCGCAACGGGTCAAAACCGGCAATGCGCTGACCAAGCACGCATGTTCCGAAGTTGCCCTGAAAGCCGACAGGCTTGGCCAAGATGCGACGTTGAGTTCGGCCTGACGAGACTGCTGAGCCCCCTCACCCCAACCCTCTCCACCTCGAAGTCGGATATCTCCGACTTCGACCGCTTAATATTGCCGAACTCGGGCAAGCCCGAGTTCCGGTCGGAGAGGGAGCCTGCCGAGTTCGCGGCGCTGTTTCCGGTTAAATCTAAAGCGCGTTAGTCCGGCAGCAGCAGCCGGCCATCGTCGCTCAACGGAAAGCCGGGATTGTGCGCGACCTCCCAGAGATGGCCGTCGGGATCGGCGAAGTAGCCGGCGTAACCGCCCCAGAATGTCTTCTGGGCCGGCTTCGGCACCGTGGCGCCGGCGGCGCGGGCACGCATGATGGCTGCATCGACGTCCGCTTCCGACCGGCAATTCCAGGCAAGCGCCACGCCGCGGAATGCCGGCGTTTCAGCCACCTCAGTATTTGCGTCATCGGCAAGCTCGTTAGCCGGCCACACGGCAAAGGCTATAGCACCGGCTTGGAAAAATCCGACGCTCCCGGCGTCGCGTGCCTTGCGCTTGAAGCCGAGCGCTTCATAGAACGCGATGCTGCGCGCGAGATCCGACACACCGAGCGTCACCAAGGTCAGGATCGCGTCGGGGCCGGTCATGCGTCGAACAGGCTGAGCTGCGCGCTCTCGCGCTTCGGCGCGCGGAAGTTCGCGGTCGAGAGCGCGAGCTTTCGTTCGTTCAAGCCGAACTTCTCGCAGGCCATCTCGAAGCGGCGGCCGATCATCCAGGCGTAAGGACCGGAGCCCTTCATGCGTTCGCCCCACTTGGCGTCGTAATCCTTGCCGCCGCGCATGTCGCGGATGAGCTTGAACACGTGCTCCTCGCGGTGCGGGTAGTTCGCCGCGAGCCATTCGCGGAACAGGTCGCGCACTTCCAGCGGCAGCCGCAGCAGGACGTAGCCGGCCTCCTTGACGCCGGCGGCGGCGGCGCAATCGAGGATGCGCTCGATCTCCTGGTCGTTGAGCGCCGGGATCACCGGCGCCACCATCACCGCGGCCGGCACGCCGGCGTCCGACAGGCGACGCAGCGCCTCCAGCCTGCGCGCCGGCGTCGCCGCCCGCGGTTCCATGGTGCGCGCGAGGCCGGCGTCGAGCGTCGTCACCGACAGCGCCACCTTCACCAGGTTGCGCTTCGCCATGCGCGCGAGGATGTCGATGTCGCGCGTGACCAGCGCCGACTTGGTGACGATGCCGACCGGATGGTTGGCGCGGTCGAGCACTTCGAGGATGCGGCGCATCACCTGGTAGCGGCGCTCGATCGGCTGGTAGGGATCGGTGTTGGTGCCGATGGCGATCACCTTCGGCTGGTAGTTCGGCGCCGACAGCTCGCGCGCCAGCAGGTCGGCCGCTTCCGGCTTCACCAGCAGCTTGGATTCGAAATCGAGCCCGGGCGACAGGCCGAGATAAGCGTGGGTCGGGCGCGCGAAGCAGTAGACGCAGCCGTGCTCGCAGCCGCGATAGGGATTGATCGAACGGTCGAAGCCGATATCGGGGGAATCGTTGCGGGTGATGACCTTGCGGGTGGCGTCGACCGCGACCGTGGTCTTGAACGGCGGCAGTTCCTCGAGGCTCTGCCAGCCGTCGTCGAAGGCGACGCGCGCCATCGGCTCGTAGCGCCCGGCGGCGTTCGACTGCGCGCCGCGCCCGCGGCGGCGCTCGAACTCGACCGCCACGCCGAGCAGTTCGCTGATGCCGTCATAAGTGTCGGCGCCAAGATTGTCAGAACCACGGGCGTCCGCCGGCGTGGAGGGCAGCTCCTTTTCCGGCGGACGCTTGCGGGCTGCGTGTGGTCGAGCCATGGCCGGCAACCTAGTGAGCAATTGTGAACATAACAAGAACATTTTTGAAAAACCCGGATTTGAGAATTCCCCGCCGGATGTCGTAGGGATCGGGCCGAACCGCGCATGATATGGTGGAGCGGTATCCAAGGGCCAACATTCGAGGGCCGGCGCCGCGATGCTGAGCGCGATCATCGACACGCACGAATCGGAGCGGGCGCTGGTGCGCACGCTGGCCGCGCTCGTGCCCGGCGCCACCGCCGGGCTGATCGCCGAGGTGATCGTCGCCGATGCCGGCTCCGCCGACGACACCGAGGAAGTGGCCGACATCGCGGGCTGCCGATACTTGCGCTCCAGCGCGGCCCAGGGCGCCCGGCTCAAGGCCGCCGCCGAGACCACGCGAGCGCCCTGGCTGATGTTCCTGCGCGCCGGCTGCGTGCCGGAGCCGGGCTGGATCGCCGCCACCGAGCGCTTCATGCAAAGCGCCGATCTCGCCGAAGGCGCCGGCCGCGCCGCCATGTTCCGGCCCGCAGGCATCGCCGACCCGCTGCGGCCCGGCCTGATCGAGCTTTTCCAGGTGCTGCGGCTGGCCTGCGGCGGTCGGCCGGGGCCGGAACAGGGCCTGCTGATCCCCAAGCGGCTTTATCTCTCGCTCGGCGGCCATCCGGAAGGCGCCGAGGCCGACGCCATGCTGCTGCGCAAGCTCGGGCGCCGCCGCATCGCCATGCTGCCGGCGGTGGCGACCGCGACGGGGTGATTTTTCTTCCGCCGTCATTCCGGGGCGCCGCGCCGAAGCCCAACGGGCGACGGCGTGGCGAACCCGGAATCGATAACCCGTGTCTTGCCGCATCTCGACCACTGCGGTGTATGGATTCCGGGCCCACGCCTCCGGCGTGTCCCGGAATGACAAGTCACAATACTTGACTTTGTCAACTAATGGCGCGACGCTTGTCCCCATGCTCGGGACCCCATCGCAACGCATCGCCGCGGTGCGCCGCTTCAACCGCTTCTACACGCGGCAGATCGGCGTGCTGCGCAAAACCTTTCTCGACACGCCCTACTCGCTCGGCGAGATGCGCGTGCTCTACGAGATCGCGCAAGGCGCCGCGAAAGGAACGGAAGTTGGCGACGGTCCGACCGCCAGCGACGTCGCCCGCGAGCTCGATCTCGACGCCGGCTACTTGAGCCGTAGCTTGCGCAACTTCGAAAAACGCGGGCTGATCGCGCGCAAGACCTCCAAGCAGGACGCGCGCCAGAGCCATCTCTCGCTCACCGCCAAGGGCCGCAAGACCTTCGCCCCGGCCGAGCAGCGATCGAACAAGGACGTGGCCGAGATGCTCGGCCGCCTGGGGAGCGACGAACAGGCAAGGCTGGTGAACGCCATGGAAACGATCGAGACATTGCTGGGCGGCGAAAACGGCGGCGGCAAGAACCGCGGCGTCACCGTGCGCGAACCCAAGCGCGGCGACTTCGGCTGGATGGTCTCAGCCCACGCCACGCTTTACGCGGAAGAATATAATTGGACCGAACCGTTCGAAGGCCTGGTCGCGCAGATCGTCGCCGATTTCGCCAACAACCACGATCCCGCGCACGAACGCTGCTGGATCGCAGAAATGGACGGCGATAACGTCGGCTGCGTCATGGTGGTGAAGGATTCCGACGCGGTCGCGCGCATCCGGCTGCTGCTGATCGACCCCAAGGCACGCGGGCTCGGCCTCGGGACAAAGCTGGTCGACGAATGCGTGACGTTCGCGCGCGCCGCCGGCTACAGCAAAATGACGCTGTGGACCCATAGCGTGCTCACCGCCGCCCGCCACACCTACGAGAAGGCCGGCTTCACGCTCACCAGCAGCGAGAACAAGCGCAGTTGGGGCGAGGAAGTGGTGGCGGAATATTGGGACATGGAACTGTAGCCCTCTCCCCGCTTGTGGGGCGAGGTAAAAGTCACACCGTCGCGCCCGCGAGCGCGGACAGCAAAAGTGGGCACCGGTTTTGCGTCCGACCGCGCTCGCTACTTTTAAGTGGCACGCAATCCGGACGGCTGACCGGTTCCCACTCAGCCTGATTGCGTGCGCGCCTTCTCGCGCCGCAGATGCTCATCCAGCCGCGGCAGGATCTCGACGAAATTGCAGGGCCGGTAGCGGTAGTCGAGTTGGTGCACCAGGATGTCGTCCCAGGCATCCTTGCAGGCGCCGGGCGAGCCGGGCACGCAGAAAATGTAAGTCGCGTTGGCGACGCCGGCGGTGGCGCGGGTCTGGATCGCCGAGGTGCCGATCTTGCCGTAGCTGACCATGAGGAACAGCGTGGCGAAGCCGTCCATGCGTTTCTCGAACAAAGGCTCGACCGCTTCCGGCGTCACGTCGCGGCCGGTGAAGCCGGTGCCGCCGGTGGAAATCACGACGTCGATCGCTTTGTCGTCGATCCATTTCTTCACCTGCGCCCGGATGGCCGCGACCTCGTCCTTGACGATGGCGCGGTCAGCGAGCTGATGGCCGGCCGCCTGCAGGCGATCGACGAGCGTCTGGCCCGACTTGTCGTCGGCGAGCGTGCGCGTGTCCGACACCGTCAGCACCGCGATTTTCAGCGGCACGAACTGTTTGCTCTCGTCAATCCCGGGCATGATGGAAATTCCTAGAGCGAGGTGGCGGAGAAGGTATCGCACGCCGACAGCGTGCCCTCCTTCAGGCCGCGGGTGAACCAGCGTTGGCGCTGCGCCGAGGTCCCATGGGTGAAGGCGTCTGGCACCACGTAGCCTTGCGCCCGTTTCTGCAGGCGGTCGTCGCCAATCGCCGCCGCCGTCTGTAGCGCGGCGGCGACGTCGCCGGGCTCGATCGACTTCCAGCGCTGGTCCGAACGATGCGCCCAGATGCCGGCGAAGCAATCGACCTGCAATTCTACCCGCACCTGGATGCGATTGGCCGCCGCCTTGCTGCCGGCGGCGCGCTGGGCGGTTTGCGCCTTCGGCAGCATACCGATCAGGTCCTGAACGTGATGGCCGACCTCATGGGCGATCACATAGGCCACGGCGAATTCGCAGGCCTTGCCGCTGCAGCCGTGAAAGCGCGCCTCGATTTCGCGGAAGAACGAGGTGTCGAGGTAGATGCGCTTGTCGCGCGGGCAATAGAACGGCCCCATGGCGGCCTGCGCGAAGCCGCAACCGCCCTGCTCGCCGCCGCGGTAAAGCCTGAGCGGCGCCGCGCGGTATTGGCGGCCCTGCTTGCGGAATATGTCGGTCCACACGTCCTCGGTATTGCCGAGGACGGCGGCGACGAATTGCCCGGTGCGGTCGGTGGGCGTGCCGCTGCGATGCGCCGGTTGCCGGTACGGCTGCTGGTAGGATGATCCACCACCGCTGATCAACTCGGCGCCGCCGATGAGCACGGACGGGTCGATGCCGAGCGCCCAGCCGATCAAGCCGAGAACGATCACCGTGCCGATGCCGATGTGGCCCCCGCGGATGCGGAAGCCGCCGCTGGGCGCGCCATAGCCGCCGCTGCTCTCGCGGTCGTCCTCAATATTGTCGCTACGACGAAAATTGTCCCAACGCATTTAAAGGCCCCCGTTTGCCACCACCATACTGTCATTCCATGGCGCAGGCACGTGGCACTGGGATTTCAAGCGATTGAATCCGGCGATGACAGAGCGATGTTTTCGCCGCGTCGGAAGCGTCCCATTTCGGTACGCCGACAGGGCGTAAACGCCTGTGCGATAGGCAGAAATTGCCCACCACATCGCATTGTTCATAAACCGTTTTTTCACCTTGCCCAGCCATGATGCTGAAAGTCGGTTGTAGGTCCCGCGTCGCCGACCGCGTTGTCCTTGAGTTCAGAGTTCTGAGTCATGGTTGTCTCGCGTCGCGGGGCGCCCTCACGGGCGCCCCGTGGAGTTTCAGGCTCCACCCCAGATTACCGCGTCCTGAGTGGCGACTGCGTCGCCGCCATGGAAACGTTGCCGGCGGAATGCGTCGACCTGGTCTTCGCCGACCCGCCCTACAATCTGCAGCTCCAGAGCGATCTCAAGCGTCCCGACGATTCGCGCGTCGATGCCGTTGACGACGACTGGGACAAGTTCGAGAGCTTCAAGGCCTATGATACCTTCACCCGCGACTGGCTCGCCGCCTGCCGCCGCGTGATGAAGCCGGCCGCCACCATCTGGGTGATCGGCTCCTACCACAACATCTTCCGCGTCGGCGCCATCATGCAGGACCTCGGGTTCTGGATCCTCAACGACGTGATCTGGCACAAGACCAACCCGATGCCGAATTTCCGCGGCCGCCGCTTCACCAACGCCCACGAGACGATGATCTGGGCGGCGCGCGAGCCCAACGCCCGCGGCTACACCTTCAATTACGAGATCCTGAAGGCCGGCAACGAGGACGTCCAGGTGCGTTCCGACTGGACGATTCCCTTGTGCACCGGCGAGGAGCGGCTGAAAGGCAAGGACGGCAAGAAGCTGCATCCGACCCAGAAGCCGGAGGCGCTGCTCTCGCGCGTGCTGCTGTCGTCGTCGCGGCTCGATGACTTGGTACTCGATCCGTTCTGCGGCACCGGCACCACCGGCGCGGTCGCCAAGCGCCTGAGCCGGAAATTCATCGGCTGCGAGCGCGACCCGTCTTATGCGAAAGCGGCGGAAAAGCGCATCGCCGCGACCGAACTGATTGAAGCGCCGGCTTTGGCGCCCTTCGTCACCGCGCGCGAGGCGCCGCGGGTGGCCTTCGCGAGCCTGGTCGAGCGCGGACTGGTGACGCCCGGCGCGGTCCTCACCGACTCCAAGAAGCGCCACAAGGCGCTGGTGCGCGCCGACGGCGCGGTTGCCATCGGCGACAAGGTCGGCTCGATCCACAAGATCGGCGCGCTGGCGCAGGGGTTGGACGCCTGCAACGGCTGGACCTTCTGGCACGTGGAGACCAAGAAGGGCTTGCAGCCCATCGACACCTTCCGCGCGAAGGTGCGCGCCGAGATGGCGGAAGCGGCGGAGTAGAGGTCCGCGTCCCGGATGCGGCGCAGCACGAAGCGTAGCGGAGTGATGCGACGCTGATCCGGGACCCAGCTTTCTTCGAAAACAACCGGGGTCCCGGGTCTGCAGCGCATCACTTCGTGCTGCGCTGCGCCCGGGACACGCAATTTAAACGGAGTTCACGGCCTCCGCCAACTCCTCCAGCGCCCGCCGCGCAAACGCCCGCATATTGGCCTGCCGGTCGCTCGAGCCGGTTTCCAACGTGATCGCTCGCTCGATTCCCGACCCCACGATCGCGATGCAGCTATGGCCGGCGGCATCGCCATAGCGGTTGCCGATCGGGCCCGTGGCGCCGGTCTCGCCGATCGCCCAGGTCGTCTCGTGCTTCTCGCGCATGCGGCGCGCAAACAATAGCGCATAGGGTTCGGTCGACGGGCGCAGGCCCGCCATATCGGCTTCGGTAATGCCGAGCAGCGCTGCACGCGATTTGTAGGTGTAGACCACCGTGCCGCCGACGAAATAAGCCGACGCGCCAGGCTGTGCCAGGAGCGCGGCCGAGATCAGCCCGCCGGTCGAGGATTCCGCCACCGCGACGCTTTCTTTGCGCTGATTGAGCAGCGCCGCAATCTTCTCCGCCAGAGGCAACAGAGTATCCATGGTCGTTTCCTACAAATCGCCACGCCCAATGTGGCAGAGGACGCGAAAAACGCCGACCTCGGCGGCGGGAAAGGTGCCGGCGAATGCCGCGCCAAACTTTTCGGCGTCCGCCTGGCGCAAGGTATCGACCATCAAGCAGCCGGCGATCTTCTTGTCGCCGCCGCGCAACTGCTCTTCCTGCGACACCGGCATGTCTTTGGGATCGAGCGCGATCCAGATCTCGCCGCCGGCGACCGTAGTCGGATCGGCCATCAGCCGGTCGATCTCGGCGGCGAGCGCGGCTTCGTCCGGCGCCGCATTGAACCGCACCGTCACCGCATAAGCGCCGCGGAACGCGCCGCGCCGCGAAGTGCGATGGCAGACGGTGCGGTTCATGTTGATGAAGACCTCCGACATGACCGTGCGCGTCATCGGCGTCGGATCGTCGAGCCGCGCGAGGTAGGCCTTCGAGGTGAGCACCGCGGGCGATTCCGTCAGATAGAAATTGAAATAGCGGTTCGCGCCCGAGATCGCCTCGTGGCGGCGGCCGAACAGGAAGCCGGGCACCGCCAGCCGTTCCTCCAGGTGCTCGCCCTGGAACCAGGCCTCGAACTCGGCCTCGCGGCCTTCGACGCAGTCGTTCCAGATCGCCAGGATGCCGGGCTCGGTCATGTCTCAGGCCTTGCCGCCGCGCGCGACATTGGCGCTGCGCACCGGCACGCCGAATTGCCTGTTGCAGACGTCGGCCAGAACGGAAATGCCGGCGCGGATATCCTCGTGCGAGGGACTGGCGAAGCAGAGCCGCAGGCGGCTCTTGCTCCACGTAGCGTCCGCCGACCAGTTCGGCCCCGGATTGATGGCGACGCCGGCGGCGAGCGCGGCATCGTAGAGCTTCATGGTGTCGACATTGTCCGGCAGCTTGACCCAGAGGAAGATGCCGCCGGGCGGATAATCGAACTCCGCCGCCGTGCCGAAATGCTCGCCGAGCGCGTCGACCAGGGTGTCGAGCTTCTTCTGCAAACGCTTGCGTAATTCCGGCACGTGCGTGTCGAAATGCGCCAGGCAATATTCGGCGAGCACCATCTGCTCCAGGGCGCCGGAACCGGCGTCGGTCTTGAGCGCGAGCATGCGCGATAGGATCGGCCACGGCGCGACGATGAAACCGACGCGCAAGGCCGGCGCGATCGACTTCGAGAACGAGCCGATGTGGATGACGTTCTGCGTCTGGCTCAGGGCGTGGATGGCCGGCGGCCGCTCGCCGCTCCAGGTAAGATCCGAGTAGCAGTCGTCCTCGAAGATCGGCACGCCGTGGCTTTCCGCCAGCGCCAGCATTTGATGGCGCCGCTCCAGGCTGAGGATGGTGCCGGTCGGGTTCTGCACGGTCGGGATGGTATAGATGAATTTCGGCCGCACCCCCTTGGCCTTGAGCTCGGCGAGCGCGGCCTCAAGCGCGTCCATCCGCATACCGTCCGTGTCGAGCGGAATGGCGACGACGTTAACGCCCAGCCGCTTGTAGCGGTTGAGCGTGCCCTCGTAGCAGTCGCGCTCGCAGATCACGGTGTCGCCGCGGGAAAGCAGCGCGCCGTTGACGAGATCGAGCGCCTGCAGCGAGCCGGAGACCAGCAGGATGTCGTCGGGCGTCGCCTTGATACGCGCGTCGCGCGCGAGCTTCAGGCTGAGAAACTCGCGCAAAGGCTTGTAACCTTGCGGCCCACTGTTAAGGCCGTAGGTCGCAAGGTCACGACCCTCGCGCGCGAGCACGGCTTGCGCCGCCGCCGTCAGATCCGCGACCGGAACGCCGTCGGGATCGTTGTTGCCGCCGATGAAGTGGTAGCGCGCGAGGCCCTTCCATTTCGCGGCCGGCGCCGGAACATCGGCGGGAACGAGCGGTTCGAAATCGAACGGCATGAAACCTCCCTCGCGCCTGTCCGCGGCGCGCTATTTCGCCGCCACCACCATGATCTCGACCGTGTGGTCGGGCGTGGCGAGCTTGGCTTCGACGCAGGCGCGCGCTGGCGTCTGGCCCGGCACCACCCAGGCGTCCCACACCGCGTTCATCTCGGCGAAAGTCGCCATGTCGGCGATCCAGATATTGGCCTTCAGCAGCTTCGACTTGTCGGAGCCGGCCTGCGCCAGATAGCCGTCGATCGTCGCCAGGATTTCGCGCGTCTGCTCGGTGACGCTCTTGCCTTTGTTGGCGTGCGCGACGACGCCGGCGAGATAGACGGTGTCGCCGTGCACGACGATCTGGCTCATGCGCGGGCCGACTTCCTTGCGTTCGATAGTCATCTGTTTGCTTTCTCCTCTTGCATCAATTGCATCAACCGCCGGCCACGCCCTGCGTATTGACGTAAAGCGAATACAGGGAATGGCCGGCGGCCATGAACAGGCGATTGCGCTTCTTGCCACCGAAACAGACATTGGCGCAACGCTCCGGCAACGAAATATGCCCGAGCGGCTCGCCCTGCGGCGAAAACATGCGCACGCCGTCGAGCTCCGGCGTCATGCCCCAGCCGCACCACAGATTGCCGTCGACGTCGACACGAAAGCCGTCGGGCGTGTTCGGCCCGGCGTCGATCAGCATTTTGCCGTTGGCGAGCTTGTCGCCGCCCGCAACCACGTCGTAGGCAAGGATCATGCGCGGCTCGCCGCGCGACGCGACGATGTAGACCTTCTTTTCATCGGGCGAGAAGGCGAGCCCGTTCGGCCCGTCGATGCCGTCGGCCACCACCGTCACCGCGCCGGTCTTGCCGTCGACGCGATAGACGTTCATCGGCAATTCCGGCTCCGCCTTGCTGCCTTCGTAGTTGCCGAGAATGCCGAACTGCGGGTCGGTGAACCAGATCGAGCCGTCCGATTTGACCACCACGTCGTTCGGGGAATTCAGCCGCTTGCCTTCGAACTGATCGCAGATCACGGCGATCGTGCCGTCGTATTCTGTGCGGGTGACGCGGCGGGTGAGATGCTCGCAGGTGACGAGCCTTCCCTGGCGGTCGCGGGTGTTGCCGTTGGCGTTGTTCGAGGGCTTGCGGAACGGCGCGACGCTGCCCGTCTCCTCGTCCCAGCGATACATGCAATCGCCCGGCACGTCGCTCCAGATCAGCGCGCGGGTATCGCCGAACCAGACCGGCCCTTCGCTCCAGCGCGTGCCGGTGTAAAGCCGTTCGACGCTCGTCAGCGGCAGATGATATTGCTTGAAGCGCGGATCGAGCGCGGCGATCAGCGGATCGGGATAGCGCAGGCTCGGCAGCCACTGACCGGACAGAGCGGCCGCTTTGCGGTCGGATGGCATCGAGCGCTCCCCCTCAAGTCTTTTTGTCGGCGTCATTCTAACGCGTGACTTAGCACCTTGCGCATGACATTGGGCAGGGCCTCGCCCGGCAAATCCGCGCATTTCACCCAAGTGCCGCCCTTCGGCGCGCGCGTCCCGCGCGGCACCTGTGCGACGAACACCGTGAGTTCGAGCGGGAAATGGGTGAAGACGTGGGTGACCACACCCGGCAGGCGGCGCCATCTGATGCCGGCGGCGAGACGCGGGGCAAATTTGCGCGCTTTCGCCACGTCGAAATCGTGGACCCAGTCGCTGCCCGGCACTTCCATCATTTTGGCGAGCAGGCCCTTGTCCGGCCGCCGCCGCAGCAGAACGCGGTCGTCGGCGCGCAAAGCAACGAAGGCGGCGCCGCGCCGCAACCGGCCCTCGCGTTTCGGTGCCTTACGCGGAAACGTCTCCTGGGTGCCACGCATGCGCGCCATGCAGGCGCCGGTCCAGGGGCAGAGCGCGCAGGCCGGCTTCTTGGGCGAGCAGAGCGAGGCGCCGAGGTCCATCAGGGCTTGCGCGAAATCGCCCGAGCGGTGCGGCGGCAAGAGCGAAGCCGCCAGCCGCTTGATCTCCGGCTTGGCCGCCGGCAGCGCGTCTTCGACCTCGAACAGCCGCGTCACCACCCGCTCCACATTGCCGTCGACCGGCACGGCGTCGAGGTCGAAGGCGATCGCGCCGATGGCGGCGGCGGTGTAGTCGCCGATGCCGGGCAAGGCGCGCAAAGTGTCCAGATCGGCGGGAAATTCGCCGCCGTGGCGGGCGGCCACCGCCTCAGCGCAGGCATGCAGGTTGCGCGCGCGGGCGTAATAGCCGAGCCCCGCCCAGGTCCGCAGCACGTCGTCGAGGCTGGCGGCGGCGAGCGCTTCCACCGTCGGCCAGCGCGCCAGGAAGCGCACGTAATAGGGGCCGACCGTCTTCACCGTGGTCTGCTGCAGCATGATCTCCGACAGCCAGACCCGGTACGGATCCGGCCTTTCCCCCGGACGCGCCCGCCAGGGCAGGACGCGCGCGTGGCGGTCGTACCAGGCGAGCAGGTCGGCCGGCTCCGGCAGGGCTTTCTTTCGCAAAGGCAGGCGGACTGCTACGGTCATGGTAGTGACGATGCCACGAGATACGGCTTCGAATGAACAAGGCCAAATCCAGTTTTCCCCGGCCGTTGTCGGCCATCGCCGGCGCGACGCTCAACGACGCGCTCAAGCGCCAGGGCTTCGCCTCGACCGAAATCGTCGCGCGCTGGGCCGATATCGTCGGCGAGGAGGTCGCCGCCCACAGCGAGCCGCTCAAGATCAACTGGCCGCGCCATAACGATGACGAGACGGCGCAACCCGCCACCCTGGTGCTGCGGGTAGAGGGGCCGGCCGCGATCGAGATCCAGCACCTCTCCGCGGTGATCTTGGAGCGGGTGAACCGCTTCTTCGGCTGGCGGGCCGTCGGCCGGCTGGCACTGCGTCAGGCGCCGCTGCGCCGCCGCGCGCCGAAACCGGCGCCAGCGCCGCCCGATCCGGCCGTAACCGCCCGCATCGCGCAAACCCTGCCGCAGATCGAGGACGAGAGCCTGCGCCAGGCGCTGGCCCGCCTGGGGGCGGCCATCAAACGAAAGTGAGTTGCGGGCGCTCCTGCGCCTTGGCAGACGGGCCCGCCGTTGCCACAATCGTCCTGTCCAGCTAGGCCAAGGCTGGGCGGCGCCCGTCCGCAAGCCATCGAGGAGTTTCCGTTGCCAATCGACCTGCCGATCAATCGCCGCGAATTCTGCCGCACCGCCGCCAGCGCGGCACTGGTTACCGCGGTTTGCAGCAGCCCCCTGCTCGCGCTGATGCCGACGCCGGCCCAAGCCGAAACCGTCCCGATGACCGAGCTGATGGCGCCACAGCCCCTGTCCGACATGGTACTGGGCGCGAAGGACGCGCCGGTCATCGTGGTCGAATACGCCTCGATGACCTGCCCGCATTGCGCCCATTTCGACGAGACCACCTATCCGAAGGTCAAGAAAAACTACATCGATACCGGCAAGGTGCGCTGGATCCTGCGCGAGTTCCCGCTCGACCAGCTGGCGGCCGCCGCCTTCATGGTCGCCCGCTGCGCCGCAGACGGCAGCGCGCCCAAGTACTACGACATGGTCAACACGCTGTTCCACCAGCAGGATACCTGGGCGATCCAGAAGCCGATCCCGCCGCTGCTCGCCATCGCCAAGCAGGCCGGAATGACCGAAGACCAGTTCAAGGCCTGCCTGTCGGACCAGAAGCAGGTGGACAAAATCCAGGCCGAGCGCGAGCGTGCAATCAAGGAATTCAAGGTGAAGGCGACGCCGACCTTCTTCATCGACGGCACCTTGCAGGAGGGCGCGCTCGAATACGACCAATTCGCCAAGCTGCTGGACGCCGCGCTCAAGAAGGAGAAATAGGCCGTTTCGGGCCGGCGGGCCGCCCGCTTGCGGGCGGTTCCGTCCTTATTTCGCCACCGCTTCCATCGAAATATTGGGAAAACCGCCGCGCGGCGGCGCTTCGTCATTGCCCCGGCGCGCGCGGCTGTTCATTCTCCGCCACATGCGGCGCCTGAGGACAAGATTCCGGCCAAGTCCCGGATCGGTCAGCGAATCTGTTATGGAAAGACCCGGCGGCAGGGGCGCTGCCAGCCTGCCGGGATGAGGCCTGAAGACCTATGAAGCTCACACGGCTGCGGCTGCTCGGGTTCAAGTCGTTCGTGGAGCCCACCGATTTCCTGATCGAGCCGGGACTGACCGGCGTGGTGGGGCCGAACGGCTGCGGCAAATCCAATCTGGTGGAGGCGCTGCGCTGGGTTATGGGAGAATCCTCCTATAAGTCCATGCGCGCTTCCTCCATGGACGACGTCATCTTTTCCGGCAACACCTCCCGGCCCGCGCGCAACAACGCCGAGGTCGGCATCGCGATCGACAATTCCGACCGCACGGCGCCGGCCGCCTTCAACGACCAGGAAGCCATCGACATCGCGCGCCGCATCGAGCGCGAGGCCGGCTCCACCTACCGCATCAACGGCCGCGAGGTGCGCGCCCGCGACGTGCAGATCCTGTTCGCCGACGCCTCCACCGGCGCGCGCTCGCCGGCGCTGGTGCACCAGGGCCGCATCGGCGAGATCATCCAGGCCAAGCCCGAGCAGCGCCGCCGCGTGCTGGAAGAAGCCGCCGGCGTCGCCGGCCTGCACGCGCGCCGGCACGAGGCCGAATTGCGGCTGAAGGCGGCGGAATCGAACCTGCTGCGGCTGGAAGACGTGATCGGCCAGCTCGCCTCGCAGATGGAGGGCCTGAAGAAGCAGGCGCGCCAGGCGGTGCGTTACCGCACAGTGTCGGCGCAGGTGCGCAAGAACGAGGCGACGCTCTATCACCTGCGCTGGAGCGCGGCCGGCATCGAAGTGCGCGACGCCGAGCACGCCAAGGACGTCTGCCAGCGTACCGTCGCGGAGCGCACGGGCGAACAGGCGGAAGCCTCGAAACGCCAGGCGACCGCGCAGGCCGCGCTGCCCGAGCTGCGCGACGCGGAAGCGCGCGCCGGCGCCGCGCTGAGCCGCATCAATGCCGCCATGGCCGAGCTGGAGCGCGAGGAGCAGCGCGCGCGCGACCGACTGACCGAGCTCGAGATGCGGACCACGCAGTTCGCCGCCGACCGCGAGCGCGAGCAGAAGCTCGCAGCCGACGCGCAGGAAGCGCTCGCCCGCATCGCCGAGGAAGAAGAAGCCATCCGCCGCGACGCCCACGACAACGCCAGCCGGCGCAGCGGCGTCGAGGCCAAGGTGGCCGAGGCCGACGGGGAGCTGAACGCGGCCGAGAAGGTGTTCTCCGACCTCACCGCCAAGCACGCCGATCTCACCGCGCGCCGCAACCAGCTCGAAGGCGCCGTGCGCCAGCACACCGAGCGCACCGGCAAGCTCGACGTCGAACTGGCCGAAATCGAGCGTGAGCTCGGAACGCTGCAGGCGAGCGACGGTCCCGACCTCGCCGCGCTCACCGCCGCGGTCGATGCCGCGCAGGCCGCGGTCGCCGCCGCCGACACCGCCGCCGTCGACGCCGAGGTCGCCCACACCGTGGCGCGCCAGAAACTCGAAGCCGCGCGCGGGCCGCTCAGCGACACCGAGCGCAAGGCGCAGCGGCTGGAGACCGAGGCCAAGACGCTCTCGAAGGTGCTGGCGGTCGAGACCAAGAACATGTGGCCGCCGGTGATGGACGACATCTCGGTCGAGAAAGGCTACGAAAAGGCGCTGGGCGCCGCGCTCGGCGACGATCTCGATGCGCCGGTCGATCCGTCGGCGCCCATGCGCTGGATGGGTTCGGCGGTCGATGCGGCCGACCCAAAGCTGCCGGAGGGCGTCGAACCGCTTTCCGCCTATGTCGAGGCGCCGGCAGAGCTTGGGCGCCGCCTGCAGCAGGTCGGCGTGGTCGACCGCGACACCGGCAACCGGCTCGCGGCGCACTTGAAGCCCGGCCAGCGCCTGGTCTCGCGCGAAGGCGACCTGTGGCGATGGGACGGCTTTGCCGCCGCCGCGCACGCGCCGACCGGCGCCGCCCGGCGGCTCGCCGAGCGCGCGCGGCTCGCCGACATCGAAGTCGAATTGCAGCTCGCCCGCGGCGAAGCGGAGGCCGCGCGCGCCGTGGTGGAAGCGGCCCAGAGCGCGCTCGAAGCCGCGAGCCAGGCGGAAACCGACGCGCGCAACGCCGCGCGCGAGCGCCAGCGCGAAGCTTATGCGGCGCGCGACACCCACGACGCCGCCGAGCGCGAGGTCAACCGCAACGCGGCGCGCGTCTCGGCGCTGTCGGAGGCACGCGTCCGGCTCACCACCAGCCGCGACGAGGCGACGGCCGCCAAGGCGGAGGCAGAGCATTCCCTCGCCGAGCTTGCGCCCGCCGCCGACCTCGAAGCCGAGATGGCCGGCGTGCGCGACGACATCGCGGCCAAGCGCAGCAAGCTCGCCGAAGTGCGCGCCGAGCAGCAGGCGATCGTGCGCGAGGCGGAGCTCGCCGACCGCCGGCTGGGGACGCTCGCCAACGACCGCGCCGGCTGGCAGCAGCGCCAGGAAGGCGCGACCGCGCAGATCGCCACGCTAGAGCAGCGCGCGGCGGAAGCCGAACGCGACCGGGCGGAATTGCAGAGCGCGCCCGCGCAGTTCGCCGGCAAGCGCGACGCCCTGATCAGTGAAGTGCAACTCGCCGAAGCCGATCGCCGCGCCTGCGCCGACCGCCTGCAGGAGGCCGAGAACGCCCTGGCGGAAGCCGACCGCGACGCCCGCGCCGCGCTGGAAGCGGCGAGCGCCGCGCGCGAGGAACTGGCGCGCGCCGAGGAACGCTTCGAAGCCGCCAAGCGGCGGCTCACGGACGTGGAGCACGAAATCCGCGAGATGCTGGAGACCGAGCCCGCGGCGGTCGCGGAGCTCGCCGAGTTGAAGGACGATCAGCCCCTGCCGGACGTCGGCGAGATCGAGGCGACGCTGGAGCGGCTGCGGCGCGAGCGCGAGCGGCTCGGCGCGGTCAACCTGCGCGCCGACGAGGAATTGCAGGAGGTGGAGGCCCAGCACACCTCCCTCACCACCGAGCGCGACGACCTGGTGGAAGCGATCAAGAAACTGCGCCAGGGCATCCAGAGCCTCAACCGCGAGGCGCGCGAGCGGCTGCTGACCTCATTCGAGCAGGTCAACCAGCACTTCCAGCACCTGTTCACCCAGCTGTTCGGCGGCGGCACCGCCGAGCTGCAACTGGTCGAAAGCGACGATCCGCTGGAGGCCGGCCTCGAAATCCTCGCCAAGCCGCCCGGCAAGAAGCCGGCGACGCTGTCGCTGCTCTCGGGCGGCGAGCAGGCGCTGACCGCCATGGCGCTGATCTTCGCCGTCTTCCTCACCAACCCGGCGCCGATCTGCGTGCTGGACGAGGTGGACGCGCCGCTCGACGATCACAACGTGGAGCGCTTCTGCGACCTGCTCGACGAGATGACCCGTTCGACCGACACCCGCTTCGTGATCATCACGCACAACCCGATCACCATGGCGCGCATGAACCGGCTCTACGGCGTCACCATGGCCGAGCGCGGCGTGTCGCAGCTGGTTTCCGTGGACCTGGAGGCCGCGGTGCGCTTCCGCGAGGCGAGCTGACGCATGATCCCGAAAAAGCCTGCCCCCGGCTCGATCGGGGATGACAACCGGTTTTCGGATAAGATCGTGCGCTCGAAAAATATCAGTTTGGCAAAGCACCAGCCTGACGGGTCCGGCCTCTAAGCCGCCTTGCTGCCCAGCCGCGCCGCCACGCCGGGGGTTGTGCCCGGCGCATCGGCGAGCCACGCCGAGCGCATTACCCAAACGTGCTCCTGCCCGCAGGCGGGACAGCCCATGCGTCCCGCCAGGTTGGGCAACCTGTTGAACACAATGGGCTCCATCTCGATCGCGGTCGATACCGGGCGGCCGGTCGTTGGGCAGCTGATCATCACCGAGCTCATGGCTTGGCGCTCCCGAATGCTCCGATCGTCCCCGTTCCGACCAAAGGAACTCCAGGAACATGGCAGCGGTGAGACTTGGCCGGATTTCGGCGCTTCAATTCCCGTTAAAAATAATTAACGGCGGCGTGGTGCCGGGCCGGAACCAATCCCGCAAAGGGACGTTGGTTCGCCGAACGAGTTCTGTCGGACGGCTTCCCCCCTTACCCCCCGAATAGCCGTCTGGCGAAAGACCCCAAGCTTCGGCTTGGGGTCTTTTTTTGCGTGTCGGCAAAGGGTTAGGGGGCCGGGCGCCGTCCGACGCGGACTGCGTCGTGCCGCAGGCTCGTCCAAGTCTATGTTTTGGCGTGCTTCCGGACGGCGGACTAGTGGCGCGAATTTGACATTTGATACCCATTTGCAGCGGGCCAATTATCAATCGTCAAAGTCAAAGCTCCACTAGAATCAAATAGTTGCTAGTGGTCCTTTGCTTCCGAAATTTGCTCCAGGGCTTGCGGCGATGGGATGCGAATGTCGGAAGCGGACCACTGGCTCCAACGTCGCCACCAATCGCTCACTTGCCCGCTTTTTGCCGCCTCCCCATCTAGGATAGGTTCCATTCGAGAATTGCGGTCTTTCAGGAGCCCCCTCATGTCCATAACCACCTGGGTCGTCATCGGCGTGATCGCGCTGCTCGCGATCTGGTTCATGACGATCTACAACGGCTTGGTCGCCATGCGGCAACGCGTCAACCAGGCCTTCGCCGACATCGACGTCCAGCTCAAGCAACGCCACGACCTGATCCCGAACCTGGTGGAGACGGTAAAGGGCTACGCCGCCCACGAGCGCGGCACCCTGGAAGCGGTGATCCAGGCGCGCAACGCGGCCATCGCCGCCCCCGGCGTCGACCAGAAGGTGCAGGCTGAAAACATGCTGAGCGGCGCGCTGCGGCAATTGTTCGCGCTGTCGGAGAACTACCCGAACCTCAAGGCCAACGCGAACTTCCAGCAGTTGCAGAGCGACCTCTCGGACATCGAGAACAAGCTCGCCGCCTCGCGCCGGTTCTTCAACAACGCGGTGCAGGAATACAATACCGGCATCCAGCAGATGCCGGCCAACCTGTTCGCCTCAAGCTTCGGCTTCCAGCCGCACACATTCTTCGACCTGGGCGAACAGCGCGCCGCGCTGGAACAGGCGCCGGCCGTGAAGTTTTGACAACATGACCTCATCCTTCAAGACGCCCGCTACGCGGGCTCCTCAAGATGAGGTCCGCTTTCGCAAGTCCTCATGGTGAGGAGCGCAGCGGAAGCGGCGCGTCTCGAACCATGAGGGCGTCGCACAGGATCGTGACTTCCGATGGCCGCCTACGGTCTTTACACGCATATCCAGTCCAACAAACGGCGCTCGATCGCGCTGCTGATCGGGCTGTTCGTGCTGGTCTACGTGATGGTGTTCGCGGGCGCGCTGCTCGCCGAGGCGCTGACGGTCAGGGCCCCGCTCGACTATCTGCTGCGCGCCGCCTTCTACGACTGGGAGATGGCGGCACCCTGGGCCACCATCGGTGCCGTCATCTGGATCTTCATCGCCTACAAGTTCCACCAGTCGATGATCGACGCCGTCACCGGCGCCCGGCCGGTCACCCGGCAGGAAGAGCCGCGCCTTTATAATCTGCTCGAGAACCTGTGCATCTCGCGCGGCATCACCATGCCGACCCTGCGCATCGCCGAAGATAGCGCGCTCAACGCCTTCGCCACCGGGCTCAACGACAAGCAGTATTCCATCACGGTCACGCGCGGGCTGATGCAACGCCTGAACGACGCCGAGCTCGAAGCCGTGCTCGGCCACGAACTCACCCACATCCGCAACGGCGACGTGCGCATGATGGTGATCGCGGTCGTCATCGCCGGCGCGCTCTCGTTCTTCGGCGAGATGATCTTCCGGCTGTTCTTCCAGGCCACCTTCTTCGGCGGCTTCGGCGGGCGGCGGCGCCGCGGCGGCGACGGGGAAGGCGGCGGCAACGGCGCTGCCATCGCCATCGTCATTGCCATCGCGCTGATCGTGGTGTCGTGGTTGCTATCGGTGGTGATCCGTTTCGCGCTATCGCGCCGGCGCGAATTCCTCGCCGACGCCGGCTCGGTGGAGTTGACCAAGGACCCGGACGCCATGATCTCGGCGCTGCGCAAGATCGAGAACCGCGGCGAACTGCACGCGGCCACCTCGGCGGTGATGGAGATGTGCGTCGACAACCCGCGTGTCGGCTTTTCCGACCTGTTCGCCACCCATCCGTCGGTCGACGCCCGCGTCGAAGCGCTGGTCAAATACGCCGGCGGCCACGATCCCGGCCCGCTAAGCCTGCCGGAGCCGGAGGAGCAAGATGCCCAAGTCGGCTATGATGAAGGCGCCGAAGGCCCGTGGGGCGAGCCGCAACAACCGCCGGCACCGCAGGGTCCGTGGAATCCTGCACCCACGCCGCCGTTACCCGGTCAGGCGGGCCCGTGGGGGCCGAAACCGCAGTAGATTTCTCATTTTCTCTTGGAAGGATTACGTCCCGTGCCATGGCCAGAACCCGTCACCCTCGATGGCCAGCATACGCGCCTCGAGCCGCTCTCGCACACCCATTGCGCCGGTCTGATCGAGGCCGCGAAAGACGGTGAATTGTGGCAGCTCTGGTACACTGCGATACCCTCGCCCGACGGCATGGCTAAAGAGATCGACCGGCGGCTGTCGCTTCAGGCGGCCGGGTCGATGTTGCCATTCACCGTGTTCGACGCGGCGGGCAGCGTTGCCGGAATGACGACCTACATGAATATCGATGCTCCGAACCGGCGCGTCGAGATCGGATCGACCTGGTACGCACAGCGCGTGCAGCGCACCGCACTCAATACCGAATGCAAGCTGCTTCTGCTGACGCACGCCTTCGAGCGCCTCGATTGCATCGCGGTCGAATTTCGGACACACTTCTTCAATCGCGGGAGCCGACAAGCCATCGAGCGACTTGGCGCCAAGTTGGACGGCATTCTGCGCAACCACCAGATCGGGCATGGCGGCACGATGCGCGACACCGCCGTCTACAGCATCATCGCCGGCGAATGGCCCGCGGTGAAGCAGCATCTGACCTATTCGCTGACCCGCTAGAACATTATTCCGATCCGAGCTAATGCCCCTCGAACGACACCAGCGTCTGCACCGGCACGCCCATCTTGCGCAGGCGTTCGGCGCCGCCGAGCGCCGGCAGGTCGATGACGAAACAGGCCGCCAGCACCTCGGCGTCGAGCTGGCGCAACAGCTTCACCGCCGCCTCCGCCGTGCCGCCGGTGGCAATGAGGTCGTCGACCAGCACCACGCGCTCGCCGGCGACCAGCGCGTCGGCATGCACCTCGATCTCGTCCTCGCCGTATTCCAGCGCGTACGTCATGCTCACCCGTTTGTGCGGCAGCTTGCCCTTCTTGCGGATCGGCACGAAGCCGGCCGACACCTGGTGCGCCACCGCGCCGCCGAGGATGAAGCCGCGCGCCTCGATGCCGGCGACCTTGTCGATCTTCATGCCGGCCCACGGCTGCACCAGTTCGTCGACCGCGCGGCGGAAGGCGCGCGCATTGCCGAGCAGCGTGGTGATGTCGCGGAAGACGATGCCCGGCTTGGGATAGTCGGGAATCGAGCGGATGGCGTCGCGCAGGTCGGATTCGACGTCGGTTGAGCTCATCGGGGCTGTCTCTTCAATTCTCGTTCACGAATTTGCCCGCCAAAGCGGGCATTCACGGCGCCACCGGGTCGTGCGGCACTCTTTTACCCGTTCAGCACCCGGCCCGCCACCGCGTCGAGCTTCTTCAGAAGCTCCGGGTCGCGCGCCTCCGGCGATGTAATAATGGCGGTGTCGAGCGCCCGGTCGGAGCCGATCGGGCACGGCTCGTGCTCGCGCGGAAAGTCCTTCGCCAGCCGCGCCACCAGCGTCTTGGCGCGCTCGGCGTTCTCGGTCAGCACCTTGACGATGTCCTGCACCGTCACCGCGTCGTGGTCGGGGTGCCAGCAGTCGAAATCGGTGACCATGGCGACGGTGGCGTAGCAAATCTCCGCCTCGCGCGCGAGCTTGGCCTCCGGCATGTTGGTCATGCCGATCACCGAATAGCCGAGCTGCTTGTAGGTCATGCTCTCGGCGTAGCTGGAGAATTGCGGCCCTTCCATGCACACGTAGGTGCCGTCGCGCACCACGTCGATCTTTTCCGCGCGCGCGGCCTCCGCGATGTGGATGCGCAGCCGCGGGCTGACCGGATGCGCCATCGAGACGTGCGCGACGCAGCCCTTGCCGAAGAACGAGCTGGCGCGGCCGAAGGTGCGGTCGACGAACTGGTCGATGAGCACGAAGGTGCCGGGCGGCAGTTCCTCCCTGAACGAGCCGCAGGCCGACAGCGACACGATGTCGGTGACGCCGGCGCGCTTGAGCGCGTCGATATTGGCCCGGTAGTTGATGTCCGACGGCGAAAGCCGATGGCCCGGCTCATGGCGCGACAGGAACACCACCGGCAGGCCGGCGATTTCGCCCCGGCGCAGAGGATTCGAGGGCTCGCCCCAGGGGCTCTCGATGCGCTCCTCGCGCACGTTTTCCAGCCCCGGTAGATCGTAGATGCCGCTGCCGCCGATGATTCCGAGCACCGCCTTGGTCATGATCAGCCCTGGTCCTCAACTGTCGTGGTGGCCTACCGAGCGCCCGCATTCGTACGGCATCGCCAACTCAAATACAAAGGGCCCCAAAACCGGGGCCCTTCGCGCTCAAAAGTCCATCGGCGCGGCTTACGCCGACTTCGAAGCTTCTTCCTCGTGATGCACGTCGTGCCACACCTTCTTCTTGGTGAAGTAGAGCAGGCCAGCGAAAATGATCAGGAAGATCATCACCTGGAAGCCGAGGCGCTTGCGCGCGACCATATGCGGCTCGGCGGCCCACATCAGGAAGGCGGCTACGTCCTTGGCGTATTGATGCAGCGTCTCCGGGGTACCGTCGGTGTACTTCACCTGGCCGGCCGTGATCGGCTGCGGCATGGCGATGTTGTGGCCGGGGAAATACTTGTTGTAGTGGCCGCCGGGCGGCACGTGGAAGCCCGCCGGCGGCTTCTCATAGCCCTGCAGGATCGCCGCGATGTAGTCCGGCCCCTCCTCCTGGTACTGCGAGAAGATGTCGAAGATGAACCAGGGGAACCCGCGCTCGTAGGTGCGCGCGTCGGCGAGCGACGACATGTCGGGCGGGGCGACGCCGAAGGCGGCCTTCGCCGCCAGCTCGTTGGGGAACGGCGCCGGGAAATGATCGGCCGGCCGGCCGGCGCGCTCGATCGGATTACCCTTATCGTCGAGGTCCTTGATCTTGTACTCGGAGGCGAGCTGCTTGACCTGCGCCTCGGTGTAGCCGGGACCGCCCGGCTCGGCCAGGTTGCGGAACGCAACCAGGTTCAGCGAGTGGCAATTCGAGCACACCTCGCGGTAGATCTTGAAGCCGCGCTGAAGCTGGGCCGGGTCGTATTTGCCGAACGGGCCGGAGAACGACCACGACTCCCGCGGCGGCGTCGCCTGCTCGGCTGCCCACGAGGGGACGGCCAGCGCGACCAGCGAGCCGGCCAGGACGAGCGCGAAGATGGGGGTCTTGAATTTCATGACTATCCTCCCGCTCACGCCTTTGAACCCAAGACCGATTCCGAAATCGAGTTCGGTAACGGCTTGGTTTTTTCGAATATCCCGAGAAGCGGTAGGATGACCACGAAGAACCCGAAGTAATAGGCGGTGAAGATACGCGCCAGGATCAGGTAGGTGCCGGTCGGCGGCTTGGAGCCGAGCCAGCCCAGCATGACGCAGGTGATCACGAACAGCCAGAAGAACTGGCGGTAGAGCGGCCGGTAGCGCGCCGAACGCACCCGCGAGGTATCGAGCCACGGCATGAAGGCGAGGATGGCGATGGCCGAGAACAGCGCGGTCACGCCGAGCAGCTTGTTGGGGATCGAGCGCAGGATTGCGTAGAACGGCAGGTAGTACCACTCCGGCACGATCTCGGCCGGGGTCACCGCCGGGTTGGCCGGGGTGAAATTGTCGGCCGCAAGCAGGTAATGCGGGATGTAGAACACGAACCACGCGAACGCGATGCAGAAGACGACGATGCCGAAGCTGTCCTTGATCGTGGCGTAGGGCGTGAAGGGCACGGTGTCCTTGTCGGACTTCGGCTCGACACCGGTCGGGTTGTTCTGGCCGACGACGTGCAGCGCCCAGACGTGCAGCACCACCACGCCGGTGATCACGAAGGGCAGCAGGTAGTGCAGCGAGAAGAAGCGGTTGAGCGTGGGATCGCCGACCGCGTAGCCACCCCACAGCCAGGTGACGATGGCGCCGCCGACACCGGGGATGGCCGAGAACAAGTTGGTGATCACGGTGGCGGCCCAGAAGCTCATCTGGCCCCAGACCAGCACGTAGCCCATGAAGCCGGTGGCGATCATCAGCAGGAGCAGGATGACGCCGAGGATCCACAACACCTCGCGCGGCTCCTTGTAGGAGCCGTAGTACATGCCGCGGAACATGTGGATGTAGACGGCAAAGAAGAAGAACGAGGCGCCGGTGGCGTGAACATAGCGGAGCAGCCAGCCATAGTTCACGTCGCGCATGATGGCTTCGACCGAATTGAAGGCCAGCGCGTCGTTCGGCGTGTAGTGCATCGCCAGCACGATGCCGGTGATGATCTGCACGGCGAGCATGAAGGTGAGGATGCCGCCGAAGGTCCACCAGTAGTTCAGATTACGCGGCGTCGGATAGGAGACGAAGGAATCGTACATCAGGCTGACGATCGGCAGCCGCTTCTCCAACCACTGCAGAGCTTTGTTTTTAGGCTGGTAGGTCGATTGTCCGCTCATGGTCGAACCTTCAAATAAGCAATCGGATCGCTGGATCAGCCGATCCGGATCTTGGTGTCGGTGAGGAATTGATAGGGCGGCAGATGCAGATTCAACGGCGCCGGACCCTGCCGGATTCGGCCCGCGGTGTCATATTCCGAGCCGTGGCAGGGGCAGAACCAGCCGCCGTAGTCGCCCTGGTGGGCGAGCGGGATGCACCCGAGATGGGTGCAGATGCCGATGACGACCAGCCACTGCTCGTGGCCCGGTTTGACCCGCGCCGAGTTCGGGCTGCGGATCGCGCAGGTCGGCGACCTGCACGTTCTGGGCGGCCTCGATCTCTTTCTCGGTGCGGTGGAAGATGAAAATCGGCTTGGAGCGCCAGAACACCTTGACGATCTGGCCTTCGGCGACCGGGGCGAGGTCGATCTCGACCGGCGCGCCCGCGGCGATGGTCGAGGCGTCCGGACTCATCTGGGAAATCAGCGGCGTCAGGGCCGCCGCCACGCCCACGGCGCCGACGGCACCCGTGGCTATATAGAGAAAGTCGCGGCGAGTAGGAGCCGCCGAAGACACGGTCGTCACGTCTCTCGTCCCCTCCCCCCGTGGCTTGGACCCGGCGCCCGCGGCAGGCACCGGCAGGACCAAGTCCTACGGGACGGCGGGCGCACCGACCGGCGGCTGCCCTGGCGGACAATGCGGCGCATCGGTGGCGTTCTATTGGCACCCTTGCGAAGCAAGCGCAAGCCCAAGAAGGGCCCTGGGGGCCGCGGGCCCGCCCGTTTTGCGCGGAAGCGGCCGTTTGTTGATAATTGGCAACGCGGTCCTGCCGAGGCCGGCAGATTTCTCCCGGCGCCAATTCCAGCCGGGCCCGCCCGCGCCAAAGGGTCGCATAGAATGCGCCCGGCGGGGCGATTCCCCGCCCTGCCCCCGGCGACCCCAGCGACCTACGAAGGCGGCCCCCATGCGACTCGCGCTCTACGAGCCTGACATCCCCCAGAACACGGGCACGATCCTGCGGCTTTGCGCCTGCCTCGGCCTCGAAGCCCATATCATCGAGCCGGCCGGCTTCCCGGTATCCGACCGCGCCTTCCGCCGCGCCGGCATGGACTATCTCGACCGGGTGGCGCTGACCCGCCACCCCTCGTTCGCCGCCTTCGAGGACTGGCGCCGGAGCGCACGCCTCAAGCTCACGCTCCTGACCACCGCGGCCGAACGCTCCTACCTCGATCACCATTTTGGCGACGGCGAGGTGCTGCTGCTCGGCCGCGAGAGCGCCGGCGTGCCGGAAGCCGTGCACCGGGCGGCCGACGCGCGGCTGAAGGTGCCGATCCGGGCGGACATGCGCTCGCTCAACGTCGCCATGGCCGCGGCCATGGTGGCGGGCGAGGCGTTGCGGCAGACGGGGGGATTTCCGGCGTAGCTTTCGGCGGCCCGACGCAATATGCCTTGAGCCCATGGCTGCCGACATAACCACCAACGACATCGAAACCCGCAAGACCCGCGCGCGAACCTGGTTCGAGGCGCTGCGCGACGAGACCTGCGCCGCCTTCGAGCGGCTGGAAGATGCCCTGCCCGCCTCGGCGCCCCTCGGCGACGCCGCGCCCGGGCGCTTCGTGCGCACGCCCTGGCAGCGTACCGACCACACCGGCAGCCAACCGATCTCGGGTTCACCCGAGATCGGCACTTCAAGTGCCGGGTCGGCAAAAGCCGACCCGGATGGTGGCGGCGGCGTGATGGCGATGATGCGCGGGCGCGTGTTCGAGAAGGTCGGCGTGCACTGTTCGACCGTTCACGGCGAGTTCGCGCCCGAATTCCGCAAGGACATCCCCGGCGCCGCCGACAACCCGAACTTCTGGGCGTCCGGCATCTCGCTGATCGCCCACCCGCAGAACCCGCACGTGCCGGCGGTGCATATGAACACCCGCTTCGTGGTCACCACCAAGGCCTGGTTCGGCGGCGGCGCGGACCTGACGCCGGTGCTCGACGCCCGCCGCACGCAAAGCGACCCCGACAGCCTCGCCTTCCACGCCGCCATGAAGGCGGCCTGCGATGCCCACGCCGCCGTCGCGTCCTACGACAAATACAAGAAGTGGTGCGACGACTATTTCTTCCTCAAGCACCGCAACGAGCCGCGCGGCATCGGCGGCATTTTCTACGACTGGCACGACAGTGGCGACTGGGAAGCCGACTTCGCCTTCACGCAAGCCGTCGGCCGCGCCTTGCGCGATATCTATCCGCAACTGGTGCGCAACAACTTCGAGAAGCCCTGGAGCGAAGCCGAACGCGACGAACAGCTCGTCCGCCGCGGCCGCTACGTGGAATTCAATCTGCTCTACGACCGTGGCACCATCTTCGGGCTCAGGACCGGCGGCAACGTGGACTCGATCCTCTCCTCCATGCCGCCGGTGGTGAAGTGGCCTTGAAGGGCCTTATGCCGCGCGCGGCGCCATGATGCGCGTGCCGGCGAGCAGCAGCAACGCGATCGCGCCGAGGATGAGCGCGAGCCAGGTGCCGGCGGCGGCGAGCGCCGCGGTGCCGGCCCAGGTGATCGACGAAAAGGCCTCCGCGAAGGTCGCCATGCGCGACGAGGTCTGCCGGCGGCGGAACTGGCTGCGCTTGGCTTGGGTGCGGAACCAGAGCTGGATGGCGGTCGCCGATCCCGCGGCGACGAGGATGCCGGCGCCCGCGACCAATGCGAGATAAGGCGCGGCGACCGCGAGCGGCAGCAGGAAGACCGCGAACACGCCGGCGATCGCCATCATCACCGCCTCGACCTTGGCACGGACGATGGCGCCGGCCGGCACCGGCGCGGTCGCCACCAGGTCGGGCGCGTCCTCACCGGAGATCGCGAGCCATGCGAGACCGCCGGCGAGCTGGCCGGCCGCCATCACCAGCACCGGCACCAGCAGCAACAGGGCGCCGTGGCCGTGCGCGAAGCCCTTCCACAACAGCAGCGCCGGCGGCAGCAGATACAGCAACTGCATCAGCGTCTGCGACACGAGCCACGGATCGCGCTTGAGCAGCATCCACTCCTTGCGCCGCAGTGCGCCGCGCGGCGAGCCGCCGCGGAACACGGTGGCGCCACGCTGGCGGCGCCGCTCGAAGGCGACGCCCGCGGCCGCCACCACGTGATCGCCGAACGAGCCGGAAAACGCCGCAATGGCCAGCACAACCGACACCAGCCCGATGCCGAGCACGATAGCGAGCGCGCCCGCGTCGCCGAGCGCGGCGCGCGCCGGCCACCAGAACCAGCTCGCGAGCGCCGGCGCGTGGCCGACCACGCCGACCGAACTCCAGCACGGAGAACCGGGAGATCGTGTCGTATGACAGAATGGCGGCGACCTGCAGCCCGATGACGAAAGCCGCGCCGATCACCGCCGCCACGATCTGCGCGACGAGCCGCGTGCGCTTCGGCCCGATCGCGCGGAACAGCGCCACCGTCGCCGCCACGGCGAGGGCGGAGGCGAAGAGGCCCATGGCCGCCACCACGCCATAGGCGGCGAGCCAATGCGCGCCGCCGATGAACGCCAGCACATTGATGACGGGCGCGGCAATCGCCAGACCGAGCAGCGCGGTCGAGACCGAAAGCGCGCCGATGCGCACCGCGAACACGCGCGCGGTCGCGACCGGCGACGACAGGATCAATTCCAGATCGGAGCGCGCGTAGAAAGCGCGCGTCACCGACTCCATCGCCTGCGACAGCATCAGCGAGAACGAGAGCAACAGAGAGCCGGTGATGCCGATGAGCGCGGCCTTGTCCGGATGCGCACCGATCTCCGCGACCCGCGCCACCATCGACCAGGCGAACAAGTGCATCACCGCAATGAAGAGAACGAGCACGACGGCGACCACGCGCTCGCGGCCGCGCTTGCCCGCGGTCATCATCGACAGCCAGTCGCGCCAGGCGAGGCGGAATTCGTGACCGGCGAACCAAGTGAGGGTTGCTGTGTCGCTCACGCCGCCGCCACCTCGGCCGGCGCGTCCTGCTGGGCGACCAGCGCCAGGAACGTGTCCTCGAGCGAGGCGTCGCCGTCTCCGACCTGCCGGCGCAGCTCTTCAAGCGTGCCTTCCGCGACCAGCCGGCCGGCATCGATCACCCCGATACGGTCGGCCATGCGCTCGGCGATTTCGAGAATGTGCGTGGTCATGATCACGGTGCCGCCGGCTTCGACGCGCGCGCGCAGCACGTTCTTCACCTGCCGCGCCGAGGCTGCGTCGAGCCCGGTGAGCGGTTCGTCGAGGATGAGCAGGTCGGGCTCGTGCACCAGCGCGCCGGCGAGCGCCACCTTCTGCCGCATGCCTTTCGACAGGCTTTCGCAGCGCTGCTGCGCGAACGGCGCAAGCTGCAGCCACTCCATCAGCGTGTGCGCGCGCGTCTTGGCGGCGACGGCGCCGACGCTCCAAAGCCGCGCGACGAAATCGAGATATTCGAGCGGCGTCAGCTTGTCGTAGATCATCGGCTCGTCGGACACCCAGGCCATCACCCGCTTGGCGGCGACCGGATCGGCGAGCGCGTCGATGCCCTCGACCGTGATGGCGCCGGCATCGGGCTTCAACAATCCGCTAACCATGCGCAGCGTCGTGGTCTTGCCGGCGCCGTTGGGGCCGAGCAGCGCGAAGAACTCGCCCTTGCGCACCGTGAGGTCGAGATGATCGACGGCGGGCCGGTCGAAACGCTTGCACAGATTGAGGATTTCGAGGGCGGCGGGGGAATGCGGCATCGGCGGCGGCTTTGCGGTTCGGGAAGACCCGGGACGCTAGCCGCAAACAGGTTTCGGCGGGGTGAATCGCGCGCCGGAAAGAAGACGCCCGGACGAGGGCTCATAACCGTGCGGCCGAAGCCGAAGGCCGTCAATTTGACGAAGGCGAGGAGGCTTGCGGCGCGCTTTGCGGCGCGCGTGGCTATGCGGCGGTCGTGCTCTGATCCCTGCTTTCTAAATCCAAACGTCGTTTTCGGCCGTTCGATCGCCACCGGCATTGCCTGTGTTGAGAACGCCGCGCGGCTCGATGAGCATGAGTTGAACCTCTTTTTCGGCGTATGGCTTATGCTCCACGCCTTTGGGCACGATGTAGACTTCGCCGGGCCCGACGGTCACCGAGCCATCCCGGAAGTCGATACGAAGCTGCCCGTCGATCACGATGAATGTCTCATCGGTTTCCGGGTGATCGTGCCAAACGAAGTCGCCTTCAAGCTTTACGACCTTGAATTGATAGTCGTTCATCTCGGCGATCACGCGTGGCGTCCATTGATCGTCCACCAGAGACAATTTCTGCTTGAGATTGATAGGCGTGGCGGCCCTTGCCGTGCTCATCCGAGGCATCCTTTGCGGTTGGTTAGCGTTCTTGGCACGCGGGCGGGAGCCCCGCGCGCCTCATGTCCGACCGGCCGAGTTCACGACCTAATCCGCGCTCGGCAGCCGCCGCATGGTGAACTCGATGCGGTCGTCCGGCAGCACGCGCCAGCTTTCGATCTCGGTCATGTAGGCGGCTTTCGGAAAGCGCGCGAACATCTCGCGCGCCTTGGCGCGGGCCGCCTCGCGCGGCAGCGCGAAGGTGTCGCGGCGAAACGAGTCACGCGCGCGCTGGCGGCGGGCGCCTGTCTGCGCCATCCGCTCGACCAAATCCCTGGGACGGTCGTTACGTTGCATCGTCGCGCTTCCATCCGGGGACTCGATCTTACATGACCAACTGATGTAGTCGCCCTGGTTGCGCACGCCAGCTTTCGATTGAAGCTGCCATCGATTGCAAACAACAAAGGGTGGCGGCGGTCGTTCAGTAAATACCTACCGTGAGCCTCGCTCTGCGCAGTAATACTGTACCATAAGCGTTGCCGCTCAGTCACGCCTCCCAAACTACCCGCGTAAAGATCGCGATAACATTGAACAAACGCGGCTTGAATTGACGCCGAGAGCCTTCTCTCTTACTTCAACGCAATGACCCAGCAAAGGCCCGCGATAGCGTTGCTGCGATCCAAGGCAGAATTGCGGGTTGTGCCAGTGCATGGGGGTTCGCCGGCCCCTAATACGATGCGTTTCACGTTGAGGAGGAACCCAATGCGTCTTTGTCATTTCGTTGTTGCACTGCTGAGCGCGACGGCTCTGGGTGCTGCAAGCGCCAACGCTGCCGATATGCCGATGAAGGCGCCGATGATCCAGCCGCCACCCATCGTCTACGATTGGTCCGGCTTCTATATTGGCGGAGACATTGGCGGCGGCTGGGGTCGTCACGACCGTTCGGTGGTCCCTCCCGGATTCCAGAACAGCTATGACTCGAGCGGGTTCATCGGCGGTGGCCACCTTGGCTACAATTATCAAATCAGCAGCTTCGTGCTCGGCATCGAAACCGATTTCAATGGGACCACGATCAAAGGCGACGATGGCAGCGCCGGCGGCACCTTGGATCAAACGCAGTTCAATTGGCTCGGATCGACGCGCGGCCGCATCGGCTACGCGTGGGATCGGATCCTGGTGTTCGCGACCGGGGGCTGGGCCTATGGTGAACTGGAGCATTACAGCAACGGCGGCGCCGGTCAGACGTTTACCAGCACGCGCAGCGGCTGGACTGTCGGCGCCGGCCTTGAATATGCCATCGACAACAACTGGCTAGTCCGCGCCGAGTACCGCTATTATGATCTCGGTACCTACCAGAATCTGGCGCCAACAAATGGCCTCTTCCCGTACGAAGTCAGCAATACACTGAGCACTGTGACGGTTGGATTCAGCTACAAGTTCTGAAACGCGGAACATGGCGAACGCGCCAAAGCCCCGGAGCAAAATTCCGGGGCTTTTCATCGCCGCTCACGCGTGCGCGGCAGCAAGGACGCTTGCGACGATACCGTCGAGCGCAGCTTTATTTTCCGGAAAATCCGCCTTGATCCACGCCTCTTCCGCCGCGCGCATGGCCGCACCCAGCGCCGGGCCCTTCTCGATGCCGCGTGCAATGAAATCCGCCGCCTTGATCGGAAACGCGGGCGCGGTCCAGCGCTGCGGCAGCGTGACGAAATCGAGCCAGGCCTTGTCGTGCGCGCCGGCGTCGGCACGCGACCAGGCCAGCAGCGCGCGGTCGGTATAAGTCACCGGCTTCAGGCGATAGACCAGCGCGCGCCGCTCGGCTTCGCCGATATCGGGCGACATCAGCCGCCAGCCCTCGCCCATCGCCATCAGCCGCGCCTGCTCGACGTTGCTCAGGCGCAGCTTCCGCCACAGCCGCTCGGCGTCCTCGACGATAGCGACACCGAGCGCGCCCAGCCGGCGTACCGGATCGGCATTGAGGCCCGCAGCCGCCTCCACCTTGGCCATCATCTCGAAGGACCCGAGATAGCCGACACCGCCGAGCACGCGCAGCAGCAATCCGCCGTCGGCCATGGAGATGAGCGACGGCAGCGCGTGCGGCGCCACCAAAAGCTTCATCAGTTCCTGGCGCACGCGCTCGCGCGACAGCCGGTCGAACCCGTCGCGGCCGGCGATGCAGGCGGCGATGCCTTCCGCGTAAGGATGCTCGCTGGTGCCGTAGGCGGCATGGAAGCGAAAGAAGCGCAGGATGCGCAGATAGTCTTCTTCGATGCGCTTCTTCGGATCGCCGATGAAGCGCACGCGGCGCTGGCCAAGGTCGGCGAGCCCACCGACGTAGTCGTAGACGGTGCCGTCCGGCGTCACCGAAAAAGCGTTGATGGTGAAGTCGCGCCGCTCGGCGTCGGCGCGCCAGTCGCGGCCGAACGCGACCTTGGCGTGGCGGCCATAGGTTTCGACGTCCTGGCGCAGAGTGGTCACCTCGAACGGCGCGTCCCCGACCACCACGGTGACGGTGCCATGTTCGATGCCGGTCGGCACCGCCTTGAAGCCGGCGGCGGTGACGCGGCGCCTGACGTCGTCCGGCGTCGCGGTGGTGGCAACGTCGATCTCGTGGCTGGGCAGATCGAGCAGCGCGTTGCGCACCGCGCCGCCGACCACGCGCGCCTCCTCGCCGTCGCCATTGAGCACGGCGAGCAGTTTCGGCAGCGCGCCTCCGGCGAGCCAAGGCACGCCGACAAGCTTGCGCGCGGTTTCGCCGTCGCGCGTCATTTCAGGATGGTCCTGCCCGGCACGAAATTGCCTTTGTCATCCACATGCGCGGGGACATAGTATGAGCCCGGCGGCGCGCCGGTATAGCTGGCGAAATAGATGAAGCTGCCGATTATCAGGCCGAAGGCGAGGATCGCGAGCCAGACGACGCGCGACAGCGGCCACGACTTCGGTTCCATGATGCCGGCGCGCGTCGCCCACAGGAACACCGCGTAGAGCGCGAACGGCGTCAGGAACAGCAGCGCCTCGGTGACCAGCGAGCGTCCCATCAGCCCTCCCGGTAAATGCGGTCGTACATGTTGCGCAGGATTCCGGCGGTCACGCCCCAGATGTAACGCTCGCCGAAGGTGATGGCGTAGAAATGCCGGGTCATGCCGTTCCAGTCGCGCGAATGGCGCTCGACGTTGTCGAGATTCATGAGGAACGACAGCGGCACCTCGAAGGTGGCGTCGACCTCGCCGGTGTTGAGCGTGAGCGCAAAGCCCGGCTTCACCCGCGCCACCGTGGGCACGATACGGTAGCCGAGCGTGGTCATGTAGAGGTCGAGATAGCCGAGCGGCTGAGCAAACGCGCGGTCGAGGCCGATCTCTTCTTCGGCCTCGCGTAGCGCCGAGTCGAGCGGACTCTTGTCGCTCGTCTCGATCTTGCCGCCGGCAAACGACACCTGCCCGGGATGCTGCGGCAGGTGCTGGGCGCGCTGGGTCAAGAGCACCGTCGGCCCGTCGGGATGGTCGACGACCGGCACCAGCACCGCCGCCGGGCGTATCGGCCGCACCTCGGCGATCTTCTGCATCACCGGATCGACGTCGTGATCGCCGCGCGTGGGCGTGATGCTGGGGTCGGTCAGCCCCGCCGGCACGTCCAGCGTCAGCCGCGCCTTGACGCGGTCGAAGAATTCCCCGGCCGGCAGCGCCCTCTGGCTCGCCGGCGCCATCAGGCCAGCTCCCGGAGTGCGTCGGCGTCCGCCATCACGAAGAACGCGCCGCCCGAGGCCACGCCGAACCTGGCCGCGCCGTCAACCACGCGCTCTTCCCCGGCCTCGACCAGGTCATAGAACAGGGCCCGCGTCACTTTGGCCCACAGGTTGCGGCGTACCAAGAGGTAGGGCTTCAAGCCGCCGGTCTCCGGTTCCGGCTCGAAGCGCAAGGGGTGCTCGGGGCCGGCATCGATCCATTCGTCCATATTGGTCCTGAAACTGAACGTCCCATCCTTCCGGCGCATTTCGACCGCAAGAAAGGGGGCGTCTTCAACGACGATCCCGACTTTTTCCACCGGGGTGACAAGGAAATACTTGTCCTCTTCCCGTTTGACCACCGAGGCGAACAACTTGACCAGAGCATGCCGGCCGATCGGGGTCTTTTGATAGAACCAGGTGCCGTCCGCCGCGATTCGCATGTCGATATCGCCGCAGAACGGCGGATTCCACTGCTCCACGGGCGGCAGCCCCCGCCTTTCGCGGGGGAGCGATGCGGTAATCGCGTCGAGCGCGCTCTGCCCTTCCTTCGCCATTGTTTCCCTACGTTATACGTGACGCTTCATAAGCTGTTCATAGGGCCGTAAATGGGCCCTGTCGCCGGCAAAGGATAGCGTAAGCTGGTTCGTTAATTGAGGCAGATTCGGCCCGCCGGGCGGCGCAAATTAGGGCTGGTGCGGTTGTTGCATAGCTTCATTTGAGCCCGAAACGCATGGGCCGCCGGCAAGGGCGGAGCCCCGACCTCGCGCGATGAAAGGATGAAGGACGTCATGGCGTCGGCAAGCGGTGAAAGTCTCGAAAAGCTCGAAGATATGATCGTGCGCGCGGCCGAGTCGACGGCCGCCCATGTGCGCGCCGCCAAGGCCACCATCGGCGAAGTGATCTTCGGCCAGGACGTGGTGGTGGAGCGCGCGCTGGTCACCGTCCTGTCCGGCGGCCACGCGCTCCTGGTCGGCGTGCCCGGCCTCGCCAAGACCAAGCTGGTCGACACCATGGGCGTGGCGCTCGGCCTCGACGCCCGCCGCGTGCAGTTCACGCCCGACCTGATGCCCTCCGACATCCTCGGGTCCGAGGTGCTGGAGGAAGGCATGGGCGGCAAACGCACCTTCCGTTTCATTCAGGGCCCGGTGTTCGCCCAGCTCCTGATGGCCGACGAGATCAACCGCGCCTCACCGCGCACCCAGTCGGCGCTCTTGCAGGCCATGCAGGAGCAGCATGTCACCATCGCCGGCGCCCGCCACGACCTGCCCAAGCCGTTCCACGTGCTGGCGACGCAAAACCCGCTCGAGCAGGAAGGCACGTATCCCCTGCCGGAAGCCCAACTCGACCGCTTCCTGATGGAAATCGACGTCGACTATCCGGACCTCGAATCGGAGCGCAAGATCCTGTTCGACACCACCGGTGCCGAAGACACCAAGGCCAAGGCCGCCATGACCGCCGAGGAGCTGATCGCGGCGCAGCGGCTGGTGCGGCGGCTGCCGGTCGGCGAATCGGTGGTGGAAGCGATCCTCAAGCTGGTGCGCTCGGCGCGCCCGGACAGCGAGGCCGGCGACATTTCCAAGTCGATCGCCTGGGGCCCGGGGCCGCGCGCGAGCCAGTCCCTGATGCTGGCGGTGCGCGCCCGCGCCCTGCTCGACGGCCGCTTCGCGCCGTCGGTCGACGACGTGCTGGAGCTCGCCGAGCCCGTGCTGAAGCACCGCATGGCGCTCACCTTCGCCGCGCGCGCCGAAGGCGAGACGGTCGGCAACGTCATTGCGCAACTGAAGGCGCGCATCGGATAGGGGCGATGGCGGAGCCGCGAGCAAGCGACACGGACAAGGCGGTCCAGGCGGCGGTCGGCAAGAGCCGCAAGCTCGCCGCGCGCGTGCCGCGGCTGATCCTGGAAGCGCGCCGCGTGGCGTCGACCATCATCCACGGCCTGCACGGCCGCCGCCGCGCCGGCGCCGGCGAGAACTTCTGGCAATACCGTCATTTCGTCCAGGGCGAGCCGGCGCAGAACATCGACTGGCGGCGCTCGGCGCGCGACGATCATCTCTATGTGCGCGAGCGCGAGTGGGAAGCCTCGCACACCATCTGGCTCTGGGCCGACCGCTCGCCGTCGATGGAATTCTCCTCGAACATGACGGAATGGAGCAAGCTCGACCGCGCGCTGGTCGTGGCCTTCGCGATGGCCGAGGTGCTGGTGCAAGGCGGTGAGCGCGTCGGCATCCCGCAGCTGATGCCGCCGACCGCCAACCGCAACGTCATCGAGAAGATGGCGCAGACGATCGTGCACGACACCGGCGAGCGGGCGAGCCTGCCGCCGGACTTCGCGCCGGCGCCGTTCTCGGAAGTCCTGCTGCTGTCCGACTTCTGGAGCCCGATCGCCGACTTCCGCCGCACCATCGGGCAACTGGCGGCGAACGGCGCGCGCGGCCACGTGGTGCAGGTGGTCGATCCGGCGGAGGAAGTCTTCCCCTATGGCGGGCGCGTCGAGTTCGTCGAGCCGGAAGGCTTGGGCGCCGTCACCGCCGGCCGCGCCGAGGCCTGGCGCGACGACTACCACAACCTGCTGGCCGGCCACCGCGCCGCCTTGCGCGAGGCCTGCGAGCAGTTCGGCTGGAGCTTCACCGTGCACCGCACCGACCGCGGGCCGACCGAGCTGCTGTTCGCGATCCACGCCCGCATGGGCGCCGGCGCGCACGCCATCGCCCCTAACCGCAAGCCGCAGCGCGCCGGGGCGCAAGGCTCGCCATGATCCCGTCGCTGCCCCTCGCCTTCGCACAGCCGCTGATCCTGCTCGGCCTGCTGAGCCTGCCGGCGTTGTGGTGGCTGTTGCGGCTGGTGCCGCCGCGCCCGCGCGTCGTCAACTTTCCGCCGACCCGGCTGTTATTCCAGATCGCGCCCAAGGAAGAAACGCCGGCGCGCACGCCGTGGTGGCTGACCCTGCTGCGGCTGCTGCTCGCGGCCATCGTGATCATCGCCGCCGCCGGGCCGATGTGGAATCCGCCGCTCGCCGCCGGCGACCGCAAGGCGCCGCTCCTGATCATGATTGATGACGGCTGGGCGGCGGCCGCCGCCTGGCCCGAGCGCCTGCGCACCGCCGACGAACTCATCGTGCGCGCCTCCGCCGACAATCGCGGCGTCGCGCTGCTGCCGCTGTCGCGGCCGACGCGCGACATCTCGCTGGAGGTCGCGGACGCCGCGCGCGTCGAGGCGCGCGAGCTCGAGCCGAAGCCCTATACCGTCGACCGCGGCGCGGCGCTGCCGGCACTCAAGCGCTTTCTCGAACAGACGCCCAAGGCCGACATCGTCTGGCTGTCGGACGGCGTCGATATGGGCAAAGGCTCCGCCTTCGTGAACGGCCTGAAGCAGATCGTCGGCGACCACCCGCTCACCGTCATAAACGGCGGCATCGCCATTCCGCACGCGCTCGCCGCCGCCGACAACGCGGCCGGCGCGCTGACGGTGAAGGTGCTGCGCGCGCAGATGGGCAGCGCGGAGAACGGCATCGTGCGCGCCATCGATCTCAAAGGCCTGCCGCTCGGCGACGCGCGCTTCGCTTTCAAGACGGGCGAGCGCGAAACGCAAGCCTCGATCGACCTGCCGGTCGAAATCCGCAACCAGGTGGCGCGGCTCGAGATCGTGGGCGAGCGTTCGGCCGGCGCGGTGCAACTGCTCGACAAGCGCTGGCAGCGGCGCACAATCGGCATCGTGTCCGGCTCCGACGCCGATCAGTCGCAGCCGCTGCTCGGCGCTTCCTACTATCTCAAGCGCGCGCTCGGGCCCTTCGCCGACGTGCGCAGCGCCGGTCCGGTGGCGCCGGCGGAAGGCATCACGCGCTTCCTCAACCAGCACCTGCCGATGCTGATCCTCGCCGACGTCGGCAACGTCGCCGAGGCGCATGACGCGCTGGCGAAATGGATCAACGACGGCGGGGTGCTGGTGCGTTTCGCCGGCCCGCACCTCGCGGGCCAGGAAGACGACGACCTGCTGCCGGTGCGACTGCGCCGCGGCGGGCGCACGCTGGGCGGTACGCTCAGCTGGGACAAGCCGCAGCATCTCGCCGCCTTTTCGACCGACAGCCCCTTCGCCGGCATGAAAGTGCCGGACGACGTCACCGTGCGCCGCCAGGTGCTGGCGGAGCCGGACGCGACGTTGACCGACCGCACCTGGGCGTCGCTCGGTGACGGCACGCCGCTGGTGACGGCGCAAAAGCACGGCAAGGGCATGATCGTGCTGTTCCACGTCACCGCCGACACGCGCTGGTCGGACCTGCCGCTGTCAGGCACGTTCGTCGAGATGCTCAAGCGCATCGTATCGCTTGCCGGTTCGACCGCCGCGGCGCAGAGCGCCGACAAGGCCGGCAGCGCGGCCGCGGCGCGCCGAACCGCGCAGGTGGTGCCGCCGACGCGCATCCTCGACGGCTTCGGCGCCTTCTCGTCGCCGCCGCCGGACGCCCGCCCGCTGCCGGTCGATTACAAGGGCCACGGCACCGCCGACCATCCGCCCGGCTTCTATGGGCCGCCGGAGGGCCTGGTGGCGGTCAATACGCTCAGCCCCACCGAGCGCCCGGCTCCGCTCAATTTGTCCGGGCTCGACGCCACCTTCGACGTCTATCGCCATGGCGAGCCGCTCGACCTACGCGGCCCCGTGTTCGTTGCCGGCCTCGCACTGCTGATGCTCGATGGGCTGTTGGTGTTCTGGCTCTCGGGCGGGTTCGGCGCGCTGTTGCCGCGCCGGCGCGCCACCGCCGCGCTGCTGGCGTTCGGCATCGCCGCAGCCTTGAGCCTGCCGCAGCCGACCCAAGCACAACAAGCGCAGAGCAAGGCCCCGCCGCCGGCGGCGCTCACCGCGCAGCAGGAAGCCTTTGCGCTGAAGGCGACGCACAAGACCCACCTCGCCTACGTCGTCACCGGCGACCCGCAAGTCGACGCGATCACCAAGGCCGGCCTCGAAGGGCTGACGTTGTTCCTGGCGCAGCGCACCGCGCTCGAGCCGGGCGATCCGATGGGCCTCGATCCGGCGCGCGACGAACTCGCCTTCTTCCCGCTGATCTACTGGCCGATCTCGCTGAAGGCGCCCAAACCGTCGCAGAAGGCGCTCGAGCGCATCGACACCTATATGAAGAACGGCGGCACCGTGCTGTTCGACACCCGCGACGCCATCGAGGCGCCGCCCGGGCCCGGCGGCGGCAACCGCACGCCCGGCATGCTGGCGCTGCGCTCCATCCTGTCCTCGCTCGACATCCCCGAGCTCGAGCCGGTGCCGCGCGACCACGTGCTGACCAAGACCTTCTATCTGCTGCAGCACTTCCCCGGCCGCTTTGAAAGCGGGCAGCTGTGGGTGCAGGCGCTGCCGAGGGAGAAGCCCGGCCGGGCCGACCGTCCGGTACGCGCCGGCGACGGCGTGTCGTCGATCCTCATCACCTCCAACGATCTCGCCGGCGCCTGGGCCATCGGCCCGGACGGCCAGGCCATGCTGCCGATGGTGCCGGGCACGCCGCGCCAGCGCGAATTCGCCTTCCGCGCCGGCGTCAACATCGTGATGTACGCCCTGACCGGCAACTACAAGGCCGACCAAGTGCACATCCCGGCGCTGCTCGAGCGGCTGGGACAGTAGGAGCGATGCCATGAACCTCGGCGTCTCTTTCGCTCCCCTGGTGCCGGCCTACGTGGTGTGGGCCGCGTTTGCGGTCGCGATCGTCATCTCGGTGCTGCTGCTGCTGACGCGCGGGCGCGGCGCCGTGGTGCGCGCCATCGCCATGGGCCTGATGATCCTGGCGCTCGCCAACCCCTCGTTCACGCGCGAGGACCGCCAACCGATCCCGTCGGTCGCCGCCGTCATCGTCGACAAGAGCCCGAGCCAGAGCTTCGGCGACCGCGAGAAGCAGACCGCGGAAGCCGCCGCCGCCCTCACCAAGGAACTCAAGCGCATCCCAGGTCTCGACGTGCGCGTCGCCAACGCCGCCGAGGCCACCGGCGACAACGACGGCACCCGGCTGTTCTCGGCGCTGTCGGCGACGCTCGCCGACGTGCCGCCCGACCGCGTCGCCGGCGCGATTCTGATCACCGACGGCCGCGTGCACGACGTGCCGGCCGACGCCAAGGCGCTCGGCTTCAAGGCGCCGGTGCAGGCGCTGATCACCGGCCACGCCAACGAGATCGACCGCCGCGTGGTGCTGACCGAAACGCCGCGCTTCGGCATCGTCGGCCAGAAGCAGACCATCGGCTTCCGCATCGAGGATCACGGCGCCAAGGTGGGCGCGGCCGAGGTGACCGTGCGCCGCGACGGTGAGGTGCTGGAAAAACGCGTGGTGACCGTGCACAGCGACCAGAAGGTGGACGTGCCGATCCCGCATGCCGGCCCCAACATCGTCGAGATCGAGGCCGCGCCGCTCGACAACGAGCTGACGCAAGTGAACAACCGCGCGGTAGTGTCGATCGACGGCGTGCGCGACAAGCTGCGCGTGCTGCTGGTGTCGGGCGAGCCGTCGCCGGGCGAGCGCACCTGGCGCAACCTCTTGAAGTCCGACGCCTCGGTCGATCTCGTGCACTTCACCATCTTGCGCCCGCCGGAAAAGCAGGACGGCACGCCGATCAACGAATTGTCGCTGATCGCATTTCCCACGCGCGAATTGTTCCAGCAGAAGATCTCGCAGTTCCAGCTCATCATCTTCGACCGCTATTCGCGCCAGGGCGTGCTGCCGACGCTCTATTTCGACAATATCGCCCGCTACGTGCGTAACGGCGGCGCGCTCCTGCTCGAAGCCGGCCCGGAATTCGCCGGCCCGTCCAGCATCTGGCGCACGCCGCTCGACGTCATCCTGCCGGCGGAACCGAACGGTCACGTGACCGAGACGCCCTTCCGCCCGACGCTGACCAAGCTCGGCGACCGCCATCCGGTGACGCGCGGCCTCACCGGCGCGCAAACCGACCCGCCGCGCTGGAGCCGGTGGTTCCGCGTCATCGACACGCGCCGCAACACCGGCACCACATTGTTGCAGGGGCCCGACCACAAGCCGCTGCTGGAGCTCGCGCGCGAGGGCAAGGGCCGCGTCGCCATGCTCTTGTCCGACCAGATCTGGCTGTGGGCGCGCGGCTACGAAGGCGGCGGCCCGCAGCTCGCCCTGCTCAGGCGGCTGTCGCACTGGCTGATGAAGCAGCCGGACCTCGAAGAGGAGGCGCTGCGGCTGACCGTGCAGGGCCACAACCTGATCATCCATCGCCAGACCATGGCCGACGGCGTCGCGCCCGTGACGCTGACCTCGCCGACCGGCAAGACCGATACGGTGACGCTGAAGCCCGACAAGCCCGGCCTGTGGCAGGCCGCGCTGCCGGTGAAGGAACTCGGCCTGTGGCGCGCGAGCGACGGCAAGCTCACCGCGCTCACCAATGTGGGGCCGGCCAATCCGCGCGAATTCCAGGAAGTGACATCGACCACGAACGTGCTGCACAAGATCGCCGCCGAGACCGGCGGCTCCGCGCGACGGCTGATGCACGGCAATTCGCTTCAGGTGCCGCGCGTCGTGCCGGTGCGCAGCGGCACGCGTTTCGCCGGCGACGACTGGATCGGCTTGCGCATGCGCGACGTCTCCGTGGTGCGCGGCATTGGCGTGCTGCCGATCTTCGCCGGCCTCATCGGCCTGCTGCTGCTGATCGGCTCGCTGGCCGCGACCTGGGCGCGCGAAGGGCGTTAAGACGTCATTGTTCGCCCATCACGTCGTCGGCGGCAGCGACCAAATTCGCCTGCGGGTTTTGCTTGCAGTAGGTTTCGAGCTTAGTGATGTCCGCCTTGATCTTGTCGGGGTCGATGACGCGCGGGGCTTTTTCCAACGTGTAGAAGCCCTGCAGCCACGTAACGAGCTCCTCGACCTGCGGCTTCGACATACCTGGCAGCTGCTTGCACAGGATGCTCGACAGATCGGCCTTGTGGGTCCAGCCCTGCATTGACGCCGGCGTCTCGGCCTGCGCTTGAACCTGGGCCGCACCGGCGGCGGCGATCGCCACGCACGCCATCAACATCGCCAAATTTTTCATCACACGCCTCGCCAATGATACGCGCGCTGCAGGCGCGGACGCACGAACCTTCGCGCGCGCGGCACGCGCGGGCAAGCGTCGCGATGGCGTCGGTAGTATGATCGTCTCAGGCGTTACGCGGTTTCTTGCCAATCCGGCAAGATCATACCCGACACCTTGTCGAACGCCCCGGGCTGAAGCACGGCGACCATCAGCCGGGCAGGGTCGACCGGCCCCGGCATCTTCACGCGGCCCTTCTCGATCGGCGCGAAGCCGGCCCGGCTGTAATAGGCTTCGTCGCCGACCAGCAGCACCAGCTTGTGACCCTTCGTCTTGGCTTCCGCGAGCGCGCGCTCGATCAACGCCCGGCCGATGCCGCGCTCGCGGAACGGCGGCTCGACCGTCAGCGGCCCGAGCAGCAGCGCCGGCGTCTCCCCCACCCGCACCGGCGTCAGCCGCACCGAGCCGACCATCAGCGTGCCGATGCGCGCGGTGAACGACAGCGCGAGATCGTGCGCGCGTCCCTCGCGGATGCGGTAGGCGCTGCGCGCATAGCGGCCGGGCCCGAACGTGCGCGCGTTCAGGCGCTCGATCGCCTCGAAGTCGGCGGCCGTTTCCGGCAGGATGGTCAGCGACAGTTCGCTCATGGCCCAAACACGCGCGGTGCGAGGCCGGCGGCCTCGCCATAAAAAGCGCTATGAAAAGCGCTTAGCACCCCGCCCGATTCCGGTCCATCGGTGGCATCGGCCGACGTTAACGCCTAAATGTGCGGGGGCGACTCAGCGAGACGGAGGAACGGCATGGGACTTCTGGTTGACGGCGTCTGGCAGCAGGACGGCGCGCGCACCAAGGACGGCCATTTCATCCGGCCGACCACCCAGTTCCGCAACTGGGTCACGGCCGACGGCGCCGCCGGCCCATCCGGCGAGGGCGGCTTCAAGGCCGAGGCCGGGCGCTATCACCTCTACGTCTCGCTCGCCTGCCCGTGGGCGCACCGCACCGTCATCTTCCGCAAGCTCAAGGCGCTGGAAAACGTCATCGGCTTGTCGGTGGTCTCGCCCGACATGCTCGAGGACGGCTGGACCTTCAACACCGAGGAAGGCTCGACCGGCGACGGCGTCAACGGCAAGGCCAAGCTTTCCGAAATCTATCTGCTGGCGAACCCCACCTACAGCGGGCGCGTCAGCGTACCGGTGCTGTGGGACAAGCAGCGCAAGACCATCGTCAGCAACGAGTCGGCGGAAATCATCCGCATGCTCAATTCGGCGTTCGACGCCTTCACCAACGAGCATACCGACTACTGCCCGGAAGCACTGCGGGCCGAGATCGACCGCGTCAACGACACGGTCTTTACGAACGTCAACAACGGCGTCTATCGCGCCGGCTTCGCCACCTCGCAGGAGGCCTACGAACTCGCCTTCCGCAACCTGTTCGACACGCTCGACGAGCTGGAGATGATTCTCGACCGGCAGCGCCATCTCGTCGGCGCCCAGATCACGGAAGCCGACTGGCGGCTGTTCTGCACGTTGATCCGGTTCGACGCCGTCTATTATTCGCACTTCAAGTGCAACTGGCGGCACATCTACGAGTATCCGAACCTGTCGAACTACCTGCGCGATCTCTATCAGGTGCCAGGCGTCGCCGAGACCGTGAGCATCGCGCAGATCAAGCGACACTATTACAACAGCCAGCGGCGGGTGAACCCGACCGGCATCGTGCCGGTGGGCCCGCAACTCGACTTCGCGGCGCCGCATGACCGCGGCAAGTTCGGATAAGTGAGCTGCGCTGGTGCGGTGCCCTCGCAAACAAAATCGCCGGGCGTCACGCCCGGCGATTGAAACGTTTCATATGATTGCGGCCACCGGCTATCCGCCCATGTCCTTCTTCTTCTCGAGATACTCATCCCGGTTGATCTCGCCCTTGGCGTAGCGCTCTTCCAGGATGTCGAGGCCGGACGAGCGGTGCGGGCCCGATGGCGGCGGCCCCATCAACGGGTGATGGTGGTGGCCGGTGCCGGTGACGGCACGCAACGCCCAGATGACGAAGAACACGATCGCCACGATGACGGCGACGCTGATGGCGGTGTGCAGGAGCCCGAAGCCCCAGCCGTAACCGCCGTAGCCGCCCATCATGCCGTAGCCGGAACCCGGTCCATAGCCCCACATGATTACTGCTCCGGATGAAAGAAGCCGGTGTGGCGATTGACCACGATCTTCTGCACCAGGGCGTCCTTCTCCTTGGTGACGATGGTGGCGACGATCTCGTCGTCGCCCTGCTGCTTGACCTCGCCGACCTTGAGGTTCGGGTTGCGGATGGTGCGCTCGAGATAGGTCTTCACGTCATCGGTGGAGAGGTTGAGGTCGCGGCCGTAGCCCGGGCCGTAGCCGCCGCGCATGCCCCAGCCGGGACCGTAACCGGGGCCCATGTACCGCGGCCCCAGCCGGGTCCGTAGCCCATCATGCCCGGGCCGTAGCCGCGCATCATCCCGGGGCCATAGCCGTAGCCGGGCCCGTATCCACCCATCATGCCCGGCCCCATGCCGTAGCCGGGCCCATAGCCGCCGTAACCGCCCATCATGCCGCCGCCGTAGTAGGGCTGCGCCATGGCGGCCGTGCCGATAACGGCGGTGGCGGCCAAGAGGCCCGCAAGCATCGCCGTCACTTTCAAAAACTTGCGCATGGCAAGGCTCCAGAAAAGGGGTTCATTCACGGGAAGAACATTGCGCCACACCCACCCCTGTCGCTTTGACAAGAATCAAGCGCCGGCGGCGGCGCGCCTAAGGGAAAATACGAAGGGGCTGACCGTTTCGCCTGCAACTGCCGTCACGCTTATCGACGGCGGCGGGCGGTCAGTCGGTGGCGGGCGCGAACAGTCTCTCCCGCTCATCCCCGCGCAAGCGGGGATCCAGGGCCCACTTTCTGCGCTGCGATTATACCGCTGGATTCCCACTTGCGCGGGAATGAGCGGAGAATTTCTCTCTCACCACAGCTCGCTCACCGTCACGCCCTTGAACACCTCGTCGATGCGGGCGCGGGTGGCGCGGCCGGTGTCCGGAGGCAGCGCGTCGAGCGGGACGAAGGCGTGGTCGACGATCTCGCGGTTGGGCTTGGGCGGCGCCGGCTGGTGGAAATCGCGCACGACGAACAGCGCCACGTGGTCGCGGCGCGAGATGCGCTTGTTGAAAAACAGGCCGTGCAGCACCGGCGGGGCGGTGAGCTCGATATTACCTTCCTCGACCAGTTCGCGGGCGAGCGCGGCCTGCACGCTCTCGCCCTTCTCCACCCCGCCGCCGGGCAGGTGCCAGCCGTCGACGTAGGAATGTTTGACCAGGAAGACGCGGTCGTGGCCATCGACCACCACGGCGAAGGCGCCGAGCGTCACCGGCCGCTTCCAGCGCCAAAAGAGATGCAGAATCGGGTGGATGACCGGTTTGAAGAGACGGCGCAGACGGGGCAAATTCTTGGTCCTCTACCAGTGGTCCGCTTCCGACATTTGCATCCCATTGCCGCAAGCTCCCGAGCGAATGTCGGAAGCAAAGGACCACTAGTGTCCCGAATCCGAAGTTCGTCAGATTATTCAGCTTGCTCTGTACGAACTTCGGATTCCAAGGGACACTAGCAACGTTATGATTCTAGTGCGGTTTTGGATTTGAAGTTCGTTTGCGGACTCGCTGCATGGGATGTAACGAACTTCAAATCCACCGCACTAGCAACTATTTGATTCTAGTGGAGCTTTGAATTTGACATTTGATAAGTGGCCCGCCGCACATGGGTATTAAATGTCAAATTCGCTCCACTAGACGCTCATATGTGACCCTCGGCATCAAGCTATCAAACGGGGCCAATTTGCGTTTAGAATAGTTCCAAGCTGAGACCCCCCTGAGCCCGACCCAGAGGCCCCTTGTGAAACGATTTTCCGACCTCACCGAGCAGGAAGTGCTGGCGCTGGCCATCACCAACGAAGAAGAAGACAGCCGCATCTACCGCGGCTTTGCCGAGGGCCTGCGCGAGCAATTCCCCTCCTCCGCCAAAGTCTTCGACGAGATGGCCGACGAGGAGGTTACCCACCGCACCCGGCTTTACGACCTGTATCGGGATAAATTCGGCGACTATTTGCCGCTGATCCGCCGCCAGGACGTGAAGGGCTTCATCCACAACAAGCCCTCGTTGTGGCTGGTGCGCCCTCTCCGGCTCGACGAGGTGCGAAAATACGCCGAGACCATGGAATACGAGGCCGAGCGCTTCTACCGCAAGGCGGCGGAAAACGCCCGCGACGCCTCGGTACGGCAGCTCCTGATCGAGCTCGCCGAAGCCGAGGCCGACCACGAGCACCTGGCCGGTAAGCTGCAGCGCTCTATCCTGACCGAAGGCGCCCGCGAGACCGAGGACGAGACCGCGCACCGCATGTTCGTGCTGCAATACGTGCAGCCGGGGCTCGCCGGGCTGATGGACGGCTCGGTATCGACGCTGGCGCCGCTGTTCGCGGCCGCCTTCGCCACCCACAATACCTGGGCGACCTTCCTGGTAGGCCTTGCCGCCTCGATCGGCGCCGGCATTTCCATGGGCTTCGCCGAGGCCCTATCCGACGACGGCTCGCTGACCGGGCGCGGCACGCCCTGGATCCGCGGCGGGGTATGTGGGCTGATGACCACGCTCGGCGGCTTGGGCCACACCCTGCCCTATCTCATTCCGCATTTCTGGACCGCGACCGGCATCTCCATCGCCGTGGTGATGGTGGAGCTGTGGGCGATCTCCTGGATCAGGACGCGCTACATGGATACGCCGTTCCTGCAGGCCGCGTTCCAGGTGGTGGTCGGCGGCGTGCTGGTGTTCCTGGCGGGAATGCTCATCGGGAATGCGTGACGCGCTGGCTATCGTCTCCGATCCCTACCTTCGTGCGGCATAACGGCGGGGGTTGTGCCCATGTTCACCCTTGCCCATCTGTCCGATCCGCATCTGGCGCCGCTGCCGTCGCCGCGCCTTGGCGCGCTCATGAGCAAGCGCGTCATCGGCTGGCTCAACTGGCAGCGCAAGCGGCGCTTGGTCCATGTGCGCGCCGTGCTCGACAAGCTGGTCGCCGATCTGAAGGCGCAAAGTGCCGACCACATCGCGGTCACCGGCGATCTCACCAACATCGCCTTGAAGGAGGAATTCGCGCGCGCGCGGCAGTGGCTCAATACGCTCGGGACGCCCGAGGACGTCAGCGTTATTCCCGGCAATCACGACGTCTATGTCAACCAAGGCATGGCCTTTGCGCTCACGCAATGGGGCCTGTATATGGGCAACGACGACGGGACTTTAAGCTTTCCCTATCTGCGCCGGCGTGGCGATCTCGCGCTGATCGGGCTTTCGAGCGGCGTCGCCACCGCGCCGTTCATGGCCACCGGCCGCCTGGGCAGCGCCCAGCTCGGCAAGCTCGCCACGCTGCTCGACGCCATGAAGAAGGAAGGCCGCTTCCGCGCGGTGATGGTGCATCATCCACCCATCAGCCAGGCCAAGTCCCATAAGCGACTGCTCGACGCCGCCGCGCTGAAACAGGTGATCGCCGAGCACGGCGCCGAACTCCTGCTACACGGTCATGACCATCTCGCCATGCTGAACTGGCTCGCCGGCCCCGACGGCAACGGCGTGCCGGCGGTGGGCGTGCCGGCGGCCTCGGCCGCGCCGGGCATGAGCCACGACGCGGCGGCCTATAACCTCTACCGGATCGACGGCGCGGCGGGCGCGTGGACCTGCGAGATGATCGCGCGCGGCGTCAACGCGAGCGGCGATATCGTCGAGCAGAAGCGGGTGGTGTTGTAGCGTTTAGCTGTTGCCGCTGAGCAGCGCCAGGATGAACAACAGGGCGATGCCGGCGATCAGGCCGTAGATGAAGGTGCCGATGGCGCGCCAGCGGCGGCGGCGGCGCTCCTGCTGCATGATCTTCTGCGCGCTGGCGAGCCCGGCCGCGGCATCGTCGGCGAGCGCACGCTCGCGCTCCACCAGCCGCCGCGCCACGTAGCGCGTGACGGCCTCAACCATCTCCGGCACGTCATAGCTCTCGGCAAGCACGGCGCGGCCGTAGCGGGTATCCTGCACGAAGCGGTACTGCCGCTTGTCCTTGCCCATCTCGATATGGGCGATGACGTCGACCCACAGCCGCGGCACGTCGCCCCGGCTGACGCCGCGGTCGAACAGCTCGACGTTGTCGGGCACCTCGTTGAACAGCGGATCGAGTGCCTCGTTGAGCAGGTCGAGGCGGGCGACCTCGGCGTCGCGCAGGTCGACGACGACGCCCGAGCGCTCGGCCGCCTCGATGCGCGCCTCGCGCACGGCGTCCTTCAGCGTAGCCGCGCCCGCGACCGGCGCGGTCTCTTCCGCTGCGGCCTTTTTGCTCCGTCCAAACATAAGGTTAATCTACCACCCCCGGGACCGGGGGCAAGGCCGAAAAACTGTGCCGTTTCAAGACGATTGCTGGTTAACGCTGAGGGGTAACCCCGTAGGGACGCGCCCAGGCGAGGCCCGCCTCGGTCGTGTCCCGGGGCCGGTATTCGGCCCCGATCCAGCCGCGGTAGCCCAATCTATCCACAGCTTCGAACACTGCCGGGTAATTGATCTCGCCCTCGTCCGGCTCGTGGCGGCCCGGCACCGAAGCGCACTGCACGTGGCCGACGACCGGCAGATAGGTCTCGAAACGGGTGATCAGGTCGCCGCCCACGACCTGCGCGTGGTAGAAATCGAACTGCATACGCACGTTGGGCTTGCCGACCTTGGCGATGACGTCGGCGGCGTGCTCGACGCGGGTGAGAAAATAGCCGGGCCGGTCGCGCGGGTTGATCGCCTCGACCAGCACCGTGATGCCGCACTCGGCGGCCCGGTCGGCGGCGCGGGCGAGATTGGCGACGAAGGTCCGCTCGGCATCGGCGCGCGCCTCCGCCGTGACGACGCCCGCCAGGCAATGGATGGCGCGGCCGCCGATGGCGGTGACGTAATCGAGCGCGGTGGCGAAGGCGGCGTCGAACTCGCGCTCGCGGCCGGGCAGCGCGGCCAGGCCGAAGTCGCCCTTCGCCCTGTCGCCCACCGGCGTGTTGACGCCGAGCATGGTGAGATTGTTGCGGTCGATGGCCGCTTTCACCTCGGCGGCCGGCACGGCGTAGGGCAGTTGCAGCTCGACGGCCTCGAAGCCGGCGGCGGCGGCGGCATCGATGCACGCCGGCAGCGGCTGCTCGGTAAACAGAAAGCCGAGATTGGCGGCAAAGCGCGGCATTGCTGTTTCCCCCAACATACTTGCGCGCGGGCGCGCGGACGTATTGATTAGCGGTCCGTCCTGCCGAACGCCATCCCCGGGAACCCTGCCATGTCCGCCAATTCCGCCTTTCACATTGCCGTATTGCCCGGCGACGGCATCGGCCCCGAGGTGATGCAGCCGGCGCTCAACGTGCTGCGGCGCATCGAAGAAACCACGCCGAGCCTTGCCTTCCGCTTCACCGAAGCCCCTGCCGGCGCGGAGGAATATCGCGCAACCGGCAAGTCGATGTCGGACAAGACCGTCAAGCTCTGCGAGACGGCCGACGCCATCCTGCTCGGCGCCTGCGGATTGCCCAGCGTGCGCTATCCCGACGACACCGAGATCATGCCGCAGGTCGAGCTGCGCTTCATCTTCGATCTCTATGCCGGGGTGCGGCCGGCGCGGCTGGTGCCGGGCGCGCCGAGCCCGATCGTCGGCGCGCAGGAACGCGGCATTGATTTCGTGCTGGTGCGGGAATCGACGGAAGGCCTGTTCGCGTCCATGGGCAAGGGCGTAACGACCGAGACCGAAGCGCGCGAGACGCTGGTCGTCACGCGCGACAAGACCGAGCGCCTGTTCGATTTCTGCCTGCGTCTCGCCGAGCGGCGCAAGACACGCGGCAAGCCGGGCCGGCTGACGCTGGTCGACAAGGCCAACGTGTTCAAGGCTTTCAACTGGCAGCGCGCCATCTTCGACGAGCGCACGGCCAAGTTCCCGGATGTGACGACCGACAAGCTCTATGTCGACGCCTGCGCCGCCATGATGGTGCGCAAGCCTTGGGACTTCGACGTCATGGTGATGGAGAACATGTTCGGCGACATCCTCTCCGACCTCGCCGCCGGCCTCGTCGGCGGCTTGGGGATGGCGCCGTCGGCGGACATCGGTGACACCCATGCGGTATTCCAGCCCTGCCACGGCACCGCCCCCGACATCATGGGGCAAGGCAAGGCCAATCCGAGCGCGATGATCCTGTCCGCGGCGATGATGCTCGACTGGCTTGGCCAGACGCACGACCACCAGCCGGCGGCGGAAGCGGCGCTGCGCATCGAAAGCGCGGTGGACAAGGCGTTCGCCAGCGGCCTCGAGCCGATGGAATTCGGCGGCGGCGACGGCACCGCGGCGATCGGCAAGGCGGTGCTGGCGGCGTTGGGCTGAGCAGGCGGGCGCCATTGCGCAAGAGCGGTATGCGGCCGGCTCAGACAGCGCTGGAATGTCGCGGCATTGTGAGACGATGGCACGCGCCGTCCGGTATCGAAGGCGGCGGAAGTGCGCTAGCATTTCGCGATGCACGAGCCCCTGGTGCAACCGGCGCGTGACACGCTCGCAGAGGACGGCCCGGAGACGCGGCCACGCTCGCGGGCGCTTGAGACGCTGCGGCTGATACTATCGTCGGGTGGACCCGGCCGCGCCGAGTTCGCGCTCAACAACGCCTGCAACGCCAATTGCGGCTTCTGCAGCTTCGCGCGCGACGCGCTGCCCAAGGAGCGCTGGGAATACGCCCCGCGCCAGGGCGCCTTCGACGCCATCGACATCCTCTACCGCAACGGCATCCGCTATCTGATTATCACCGGCGGCGAGCCGACGCTGCATCCCGACGTGACCGACATCATCGCCCATGCCGCGGGCAAGGGCATGAAGGTAATGATGGTGAGCAATGCCGGCCTGTTGAAGCCGCGGCGCCTGCAGGAGTTCGCCGAGGCCGGCCTGTCGAGCTTCGTAATTTCGATCGACGCCGCGAGTGCCGAGCTGCACGAGGAAAACCGCGGCCTGCCCGGCGTGTGCGAGAAGATCCGCGAGGCCAACAAGGAACTGACCGACCTCGGCATGATCGCCACCGCCTCGGTGACGCTGAGCCGGTTGCTCGATCTCGACGCGTTGCCGGATTTCCTCAAAAGTCTCGGCTTCCAGTCGGTGACGTTCTCCTATCCGCTCACCAACCTCAATTCGAGCTTTCTCGGCTTCCGCGAAACGAGCCTGGTCGATTTCACGCGCGAGGAACTGATCGCGCTCTACGACAAGGTCAAGACCGTCAAGTCGCACATGCATGTGGTCAATCCCACGCGCTCGCTGGAGGAGATGCAACGCTTCGTGCGCGGTGAGCCGCAGCGCTTCCCCTGTCTCGGCGGCTACCGCTATTTCTACCTCGACTGGCATCTCAAGCTGTGGCGCTGCCACTACTGGGAAGAGCCGCTGTGCTCGATCTACGAGTTCGACGAAAGCAAGCTGGTGCGCGACGGCTGCACGCGCTGCTCGATCGACTGCTACCGCGACGCCAGCACCATGCAGCACATCGCGGTGTCGGCGCATGACGCGGCGCAGGCGCTCAAGCGCGGCGATCTCGCCGGCACGGCACGCGCGCTTGGGCGCAAAGGCAACGGCGGCTCGCTGCACGCGGTGTTCGAGCAGATTCCGTGGCTGCTGAAATTCTAACCCGACTGCCTACGAATTCGCTTCCCGACGGCGCTTGAGCTCCCTGGCTTCGTGGGCGTGCCAGACGAACAGGAAGGGCGGCCCGATGACGAGCTCCGGCACGCGCTTGACCAGCGAGAGCGCCAGCGCCGGCGCCGCCGGAATCCCGAAGGCCGAGCAGATGGCAACGAAGCCCGCCTCCTGCACGCCGAGCGCGCCCGGCACCAGGAAGGCCGCCGCCCGCACCGCCTGGCTCAGGCTTTCGATCACCAATGCTTCGCTAAACGAGATGTGAAAGCCCATCAGACGCAGCGCCACCAGGATCTCGAACACGCCCACGAACCAGACCCCGACATGCACGACGAGGCTCATTGCGAGCCGTGGCACGTCGGAATAGATGCGTATCAGGTTGTCGTGCAGGCTGGCCACATTGGCGAGCGCGGACCAGCCGGTGCGCTCGGCCATCGCCATCAGGGCGCGGTCGAGCAGCTTGGCGCCGCCGAAGCGCTGCGCGACGAAGAAGCCCGCCAGCGCCGCGCCCATGATGCCGACGCCGAAGAGGATCGGCCCGAGCATGGCGTCGTCGGCGCCGTCGAGCGCGAACAGGCCGATGCCGACGAGCGTGAACAGGAACAGCGCCACCACCTGCATGAAGATGTCGACCAGCACGGTGGCGCCCGACAAGCCCGCCGGGATGCCGGAGAACGTCACGATGCGGGCGCCGGCGATCTCGCCGCCGACCTGCGCCACCGGCAGCAGCATGTTGATCGCCTCGCGAATGAAGCGCACCCAGATGCACAGGCCCGGCCGCGCCTTCGCCTCCGGCGGAAAGATGATCCACCAGCCGATGCCGGCGCCGATGAGTTCGACCGCGCGGACGGCGGTGACGACGATCAGCCCGTAGCCCACCGCCGCGAAAGCTTTCGTCACCGCGCCGACGCCTTCGTGGACGATGAAGGCGACCGCCAGGATGAGGCCGAGGCCGGCCGCGACGATGAGCAGACGTTTCATGCCGTCTCTTTGACCAGGGTTCGAAGAAAAACGCCAGTCAGAGCCCGATGAAACCGCCAACCGCGTCGAGGAAAGCCTCCGGCTGCTCAAGCGGCGGGCAATGGCCGCAACCGGGCAATTCGACGTAAGTCGCATCCTTGACGTGCTCGGCGATCTCCTTGTTGAGCGCGGGCGGCGTCGCCTGGTCCATCTCGCCGCAGACGACCAGCGTCGGCACGCGCAGATGCGTGAGCAGCGGCACGAGATCGGTTTCCTGCAGGATTCGGCAGGCGGCGAGGAAGGCCTCCGGGTGGATGGCGAGCAGCACCTCCTTGCGCGCCTCGATCGTCTTCCGGATGCGCCTCGAGATAGGCCGGCGAATAGACGCGCTTGGCGGCGATCTCGGCAACCGAATCGAGCCCGCTGTCGGCGACCTTCTGCGCCATGGTCGCGAAGGCCGCGCGACCTTCGGGCGGAAAGCGGCGGCGGCATCGCTCAAGCACCAGCCTGGCGATGCGCTCGGGATGGGCGATGGCGAAGGCCAGCGCGATGCTGCCGCCGAAGCCGTTGCCCATGAGCACCGCGTCGCGCGCGATGCCGAACTCGTCGAAGCCGTCCTCGATGGCCGCCACATAGGCGTCCATCAGCGCCAGCACCGCCGGCCGCGAGCCGTGAAAGCCCGGCAGGTTGACGAGCGTGACGCGGAATTTGGCGGCGAGCGCCGGCAGCACGGCATCGAAGGCGTGGCGGTCGGCGAGCAGCGAATGCAGGATCACCAGGTCGGGACCGGCGCCGGTGCGCGCGGCGGTGAGCGCCCCGTGGCCGGCGCTGAGTTCTTCGAATTGCATGGGAACCTCGCTTCGCCGGCGGCCTGACTGCTTTCTACCGTGCCTCTTCTATAACGCCCGAGGGTGGCGAATCGAACCGCCCATCGCCGAAAAAACGGGCGCACCGGGGGGCCGGTGGGGGGCGCCTTTCACCGCTCTCCGCGTGCGGGGAGAGGGACGAAGCCTCACTCCCCTTCCCGCCAGATGCCGAGCGCCTGCTGCGCGGGCTTGTCGGAGATCGAGAACAGCACCGCCTCGTCCTCGGCCTCGTGGTGATAGCGCTTCCACGGCGGCACCACGAACACGTCGTTGACGGCCCAGTCGTAGGGCTTGCCGTCGATGACGGTGCGGCCCTTGCCTTCGGCGACCGTGAACACGGTGCCGTCGGTCGAGCGGTAGGGCGCGCCCTTGAAGCCCTTGGGCAGCAGCGACAGCCAGGCGCCCATCGTGGGCAGCACCGGGCCGCCGTTGATCGGGTTGGCGTAGTGCACGCGCGCGCCGTGGCGCTTGTCGACGTCGCCGGTCTTCTTCAGCCGATCGAGGATCGGCTTCATCTTCTTATACGGGTAGTTGATCACGGGCGTGCGATTGGTCACCGCCGGCATGCCGTCCGGCAGCACGCCCATGGCGTAGCGCTCGAACGAGTTGCCGTCCTCGTGATTGACGTTCTGCATCTTCTCGTCGAAGTGATGCGCGAACGACGTCTGGAAATGGTTGATGGTCGGCATGTCGAGCACGTCGAGCCACATCACCGGCTCGTTGCCGGGATTGCCGTGGTCGTGCGGCGCCCAGTTGGCGGTGATGATGAAGTCGCCGTGCTCCATCATCGACTTTTCGCCTTCCACCGCGGTGTAGGCGCCCTTGCCCTTGAGGACGAAGCGGATGGCGGAGGCGACGTGCTGGTGCGCTTCCGCGATCTCGCCCGGCATGATGAGCTGGATGCCGGCGAACAGCGAATTGGTGATGCGCGACTTGCCGCGGTCGCCGGGATTTTCCAGCACCAGCACGCGGCGCTCGGCCTCCTCGGCGGTGATGACGTCGCCGGCCTCGAGCATGAACTTCTCGACCTCGGGGAACTTCCACAAGGCCGGCACCATCTGGGTCTTCGGCTCGGGCGTCACCAGGCCCTTGAGCACCTCCCACAGTGGGGCGAGATGGTGCTCCGAAATCCTGTCGTAGTAGGCCTGCCGGGCGCCTTGAATGTTGTGCTTCTTGTCGGCTGGGGCTTCCGCGACCGCCATGGTGTCCTCCCGTTGCGAGCGAGATAGTTGAATTTGTAACCATTATAACCGCTTCCGGGCCTGCCGGAAATGGGCCGATTTGCCCCGCATCGCGGGCGGCTGTCGGGCGTTGGGGCCCGTTCGGAAGCTAGTTATTGACCGATCCGCCGTCCACCACGATCGACTGGCCGGTGACGAAATCGCTGTCGTTTGATGCCAGGTAGACCAGGGTGCCGGTGAGGTCTTCCGGATAGGCGTCGCGCTTGAAGGCGCGGGAATTGCGCACGGGCACGCGCTCCTCCTCGACATGGGTCGCGTTTTCCAGGCCGGTGTCGCTCAGGATATAGCCGGGCGACAGCGAGTTGACGTTGATGCCGTGGTCGCCGAGCTCGCGCGACAGCGCGCGCGTGAAGGCGATGATGGCGCCCTTGGAGGTGACGTAGGGCAGCATGCGCGGCACGCCCTTGTAGGGGGCGCCGGAGGCGATGTTGATGATCTTGCCGGAACCGCGCGCCTTCATGTGCGGCGCCACGTGCTTCACCATGAGCCAGGAACCGCGCACGTTGACTGCGAACACCTTGTCCCAGGTCGCCATGTCCCATTCGTCGAAATCGCGCGGGTTAAGCTTGGCGTAGAGCGCGGCGTTGTTGACCAGGATATCGATCTGGCCAAAGCGCGCGAGGGTGTCCGACACCAGCCGCGCGACCGCCTCCTCGTCGCTCACGTCGGTGATGGCGCTCGCCACCGCCTCGGCGCCGTGGCGGCCGGCGATCTCGTCGGCCAGCGGCTTGCCGTCGGCGATGTCGGCGATCATCACGCGAGCCCCTTCCGCGGCCAACGCCAGCACGTAATGACGGCCGATGCCCAGCGCCCCGCCGGTGACGATAGCGACTTTTCCGGTAAGCCTTGGCATTCGCTTTCTCTCCCTCCCGCGATCCGCGCGGTGACGGCGGATTCCATATCAGCTATGAAAGCATAAACCGAGAGGCTCCTCATGACCGACACCGCCGACCGCCTCGCCATCCGCGACATCGTCGAGAACTGGGTGCTGTGGCGCGACGCGCGGGCGTGGGACCGCTTCCGCACGCTCTGGCATCCGGAAGGCGCCATGTGGGCGACCTGGTTCCAGGGCGGCTACGAAGACTTCATCAAGGTGAGCCAGGAGGGCTTCGACCGCGGCGCGCGCATCGTGCACATGCTGGGCGGCCACACCGCCGATATCGCGGGCAACCGCGCCGTTGGGCAGACCAAGCTCACCATCACCCAGCGCGCGCCCGTCGAAGGCGTGCTGTGCGACGTCGCCTGCATGGGCCGCGCCTACGACTTCCTGGAAAAGCGCGACGGCCGCTGGGCCATCGTGCTGCGCCGGCACATCTACGAAAAGGACCGGCTCGATCCCGTCGCGCCCGACGCCGCGCTCACGCTCGATCCCGCGCTGCTGGCGCAGTTCCCGGAAGGCTATCGCCATCTCGCCTATCTGCAGACAAAGGTCGGCTATGAGGTCAAGCGCGACCTGCCTGGCCTGGAAGGCGAAGCGCTCGAGGCGCTCTACGCGCAAGGGGATGCGTGGCTGAAGGGTGAAGCGTTGTGACCGCCGCATCGTGCTCCGGATGCTGCGCAGCACGAACGATAGTGAAGTGCTGCGCAGCCGATCCGGGGCCCGGTTGGAAAGATAGCTGGGTCCCGGGTCCGCGGCGCGTCATTTCATCCCGCGCTGCGCCCGGGACACGACGCCCCCCTCACGCCCGCACGCGCCGGATGAACTTGGCGAAGCCTTCGAGCTGCTGCTTGACGAAGCCGCGGGTGGTCTCGTCGACGAGCTTGAGGTCCTGATCGAACTTGCTCGGCGCGTTGGCCACGATGACCTCCGGCGTGCCGAACGTGAAGGCCTTCAGGTAAACCAGCGACTGGCGCAGGTGGTACTGCATGCGCGAGCCGCCCAGCGGCCCGCCCGAGCAGGACTGGATCGCCACCGGCTTTTCGATGAAGGGCTGGTCCTTCATACGCGACACCCAGTCGATGGCGTTCTTCAGCGTGCCGGGAATGCTCCAGTTGTATTCCGGCGAGACGATGATGACGCCGTCGGCGGCGCGGATCGCGGCAGCGAAGTCCTCGGCCGCGGGCGGAAAGCCGGAGGCGTCCTGGATGTCCTGGTTGTAGTGCGGCATGGCCTCGTAGTCGGGCGCGTCGGTGAAGGTCAATTCGGGCGGCGCCAGTTCCGGCAAGGCGCGCGCCAGCGCCGCGTTATAGGACTTCTTGCGCAGCGAGCCGCAGATGACGAGGACGTTGAGTGGATCGGCCATAACGCTCCCTTTTCAAATTACTTCAAGTCACTTGCCGGTAACGCCGCCCCTGCGATTCCGGTTCGATCGCGCCGGGACCAATCGCGCCCCGGCGCGCGCGCAGCGTCAGACCGTCTCGTCTTCGATCGGATTGGCCAGCGTGCCGATGCCCTGGATCTCGACCTCGATCTTGTCGCCGGCCTTCATCCACACCGGCTCGGGCTTGCGCGCGTGGCCGACGCCAGAGGGCGTGCCGGTGAACAACATGTCGCCCGGCTCCAGCGTCATGCCCTCGGTGAGATAGACCAGCGATTCCGCCACCGGGAACATGAAATGATCGGTATTGGACGACTGCATGACGTTGCCGTTGAGCCGGCTTTCGATCTTGAGGCCCTTGCCGCCGGGCGGCAGCTCGTCGGCGGTCACCATCCAGGGACCGACGCTGCCCGTCTGATCGAAATTCTTGCCCATGCCCCACTGCGTGGTGTGGCGCTGATACTCGCGGATGGAGCCTTCCATGCCGCAGCAATAGCCGGCGACGCAGTCGGTCGCGTTCTCGAGCGTGAGATGCTTGGCGCGCTTGCCGATGATGACCACCAGCTCGGCTTCGTAGTCGAACTGGATCGACTTCTGCGGCCGCATCAGCGGCTGCATGTGCGGCGTCATCGAGGTGAGCACGCGGAAGAAGATCGACTGGAATTTCGGGATGTTGTCCTTCTGCGGGCCTTCCTTGACGTGGTCGAGGTAATTGAGGCCGAGGCAGACGATCTTGCCCGGGCGTGCGCACCGGCAGCGCGAATTTCAGCCCCGCCAGCGGACGGCGGGCGGCGGCCGGCGCCTTGGCGGCGAGGTCCGCGAGCGCCTTGAGATCGCCGTTGCTGCGGCGCAGCCAGTCGCCGAGCCCGGTGGGCGCGCTGGCGTCGGCCGCCTGCAGGTCGATGACGTTGTCGCCCTCGACCACGCCGAGATGCGGGCCGCGGTCCTCAAAACTCACGATCTTCATGGGCCTGTTTCCTGCCTACCTTTTCGCCAAGCACGAATGTTCGGAATGCGAAAAGCCGAATGTGGCGCGAAGACGCTTGCTGGGCAACGCGCCGCGCGAGCGGCAAGGCTTAGCGCGGGAGCTTGCGGGAATCCAGGGGCTGGAGGCGACCGGAGCCAGACGCACGATTGATACGTCTCAATCATTGAGTGCGCTTCTCACCTCCCGCTGGAGGGGGTGGTCAGCGAGCGATAGCGAGCCGGGAGGGGGTGAATCGCGAAGCGACCCAGCCGCGCGGCGCTTTTGCGCCACGCTGTCACCCCGCCCGCTTGCCTTCGCTAACGCTCGGCAGGCGACCCGCCCCCTCCAGGGGAGGGTCATGAGGCGCCGTGCGTGAAGCGAGCGCAGATAAATAAGACGGAAACGTGCGCTACACCTCGCGCGTGGCGGCCTTGCCGTCGTCGGCGCTCGGCTCGCGCTTGAGGGCCTGGATCGAGAAATACTTGTCCGGGTCGGTCCACACCTTCAGCGGCTGCCAGCCGACGCCGCGCGCCAGCGCCGACAGCGACTCCACGCTATACTTGTAGCTGTTCTCAGTATGGATAGTCTCGCCGGCACGGAAATCAAAACACTCTCCCGCCACCTTCACCTTCTGCCGCTTGAGACTGGCGAGATGCATTTCGATGCGATTGCGCTCGCGGTTGTAGATGGCGTGATGCTCGAAGCCGCCGAGATCGAAGGTGCCGCCGAGCTCGCGGTTGATGCGCTTGAGCAGATTGAGATTGAACTTGGCGGTCACGCCCTGCTTGTCGTTATAGGCGGCTTTCAGCGCCTCGACCGGCTTGATGAGGTCGACGCCGACGATGAGGATGGCGCCGGGCCCGAGAATCTTGCCGACGTTGTTGAGGAAGGCGGCCGCCTCGTGCGGCTCGAAATTGCCGATGGTCGAGCCGGGGAAGAAGCCGACGCGGGCGGGCGCCTGACGCGCCGCCGGCGGCAGCTCGAATTCCTTGGTGAAGTCGGCGGTGACCGGCGCGACCTGGAGCTTGGAAAAGTCGTGGCGCAGCTCCACCGCCTCGCGCTCGATCATTTCGCCGCAGATGTCGACCGGAACGTAGACGCTGATGTGCGGCGCGGCCTTGAGCAGAATGCGCGCCTTCTTGTTGGAGCCGGCGCCGAACTCGACGAGCGCCGCGCCCTCCGGGATGAGCTTGCAGATCTCTTCCGCATGCGCCTCGAGAATGCCCATCTCGCAGCGGGTCGGGTAATACTCCGGCAGATCGGTGATGCGGTCGAACAGCAGCGAGCCGGCGTCGTCGTAGAAATATTTCGCCGGAATGCGCTTCGGCGCCGCGTTCAGACCGCGCAGGACGTCGGCGGCGAAGGCCGACTCATCCTCACTGTCCGAATGCGAACTTGATGAACGTGCAAGGGCGACCATCGGTTCTCCTGACTATGACTATCCGCGTCGACCGTCCGAAGGCCGGATCAGGCGCCGAAGGCGGCGAGCCTTACGCCGCTGAACTGCCAACGCGCGGGGGGATAAAAGAAGTTGCGGTAGCTCATGCGCTCGTGACCTTCCGGCGTTGCCAGCGACGAGCCGCGCAAAACCATCTGGCTGATCATGAACTTGCCGTTGTACTCGCCGAGCGCCCCGTCCGCCGCGCGGTATCCTGGATAGGGTAGATAAGCACTGCGGGTCCATTGCCAAGCGATACCGAAGGCGTCGGCCAGCAGCCCGGACCGGGCCGAAACCTCCCATTCCGCCTCACTCGGCAGGTGTTTACCGGCAAAACGCGCGAAGGCATCCGCTTCGTAATAGCTGACATGCATGACAGGCGCGGCTGGATCGAGGGGTTTGAGGCCGGCGAGCGTCACTGAATGCCAGGCCCCGTCCTGCTGGCGCCAATAGCCGGGGGCCTGCCAGGCCTCCGCCTGGACGAGGGCCCAGCCCTCCTGCAGCCAGAGCGAGGGCGTGGCGTAGCCGCCCGCGTCGATGAAATCAAGCCACTCCGCGTTGGTGACCAGATGCCGGCTGATGCGCATCGGCGGAATCAATTCATCGTGGCGCGGCGTTTCGTTGTCGAAGCAATAGCCGTCGCCGTCGTGGCCGACGGCGTGAATGCCCGCCGGCACGTCGATGAAGCCACGCGGCCCCTGCGTCGGCCGCGGCGGCTGCCAGTTCGGATCGTAAGCCGGATCGGTCGGGTTCTGCGCGAAGGCGTGCAGGATGTCGGTGATGAGCAATTCCTGATGCTGCTGCTCGTGATTGAGCCCGATCTCCAGAATGCGGAAGACCTCGCCCGCCGCGTCCGCAGGCACGCGCTCGATCAGCCTTTCCACCGCGGCGTCGACATGCGCGCGATAGCCGGTGACATCGCCGTGGTTGGGTCGCGTGATCAGCCCGCGCTGCGGGCGCGCGTGGCGCGGACCGGCGGCGACGTAATAGGAATTGAACAGGAACGGAAAGCGCTCGTCGTAGATTTTGTAGGTGGGATCGTTGGGCAGCAGCAAGAAGGTTTCGAAGAACCAGGTAACGTGGGCGCGGTGCCACTTGGTCGGGCTGGCGTCGGTCATCGACTGCACGATCTGGTCTTCCGGCGACAGGTGCGCCGCGCGCGCCTCGGTCTCGCCGCGCACGCGGCGGAAGGCGGCGCGCCAGCGCGCGCGGGCCGCGTCAAGCGCCTCGGCCGACGGCGCGGCGCCGCCGGCGGTCTCGCGCGGGAGGGAGGAGCTTGCGGTGCGCGCCATCACGGCCTCCATTGCTCTCGTCAGGGAAATGGCGGTTTTGGGACTGTGGCGGTTGTCGGGAATTGCGACGCCCGCCGTAACGACGAACGAACGGCCGGATTGTTCCACTCCCCTCGGGCCGGGGCAACCACAAAGGCGAATATCGCTTGTGGACCAATGGGCTGGTCATCGCAGCGCTGGCGGTAGCGCAATATAGATTGGGGCGCGCGAGGGCCTCCGTTCAGGCCCAAGCCGCGCGCAGGACGCAGGACGCAAAGCGGAATTTCGTCATGCATTGGTCAAATATGTCGGAATTGTCTCAACCGCTCCCGCCTGCGCGGCGGGAGCGGCCTGCGGGGGACCGCGCTCAATCGGGCGTCAGCAGCGAGACGCCGAGCCGCGCGCGGCGGCGCAGCCAGGTGGTGGCGCGGTATTTGGGATCGTGGGTGACCACGTGCATGCCGTCCAGCACGGCGAGCACGCGCGCCGGTCCGAGCGCGTCGCCGAAGGCGAGCGGACCCCTCGGATAATTGAGGCCGAGCGTGACCGCGGTGTCGATGTCGGCGGGCGCGGCGATGCGCAGCTCGGCGATGCGCGTGCCGACGTTGACGATCATGGCGAGCAGGCGCTGCACGACGAAGCCGGCGCTGTCCTTGATCGCGGTGACGGGCGCGTTGGTCGCGGCGAGCGCAGCGTAAGCGGCGCCGAGCGTTTCCGGCGACGTGAGCGGGTTCTTCATCAGCGTGCGCCGGCCCGCGAAGCCGCCGAACATGTCGACCGCCACGGTCCGCGCCGGATCGAGCCCGAGACGCACCGCGGCGCCGGAGCAATCCTCGCCGAGCGGCGTGACGAAGCATAGCGGATGCGAACCGGCCGCGCCGCCCAGTTGGGTCGTCACGCCGGCGCCCTCGAGCAATTCAGCCAGCGCCGCGCCGCCCTCTTCGTCGGCGACCCAGGCCGACGCTGGCTTCGGCCCGTCGGCGACCGGCACGCTCGGCGCCTCGCCCGCGGGCGGGCCGGCGTAATCGTAGAAGCCGCGCTTCGACTTGCGCCCGAGCAGGCCGCCGGCGACACGCACGGTCATCTCGGCGGAGGGCTGGTACATCGGCTCGTTGAAATACTGGTTGAAGATGCTCACCATCACCGCGTGGGTGACGTCGCCGCCGACGAGGTCGAGCAGTTCGAACGGCCCCATGCGGAAGCCGGCGGCCTCCTTCATCAGGATGTCGACCTCGCGCGCGGACGCGATGCCCTGCGCCAGGATGCGCAGCGCCTCCGGCCCGTAGGCGCGGCCGGCGTGGTTGACCACGAAGCCGGGCGTGTCGGTGGCGACCACCGGGTGCTTGCCGATGCGCTTGACGAAGCCGGTGAGCGCCGCGACCAGGTCGGGCTCGGTGTTCAAGCCGCCAATCACCTCGACCAGCTTCATCACCGGCGGCGGATTGAAGAAGTGCAGGCCCGCGACGCGCTCCGGCTTGTCGCAGCCGGCGGCGACTTCGGTGACCGACAGCGACGAGGTGTTGGTGGCGAGCACGGCGTCGGGTGCGACCAGCTTTTCCAACGCGCGGAACAGCTCGCGCTTGACCTCGAGCTTCTCGACGATGGCCTCGATCACGACGTCCGAGTCCGCCGCCCCGTCGAGCGAACCGATCGGCTTGAGATGCGCCATGACGTCGGCTTTCGCGTCTTCCGTCATGCGGCCCTTGGCGATCTGGCCGTCGAGGCCCTTGCCGATCAGGCCGAGCGCGTCGTCGACCGCGCCCGCGCGCGTATCGAACATCAAGGCGTTGAGGCCGGCCTGCGCGCACACCTGCGCGATGCCGCGGCCCATGGTGCCGGTGCCGATCACCGTGACCGTCAGGTCCGGCGCCGAAAGATCTCTTGCCACGCTTACTTCCCCTCGTAGTTGGGCTTACGTTTTTCCATGAAGGCCTTCATGCCTTCCTTCTGGTCCTTGGTGGCGAATTGCAACTCGAAAGCCTTGCGCTCGAGCATGAGCGCGGTCTCGAGTGGCGCGTTCAGCCCCGCATTGACGATTTCCTTGATCTGCTTGAGCGATACCGGCGGCATGGCGGCGATCTCGCGCGCGATCTCGAGCGCGCGGGCGAGCGCCCCGCCCGCCGGCGCCACCTCGCTGGCGACGCCCATGGCGAGCGCGTCCGCGGCGCCGAACATGCGCCCGGTCATCAGCAGCAGCATGGCGCGCTTGAGGCCGATGAGCCGCGCCAGCTTCTGCGTGCCGCCGCCGCCCGGCAGGATACCGATCTTCACCTCCGGCAGGCCGAGCCTGGCGCCCTCGCCCGCCACCATGATGTCGGCGCACAGCGCCAACTCCAGCCCGCCGCCAAGCGCGAAGCCCTCGACCGCGGCGATCAGCGGCTTCGGACATTCCGTGAGCACCCGCCAATATTGCTGCACGTTGCGGGCCATCGCCTCCATCGGCCCGGCATTGGCCATCTCGCCGATGTCCGCGCCCGCCGCGAAGACCGTGTCGGAGCCGGCAATAATGAGGCAGCGGATCGCCGGATCGGCGGCGTGGCGCGCGACCTCGGCAGACAGCCGCTGGCGCACGAGAAGATTGAGGGCGTTGCGCACCTGCGGGCGGTTAAGCCGGAAGACGACGATGTCCTCGGACGGGTATTCAACCAGCAGCGGATCGGGCTCGGTCATGGTCTGGCATCCTGTGGTCTGAAAAACGGCGGTGACCTCGTCAATCGCGTGACGGGAGGCCGTCACGGATGACTGGACGCGTTCACCGTTTCACGGAAGCGGCGAACCTGTCCAAGTTTCTGCTTTGTCACGCTTCCGGGCGGCGAACCGGTTCTTGGCTTCGCCTGGAAACGCTCCAGAGGCCGGGCGTGCCGGTCCATCGGGCCCGTTCGCCGGCGGAGGCGCGTGTAGCATAGAATGAGGACGTGCGGACCATGGCTGGGGCGCGGGGACTGGCGCGATATAATTCCGGCGGCCGACGCGCGATTTAATTTTTCGCAGATGCAATTTTTCCGAACAGGACCGCCTTTTTGGACGGCACCGCTTCCGCCGGCCGGCCGCTTGTTCTTCCGGTCGCTTGGCGCCGCCCGCCGCGACCGAACGTCGGCAGCGGCATCACGCCGCGTGCCGCCGAAAACCCTGTGCCGCCAGCGCTAGGTGGAAATGCCGCGAAGCTTCTCGGCGCGGCGCCGCATATATTCGAGACTGCCCAGGAGGGTGACGGCAAACAGCAGGATCAACGTGGCCACCGACAGGATGGTCGGGTCGATCGTGTAGCGCAGGTTGGTCCACATCTGCAGCGGCAGCGTCTTCTGCTCCGGGCCCGCGATGAAGAGCACGATCACCACTTCGTCGAACGACGTCATGAAGGCGAAGAGCGCGCCGGAGATGATGCCCGGCAGGATCAGCGGCATGACCACCTTGAAGAACGCCCGCCGCGGCGTGGCGCCGAGACTCAAGGCGGCGCGGTAAAAGCGGTCATCGAGACCGCTGAGCGTGGCCGTGACCGTGATCACCACGAAAGGCGTACCGAGAATCGCATGCGCGATGATGATCCCGACGTACGTGTTGATGATGTGCAGATACGAGAAATAGAAGAACAGCGCCGTCGCGGTAATGATCAGTGGCACGATCATCGGCAGGATGAGGACGCTGGTGATCGCCGTACGAAACGGCATATGGGGACGCGTCAAGCCGAGCGCGGCCAGGGTGCCGAGCGTCGTCGCGAGAATGGTCGCGATCGGCGCGATGATGAAGCTGTTCTTGACGCCATGGAGCCAGACGGGATCGGTGAAGAACTTATTATACCACTGCGACGAATAGCCCGCTGGGTTCAACGTCAGCATGTCATGCGTGAACGTGAAATACGGCGTGGCGTTGAACGACAGCGGGACGATGACGACGAGCGGCACCACCAGGAACACCAGCACGACGAGCCCGTAAAAGCGGAACACATAATACCAGCCGTGCTCGGCGGGGCTGAGATAGGAGGGAAGTTTGTTTCTCATCCGAATGAGACCTTCCCGGCGCCGGCGATAAAGCTGTAGATCGCAAACAGACCCAACGTCAGCCCCGTCAGGATGGTGCCAAGCGCGGCGGCCAAGCCCCAGTTCAGCGATTGCTGGACGTTATAGGCGATGCGATTGCTGATGAACTGGCCGGTCTGGCCGCCCACCAGTTCGGGCGTGATGTAATAGCCGATCGACAGAATGAAGACGAGCAAGGCTCCGGCGCCGATGCCGGGCAACGTGAGCGGCGCGAACACACGCCAGAAGGCGCGCCACGGATGCGAGCCCAGCGAAACGGCGGCGCGCATGTAGAAGTCCGGAATGCCGCGCATGACGCTGTAGAGCGGCAGCACCATGAACGGCAGCAGCACCTGCGTCATTACCAGGACCGTGCCAAGACCGTTGTTGATCAGCTGCGGTCGGTGAGCGTCGGTAATGAGGCCGGAGTTCACCAGAGCTGAATTGACCACGCCGTGCGACTGCAGGAGCACGATCCAGGCGGTGATGCGCACGAGCAGCGACGTCCAGAACGGCAGCAGGACGGCGATCATCATCAGGTTCGCCTTGCTCTCGGGCATGCGCGAGATCCAATAGGCGAGCGGATAGCCGAGCACCAGGGTTAGCACGGTGATGAGAATGCTCATCCATATGGTCCGGATGAACAGCGGAATATAGACGCGCGCATAGGCCGGGACGCGCTGGATCTGACCGTTCTCTCCGTACTGCATGTCGATGGCGGCGAGGTAGAAATCGGCCGTGAAATAAGAACTTTCTCGCTTGAGCAGCCGCCAGATCGGCATCTTGCCCCAGGCAGGATCGATCTTCTCCAGCGTCGCCTTCCACGACGCCGGCGGCGCCAGATGCGCCGTGCGGAAGGTCGACTTGTTGACGAGACCGAAGGCGCCGGGCGATTCTTCGTTGAGCCGCTTGCCGATGCGGCCGAACGTATGGTGCTTGAAGGCTGCCTTCAAATCCGCCGCAACGGCGCCATAGGCAGATTCCGGCGGCAGCGCCTTGCCGTCCCAATCCGACAGGGCCGCGACGGTCTTCGGCATGTAGGACGGTATCGTCAAGTTCGACACGCTCAGCCAGAACATGCTGGCGAGCGGAATCAGAAACATGACGCCAATAAAAAGGAGCAGCGGCGTGGTCAGAAGGAAGGCGCCGCGGCGCTTTTTCCGTTCCGCCCGTCGCAGGCTGGCTTTCAGGGTGGAGGAGCCGATTTCCATCGGCTCCCCCGTGGCTGAAACGACAGCGCTCACCACACGATTCCTAGCTGGAGAGCCAAGCCTGGAAGCGCTGGTTGAGCTGCGGCCCGTAGTTGGACCAGAATGCCGCATTCTTCGGAATGGCGACCTTCAGATGCTCAGGCGACGTCGGCATGTACTCCATCATGTGGATATTCTTATTCTTGTAGTAGGTCAGGTTCGCCATATGCTTGAACGACGACTTGCGCGCCGGCGAATAGGCGATGTAGCGGGCCTGCTCGACCAGGCTCTCGGTGTTGGTCGAGAACTTCAGGAAGTCCATCGCGATCTTCAGACGGTCCTTCGGCAACCCGGCCGGGATGCACCAGCCGTCCCATTCGTAGAGACCGCCGTCCCAGATGAAGTCGAGGGGCTGATTGTCCGCGGCGATCGCGTTGAAGATACGGCCGTTATAGGCCGACGCGATGACCGCGTCCTTCTGCGCCAGCATCTGCGGCGGCTGGGCGCCCTGGCTCCACCAGATCGCATGCGGTTTGAGCTCGTCCAGCTTCTTGAAGGCGCGGTCGACGCCGGCCTTGGTCTTCAGCTCGTCGTAGATCTTGTCGCGCGACACGCCGTCGGCGTAAAGCGCCCATTCGAGATTGCCGGCCGGGATCTTTTGCAGCGCCCGCTTGCCGGGGAATTTCTTGACGTCGAAGACGTCCTTGATCGACTGCGGCGCCCCGTTGGGGAAGGCCTTCTTGTTGTAGCCGAACATGGTGTTGTACGAAATCTCGGGGACGAAGCCGCCCTTCTTGCCGTCGCCGCCCAGCGAGCCCTCGATGAAATCCTGGGTGGCGGGCGTTCCGTCGGGCGCCTTGGCGAGATCCTTGTCGTAGTCGATCTCCTGCAGCAGGCCCTGGTCGTAGAGCCGGGCCGCCGGCGCCTGCAGAATGTCGACGATGTCCCAGTTGATGTTGCCGCTCTGCTCCTGCGCCGTGATCAGCGCCGGACCATTCGCGGACTTTTCGATATTGTTGAAGCCGATACCGGTCTTCTTGGTGTAGGGCTCCTGATAGCCTTTGATCTGGCTCATCTGGTAGGCGCCACCCCACGACACGAGGTTGATCGTCTTGCTGTCCGCAGCCAGGGCAGCGCGGGTTTCCAGCAGCGTGCCGATCGACGACAGCGACACGAGGCCGAACGTCGTCGCTCCCAGGCTCATCATATCGCGCCTGGTCAGCGGAAAATGCTCGTGGTCGCTATGAGATTTTTTTGTCATCGGAACTCCTCTCTTCCCTTATCCTGATGCAACACGCATCACTGGGCGGTGAATTTGCTCAATCGGCTGCAGGCCCATGGAGGCAATAATCGGGCCGCATCCTCCAGCGAGCGGCGACAATCAGTGCAAGGTGCGTCAAATTAGCGCAAATGCGCGCCGATCACATATTCAATTCCACAGTCGCACCCAGCAACACACTCCATTTGCCTCAGGATGCATTTCACACCTTATGGCACTTTGTTTCAAGACCGAGATTACATTCATTTAAGATTGCGCGTGAGATGGAGCCAACTTCCTCATATCAGGGCGTAAAATTGGACGCGCCATCGCATGATGCAGCACAGGCTACCGACGCGCACACGATTTTCCGGGCGGAATTTCCGGGACGGCGGCGGCGCGATCGAGCGCATTGTTCGCGCGCTTCATTGCTCATGTTGCACTGCCGTTCCCTGTTTGCACTGCCGTTCTCTGTTCGCACGTGCTTGCGCGCCGTCGATGCAGTGTGGCGCGAATATTGCCAAGAAAACAGCAGCGGCACGATGAAGAAGGTTGACGGCGGCGGCCATGACGGAAAAGCTGGCGGCTTGACATCATGCGATGGGGGGCCATCGCCGCTGTTTGTGCGCTGCGAGCAAGTATAAGACCAAGAATTTGAGGGGAAAATAGCGATGGCGGAAAATCGGGGTGCAGAAGTCCGGTTCGACAAGGTCCAAAAAAGCTATGACGGCGAGACTGTCGTCGTAAAGGAGCTCAATCTCGACATCCAGCGCGGCGAGTTCCTGACGATGCTGGGGCCGTCGGGCTCCGGCAAGACGACGTGCCTGATGATGCTGGCCGGCTTCGAGACCGTCACGTCGGGCGAAATCTACCTGAACGGCAAGCCGATCAACGACGTGCCGCCGCACAAGCGCGGCGCCGGCATGGTCTTTCAGAATTACGCCCTCTTTCCGCACATGACAGTCGCGGAAAACCTGGCGTTTCCGCTGCAGGTGCGCGGCATCGACAAGGCGACGCAACAGAAGAAGATCCAGCGCGCGCTGGAAATGGTTGAACTGCCTCAGTTCGGAAATCGGCGCCCCGGACAGCTCTCGGGCGGGCAGCAGCAGCGCGTCGCCGTCGCCCGGGCGCTGGTGTTCGAGCCCGAGATCGTCCTGATGGATGAACCGCTCGGCGCGCTCGACAAGCAGCTGCGCGAGCAGATGCAGTACGAGATCAAGCACATCCACGAGAACCTCGGCGTCACCGCGATCTACGTCACGCACGACCAGACCGAAGCGCTGACGATGTCGGACCGCGTGGCCGTTTTCAACGAAGGCATCGTGCAGCAGCTTTCGACGCCCGACGAGCTTTACGAAGCCCCGCAGAATTCGTTCGTCGCCCAGTTCATCGGCGAGAACAACAAGCTGACGGGCAAGATCGAGGCCATGAACGGCACGGTGTGCGACGTCCGCCTGGCGGACGGAACGCTGCTGAAGGCCGAGAAGGTCAACGTCGGCGGAGTCGGCGATTCGACCACGCTGTCGCTGCGGCCCGAGCGTGTCGAGTTCGACAACCCCGAGAGCCTCGACAACACCGTGACCGGGCGCATCGAAGAGATGATCTACCTCGGTGACCACATCCGCATTCGCATGTCGGTCGCGGGCAATCCCGAATTCATCGCCAAGGTGCGCAACCGCGGCCAGAAACGGGAAATGAGCGAAGGTCAGATGACATCAAGATCGGCTGGGCGGCCGCGCGACTGCAAGGCGCTCGACCCGGTCGCCTGACGCGCCGCGCGGGCGCTCCCTCGGCGAAACCGGTTTCGCGACGCATGTGAGCGCCGGCGTTGTCCGGCGCGCGTGTCGCGAACGTCAGGGCAATCCGTCCCGGCTTGCCGCGCGGCCCCTCGCCGGGACCGCATGGGCTTGAACGCCCATGCTGCCGGTCCCGGCCCGAGGCGACGACGCCCGCTTTAGCCCGCCAGCTCGGCGCGCACGATGGCGGCGCCTTGCGCCATCGCCTTCATCTTCGCGAAGGCGACATGGCGCGGCAGATATTTCAGCCCGCAATCCGGCGCGATGGTGACGCGATCCGCCGACACGTGCGGCAAGGCCCGCCGAATGCGCGCCGCCACCGTTTCCGGCGTCTCGATGGTCGGATCCGACAGGTCCAGCACGCCGAGGATGATGCCCTTGTCCGGCAATGTCCCGAGCACGCTGCAATCGAGCGACGACTGCGCGGTCTCGACGGAGATCTGATCGGCCTTCGATTCCGCCAGTTCCGGAAGGAACGAATAACCGGGCGGCCGCTCGTGAATGACGGCCGCGTAGCCGAAGCAGATGTGCACGGCGGTCTCGCCCTCGACGCCGTCGAGCGCGCGGTTCAGCACTTCGATGCCGTATTCCCGGGCCTTTTCGGGGCGCGCCTGCATGTAGGGTTCGTCGATTTGCACGATGTCGGCGCCCGCGGCGAATAGATCGCGAATCTCCTCGTTCACCGCCACGGCATAATCGAGCGCCATCTCCCTCGTGCTCGCATAGAAGTCGTTCTGGGCCTGCTGCGACATCGTGAAGGGCCCGGGCACCGTCATCTTGATCCGGCGGTCTGTATTGGCGCGCAGAAAGACGACATCATCGGCTTCCACCGCATGCTTGCGCTTGATCTTGCCGGTCACCCGCGGCACCGGATTGGGATGGCCGCTGCGGTCGAGCGCGGTGCCGGGGTTGTCGAGGTCGACGCCTTCGAGCGCCGTCGCAAACCGGTTCGAGTAGCTTTCGCGGCGCACCTCGCCGTCGGTGACGATGTCGAGGCCGGCCCGCTCCTGATCGCGGATGGCCAGCAGGGTGGCGTCATCCTGCGCTTCCTTGAGCCATTGCGGATCGACCCGCCACAACTCCAACGCCCGCACCCGCGGCGGAAAGCGTTTGGCCAGCTTCGCACGATCGATCAACCAATCGGGCTGCGCGTAGGAGCCGACCAGCGATGTGGGCAGCAGCATGTTGATGTCGGTCATGGTGTCCTCCCCTATTCGTTGGCGTGTCGGCGGTTTGACCGCCGCGTTGACGTGTCGGTCGTCGTGTTCGGGCGGCTTCAGCCCCTGAATACGGATTCGGGCATCGACTCCGTGATGCGGCTCGCCCGCTCCATGTGCTGACGCATGGCCGCCTCCGCCGCGTCGGCGTCGCCGGCCAGAATGGCGCGCACGACGGCGCGGTGCTCGGCGACCGAATCCTCGTACATCTGGGGCGTCATCACGCCACTGAGCTGCAACATGATGAGCGGAAGCTGTTGCTGGCGGCTCAACTCCACCAGCTTCTGATTGCCGCAGATATCCAGGATCGCCAGATGAAAGAGGCGGTTCTCCTCGTGATAGGCCGGCCCCGAGCGGCGCGGCGTCTCGTCCCAGATCGCCTTTGTCGCAGCCTCGAACCGTTGCCGGTTGTCGCCCTGATCGATCGACTGGGCGGCGAGGCGGACGGCGAGCGCTTCCAGCGCGGTGCGAATCTGAAACAGATCCTCGGCCTCCTTGCGGGAAAGCCGGCGCACCAGCGCGCCGCGGTTCGGCACCAGTTGCAGCAGCCCTTCCGCCGAAAGATGACGAAAGGCTTCGCGCAGGGGGCCGCGGCTGACACCGAAATCGCGCGTCAGATCCGCCTCGATCAGAACCTGCCCCGGTGCGTAGCGGTGCATGAGGATGCCGTTGCGCAGGCCCTCGACCAGCCGGTCGACGGTACCGCCGCGCATCTTCGCCGTGGTTTCCGCGCGCTGCTCGCTCATTCCCAATCGTCCTTGCTGCCTGCTCCCACCGCTTAGCCGGGCACAACGGCCAAGGCAAGGTTGACGCGTACAAGATTGTCCTACAATATTGGCCGATAAGAAACGGGCGACAAGAGGGACCGGCCGGAAGCCGGACCGTCTCGGCCCCATAAGGTGCCGGATCAGGGCGGGCGTGCTGCGCGCGCTGCCGCGACCGGGCCAGGGAGCGACATCGAATGCTTATCGGAAAGCAGGGCAAGGCCAGCTCGGCCATCGCCACCGCGGACGCCAACAGCATCACGATCCGTGGCCGCGATCTCTGCGGCGACCTCATGGGCCGCATGAGTTTCACCGATTACTTCTTTTTCCTGGTCACCGGGCGCGAGCCGAGCGAAGACCAGCGCTATTTCCTCGACCTGCTGCTGATCGCCATCGCCGAACACGGCCTGACGCCGACCGCGGTCGCCGCGCGCATGACCTATGACGCCGACCCGCAATCCTTACAGGCGGCGGTGGCGGCGGGCATACTGGGCTGCGGCACGGTCGTGCTCGGCACCTCGGAGCTCTGCGGCAAGCTGCTGAACGACGCCAAGCAACGCGTCGAGGCCGGCGAGGCCGCCGATGCCGTCGCCGCCTCAATCGCCACGGAGACCCGCGCCCGCGGCGGCAAGATGGCGGGCTTCGGCCATCCGCTGCACCGGCCGGTCGATCCGCGCGCGCAACGCATCCTGGCACTGGCCAAGGAACGCGGCGTCGCCGGTCCTCATATCGCGCTCGCCAGCGCCTTCGAAAAAGCCGTCGCGGATGCCTGGGGCAAGCCGCTCGTCATGAACGTGTCGATGACCATCGCCGCGGTGCTGCTCGACCTCGGCTTTCCGCCCGCCATGGTCAAGGCCATTCCGCTCTTGGCCCGCACCGGCGGCCTGCTCGCTCACCTCGCCGAGGAACAAGACAACCAGATCGGCTTCCTGATGGCGTCGCACGCCGAGGAAGCCATCTCCTACGAACCGAACGAATAAGAACCGTGGCAATGCACGAACCGGATATCGAATCCCTGCCCTGGCGCGAACAGCAGAGCCGCGACGACGTGCTCTACCGCCAACAGATCCCGTATCTGCTCGAACGCTCGCGCTTCTATCAGGACAAACTCGCCGCGGCCGGGTTCGATTCGGCCGGCAAGGTCGGCGGCATCGGCAATATCGGCGCCTTGCCGCTGACCGAGAAGGACGAGTTGCGCGCCTCGCGCAGCGAGGCCGACCCCATCGGCACCCACCTGGCGGCGCCGATGGACGATCTCGCGCGCATCTACTCCACCAGCGGCACCACCGGCACCCCGAGCTACATCCCCCTCACCGCCGGCGACGTCGAGAACTGGGTGCGCACCTCGGCGCGCAGCTACGCCGCCTCGGGCGTGAAGCGGGGGCAACGCATCGTCACCACCTACAACGCCGGCCCATTCGTGGCGGGCGCCGCGCTCGAACTCGTTCGCGCGTGTCGGGCTGTGCCACATTCCGGTCGGCACCGGCAACACCGAACGCTTGATGGCGGCGGTGACACGGCTCAAGCCGCAGGCCCTCGTCTGCACGCCCTCCTACGCGCTCCATCTCGCGGAGTGGGCGAAGCAACGCGATATCGACCTGCCCAACAGCACCGTCGAACGCATCCTGGTCGCCGGCGAGCCCGGCGGCGGCGAGCCGGCCATGCGTGCCAAGCTCGAGCGGGCCTGGGGCGCGCGCGTCACCGAAGCCATGGGGATCGGCGATATCGGTCCCTCGCTGTGGGGCGAGTGCGAAGAACAAGCCGGCATGCACTTCTGCGCCCGCGGCTTCGTGCATATCGAGCTGATCGATCCGGCCACCGGCAAGGCGGTGCCGATGACCGACGGCGCAACCGGCGAGATGGTCTATACCCACCTCTCCCACCAGGGCGCGCCGATGCTGCGCTTCCGCTCGCGCGACCACGTCGTCATTCATACGAGCACCTGCCGCTGCGGACGCACGTCGCCGCGCGTGCGCTGCATCGGACGCACGGACGACATGCTGATCGTGCGCGGCGTCAACGTCTTCCCCTCCGCCATTCGCGAGGTGGTCAACGAATTCGCGCCGGCGGTGACCGGCGTCATCTCGGTGCGCCCGGGCCATCGCGGCGTCAAGCAAAGCCCGCCGCTCAAGGTGCTGGTCGAAAGCGGCGAAAGCGGCGGCGATGGCGGCCTGCCCGAGCGCATCCGCCAGCGCCTGCGCGACAAGCTCGTCGTCACCACGGATATCCAGCTGGTGCCGCCGGGAACGCTGCCGCGCAGCGAATACAAGTCGAAGCTGATCGACTACGTCGAAGCGGCCGAAGAGACGGCCTAAGTGGTGCGGCAGGAGCCGCATGAAAATCGCAACAGGGAGGAAATGCCAATGAGAAAGACAGCAGCCATCCTCGCGCTCGCATTGGGCGTGAGCTGGACGCTTGGAACGGCCGACGCCGCCAAGTACGAGCTCAAAGTGTCGACCATGTTCCCGTCGACGCACTTCATTCTGAAGCTGGCCATGGTGCCGTGGGCGAAGGAGATCGAGAAGAAAACCCACGGCCAGGTGCATTTCACCTTCTATGACGCCGGCTCGGCGCTGGGTCATGCGACCAAGCAGTTCGACCAGGTCCGCGCCGGCGTGGTCGACGTCGCCGTCGGCATCCCGTCGATCCCGCGCGGCCAGCATCCGCGCACGGTGCTCGCCGAGCTGCCCTTCGCCGTGCCCAACGCCACCATCGGCACCTGCGCGCTGATGAAGGTCGAGAACGAGTTGAAGCCCGACTTTCCCGGCACGCACATTCTCTATCTGACGGTGACCGAGCCGAGCGCCGCGCACACCACCAAGAAGATCACGAGCCTCGACCAGCTCAAGGGCATGCGCGTCCGCACGCCGACGCCGGCGATCACCGCCATGCTCAACTACATCGGCGCCACCCCGGTCGGCATGCCGCCGACCCAGATCTACGAGAGCGTCGAGCGCGGCGTGGTCGACGGCAACATCATGCCCTGGGGGCCGGTGGGCGCGTTCAAGCTCTATGAGGTGCTGCACTATCACCTCGACGCCCGCATCAATCCGGTCGCGATGTACATCGTGATGAACCAGCACCGTTACGACGGCCTGCCGCCGGACATCCGCAAGGTGATCGACAACGTCAGCAACACGATGTTCGCCCATTGGGGCAAGTGGTGGCACGACACCGATCAGCAGGCGATCCAGGCCGCCAAGGCGCACGGCAACGTGATCGTGCCCATGTCGGACGCCAAGCGCGCCGAGTGGCAGAAGCGCCTGCAGCCGGTCATCGCCACCTACCTGGCGAAGTCCTCGGGTCTTCCGCCGGCCAGTGCCAAGAAGATCTACGGCGACATCCGTCAGGCTGTCTCAGCCTGCAAATGATCCGACATGATTGGGAACGGCGGCCCGCGCCGCCGTTCCCGCCTCCTCCAGCCGGAGTCATCCCTTGAAACGGGCGACGCTCTTGTTGGCGCTACTCGGCACGATCGGTTTCCTCGTCGCCGTCGCGCTTACCGTTACCGACATTGCGCTACGCTCCGTCAGCACGCTGACCGTGCCGGGCCTCACCGATATCGTGACCTTGTGCACCATGGTCGGCTCGATGCTGGCGATCCCCTACGGCTTTGCCGCCGACCAGCACGTTTCCATCGACGTGTTCACCAGCCGCATGCCGCCGGGCGCGCAAAAAGTGCTGCGCCTCGTGGCGGCCATTCTGTCCTTCGCCTTTCTCGCCGGCGCCGCCTGGTTCGGATTCGACCAGATGATGAGCGCCTATTCCTACGGCACCCGCAGCCAGTCGATCGGTATCCCATTGGTCTGGTACTGGATTCCGTTGCTGATCGGGATCGGCCTGGGCGCGCTGGTCAATGTCTGGCTGTTTATCCGCGAGCTGCGCTCGCCGAACGCGAGGTAGGTCCCCGTGTCAGCTCCCCTCGTCGGCGTCGCCGGCCTCGTCGCGCTGTTGATCCTGATAGGGCTCCGCATCCCGATCGCCATCGCCATGGGCATGGTCGGCATTATCGGTGGCGTCGTGCTGAACGGCTGGACCAGCCTCGGCTTCGTGCTCGGCTCGCAGCCCTACACCACCACGTCGAGCTACGCGCTGTCGGTCATTCCGCTCTTCGTCATGATGGGCGCCTTCGCCTCACGCGCCGGCCTCTCCGCCTCCCTCTACCAATCGCTAAATTCCCTGATCGGTCATTGGCGCGGCGGCTTGGCCTCCGCCACCATCGGCGCCTGCGCGCTGTTCGGCGCGGTGTGCGGATCGAGCCTGGCGACCGCCGCGACCATGGCGCGGGTCGCCGTGCCCGAAATGACCGAGATCGGCTACGACCGCCGCCTCACGTCGGGGGCGCTCGCCGCCGGCGGCACGCTCGGCATCCTGATCCCGCCGTCGATCATCATGGTGATCTACGCGCTGCTCACCGAGCAGTCGATCGGCCAGATGTTCCTGGCCGGCATGATCCCGGGCATCTTGGCCGCCGGGCTCTACATGCTGGCCATCTATATCATGGCCACCCTGAAGCCGGACTGGGCGCCACGCACCCAACGGCCGGACACGATCGGCCGCCTCGCCGCCATCCGGCAGATGGCGCCGATCCTCGGCCTGTTCCTGCTGGTCATGGGCGGCATCTACGCCCGCATCTTCTCGCCGACCGAGGCGGCCGGCGTCGGCGCCTTCGGCGCCATCGTGCTCGCCGCGCTGCGCGGTCAACTCACCTGGCAGGTGACCCGCGACGCGCTGATCGAGACCGCCGCCACCACCGGCATGCTGTTCATGATCCTGATCGGCACGTCGGTGCTGCAATTCTTCATCGAGACCTCGACGCTGCCGACCGTCATCGTCAGTTGGATCGGCGATCTCGGCCTGCCGCCGATCGGCGTCGTCATCGTGATCCTCCTCATCTACGTCATTCTCGGCTGTTTCCTCGACAGCCTGTCGATGATGCTGATCACCTTGCCGATCGTGTTCCCGATCATCACCCACCTCGGCTACGACCCGATCTGGTTCGGCGTGCTCGTGGTATCGGTCGTGGAGATCGGGCTGATTACGCCGCCGCTTGGCATGAACCTCTACGTCATCTCGGCCTCGGTCGAGGATCTGCGCTTCGAGACCGTGGCGCTCGGCACCATCCCGTTCCTCATCGCCGACTTTATCCGCGTGGCCCTGCTCGTGAGCATACCGGCATTGTCGATGACCCTGCCGAAGCTGCTCATGTGACGCGCCACGCGGGGCCGGCAGCGGCCCTGCGCGCGCCTTGCGGTGCTTGCGCGTGGCATCGTCCGGGCGCATTCCATATCGCGACCCGACGCAAAAGCCTTCCTTCACGCAGGCGTCGAGCAGCGCCGGCTAAGTCCGAACTTGCGTCAACGGCGATTGCTCCGCCGCCGCCATCCAGCTTGACGCCAAATCCGTGCGCTCGGTAACATCATACGTGGACGAATTGTCCGCTTTGTGGACACGCGCGGCCTTCCGAGACTGGCGCATCGAGACTGGCGACGGGCGCTCGAGATTTTCACCGGGGAAAAGCGGAGCAAGACGTTGCAGGGGGGCGAATTCGATTTCGTGATTGTCGGCGCGGGCAGTGCCGGTTGCGTGCTGGCGGAACGGTTGTCCGCATCGGGCCGCCACCGGGTGGCGCTGATCGAGGCCGGCGGCCACGATAACCGTTTCTGGGTCAACGTCCCGCTCGGCTACGGCAAGCTGTTTACCGACCCTCGCGTGAATTGGCTCTATTCGACGGAGCCGGAACCGGAGCTCGGCGGACGCCGGATCGTCCAGCCGCGCGGGAAGCTGCTCGGCGGATCCAGCTCGATCAACGGGCTCCTCTACGTCCGCGGCCAGGCCGAGGATTTCGATCACTGGCGCCAGCTCGGCAATACCGGCTGGTCGTTCGATGACGTGCTGCCCTATTTCCGCAAGGCGGAAGACCAGAGCCGCGGGCCGATGCGACCTGCACGGCACCGGCGGTCCGCTGGCGGTCTCCGACGTGGAGCGCCATCCGCTGTGCGACGCGTTCATCGACGCGGCGAAGCAGGCCGGATTTCCGGAAACCGACGATTTCAACGGCGCGTCGCAGGAAGGCGCCGGCTATTACCAGTTGACGGCGCGCAACGGCCGCCGCTGCTCGACGGCGCGCGGCTATCTCAGGCCCGCGCGGCGCCGACCCAATCTCGCGGTGATCTCGAACGCACTGGCCTCGCGCGTCGTCTTCGACGGCCGCCGCGCGGTCGCCGTGGAATACCGCAAGGACGGCCAGACCCGCACCGTCCGCGCCGGCCGCGAAGTCATCCTGTCGGGCGGCGCATTCAACTCGCCGCAGCTTCTGCAGCTCTCCGGCGTCGGCCCGGCCGCACTGCTGCGCGAGCACGGCATCGCCGTCGTCGCCGACATGCCCGGCGTCGGGGCCGATCTTCAGGACCACTATCAGTCGCGTTTCAACTATCGCGGCACGGAGCCGAACACGATCAACGACATGATGGCGAGCCTTCCCCGCCGGCTCGCCGCCGGGCTGAACTACCTGCTGTTCCGGCGCGGCTTTCTGACGATCGGCGCCGGCTATGCCGGCGGTTTCTTCAAGACCGAGCCGGACCTGCCGAGCCCCGACGTGCAGATCCATTTCATTCTGTTCAGCGCCGACGGCGTCGGCCAGGCGCTGCACAAGTTTCCCGGCTTCCTCGCGTCGGTCTGCCAGTTGCGCCCGCAAAGCCGGGGCTTCGTCCGCATTAAATCGGCGGATCCGGCCGCACCGCCAGCCATCCAGCCGCATTATCTATCTGTTCCCGCCGACCGCGATGTCCTCGTCAAGGGCATGAAGCTGATGCGCCGGATCATGACCGCGCCGGCGATGGCGCGGTACGTGGACGAAGAGCTCAACCCCGGTCCCGCGTGCCAGAGCGACGACGAGCTCCTGCAATTCGCCCGCGACAAAGGCACGACGATCTTTCACCCGACCAGCACGTGCCGCATGGGGCCGGACGCCAACGCCGTGGTCGACGAAGAGCTGCGCCTGCGCGGATTTGACGGCCTGCGGATCGCGGACGCCTCGGTCATGCCGACCGTCGTCTCCGGCAACACCAACGCCGCCGTCATCATGATCGGCGAAAAGGCCGCGGACATGGTCCTGCGTGACGCGGGGTAAAGGCCCGTGACGGAAGGCTCCCGCAGCCTGTGCGCCGTCAGGCCGCACGCGCCCTCGAATTCCCCGCCGACGGCGCTCGGCGTCTTGAACTTCTCAGCTTGCCGATGAAGAGCTTGGCGCCGCCGATCTTTTCCAGCCGGTCCGCTACGCGAACCAGTGGCCGATCGTCAGCCATGTCTCCGGGCCGGACAAGGGAATATTGGTAGCGAGGGAGGGACTCGAACCCCCGACACGCGGATTATGATTCCGCTGCTCTAACCAGCTGAGCTACCCCGCCACCGGCTTCCGGCGAACGCTGGAATGGGGCGATATAGGGAGGGCAGGCGAAGGCTGTCAAGCAAAGCCGGCCATTCCCCGGTGCGCGGCGCCGGAAGCCGGGTCAACGGGCTATTTCGGCTCGATTCCGCGGTGGCGCTTGCCGCCGCCCGGTGGCCGGATGACCGGCATGGTGCCGCCGCCCGGCGCCGGCTTGGCCATTTCCGGATCCGTGCGCGGCGGCGGGCAGATAACGCCATTGGCGCGGGCGAGCCTCTCGCTCAGCGCGCGCCCCTTCGTCGCCTTGGCGGCCAGCCCCGGCCCGGTCGTGGCGCGGGTTTTGACGCAGTCTTTCGGACCGCTCAGCTTTTTCTCCGGCAGCGGACGCGGCTTGTTGGCGTTGGGGGGCGCCTGCGCCGCCGCCAAGCTTGGGGCCAGCAGCGCCCCCGCCAGAACGGTAAGACCAAACGTTCGGATTGTCGCAAGCATCACCTGCTCCTCCGTCGGCGTGTTCGCTCAACGAAGGATAACCGCCGCCCGCCCGGCCCGGTTCCAAGCCGGTTGCTGGCCCCCTTACTCCGCGGCGGCGGCCATCGGACCGGCGAGGCGCTCGAAGCGCACCAGCGTGAAATGATTGAGCGGCGGCATCTCGCGGCGCTCGATCACCCGCACGCCGCCGTGGCGCGCCGCCCAATCGGTCAGAACCGCGAACGGGAATTCGGTGCGCCAGCCAAGCCAGCGCGCCACCGGCGCAATGGTCTTGTCGAACAGGTAGCGCGGACCGGCATCGGCGCAGATGTGGTTGACCAGGATGATCTCGCCGCCGGGCCGGATCACGCGGAAGAATTCGTCAAGCGCGGCTTCCGGATGCGGCACGGTGGTGATGACGAACTGCGCCACCACCACGTCGAAGGATTGGTCGGGCAGCGCCAGATGCTCGGCGTCCATTACCGCCAGCACCTCGACGTTTTGCAGACCGTGCTCTTCGACGCGCGCCTGCGCCCTGCGCAACATCGGCGCGGAGAGGTCGATGCCGACCACACGGTTGGCGGGCGCGTAGGCGGGCAGCGAAATGCCGGTGCCGACGCCGACCTCCAGGATACGGCCGCCGCCCGACCCGCAGAAATCTTCGGCCGCCGCGATTGCCGCGCGGCGCCCGGGCGCGAATACCGCGCCGAAGACCGCGTCATAGATCGGCGCCCAGCGCGCATACGCGCGCTCGATGCCCTCCCTGTCGATGTTCGCCCCCGTACCCATCCGCCGCCGATCCATCACTCCCAACTGAGAAGCTGTCGCCTCTGTTCCGTCGTTGCGCGGATTCGGCAGCTTCGACGATGAAGCCAAAAAACTATCCCAAGAGACTATTCCGAGAAACTATTACGAGAAACTATCCCAAAACGGCAACGATCCCAAGGCGGTCGGCGGCGTCAGCCGCTCAACCCCGCCGCCGCCACCGACCGGTCGGGCGCCGGCAATCCCTCGCCCGCCGGCAACGCGCTGCGGATGAATCCGCCGCCGAGCACACGGGCCTGACCCTCGGACGCATCGTAGAACACGCAGGCCTGGCCCGGTGAGACGCCGTGTTCGCCGTCCACAAGATCTACCGCGTAGCCGTCTTCGCGGCGGTGCAACCAGGCGGCCTGCGGCGGCCGGGTCGAGCGCACCTTGACGAACACCTCCAGGCGGTCGTCGGCGAGCGCCTGATCGAGCGTGCCGTCGCCGATCCAGTTGATGTCGCGCAGCACGATGCGGCGCATGCGCAGCGCCTCGCGCGGGCCGACCACGACCTGGCGGCGCTCGGCGTCGAGCCGCACCACGTAGAGCGGCGTGCCGGTGGCGACGCCCAAACCGCGGCGCTGGCCGACGGTATAATGAATGATGCCCGAATGCGCGCCCAGCACCTGACCGTCGAGATCGACGATCGCGCCCGCTTCCGCCGCGCCCGGCTTCAGCCGCTCGATGACGTCCACGTAATGACCGCTCGGCACGAAGCAGATGTCCTGGCTGTCGTGCTTGTCGGCGACCGCGAGGCCGAATTCGCGCGCGAGCTCACGCGTCTCGGCCTTGCTGCGCTCGCCGAGCGGGAAGCGCAGGAGCTCGAGTTGCTCGCGCGTGGTCGCGAACAGGAAATAGCTCTGGTCGCGCTCGGCCTCGCGCGCGCGGAAGAGCCCGCGGCCGCCGGACGGCAGACGGCGCGAGGCGACGTAATGGCCGGTGGCGAGCGCCTTGGCGCCGAGCTCGCGCGCGGTGTCGAGCAGGTCGTGAAACTTGATCGCCATATTGCAGTCGACGCACGGCACCGGCGTCTCGCCGTGGATGTAGCTTTCGGCGAAACGGTCGATCACCGCTTCCTTGAAGCGGCTTTCGTAGTCGAGCACGTAATGCGGAATGCCGAGCCGCTCGGCGACACGGCGGGCGTCGTAAATGTCCTGGCCGGCGCAGCAGGCGCCTTTGCGGTGGGTGGCGGCGCCGTGGTCGTAGAGCTGCAGGGTCACGCCCACCACGTCATAGCCCTCGGCCTTGAGCAGCGCCGCGGTCACCGACGAGTCGACGCCGCCGGACATGGCGACGACGACACGGGTGGCTTCGGGACGGCCGGCAAGGTCGAGGGTGTTGAGCATGATGCTTCTTACTATAGGTGCCGGGGGAGGTGGCGCAATGAGCCCTCCCCCGCAGGCCGGGCCTTACAGCGGACCGGCGGCGAGAGAATGGCCGCGAGGATGGCCGGGGCGGCGGCGGGCGGCGGCAAATCTTGCCGAGCCCGGCATGCAGGCTCTGCCGACCAATAACACGTTAAGTCCACGTTATATATGTAACTGATTGAAATCATGAGTATTTATTCGGAGACCGGCTGGCCCGGCGATTGCTACCGGAAAGGCCGGATATCCGGAGGTTCCCAGCAGTGCCGCAAGTCGCGTCGGAAACGGCCGTATCGAACCACAGCCTGCCCCCTGCCCGCACCACGTCGGCCCGATCCGGCCCGGCGAACACGGGTGGTTCCGCATTCGACAGCCTGATCGACAGTTCACTGCCGGCTCCCCAGCCGGCGGGCCAGGACGCAAGCGCGCCGCCAGCCGCGAGCGGCGCGCCAAGGGCCGGCCAGGACGCCAAAACCAGCCCAAAATCCGATCAAAAGGCGGAAAAGCCGGCCAATAACAGCGTCTCCGGCAAGGGCCAAAGCGAAACCGCCTCGGGAACGACCGGCCAAAAGGCCGATGCCGGCAAGGGCAAGGGCACAACCAAGAACCAGACAAAGACTGACGAGACGGCCGCGCAGGATCCACTGCCGACGGCCAGCGGCAAGAACAAGAAAAAGAGTGCCTCAACCGCCGGCGACAAGACCGCCGAAACCAAGAAGTCGGACCACGCCGGCAAATCGAGCAAGTCCGACAAATCCGCCGACGCCGCCAAAGCCGCTACCCCCGATGCGGCGGCGGCGCAACCCGCGGCTCAGCAGGCACAGGCCAACGCTCAGGGCGCCGGCGCCACCAATGCCGCCGCTACCGCCGCTGCCGTCGCGACGCAAGGCATCGCGCAGCACGAGCCAACGCAAAACGGCGGCAAGGAATCGGCCAAGACCAAAGTGACTGTTGCGGCGATCGCGTCCGACAAGGGCGCCGGAGCTGCCGCCGCCTTAGCTGAAAAAAGTGGGGCACAGGCGGAAAAAGGCGTGGCGCAGGCCGGAAAGACCGCATCCCAGGCCGAGACGGCGCCCGCCCCGAAGACCGTCGAGGGCAGCGCCAAGCCGCCGCCGGCACCCGATAGCCAGCAGCTCGCCGCCGCGCAGAAAGCGGCCGCCACCCACCACAGCGAAAAGGCTGCCGCTGATCGCTCCCTCAAGCCGGCCAACGCGACGACCGGTGCTGCGGCCAACACCCAGGCCGGCCCGGCGCCGTCGGCAACCGGCACCGCGCAGGCCCTCGCCAATGCGCAGGCCAATATGCCGGCGCCGAACACCCAGCCCGCCGCGCAGGCTGCCAGCGCGGCGGCGACGCCGCAACAGCCACCGGCGACACCCGTGCCGGTGCCCGGCCTCGCCGTCGCCATCGCCGCGCGCGTTTCGGCCGGCAAGAACAGCTTCTCGATCCGCCTCGATCCGCCCGAGCTCGGCCGCGTCGACGTCAAGCTTTCGGTCGACAAGGACGGCCAGGTCACCTCGCATTTGATGGCCGAGCGCAAGGACACGCTCGCGCTGCTGCAGCGCGACGCTTCTGGCCTGCAGCGCGCCCTGCATGACGCCGGCTTCAAGACGGCCGATAACGGGTTGCAGTTTTCGCTGCGGGATTCTTTCGCCGGCCAGCAGCAGCAACAACAGCAGCAGCAGCAGCAGCAACAGCAATCGGGCGGCAACGCCGCCGGCCACATCGTGCTCGCCGACGAGACGTCCGCCGCCGGGGCCCGCCCCAACGGCTACGGCCGCTATCTCGGCCGCGTCGGCGGCGTCGACATCCAGGTCTGAGGAACCGCCATGACCGTTTCGCCCGCGGCAGCGACCGCCATCACCCCGACCTCGGCGGCGGCGAGCGCCAGTTCGAGCGCGAGCGCGAGCGCGAGCAGCAGCTCCAGCGCCACCGTCGGCATCGCCGACAACTTCAACACCTTCCTGACCCTGCTCACCACGCAGCTCAAGAACCAGAACCCGCTCGATCCGCTCAACACCAACCAGTTCACCCAGCAGCTGGTGATGTTCGCCCAGGTCGAGCAGCAGATGAAGGGCAACGACCAGCTCAAGTCCCTGGTGGCCCTGCAGCAGACCGCGCAGTCCACCACGGCGCTCAACTACGTGGGCGCGACCGTGGTGGTGGACGGCGCCGCGACCGCTCTCGCCAACGGCAAGGCCACCTGGAACCTGACCGCCGGCAAGCCGGCCACCGGGACGGTGACGATCAAGGCTTCGAACGGCCAGACCGTCTACAGCGGCAACATCGCGCTCAACGCCGGCACCCAGAGCTACGCCTGGAACGGCTACGGCAACAACGGCGTGAAGTGGCCGGACGGCAATTACACCATCGGCGTCACGGCGGCCGACGCCAGCAAGCAGCCTGTCACCGTCTCCACCGAGGCCGAGGGCACCGTCGATTCCGTCGATCTGACGCAGACCCCGCCGGTGCTCTCGGTCAACGGGCAGGATTATTCGGTCGACAAGGTCAAGCGCATCGTGCGTTCGGGCGCGTAAGGCGGGGGACATTCGACCCGTGAGCCCGGCACCGACGATCCCGACATCCACGCAGGCGCCCGCCAGGCGCCCTGAGCCGTCTCATTCTACCGGCGGCGCCGGGGCGCTTGCGCTCGCGGCCAATGGATCGCATGATCCAACCGTAACCAAAACGTTAGCGGACGCCGGGCAATCCTCGGACGTTTACGCCGTCCCGCTTAGTCAATTTTTAAGCGGAGCGGGGTATTTTCCGCCCAGTATTCGTCAGTCGAGTAGTGAGTATATCCCTATGACCGAGCCCCATCGCCCGAGGGTCAAATATGTCATCGGGCCCGATGGCAGTCCGCTGACCATCGCGGACCTGCCGCCCCCGACCACCAAACGGTGGGTCATCCGCCGCAAGGCGGAGGTCGTTGCCGCGGTGCGCGGCGGCCTCCTCTCCCTCGAGGAAGCCTGCGCGCGCTATACGCTGACGGTCGAGGAATTCCTCTCCTGGCAGTACTCGATCGACCAGCACGGCCTCGCCGGCCTGCGCACCACGCGCATTCAGCAATACCGGCAGTAGCCGGATTCGTTTCGGAGATATTAAGAGCGCCGGCCGCGAGGCCGGCGCCCTTATTTTGGGGCACGCGGACGCGTGGCCTTGGGCATGGCGGCTTGTTGGGGAAGACCGGAAAGCGTGCGCGCGGTTGGGGCATTACCGAGTTTGCCCCATTTGAGATGTGTGGCTCTGAAGCATGTCCGTTTCGCGCCAAAATGTCTTATACATTAAAGAGCTGATCGACATTCGCTCCGGAGCCGGTCATTCAGCGGATCAATTGGTACGCTGCTAAGGGTCTGGGAGCGAACCAGCTCGGCTATGTCCGCTTGGGAAACGAACGTCGGTCCGCCTAAGTGAGCCCTGCTCGGCGAAAGCCCTCGATATAATGTTCGCGCTCGCTGTCTTCGCGGATCGGCATGTTGCTCGCGATCCAAGCCAAGTGACAGGTTGGGCTGCGCGCGCAGGAGATTGTCAAGCGCGGCTTTCGCCACCGTCGTGTCGCCGGTCATGCCGCTGGCCGCCGTGAACACACGATGTGCGCCGACAAAATCGCCGCGCTGGCGGATACCGTCGCGCGCCAGTTTCGCCGCCTCCTGATAATTGCAGCCAATGTATTGAGCATAGGCGGCGATGCCGTAATAGACCCCAAGAAATGGATCGCGCGGGCTCAGGCGGATAGCGCGACGCGCCGCCTCATTGGCCTCTGGCCACCGGCCCGAATAAGAGAGTGAAAGACCATAGTAGCCTTGCGCCAACGCGAAATTCGGATTGAGCCGGAGCGCGGTTTCGTATTCGGCAAGCGAATCGTCGAACCGACGCGAAAAAAGATAGACATGGCCCAGCGCGTGATGCGCCCATGGGTCCTCGCTGTCGGCACGAATGGCGGCCAGGGCGGAGCACTCGGCGACCTCCATCGCGGTGGCCATGTCCATCCAACCCATGTGGGCAGGGAACATGTAGCTCGTCGCCAACAACCCCAGGGCCTGACCATAGTTGGGATCGATAGCGATGGCCTTTTCAAGCAGGGCCTGACAGACGACGAAGTCCTGCGGCGTCACCCGCCAATAATGTGACAGCGCCCGCATAACCAAGTCCCAGGCATCGAGGCTATCGGGTGGTTTGCGCTGCGCGCGGAAGTTTTCGGCCGCATAGAGCTGTGGCTCGATTGCTGCGGCGATCGCTTCGGTGATCTCGTCCTGAACGGCGAACACGTCGGCCAGGCCGCGGTCGTAGCGTTCGGCCCACAGATGGCTGCCCGTGGCAACGTCGTTGAGCTGCGCGGTGATGCGCACGCGGTCGCCGGCCTTGCGTACGCTGCCTTCGACCACGTAGCCGATGCCCAGCTCATCGCCGATCTGCTTCAGATGCACGGCCTTGTTTTTGTAGACGAAGGAGGAGTTGCGCGCGATCACGAAGAACCAGCGCAGCTTCGACAGTGCGGTGATGATGTCCTCGCTGATGCCGTCGGAAAAATACTCCTGCTCGGGATCGCCACTCATGTTCGTGAATGGGAGGACGGCGATCGACGGGCGTTCCGACAGCGGCATGCCAGCATGCCGCCATGCCGTATCGGTGGCGCGCGGCGAGGTGGGACTCTCCGGGGGCTCGCGCAGCTCACCAACGAAACGAAAGCCTTTGCGCGGTACGGTGCGGATCAGCGTCTGCCGCTCGCCGCTATCGCCAACGGCGCGGCGCGCCGCATTGACGCGGCTGGCCAATGTCGAGTCGGAAATCGCGCGGCCCTGCCAGACCGCCGTGATGATGTCGTCCTTGCTGACCACCCGATCGTGATTGTCGATCAGGAATACCAACAGGTCGAAGACCTGTGGCTCGAGGGCGATCAACTCGGTCCCGCGCCGTAACTCGCGCGTCCCCGCATCGAGGACAAAACCCTCGAAATAGTAGGTCAGAGTCCCGCGCTCAGCGGCCGTGTTGACCATTCTGGACCATTATTCAAGACGAGTTGGCCGCCATTCACAACGTCCTAATTCTCACCCTTCGCGCCCGCATTGCCATCAAACTACATCAAGAGAGGTGATAACAGCCCCTTCGAGGCATTACGGCGATACCATTAGCTCGCTGGAACCGGCCGAAACGAAGCCGACACCCCGGTGGTTCGTGGTGCCAGAGACGGGCGCCTTCTGGACGAATAATCAAGCCCACCTCAGTCGTAAATCACGCTGTCGTCAAAGAATTTTTCGTCGGCCGGGTTGATTGTCCAAGCGCCGCCGCCCCCCGCAGACCGCGCCGGCCGGCGTTAAGACGAAGGAGAGCGTCATGACTCAATGGAACATCAATGGAAAATACTTCGAGACCTGCAACTGCGAGGCGGCCTGCCCGTGCGTGTTCACCAGCGCGCCGACGGAGGGTGACTGCACGGCGCTTGTCGCCTGGCACATCGACAAGGGCCATTACGGCGAGGTCAAACTCGACGGCCTCAACGTCGCGTTAGCAGTACATGCGCCCGGCAACATGGTGCAGACCAAATGGAAGGTCGCCGCCTATTTCGATGACAAGGCGAACCAAACGCAGAATGACGCTTTGCATGCCATCTTCGGGGGCAAGGCTGGCGGGCATCCCGCAACTCTCGCCTCGTTCATCGGCGAACTCGTCGGCGCCAAGAACGTGCCCATGCGTTATGAAGCCGATAACAAGCACGCGAGCCTGACGATCCCCGGCATTGCCGATGCCGCCATCGAAGCGATGGAGGGACAGGGCGGCGAGGCCATCACCGTCAACAATCATCCGCTTTGCATTGCGCCAGGTCAGCCGGCAACGGTAGCCAGGTCCAAGCATTTCACCTTCGCCGACTTCGGCATGGACTGGAAGCTCTCGGGCCGCAACGGCTTCCTTTCCAACTTCGCCTATTCGGCGTGAGTGTCATGAGGGGGTTTGCGATGAACTCTCGGCGCGGGAAGATGGCGAGACCGTCTTCTCGTGCTCGCCATCGTCGGCGCGATCACTGCGCTGAGCTGGCTTTACCTTGTTCAAATGAACGCCGCCATGCCGCATGGGCAAGGCGGCATGGGACAAATGATGATGCCGGCGATGGCGCCGAGCATAACGGAGCAGCTCATCACCGCCGTCGTCATGTGGAGCATCATGATGGTGGCGATGATGCTGCCCACTGCGCTGCCGGCCGTGATGGTGTTTGACGGGCTGTCGCGCCGGCGCGCCCCGGAAGGCCGGCCGGCTGTGACAACCGGCTTGTTCATCGCGGGCTATCTCGCGGCCTGGGTCGGCTATTCGGTCGTTGCCGCGGCCGGCCAGGTGGCGCTCTCCCATGCGGCGCTGCTCACACCCATGCTGAAGAGCACCAGCCAGGCGCTCAGCGTCGCCATCCTGCTGGCGGCGGGAGCCTTCCAGTTCACCGCGCTGAAGGAGATGTGCGTCACACAATGTCGCACGCCATTTGCGTTCTTTCTTGCGGAGTGGCGGGATGGCAAGACCGGCGCACTGTTGCTGGGACTCAAACACGGCAGCTACTGCGTCGGCTGCTGCTGGGCGCTGATGGCGGTGATGTTTGTGGTCGGTGCCATGAACTTGCTCTGGATGGCCGCCCTGACACTTCTGATGCTGGTGGAGAAGATCGCGCCGGCGCGCTTGCGGATCAGCCAGTTCACGGGTATCGCGCTGCTGCTGTCGGCGGCGGCACTGACGGGCGCGCTTGTCCGCTGAGTCCAATCTTTCTGTAATCGACGTGGCTAGGGCGGAAAGAATGCCATGCGTCGCGACCTCGTCAAGATCAAGGCTGGTTCAAGGGGAACGAGTGCGCAGGGTTTTTGGAGGTGGCTCTTCCTAAAACACCGAACATTTCCTGGGCGCAAACGGCTGATCGCTTCGGTCCGGAAGCGGACTTTGATCGATGGCGGCTTCTGACCCGTCGCGGACCTACTCGGACCTCCGCTTTCGCACCGCTCTCAGGAGCGTAGCGAACCTCGGAAGCCCCCCGCCTGCCGCCGACCACCAAGCGGTCGCGTCATCCGCCGCAAAGGCGCGGAGGTCGTGGCCGCGGTGCGCGGCGGTCTCCTGTCCCTCGAGGAGGACTTAAGCGCGCTATACGCTGGCGGTCGAGGAATTCCTCTCTTGTCTCTTGTTCTGGCAGGTCTCGAATCGACCAGCACGGCCTCGCCGGCCTCACGCCCCACGCGCATTCAGCAATACCGGCAGTAGCCGGATTCTGTTTCGGGATATTAAGAGCGCCGGCCCCGAGGGCCGGCGCCCTTATTTTGGGGCACGCGGACGCGTGGCCTTGGGCATGGCGGCTTGTTGGGGAAGACCGGAAAGCGTGCGCGCGGTTGGGGCATTGCCGCCTTTGCCCCAACCGAGACCTTGCTACCGCGCTGCAATCGTGCGCTCCGCCAAGATCGGCTACTGATTATCGCGCCGGAACCATTCGATATAGCGCGCGACCTGGTAGCCGTGCAGGGCAAGTTGCGTCTCCTGCTCCCAGCCGGAATTATGATCGTCCGGCCCACGCGCCGCGAGCAGGCGGCGGATCTTGGCGAAGTCGACAAGGCTTGCGAGCTTCTCCGACCTTTCCATGCGCGCCATGTCGGCGAGCAGCTGCGGCTCTATCGATTTGGCCATACGCTGGAAATCGGGGATTTGATCGTCGTTCTTGCGCCAGCGCGTCTGAAATTCGCGCGGATAAACGTCTTTCAGCGCGGCGCAGGCGAGGTAGCGGTTGCGCCCGTTCTTGACGTAGAGCTCCTGCGGAATGGCGAGCGCCAGCTCGACCACGCGCTTGTCGTGGAACGGCCGAGTCAGTGCGAGGCCATGCCGCGCCGCCTGCGTCGCGATGCTTGGCGCGGCGCCGGCCATCTGCCGCTGCAACACGTTGAGCATCTGTCCGCGCATGTCGATCTTCGGCCGTGCGGCGATGCGCAGCTTGGCCGGATCGACGATACCTTCCGCGATGAGCCGCTCGGCCAAGGCCGGGGCGACCGGCTGATCGCCCCAGGGCGGGGTTCGCCCTTGCCGCAGGCGTTTCCACAGCGCGGCCAGCTTGCGCGGCAACAGCAGCCAGGCGACGTCGCGCTTGAACGCCACCCAATAGGAAACACCGGCGACGCGGCAATGCGCGCGCAGCTCGATGAAAAAGCGGCGCAACCGGAACGTGGCGAGAAAGCGCGCCAGCGCCGCCTGCCCGCGCGGGTTCAGGGTGTAGTCGCCGCCGTGACCGTCCATGATCAGCCGCGCACCGCCCTTGGCCAGGGTCGCCAACAGTTCCTGCATGACAAGGTCGTAAGAACCCGCCGGACCGCCGTTGTCGAGGAACGCCTGCTCCAGGCCGGTGAGGATGCTCTTGCCCTCCCAGGTGACGTAATGCACATCGAGCCAGGGCATGTCGCGCGCGCACATCTCCACCCAGCGCCGCGCGTGGCGGATGCTGCCGCGATAGTCGGCCGGCATGACCGACCCCGCCGCGATCAGCTTGCGGCCGGCGAGCGCCGGTCCCGCGAGCCCGGCAATGGCCGCGCTGTCATAGCCGCCGGAGAAAATGAGACCCGGCGCGCGGGTGATGCGCCGCAAGCGGCACGCCACCGCCTCGCCGAGCACGCGCCGGTAGGCGTCGATGTAATAAGCCTCGTCGCGGCCTTCGTGTACCGGATCCGCATGCGGCTCCCAGTAGCGGCGCTTCGCGATCGTGCCGTCGGCGCCGACCGCCATCACCGTCGCGGCCGGGACGCCGTTAACGCCTTCGGCTTCGTCCCCGCCAGTCGCCATGTCGCGCATCAACATGCGTCCGATCTGCGCGTCGGTCAGGCCATGCGGCACCTCGGCAAAGACGCGCAGGGCGTTGGCCTCGCTGGCGAAGACGAAGCGGTCCGCGTTGCGGTGATAGAAAATTGCACGCTGGCCCATGTGATCGCGGCCGAGCACGAGCTTTTTGGCGCGAGCATCCCAGATGGCGAAGGCACAATCACCGAGCAGATGCTTGGCGCAATCTTCGCCCCATGTTTTGTAGGCTCGCATGAGCAGCGCGCTGTCGGGCAGGTCGCGCAGCTCCGCCGCACCGAGACCGAAGGCGGCGCCCAGCTCTTCGCGGTTGTCGAGCCGCAGGTCGGCAACGAGCGTGATGCCCACTTCGCGGTCGCGCAGCGGCTGCGCCTCGAATTGATCCTCGGCGGTGACGCGCATCAGGCCGTGGCCGAGCCCGACCGGCCCGTCGGCCACGACCTTGCGCCCGTCCGGCCCGCAATGCGCGAGCGCGTTGCCCAGACGCTCCAGATTTCGCGCAGCAACGGGGCCGCCATCATACCGAAGGATGCCGAAGATTGCGCTCATGCGAAGGAAGGGTTCTCCTGACTGGGCGGCTGTCTATTCCCGCACGGAATGGTATGATTAGATAGATAGCTTGATATACTTTTCATCAAGAAATGATCGTCGCCCCAGCGAGGGACTGCCCGCTAAGGAGCGAACGAGCAAAAGGATGGATGAAGAACCCGAAAATCAGCACAACGTTCAGACCGCCCTCGGTCCATCGACGCGAAGAGTCCAAGAAGGTGTGAAAATCTCCCGTTGTCATTTCCCCATCCTCCGATTTGGCTTCCTCTGAGAAATCGTCCCAGTCTCTTGATACGCCATCTTCATCCTCTTTAGGCCCCACCTGATCCCCCCTTCATGTTCGCTGCCGTCTTGCGCACGTCCTATCGACGCCCCGCCAGGTGATCCTGAGCGGGCGAGGCAGCTACAGCGGCCCTGATTTGACAGACATCCGCATGGCAGCCTGACCTGACCGATGACGTGTCATTAAGTCCATCTTTCCGGTCTGGCACACCGACCTTCCCGCAAGCCCGCCAACTGCCCAGCCAAGCCACCCCAAGCGGTCGCGTCATCCGCCGCAAGGCGCGGAGGCGTGCGCCGCAAAGCGCGAAGGCGTGGCCGCGGTGCGCGGCGGGCTTCTCTCGCCGTCGAAAATTGCCGCTCTAACGGTTCCATTCCGACATTTGCATCCCGCTGCAGCAAGCTCGGGAGCAAATGTCGGAATCGAAAGGACCGCTGGAAACTATTTGATTCTAGTGTCCCGAATCCGAAGTCCGCTTTATTCCGCGGCTTGCTCGTGAGCGGACTTCGGATTCGAAGGACACTAGCAAACCTATAATTCTAGTGTGGTTTGGTTCGGAAATCCGCTTGAGGGACTCGCGGCAAGAATGAAGCGGATTTCCGAACCACCACACTAGTGGAGCGCTGAATCTGGCATTCGATCAGCGGCCCGCTGCAAGTGGGTATCGAATGCCAAATTCGCTCCACTAGCTTGCCTGCGCCGCGATGCTCAGCGCCGGGCCGCCGTACGGGATGTAGGGCTGGCGCGGCACCACCTCAACCGGGACGCGACGCTGGAACACCATCCGCCGCTCGAAGAAGGTCGAGCGGAAGAACGGGTAGCGGCGGTGCACCCGCTCCATGACGTCCCGGTAGTCCACCGACATCAACGTGATCGGCTTGGTCAGCAGCGGATAGTCGCGCGGGCCGCAGATCACGTCGCCACCGAACAGGCGCTTGTAGAACGCCTGGTGCTCGGCTCTGACCGCGGCGAGCAGATGCGTCGCGTCGAATTGCTGGGCCGCCATCCAACACAAGCGGGCGGTCGCATGCGGCAGGCCCGTATAAAGCCGCGACAGCCGCGCATCCGTCACGAAGCGCGTCGGATCGACGATGGTCGCGCCCGCCTGCAGCGGCGGCTCCAGGATGTCGCGGAAGACCGACAGGCTCGGAAAGATCGGGCTGCGCGGGTTGCCGACGTGAATACGCACCGAGCTGGCCAGTTCGTCTCCGATATAGAGCCCGAAAATCCAGCAATCGCCCTTGTCGTCATAGGGGTCCGCGAAGGTCCCGAGCGGATTGGCAGCGATGGCCCCTTCGCGTCGGTAGGCATCGTAGCGCAGGCGCGCCACCGCCTCGCGTTCCGCCTCGGACTCCATGAGGCGCAAATCGACGATGTCGAGAAGTTGCAGAGACGCGGTCGGTGAATCCGATCTCCTGCGGCGGTGCAGGTGCAGGTCAGGTGCATATGCCAGAGCCTGGCCACTCATCACGCATTCCTCGTCGAACACAAACGCCGTCCGGCGAGGATTAAGTTAACAATGCGTTAACCGCGTTGCAACGTATTAAGATACTATTGTGGTTAACAGACCGCGGTTTGCGCGCCCGCACGCACGTCGCAGCCGAATTGAAATTGCTGTCGATGGTCGCGGGCGCTGCTACGCGCCGCTAAACGCCGCTAAGCGTGGGCGGGATCAAGCAGGCATGCGCTCAAAGCGTGCTGGCATGCGATCCACGCAGGACATCGTCGCCGCGCGGAGACGGTACCATGCTGTAGCGCAATCAAGCGACCTTGCCGATGCGGATCGGATTCGACTCGAAAAGCCGCGCGCGCAGCGCGGAAACCGGCATCGGGCGGCCGAGGAGATAGCCCTGAACGTCGCGGATGTTGGGATCGCGCGCGATCAATGCAAACTGTTCCTCGGTCTCGATGCCTTCGACGGTCACGCGCAGGCCGAGCTCGGCGCTCATGCGCGCGATGCCCCGCAGCAGGGTCATCATCCGGCCCTCGCTCAGGCCACGGATGAAGGACTGGTCGATCTTGACTTTGTCCAGCGGGAAGCTGTGCAAATAGCTCAAGCCGGAATACTGGGTGCCGAAATCGTCGAGCGACACCGTCACGCCCAGGCGGCGCAGGTCGTGCAGGGCCTTGCGGCTCTTTGCCGTATCCTGCAGCAGGATGGTTTCCGTGATTTCGATTTCCAGCCTTTGCGGCGCGAGCCCGGTCGCCGCCAGCGCCTGCGCGACGACAGCCGGAACGTCGCCATCCGCGAACTGCCCCGGCGAGAGATTGACCGCGACCCGTACATCGTCGGGCCACTCCCGGCACGCCGCGCACGCATTGCGCAGCACCCATTGGTCGATCTCGCTGATGATGCCGACTTCTTCCGCGAGCGGGATGAACTCGGACGGCGGGATCATGCCGCGCTCCGGATGCGGCCAGCGGAGCAAGGCCTCGCAGGTCCGGATCCGCCGCGTCTCGAGGTCGACGATCGGCTGATAGTAAATCTCGAATGCCCCGTCCGCGATCGCACGGCGCAGATCGGCCTCCAACTGGCGGCGGGCCGTTGCCGCCGTTTCCATCTCGGGCGCGAAAAAGCAAGCGCCGTCGCGCCCGGCGACTTTGGCGGCGTAGAGCGCCATGTCCGCATTACGCAGGATATGTTCGACGTCGCGATCGCTCCGGTCGGCGATCTCTATGCCGATGCTCGCGCTGGCGCGAATCTGATTGCCTTCGATATTGTAAGGCATTCGCAGCGTCTGCAGGAGGCGCTCGGCAAATGCGCCCGCGTCGTCTTTGCCGTCGAGCTGCGCCTGCAAAACGATGAATTCATCGCCACCGAAACGCGCGACGATATCGAGGGGACCCGCGGTCTTGCGCAACCGGTCGGCGGCGATCTGCAGCAGCAAGTCGCCGCGGGAGTGGCCGAGGGTGTCGTTCACCTGCTTGAACCGGTCGATATCGATGAAATGGACCGCGAAGCTGCGGCCGTCATCCGCGCACACGGCGTCTCGCAGGTGGTTCTGAAGAACCATGCGATTGAGCAGCCCGGTCAACGCATCGTGGCGGGCCATATGGCTGACCTTGGCTTCGGCCCGCTTGCGCTCGGTGACGTCTTCGACGAGCACGACCATGCCCCGGTCCGGCATGAGCTCGACGGAGAGTTCCAGCGAGCGGTCGTCACTTGTCTCTATGGAGAGCTTGCCCGATTCGGTTCCCGCCAGCCGGGCCGCGACGCGATCGGAAAACCGCTTGCCGTTGGCTTTGGAGAAGGTGCCTGCGTCCTCGCAGTCGGTCGCCAGGTCGGACAGCGTTCGGCCTTTGAGGTCCAAGGTTGCGGGCAGACCGAGTTGTTCGTTGAGTTTTTGATTGGCGACCGAGATCTTGAGCGCGTCGTCGAACATGCACAGCCCGTGCGACATGTTGCTGAGGGCCGTGTCGAAACGTTCGGCGAGCCGCGAGAACTCGCGGCTGGAAACGACGGCATCGAGCAGATTTTGCCGCAGCCGTTCGCAAATCAGCGCGACACCTATGAAAAACATGACCAGCGCGACGGCAAAGGCGCGATAGTAGCCGTCGCCGTAGATCAGCAATCCGGCGATGATCGGCGTCGCGACACTCAGAATCTGGATGTTGACCAGGCGGCGGCTGCCGAAATTCCGGCCGGTGATCCCGATGACGTAGCCGATCGTACTGGAGAAGCTGACGAGCTGGGCAAAGCCGTCATCCCCGCGCGCCAGCGTCAGGAAGCACCAGACACCCAACGTCGCCAGGGACGACGCCGCGCCGACGCCGTACCGAACCTCCCACCGGCGCGCCGCCGTCGACGGTCTTGATGTCGGGCTTGGCGCGGGCGTAGGCGCGCATGCCGATGGCGCGGGCGACCGTGATCGCCGTGAAAAGCAGCGCCGCGGCCGGCAGCGCGATATCCCCGCTCCGCCAGAAGGTCAGGAGAATGGAGCCGACGACCGTGACATAGCCGACCAGGAGCGTCCGCTCTTCCTGGAAAAGCGAGTCCACCTGCGCCAGATAGATTTCGGCCGGAATGGCGGGACGCGGCGTTGTCTTGGTGGTCTTTCGTTTCATTGTCTCTTGTCAGATCGCCGCTTCTAACGGTACCGCCGGATCTCCCGTCAGGCAGCCACCCTCGCGCCCGCTACGGCGCAACGTTCCCGATATCGCGACCGCCCGCAGAATGCATCATGGGGGCTAAAGCGTTAGCACAACGTAGTTTTTCAAAACGGCCGGGCTGCCGTAGGACGTCAAAGTTACAGCGCGCTTAAGGGGCACAGTGCAATTGAACGGTTTGCGCTGGCTGGCGATAGCCCCACCTCGTCCGTACGTGCAGCAAAACGTTTTGTTTTTCAGGGGTATTGCGGCTGGCTGGCGTGGCGCGGATCGGCCCGCGCGGCCAGCCCGTCGTTACAGGCCAGCGCACCAGCATTGTTGAATTCGCATGCCGCCGGACTCAATCCGCGGTACCCTGATATAGCGCAAAAGAGCGGTTGGCTGCTTTGGGCAGTGGCATTCCCCGCATGGTCGAAGCCGCGCTTGCCGCGCCCAGCACGGCCACCACCGCCTGGCTTGCGTTCGGAGCAGCGCCGGCCCGATGACCGGGCCGGCGCCGTGTCATGACACCTCGGCCGATCAGCCGCCGATGTCCTTCTTCTTTTGCAGGTACTCTTCGCGGCTGATGTCACCACGGGCGTAGCGTTCCTCGAGCACGTCGAGGCCGGCGGAGCGCCGCGGCGCCAGGTGGTGCAAGCCGGCCGCTCCCGGCGCGCGCACCAGCCAGACGACCAGCGCCACGATGGCGATCAGGACGACGATCCAGACGATCATGCCGAAGCCTCCGTAGCCGCCGTAGCCGCCCATCATGCCCCATTGCGGACCGTAGCCGTATCCCATGGTCATTGCTCCGGCTGCACGAAGCCGCTGTGGCGGTTGAAGTCGAGGCGTTGCACCAGGGCGTCCTTGTCCTTGGTGACGATCTCCGCGGTGATGGTGTCGGCATCCTTCTCCTTCACGTCGCCGACCTTCAGGTTCGGATTGCGGATCATCTGCGCCAGGTAGCTCTTCACCTGGTCGGTGGTGAGGTTGAGATCGCCCCGGTTGCCGTAATAGCCGGGCCCGTAACCCATCATGCCGGGGCCGTAGCCGCGGCCATAGCCCGGTCCCATCATGGCGCCCGGGCCGTAGCCGCCCATCATGCCGGGACCCATGCCGTAACCGGGGCCGTAGCCGCCGCCCATCATGCCGTAGCCCGGTCCGTAACCGCCGCCGTAGCCGGGGCCCATCATGCCATAGCCGTAGGGTTGGCCCTGAGCCGCGCCGGCGGCGATGAGGGCAAAGCCGGCGGCCATGATGCCGTAACGAAGTTTACGCATAGCGTGTCTCCTTGATGTCGCGTTGTTGGAAATTGCGTCACGGCGCCGACGCGGCGCGCGATCGCATCGACGCCCGGCCGCTCAGCGGCAGGGCGCGTAGTAGCCGGTGTTCCTGTCGGAGTTGGTCCCGTGCCAGCACAGCCGCTTGCCGCGGTAGGCCGGGCCGCCGCGGTAGCGGTGGCCGTAAGGGCCATCGCCGTACATCATGCCGGGGCCGTAGCCATATCCGCCGCCATAGCCCGGGCCCATCATGTAACCGGGCCACAGCCGGGCCCATCATATAGCCGCCGCCATAACCGCCGTACCCGCCCGGGCCATGCGCCAGAGCCGGAATGGCAAAGCCGAGCGTCGCCGTGGCGATCGCGAGCAAAAGAAGCTTGCGCATTGTGGTTTTCCTCAAGTGTCGCGCCGTCGTCTTTGACCGGGCGCGGTGAAGCCATCGTCGAAATGGAATCCGAACCGCTGCGTCGTCCGCCGCAGACGCGGGCGGACGTGAGGCCGCCACTGGCGTCGCTCGGGCGATGCAGGTCGTTCAGACGATGGACTTGGGAATGTCGGGATCGAGGAAGACCAGATGGCCGTCGAGATGATTCTGCGCGGTCCAAAAGGCCGTGCTTCCGACGTTGAACACCACCGCCACGACCGCGACGTCGGGAACGAGGCTGGCAACCATGCATGTCCCGCAGCACCTCAGATGGTGCGGGCGATCATGGGTCTGGTCCGAATACGTCACGACGGCCGCGGTGTCTTTCGCGTGGCCACCGCAATCGGCGCTGTCCGTATCGGCGAAATGGCCCTGCGCGATCGCCACGGCCGCCGTCGCGGGGCCGTTCCACGTCGTCACGGCGGCCCCGTTGAAAACGAAGGCCAGCGCGAGCAGCCATATGCCGAAGCGATACATCGAATTCATGCCAAATGCCGACCGTGACAGCGGTCCGGCGGAATCTCAAGATTGGGCATGAAGCCACCACGCCGGCCACGGCACATTGACCTGGGTCAATGGCGGCCGCATTCTTTTTGCGCGCCCTCCTCCCACCCAACCGCGGGCGTTACCGACCTGGGTTGCGCGCGTTGCGCTCGGGTCGGTGTTCCGCCATCGCGCGGGGGTGGTAACCATCGCCGCCATGCCGTGGTAGTCCTATGCGGCCGCCACCGTCCGCCCGGGAGACAATCACAGATGCGCCCACTGACCATCGGTCCCCATTCGGTCTTCCGCGTGGCCGAGATCGAGTTGCCCGCCTTCCCCGCGCAGGATTTTCTGCCGGCGGCGACGCCGGCCATGCTCGCGGAGGCGACGCGCCTGCTGCCCGGGCGGCTGAGCGCCGACGGCAAGCTGATCATGAGCTTCCATTCGTTCGTGCTCAAGACCGGCAACGCGACCATCGTCATCGACACCTGCTGCGGCAAGCCGCGGCCCGGCCGCGAGCAGTTCGAGCAGGGCAAGGCCGACTATCTGCAGGGGCTGGCCGACGCCGGCGTCAAGCCGGAAGAGGTCACGCACGTGATGTGCACGCACCTGCACTGGGACCATGTCGGGTGGAACACGCGGCTGGTCGACGGCCGCTGGGTGCCGACCTTCCCCAACGCGCGCTACGTCATGGCCAAGCGCGAGTACGACCACTGGAACGCGGTCTACGCCAAGGAGAAGGACAATCCCGCCAACCTTCACGCGATGTCGTTCGAGGACAGCGTGCTGCCGATCGTGCGAGCCGAGAAGGCGATCCTGGTGGCGGACGATTACGAGCTCGACCACGGCGTTTCGCTGGAACCGTGCCATGGCCACACGCCCGGCCATGTCGTCGTCAACGTGGCCGCAAACGGCGAGAAAGGCGTGTTCATCGGCGACGCCCTCCATCATCCGATCCAGCTTCTGTTTCCCGACCTCTCCACCCGCGCCGACGTAGACCAGGACGCCTCGCGCGTGTCCCGCCGCGCGCTGATCGAAAAGCATGCCGACACGGGCGACCTGGTGATGCCGCATCATTTCGCGACGCCCTGCAGCGGCAGGATCGAGCGGGCCGGCGACGGCTTTCGCTTTTCCTTCATCGAAGGCAGTTGATCTTGAGCGCGCACGCCGCCGCCGGCCCGACGCGGGAGTTGGCCGAGTTCGTCGCCGGGCCGACCTTCGACGCCCTGCCGGACGCCAAGGACCTGTCACGACCGAATTGGTTGCCGGCGTCGTGACCGCAGCCTTGACGGGGATCCGATCGGGCTCGGCCCGGCGGTGTTGCTCGCCCTCGCCTGTTTCGCGCCGCGACAGCGGCGTCAGGCCACCCGGTTGCTGGGGCGGCCGGCGTGGAAGTTCTCGATGTGCGCCACGACCTGGTCCCACAAAGTCTGCATCGCCTCGTTGCTGGCCCAGGCGACATGCGGCGTCACGATGACGTTGGGGCGGCCGAGTACCTTCAGGAGCGGATTGTCGGCCTTCGGCGGCTCCGAGGTCAGGCAGTCGAAGCCGGCGCCGGCGATCTGCCCCTTGTCGAGCGCCTCCACCAGCGCGGCCTCGTCGACGAGGCCGCCGCGCGCGCAATTGATGAGGAGCGGCTTCTTCTTCATCTTGGCGAATTCGGGGGCGGCGATCATGTCGCGCGTCGCCGGCATCAGCGGCGAATGCAGCGAGATGACGTCCGCCGTTTCCAGCACCTCGTCCCACGGCGTGTAGAGCGGCCCCAGCCCCTGCACGTTCTTGTGCGCGGCGAACAAAGTGCGCATGCCGAAGGCCTGGCCGAGCCGGGCGACGCCCTGGCCGAGCGAGCCTTCGCCGACGATGCCCAGCGTCGATCCCGCGAGATCGTTGATCGGGTGGGTGAAGAAGCAGAACTGGTCTTCCTGCTGCCAGCGGCCCTCGATCACGTCCTGCCGGTAGCCGACGATGCCGCGCCGCAGCGCCAGGATCAGCGCGAAGGCGTGCTCGGGCACGGTGTTGGTGGCGTAGCCGCGCACGTTGGAGACGACGATGCCGCGCTCCTTGCAGGCCTCGATATCGAAGGCGTCGTAGCCGGTGGCCGGAATGCAGATCATCTTCAGGTCCGGCAACTGCTCGATCGACGCGCGCCGGATCGGCACCTTGTTGCAGACGGCGATCTCGGCGCCCTTGAGCCGCTCGACCACCTGGTCCGGCGCCGTGCGGTCGTATTCGACCCATTCGTGCGGAAACGACGGCTTGGTGAGCGCGACCGACGGGCCAATGGTGGAACGGTCGAGAAAGACGATGCGGGTCATGGGGGCCTCCGGACTACGCGGGCGCGAAAAAGGAACGCCCCGCGGCGCGGGGCGTTCGGCATCATCCATGGGGTGGCGGCGCGCCGCAACTCATTCGGCGGCGACGCGCATCGTCTCGCCGGCCTTGGAGAGATGGCGCACCGCCGCGCCGACGCCCGCGCCCGGCTCGAAGGGAATGCCCACGTCGTGCATCGCCAGCTCGACGCCGCCCAGCGCCTGCAGCACCATGATCTCGTTGAGCCAGCCGAGATGGCCGATGCGGAACACCTTTCCGGCCACCTTGTTGAGACCGCCGCCGAGCGAAAGGTTGTAACGGTTATAGGCGGTCTTGATCACGGCATTGGCGTCGACGCCGTCCGGCACCAGCACGGCTGTCACCGTGTCCGAGTACCATTCCGGGCCATGGGCGCAGGGGCGCAGGCCCCAGGCCTCGACCGCGGCGCGCACCGCGCCGGCGAGCCGGTGGTGGCGGGCGAACACGTTCGGCAGCCCTTCCTGCATCAGCAGGTCGAGCGAGGCGCGCAGGCCGCGCAGCAGGGTCGCCGCCGGGGTGTAGGGGGTGTAGCCGAGCGCGTTGTTCTTGGCCATGTCCTTGTAGTCGAAATAGCAGCGCGGCAGCTTGGCGGTGGCGCCCGCCTTGAGCGCCTTCTCGCTGACGCAGACGATGGTCAGGCCGGTCGGCATCATGAAGCCCTTCTGCGACCCGCAGACGGCGACGTCGACGCCCCACTCGTCCATGCGGAAGTCGATCGAGGCGATCGAGCTGACGCCGTCGACGAACAGGAGCGCCGGATGGCCGAGCTCGTCGAGGATGCGGCGCACGCCGGCGACGTCCGAGGCCACGCCGGTGGCGGTCTCGTTATGGGTCACCAGCACGGCCTTGATCTCGTGCTTCTTGTCGGCTTCGAGCTTGGCGCGGTAATCGTCGAGCGGAACGCCCTTGCCCCATTCGACGTCGATGGCGTCGACCGCGAGGCCGAAGCGCTGGCACATGTCGACCCAGAGCAGCGAGAACTGACCGAAGATCGAGGCCAGCACCTTGTCGCCGGGCGACAACGTATTGGAAATCGCCGATTCCCAGCCGCCGGTGCCGGAGCCCGGGAAGATGAAGACGTGGCCGTTGCGGCTCTGGAACACCTTCTTCACGTCGGTCAGCAGCGGGAGCAGGAACTGCGGATAGTCGGGCGCGCGGTGGTCCTCGAGCGGCACATCCATCGCCTGACGAATGGCGAAAGGCATGTTGGTCGGACCGGGGACAAAGAGTCCTTTGAAGCCTGGCATGGGGAATTCCTCCGTATCGGCGTGACGTGTTCGAGGGTTTGACAAGCGGAAGCGGCGCAGCGCGCCGCCTCGATGGGTTCGGGCGATCCCGACGCCGCTAAAAGCGGCTCAGGCGGCGCGGCGGCGGTTTTGCGCGACCTTGGAATCGACCAGCGCGACGGCGCGGTCGATGGCCGGATGGGTGATCCCGTGCTGGCGGCCGATGCGTTGCACCAGCAGGTCGACGCGCTCGACCAGCGGCGCGCCGGCGGCGATGGCGCGCGCGGCCGACGACGGATTGATCAGGCGCTCGGCCGCCGCCGCGTATTTGTCGAACGGCACGAGGTCTTCGCGCGCGGCGCCCAGGCCCATCACGATGCGCTCGACGGTCTCATAGATCTCGCGCGACAAAGCGAGATCGCCGTGCACGGCGTCGCGGATCGAAACCGGCGCGCCCTCGGTGACGCAACGGTAGTTGCCGGTGAGCAGCATGGCCCACTTGGCGAAGGGCACGAACGGCGAGTCGTGCACGCGCAGCTTGACCGGCACGTCCTGCCCGTCGAAGCGCGCGCGGTCGATGTCGGCGGCGAGCGACTTGAGCAGCGCGTCGTGCGCGGGCGCGGCAAAGCCGGCGGCCTTGAAGTTAGTCGCCAGATTGACGTTGAGCACGTTGGCCGGCTCGTCGACGGGGCGCGCCGCCTGCGGGTCCGGCGAGCACAAAGTCATCAGTCGCGGATCGAACGCGCTCCAGACGTCCGCCTCGGCATAGGCGGCTTCGGCCGCCGCGGCGTCGATGCCCGGGATGCGCTTGAGATACGGCAGCGGCGGCATGTTCATCAGCGACAGGCTCGGCACCCGCGCCGCGGCGATGCGCGCCAGCAGCATGCGGATGGTGCGGTTGAGATATTGCGGCTCCTGCATCGCCAGCACGACCAGGTCGTAGCCGGCGGGGTCGACGCGCTCGGGCGTCGCCGCCGTCAACCGGCCGGGCAGCGCGGCGGAACGGATCGCGCGCGGCGTGTCCTCGCCCTTCAGGCGGATGCGGACGGTCGTGCCTTCGGCGTTGATGAGGTCGGCGGTGGCCTCGCGGCAGACCAGGGTCACGTCATGACCGGCCATCAGGCACTTGGTGCCGAACAGCGAGCCGTAGGATGCCCCGAGAATCAGAATCCGATGAGCCATGCTGTTTCACCCCTACTCGGTTTCCGGCGGTCGGCCCGGCTGCCGTGCCGCTCTGCTGAAGAAGGAGATAACACCCACGGGCCGGATGCTGCATTGCAAACCGGGTTTATGTGTTGCCTGTATGCATACAAAGCTCTATATTTTGTTGTGTTGTAATGTATGGCAACCTGTCCCGTGGCCCTTGGTGTCGAATGGCAAAAACCTTTATCGGCCCGCAGCTTCGCCAACTCCGGCGCGAGCGCCGGCAAACCCAGGCCGAGATGGCCAAAGCCCTGGGGGTCAGCCCCGGCTACGTGAACCTGCTGGAAAACAACCAGCGCAGCCTGTCGGTGCGGCTGCTGATGGCGCTCGCCGACATCTACGGCGTCGATTGGCGCGACATCGTCACCGACGAAGCCTCCAATCAGCTGGCCGAGCTGCGCAGCGCCGTCAAAGACCCGATGTTCGGTCATGACCCGCCGGACCTGCAGGAACTGCGTGCCGCCATCGATCACGCGCCGCGGCTGGTGGACCAGTTCCTGCGCCTCTACGGCAGTCACCGCGCCACCCTCGAGCGCATCATGCGCCAGGGCGGCGGCGAGCCGGAGGGCCTGTTGGCGACATCCGCGGAAGCGGTCATCCACGACTTCTTCCGGGACCATTCCAACTATTTCCACGCGCTCGAGGTCGCCGCCGAGAAGCTGCGCGTCGCCGAGCGCTGCGAGCCCGACGACGTCTATGCCAAGCTCAAGGCGCGCCTGTTCAATGCCCACGACATCCGGGTGCAGCGGCGCCCGGTCGAGGAAATGACCCAGGCGTTGCGGGTCTACAACCGCCACGCCCGCCTCATCTATCTCTCGGAGGCGCTCGATCACGTCAATCAGGTCTTCCAGCTCGCGCACGTGCTCTGCCTGGTCGAGCTGCCGCATCTGCTGGACGAATTGACGGCGGAAAGCGGCATCACCGAAGCCAACAGCCTGGCGCGCTGCAAGGTCGAGCTCGCCAACTATTTCGCCGCCGCCTTTCTCATGCCCTACGAGCCGTTCCTGCGGGCGGCCGAGAGCACCGCCTACGACATCGACCGGATTGCCGCGCATTTCGGCGTGTCGTTCGAGCAGGCCTGCCACCGCCTCACCACCCTGCAGCGGCCGGGCGCGCAAGGCGTGCCCTTCTTCTTTCTGCGCGTCGACAAGGCCGGCAACGTCACCAAGCGCTTCAACTCCACGTCCTTTCATCTGGCCGAATACGGCGGCGCCTGCCCGGTGTGGAACATCCACATGGCGTTCCGCACGCCGGGCGTCATTCTTCCGCAGTTCGTCGAACTGCCCGACGGCGACCGCTTCTTCACCATCAGCCGCACATCGGACCGTCCCGCGGTGAATTTCGCCACCCAGGACCACCGGCTTTCGGTCTCGCTCGGCTGCGAGTTCCGCTACGCGAGCAAGCTCGGCTACGCGTCGTCCTTCAAGCTCGACGACACGTTGCGGTTCAGCCAGATCGGCATCAACTGCCATCTCTGCCCGCGGCAGGCCTGCTCGCAGCGCGCCCATCAGCCGGTGTTCATGGAATTGCCGATCGACACGGCGCGGCGCGGCAATACCCGGTACGAAAGCTGAGAGCTGGGCGCGCCCCCCGGCTGAAGCGGAAACCGGTTCGCCGTGCCGCCCCCCGCGAATCGCGGCGACCGCCTACCGCAGGTTACGGTCGCCGCCGCGCGCCCGGCATACAGGCAATTTCTCACCCGGCCTTAGCCGTTTTCTCTTTGTCCGGCCGAGTGTTAACCGGACGCTAACCATAAGGTGGGCAAATCTTGCCGGGTCGGCGCCGCTTGTGGCGTCCGCTCGCGGTGAGGCCAATAAGCGGTGCAAAGTTTCTTCGATTTTGTGAAGTCGCTGGGTGCTGCGCGTCTCGGCGCCATGGTCGCGGTCACGCTGGCCCTGATCGGCTTCTTCTCCTTCCTCATGGTGCGCATGACGACACCCGAGATGGTGCCGCTGTTCACCGACCTCACGCTCAACGATTCGGCATCGATCCTGAAGGAGCTCGACAGCAAGGGCGTCAATTACGAGCTCAAGAACGGCGGTTCCGTCATCATGGTGCCGCACGCCAAGGTCGCCCGCCTGCGCATGACGCTCGCCGAGGACGGCCTGCCCAAGGGCGGCGGCGTCGGCTACGAGATCTTCGACAAGTCCGACACCCTCGGCGCCACCAGCTTCGTCCAGAACATCAACCGGCTGCGGGCGCTCGAAGGCGAGCTCGCGCGCACCATCCGCAGCCTCGACCAGGTCGAAGCCGCGCGCGTGCACCTGGTGCTGCCGCAGCGCCAGCTGTTCTCGCGCGACCGGGCGGAGCCGACGGCCTCCATCGTGCTCAAGGTGCGCGGCACGCTGCGCCCCGGCCAGGTGCGCGCCATCCGCCACCTGGTGGCGAGCGCCGTCAACGGCCTCAAGCCCGACCGCATTTCCGTGGTCGACGAAAGCGGCAAGCTGCTCGCCGACGGTTCCGGCGACGACAGCGCGCTTTCCGCGCAAGGCGCCGAGGATCGCAAGATCTCGTTCGAGAGGCGGCTGCGCAAGCAGGTCATGAGCATCGTCGAACTCGGTGGTCGGCCCCGGCCATGCCCGCGTGCAGGTCACGGCCGATTTCGACCTCAACCGCATCACCGAGACCACCAACAAATACGACCCGGACGGCCGGGTGATCCGCTCCAGCCAGACCCGCGAGGAAACCGACACCAGCGGCAGCCGCACCAAGGTCGGCGGCGCGGTCTCGGTCAGCGCGCAACTGCCGGGCAACGGCAGCGGCAGCCAGGGCAGCAGCCCCGGGCGACAGCACCCACAAGACCGAGGAAGTGGTCAATTACGAGATCTCGCACACCAGCAAGACCGAGATCATCGAGCCGGGCCGCCTCAAGCGCATTTCGGCCGCGGTGCTGGTCGACGGCGTCTACACCAAGGACGCCAACGGCAAGATGGTCTACAAGCCGCGCTCGCAGCGGGAGATCGACCGCATCACGGCCCTGGTGCGCTCGGCCGTCGGCTTCGACGCCAAGCGCGGCGACCAGGTCGAGGTGGTCAATCTGCAGTTCGCCCAGCCGACGCCGATGCCGATCGACCAGCCCACCGGCTGGATGGCGCGGTTCAACTTCACCAAGAGCGACATCATGCGCGCCGCCGATCTCGGCGTGATGGGCCTGCTCGGCCTCCTGGTGCTGCTCATGGTGGTGCGGCCGCTGGTGCGCCGCATCGTCACCCCCGAACAGGCCGCCAAGGCCGGCCGCGCCGGCGTCGCCGGCGCGCTCGGGGTCGGCGACGACCAGGCCAACAACAACGGCGGTCCGCAGGTTTCGATCGTCAGCAGCGAGGAGAAGGTCGCGATCTCCAACCGCACCTCGGAAATGATCGACATCGCCCAGGTGCACGGCCAGGTCCACGCCAAGTCCGTGCAGAAGGTGGGCGAGCTCGCCGACCGGAATCCGCACGAAACCGTCGCCATCATCCGCAGCTGGCTTCACGAGAACGCCGCCTAAGCCATGCCCGCCCAGCCCGCCAGCGATCAATCCCCCGAGGACATCAACGCCCTGATGGCCGAGCTCGCCAGCCGGCAGCCGGGCGAGAAGGGACGCAAGCTCACCGGGCCGGAGCGCGCGGCCATCCTGATGCTGGCGCTCGGCAACGAGCACGGCGGCAAGATATTCGGCATGCTCGACGACGACGAACTGCGCACGATCTCCAGCGTGATGTCCTCGCTCGGCGTCATCGAGGCAAGCTCGGTCGAGGACCTGCTGCTCGAATTCGTCTCGCGGCTGTCCAGCACCGGCGCGCTGATGGGCAACCACGAGGCCACCGAGCGCATGCTGATGCAGTACCTGCCGCCCGAGCGCGTCCACAGCATCATGGACGACATCCGCGGGCCCGCCGGCCGCAACATGTGGGAAAAGCTCGCCAACGTGCAGGAAGAGGTGCTGGCGACCTATCTGAAGAACGAATACCCGCAGACGGTCGCGGTGGTGCTGTCGAAGCTCAATCCGGAGCACGCCGCGCGCGTGCTCGCCATCCTGCCCGAGGACCTCGCGCTCGACGTCGTCAACCGCATGCTGCGCATGGAGGCGGTGCAGAAGGAGGTGATCGAGCGCGTCGAGCAGACGCTGCGCACCGAATTCATGTCGAACCTGTCGCAGACGCGGCGGCGCGACGCCCACGAGGTGATGGCCGAGATCTTCAACAATTTCGACCGCCAGACGGAAACCCGGTTCCTGTCCTCGCTCGAATCGGACAACCGCGATTCCGCCGAGCGCATCAAGGCGCTGATGTTCACCTTCGACGACCTCATCAAGCTCGACGCCGGCTCGGCGCAGACGCTGATGCGCAACATCGACAAGGACAAGCTGGCGGTGGCGCTCAAGGGCGCCAACGACACCGTGCGCCAGTTCTTCTTCGCCAACATGTCGTCGCGCGCCGCCAAGATGCTGGCCGACGACATGCAGGCGTTGGGACCGGTGCGCCTGCGCGACGTCGACGAGGCGCAGGCGATGCTGGTCAACATGGCCAAGGACATGGCCGCGCGCGGCGAGATCCTGATCTCGAAGAGCCGCGGCGACGAAGAGCTGATCTACTGATTTGGGACCGACATGACGGCGACCGCCAAATTCCTGTTCGACGAAGACTTCGCGGCAAGCGAGAAGCCGACCATTACGCTGGTCGAGCACGAGCGCCGGCGCGCGGACGCGGAGTCGGTCGCCTACCGCGACGGCTTTTCCGCCGGCCACGCGCAGGCCACCGACGAAGCCACCCAGCAGATCGCCACCACGCTTCACCTGGTCTCCGACAACCTCGCGCGCATCGAGCAGGCGCTGAAGGCCGTCGAGGCGCGGCTGGAGATCGAGGCGGTCGAGGTGGCGGTGGCCGTCGCCTCCAAGCTCGCGCCGGAGCTGATCGCGCGCGAGCCGATGGCCGAGGTGGCCGCGCTCGTTACCGATTGCTTCCGGCACCTGGTCAGCGCGCCGCACGTGCGCGTGCAGGTCAACGCCGGCATCCACGAGGCGACCAAGGACAAGCTCGACGAGATCGCCGCGGCGCGCGGCTTCGAGGGCCGGCTGCTGGTGCAGCCCGAGGCGCAGATGGCGCCGGGCGACTGCCACATCGAATGGGCCGAGGGCGGCGTCAACCGCGACGCGGCCGCCACCAAGGCCACGATCGACGAACTGGTCGGGCGCTACATCGCCGCGCGTAGCGCCGACGCGCGAACGAGCACCGAATCCGAATGAGCGACCGAGAAGAGCACGTCACGCCAACGAGACACAGTGAATTGCGGAGAGCCAGGCCATGAGTGAGGACGACAACAAAGAGCTGCCGCTGCCCGACCTGGAAAGCAGCGGGGTCGCCAATGTCGAGGACGGCGGGCCGCTCGCCCCCGGCGACGGCGACGAGCAAACGACCCATGGCGCCGCCGACCTGGAGGCCGTCTTCGACGTGCCGGTGCAGGTGTCGGCCGTGCTCGGCCGTTCGCGCATGGAGGTTGGCGACCTGCTCAATCTCGGCCCCGGCGCCATCATCGAGCTCGACCGCAAGGTCGGCGAGGCCATCGACATCTACGTCAACAACCGCCTGGTCGCGCGCGGCGAAGTCGTCCTGGTGGAAGACAAGCTCGGCGTGACCATGACGGAAATCATCAAGGCGGACAAGAACTGATGCAGCCGAATGGCGAACAGGGTAGCAGAGCAGAGCCCACGTCCCTCTACTCGCTACTCACTATTCGCTTCCGCGTCGCTCCGCACGCAATAGGGACTGAACCGATGCGACTCCTCATCGTCGGCACGCTGCAGGGCCAGCTCACCGCCGCCACCAAGCTCGCCATGGAAAAAGGCGCGAGCGTCACCCACGCCGAGGACAACGGCCAGGCGCTCGCCGTGCTGCGCTCCGGCCGCGGCGCCGACCTGGTGATGGTCGACGTCGCGCTCGACATCCGCGACCTGATCGCGCGGCTCGAGGCCGAGCGCATCCACGTGCCGATCGTCGCCTGCGGCGTCTCCAACGACGCGCGCGCCGCGGTGGCCGCCATCCATGCCGGCGCCAAGGAGTACATCCCGCTGCCGCCGGACCCGGACCTGATCGCCGCGGTGCTCGCCGCCGTCGCCGACGATACGCGCGAGATGATCTACCGCGACGACGCCATGGCGCAGGTGGTCAAGCTCGCCCAGCAGATCGCCGGCTCCGACGCCTCGGTGCTGGTCACCGGCGAAAGCGGCACCGGCAAGGAAGTGCTGGCGCGCTACGTGCACGGCCGCTCGCAGCGGGCGAAGAAGCCGTTCATCAGCGTCAACTGCGCCGCGATCCCCGAGAACCTGCTGGAGTCCGAGCTGTTCGGCCACGAGAAGGGCGCCTTCACCGGCGCGCTCGCCCGCCGCATCGGCAAGTTCGAGGAGGCCAACGGCGGCACGCTGCTGCTCGACGAAATCTCCGAGATGGACGTGCGCCTGCAGGCCAAGCTCTTGCGCGCCATCCAGGAGCGCGTCATCGACCGCGTCGGCGGCAGCCGGCCGGTGCCGGTCGACATCCGCATCATCGCCACCTCGAACCGCAACCTGACCGACGCGGTGCGCGAGGGCCAATTCCGCGAGGACCTGCTGTTCCGCCTCAACGTGGTGAACCTGAAGATCCCGCCATTGCGTCAGCGCCCGGCCGACATCGCCGAACTCGCCGATTACTTCATCAAGAAATACGCCGAGGCGAACGGCCTGCCGCTCCGGCCGCTGTCGCCGGAAGCGCGCCGCGCCCTCAACGTGCACCGCTGGCCCGGCAACGTGCGCGAGCTGGAAAACACGCTGCACCGCGCGGTGCTGCTCTCGACCGGGCCGGAGATCGGCATCGACGGCATCCTGACGCCCGACGGCGGCCGGCTCGACCAGGCGCGCGGCGGCGACGTCGCGACGCAGGCGGCCATGGCGGCCGAGCAGGTCACGCGCGGCCTCGTCGGGCGCACGGTGGCCGAGGTCGAGCGCGACCTCATCCTGGAAACGCTCAAGCATTGCCTCGGCAACCGGACGCACGCCGCCAACATCCTCGGCATCTCGATCCGCACCTTGCGCAACAAGCTCAACGAATACGCCGCCGACGGCGCGCCGATCCCGCCGGCGAACGGCGGCGCCGAATGGCGCGGGGCGGCGTAGAGCGTTTCCAATCGAAGCCGAGAACCGGTTCGCCGTGACCATGAAGGCGGAGTGAGGGAGATGGAGCGGACGGCGAGATGCGCCTGCGGTAAGCTTTCAGTCGTCGTCGAGGGCGCGCCCGATTTCGTTGCGGCCTGTTCCTGCCAGCAGTGTCAGAGGCGGACCGGCACCGTGGTGAGCGTCAGCGCCTACTTTCCGGCAGCGGCGGTCAAGGACATCCGTGGCGACTCGCAGCTCTTCACCCGCGGTTCGGATTCGGGCCGTGCGCTGCGCGTCCACTTCTGCCCCAATTGCGGGTCGAGCGTCTACTGGGAGGCAGATTTTCGCCCGGGTCAATTCGGCTTTGCCGTCGGCATGTTCAATGACGACGATTTCCCGCCGCCGCAGGTTGCGGTCTGGACGCAGCATCTGCCGGACTGGATTTCGTTGCCGGAGGGCGTCCGGACCTTCGAAGCCGGTCCCAGCCGGTGACGCGGGGCCGGAGGTCGAAATCGTCGCGCATCCGCCAGGCGATCCGCCTGGCCCGCCAAAAGCAAAAAGCCCGGCGCGCAGGCCGGGCTTTTTTCTTTTTCGCCTTGGACTCTTTTCCGCTCAGCGGCCGTTGTTGCCGGCCGCCTTTTTCCGCTGCCTGCTTTGTTCCGTATCGAGCTCCACCGCCTTGGCCATCAGTTCGTTGCTGATGGCCTCCAGATCGGCGGCCAGTTCGCGCCCCACGCGCGCCAGCCGGGTGCAGCGGTCGGCCGTCGCGATGAGGTACTCCTCGGTATCGATCATGATATCTCCAGGTGAGGATTTAGCGCGCCATATCGGCAATCATTGCGAGTATTTCAAGATTGTTTGTGTAAAAGCTAATTTGTATCGCTGTTACAAAAGCATAGGCACCGCTATTCCAATGATCATCTACAAGATCTGCCCGCAGGTGCTCTGGCGGGACGCCGCACGAAACGGCGTCTTCAAGGGCGCGGCCATCGACCTCAGCGACGGTTTCATCCACTTCTCCACGGCAGAACAGGTGGAAGAGACGGCGGCCAAGCATTTTGCCGGCCAAAAAGACCTCGTCCTGGTCAGCGTCGAGACGGAGCGGCTCGGCGACTCACTGAAGTGGGAACCCTCGCGCGGCGGGGCGCTGTTTCCCCATCTCTATGGCGATCTCGCGCTCGCCGCGGTCACGCGGGTGGATCCGCTGCCGCTCAGGCCCGACGGCCGCCACGTCTTTCCGCCGCCGGCGGATTGAGCGCCCGCGCCGAGGCGGCGATTGTCGCGGCCACGCGCGCGGCCTAGACTTTCATCAAGGGCACATCTTGATCGAAGGTGCAGGCGCCGCGCGCGCCGCCTCGTCCAACCCGGGGGTCAACATGCGGACTTTGCTTGTCGCCATCGCGCTCGTGTGCAGCGCGACGCTTGCGTTCGCGGCCGATCCGGCCGGCACATACCGCGTTACCGGCACCAATCCGGGCGGCGGCTCGTCCTATCGCGGCACGGTCAAGGTCGCGCGCACGGGCAAGACCTATCGCGTGGTCTGGGCGGTCGGCGGCACGCGCTATATCGGCACCGGCATCGGCACCCACGACGGTCTCGCCGTTTCCTACAAGGCGGGCGATTCGACCGGACTGGCGCTCTACGGGGCCGACGGCGGCAACTGGGAGGGCGTGTGGACCTATGCCGGCGGCCGCGATATCGGCACGGAAGTCTGGAAACGGCAGTAGGGGACGCGGATCCGCGCCGGTCATGGACCTCGAAGGCAATCGCGCCCTGCTCGCCGCCGCGCTGGCGCGCATTCCGGCCGGCGACCGTTCCGCCCTGCAGACCGTCTACCGGCTGACCTCGGCGAAACTTTTTGCCGTTGCCTTGCGTATCTTGGACGAACGCAGCGAGGCCGAGGACGTGTTGCAGGACGTCTACCTGACGGTGTGGCGCAAGGCGGGCGATTTCGACGCCGCGCGGGGAAGCCCGATGACGTGGCTGATCGCCATCGCGCGCAACCGCGCCATCGACCGCCTGCGCGCGGGCCGCGTCAGCCGCCGCATGGCGCCGATCGAGACGGCGGCCGACCTCGCCGACGACGGCCCGGCGCCCGACAGCGTGCTGGCGAATGCGCAGCAGAATGCCCGCCTGCACGAGTGTCTCGGCGGGCTTGCCGGCCACGAACACCAAGCGTTGCGCGCGGCCTTTTTCGACGGCAACACCTATGAAGAGCTGGCGCAACGCATGAACGTGCCGCTCGGCACCATGAAGAGCTGGATCCGTCGGGCGATGATCAAGCTGAAGGCGTGTCTGGACCGATGAGCGACGCGCACGACCATACCGGCATGCCGGACGACGAACTGCTGGCGGCGGAATACGCCCTCGGCGTGCTGGACGACACCGCGCGTCGCGCCGCCGCCGCCCGTGCCGCGCGCGAGCCGGTGTTCGCGGCGCTGGTCGCCGCATGGGAAGAACGGCTGACGCCTTGGGCCGGCGCGCTCGAGGAAGTGCCGCCGCCGGCGCGTCTGTGGACCGACATCGCCGCCGACCTGCCGGCGCAGACGCCGACGCCGCGGCATCCGGGCCTGTGGTGGGACCTCACCTTCTGGCGCGGGCTGACGCTGGTCAGCGGCGTGATTGCCGCCGCCTGCCTCGCCGCCCTCGTCTATGTCGGCGTACCGCAGGCGCCGCCGCCGCTGATTGCATCCATCGAAGGCGGCGGCCACCGCCACTTCATCGCCACCGTCGATCCGCAACACGGCACCATGGCGGTGCTGCCGGCGTCATTCGCGGCGGTGCCGGGCAAGGTGCCCGAGCTGTGGCTGATCCCGCCGGGCGGCAAGCCCCAATCGCTCGGTCTGCTGCCGCTCAGCCACATGATAACCATCGCCATTCCGCCCAACCTGATCGCGGACGCAAAGCCCAAGTCCGTGCTGGCGGTCTCGCTGGAGCCGCCGGGCGGCTCGCCGACCGGCCAGCCCACCGGCCCGGTGATCGCCACCGGCGAACTCACGACTCTGTGATCGCAGCCGCCGCATCCGGCCGCCGCCCGCTTCCGTAGCTCGCATTGTCTGCGTCAGGCAGACGCGTGAAACAGAGCAACGGGAGACTTTCGATGAAACGCATCCACACGCTCGCGCTCGCCGCAGCCGCCGCGCTGGCGCTCGGCCTCGGCGCGGGGTTCAACGCGCCGCTCGCCGCCAAGGCAATGACCAAGATGGTCGGCGGCGCGCCGATGTATCCGTCCAAGAACATCGTGCAGAACGCCATCCACTCCAAGGACCACACCACGCTGGTCGCCGCGGTGAAGGCCGCCGGCCTGGTGAAGACGCTGGAATTCCCCGGCCCCTTCACGGTGTTCGCGCCCACCAACGCGGCCTTCGCCAAGCTGCCCAAGGGCACGGTGAAGGCCCTGCTCGAGCCGAAGAACAAGGGCAAGCTCAAGAGCATCCTCACCTACCACGTGGTGCCCGGGCGGCTGACCACCCATGACCTGATGGCGAAGGTGAAGGCCGGCCACGGCAAGGCCATGCTCAAGACCGTCGAGGGCGACGATCTCACGGTCCAGGAGTTGGACGGCCACCTGTGGATCGTCGACGGCAAGGGCGACAAGGCCCGCATCACCGTCAGCAACGTCATGCAGTCGAACGGCGTCATCCAGGTGATCAACAAGGTCATGCTGCCGGGCTGATCCTCCCCCCGCCCTGCCCGGCGATGGGGCCGCCTCGTTCCGGCGTGCCCCCGGCCCTCTCCCGTTCCCCGGGAGGGGGCCGCTTTTCGTTTCGGCGGCGCGCGGCGTTAACCGCCTGCTAACCATGAACTGGGCAAAGTTTGCCGGGTTGCCGGCTTTCCGCCGGCCGACCCTCGTTTTCGCCGCCCGGTAGCCTGAACCCCATGAGCGACACCAGCGCCGCATCAGCCGCCCCCACCGGGATCGCCCGGGGCATCAACCTGTCGGGCCTCGGCAACCTCGGCAACCTGATGAAGCGCGGCGACATCGGCCTCGCCGTGGGCGTGCTCGTCATCCTGGTGGTGCTGATCCTGCCGCTGCCGCCGCTGCTGCTCGACTTCTCGCTCGCCATCTCGATCACCTTCTCGGTGCTGATCCTGATGACCTCGCTGTTCATCCAGACGCCGCTCGAGTTCTCCGCCTTCCCCACCGTGCTGCTGATCTCGACCATGATGCGATTGTCGCTCAACCTGGCATCGACCCGGTTGATCCTCGCGCACGGGCACGAGGGCACGGGCGCCGCCGGCCACGTCATCCAGGCCTTCGGCAACTTCGTGATGGGCGGCAATTTCGTCATCGGCATTATCGTGTTCGCCATCCTGGTGATCGTGAATTTCGTGGTCATCACCAAGGGTTCGGGCCGCATCGCGGAAGTGGCCGCCCGCTTCCACTTGGACGCCATGCCCGGCAAGCAGATGGCGATCGACGCCGACCTCTCCTCCGGCCTGATCGACGAGAAGGAGGCGCGCCACCGCCGCAAGCAGCTCGAGGAGGAAGGCAGCTTCTTCGGCGCCATGGACGGCGCCTCCAAGTTCGTGCGCGGCGACGCCATCGCCGGCCTGCTCGTCACCGGCATCAACATCGTCGGTGGCATGATCATCGGCATCGCGCAGCAGGGCATGACGTTCTCGGCCGCCGCGCATTCCTACACGACACTCACCGTCGGCGACGGTCTGGTCACGCAGATCCCGGCGCTGATCGTCTCCACCGCCGCCGGCCTTTTGGTCTCCAAGGCCGGCATTTCCGGCGCCGCCGACAAGGCGCTGCTCAAGCAGCTCTCCGGCTATCCGCAGGCGCTCGCCCTGGCGGGCGGCGTCATGCTGGTGATGTCGCTTTTGCCCGGCATCCCGATGATCCCGTTCATGGCGCTCGGCGGCGGCGCCGCCGCGCTCGCGATCATCGTCGACAAGCGCAACAGGGTCGCCGCCGACACCATACAGAAGGAAGCCAACGTCGAAGCCGAGAAGAAGGAGGCCGAGGAGCCGATCAGCGCGGCGCTGAAGATCGACGACCTCAAGGTCGAGCTCGGCTACGCGCTGTTGCCGCTCGTCAACGCGCCCGACGGCAACGACCGGCTGACCGAGCAGATCAAGGCGCTGCGCCGGTCGCTGGCGATGGAGATGGGCTTCGTGATGCCGGCGGTGCGCATCCTCGACAACGTGCACCTGGAAGCCAACGACTACGTTATCAAGATCAAGGAAGTGGAAGCCGGCACCGGCCGCATCGTCGCCGGCCAGTACATGGTCATGGACCCGGCCGGCGGCCAGGTCGATCTGCCCGGCACCCACACCACCGAGCCGACCTTCGGATTGCCGGCGACCTGGGTCGACGCCTCGCTCAAGGAAGAGGCGTCGATGAGGGGCTACACGGTGGTGGACGCGGCCACCGTGCTCGCCACCCACCTGACCGAGCTCATCAAGGGCAACGTGGCGGAGCTTCTGTCCTACGGCGAGGTGCAGAAGCTCCTGAAGGAACTGCCCAAGGAGCAGTCGGAACTGCTCAAGGACCTGGTGCCGGCGGCGATCAACGTCTCCGGCATCCAGCGCGTGCTGCAGATCCTGCTCGCCGAGCGCGTCTCGATCCGCGACCTGTCCACCATCCTGGAGGGCATCGCCGACGGCATCGCCTCGACGCGCAACCCGACCATCCTCGCCGAGCACGTGCGCGCGCGGCTGGCGCGCCAGATCTGCGCCGCAGCACGCCAGCCCCGCCGGCTATCTGCCGATCATCGCGCTGTCGGCGCAATGGGAGCAGGCCTTCGCGGAATCGCTGGTCGGCCAGGGCGACGAGCGCTCGCTCGCCATGCAGCCCTCCAAGCTCACCGAGTTCATCACGCTGGTGCGCGACGCCTTCGAGGCCGCCGCGCGCGCCGGCGAATCCCCGGTGCTGGTCACCTCGTCCGGCATCCGCCCGTTCGTGCGCGGCATCGTCGAGCGCTTCCGCGCCCAGACGCCGGTGATCTCGCAGGGCGAGATCCACCCGCGCGCGCGGCTGAAGACGGTGGGGAGCATCTGAGGGGACGCGGGGCGGTGAGGCCTGTGGCGCCTTCGACGCCCTGACATCGGCCCTCAAGGCGGCCAGCAGCAGCACGCTGGCCGGGGGCCATGGCCGCGAATGAGCGATGCGGTCCTGAACGGCCAAGCTGGATTGCCTCAAGGTCCGGTCCGATGCCGCGATTGCCGGGTTCAGTTTGGCCGGCCCGAGCCGGCCTTGATATAAACGCCGCAATTATTGGAATTCGGCCGGATGGCCAGAAAGGTTACACATCGCCGTAAATTTTTTTGCGTCAGGCCGGCGCCTGTTCGACGCCAAAGAAATTCGCGTCGCCTGTAACCTTTCGAACGCTCCCATCGAATTTATCCGCGTGCGCCCACCTTCGACCCCCGCGCACGAGGAAAGGGAGAACCATGAATCGTCGAACCTTGACCGCCTCCGTTCTGGCCTCGGCCGTCGGCCTGGCCACCGCCGCGGCCGTCGCGCCGGCATCGGCTGCGATGACCGCGAAGATGCAGAAAATGCTCGAGATGAAGCTGAAGGAATATCCGAACGCCAGCAAGGCGACCATCGAAAAGAACATGCAGCGGGTCGCCAAGTATCATCTGCAGAAGTGCTACGGCATCAACGCCGTCGGCAAGAACGACTGCGCGTCCGGCGTCCATTCCTGCGCCGGCCAGTCGACCCAGGCGCGCGACGCCAGTGCGTTCGTGCTGCTGCCGGCCGGCGACTGCGGCAAGATCGCCGGCGGCTCGCTCAAGCCCGGCAAGGCCTGACGCGATGAGCACGAGCCGCAGCTACCCCGCGCTGCGGTGAGCGCGCAGCCCATATCCCTGACGTTGCGGGAATCGGGCTGCGCGCGCCCCACCACATGGCGCTTCTCGACACCCTGCCTGCCGTCGGCTGGGTGGAGGTGCACAGCGAGAATTACCTGAGCGAACCGAGCCTGGCGGTGCTCGAAGCGGTGCGCGCGCACTATCCAGTGTCGCTGCACAGCGTCGGCCTGTCGCTCGGATCGGCGGAAGGTATCGACCGGCGGCATCTCGAGCGCACTTGCATCGCTCGCCGAGCGCATCGATCCCGGACTGATCTCCGAGCATCTCGCCTGGGGCGCGGTTGAGCACGACTTCCTCGCCGATCTCCTGCCGCTGCCGCTGACCGAGGAAAGCCTCGACGTCGATCTGCCGCAACGTGTCCGAAGCCAGGAAGCGTTCAGGCGGCCGATCCTGATGGAAAACCCGTCCACCTATCTCCAGTTCAGCCACTCCACCATTCCCGAGGCGGAATTCCTCAGCGCGCTCGTCGAAACGCACCGGCTGCGGATTGATCTGCGACGTCAATAACGTCTTCGTCAGCGCCTCCAACCACGGCTGGGACCCGCGGCGCTACTCTGCGCGCGCTGCCGGCGGAGGCCATCGGCGAATTCCATCTCGCCGGCCACAGCGAGGCCGGCGGCGACGGCAGCGCCCCTGCTGCTCGACACCCATGACCGGCGCGTCGCGCCGGAAGTCTGGTCGCTCTACGAGGACGCGCTTGCGATCATCGGACCGCGGCCGACCCTGATCGAATGGGACGCGGATATCCCGCCATTGCCGGTGCTGCTGGACGAGGCGGCGTTCGGCGATGCAGCGGCTGAGCGACACCCAAAACGACACAAGAGCGGAGGCGCGCGATGCCCTCCCTGCTTGAGCTCCAACGTGGCTTCAGAGCCGCCGTGCTGGCCGAGGCAACCATGCCGCCGTCCCTCATCGGAGAGCGGCGATGTCAGCGCGGCGGCGCGGCTCGTCATCTACCGCAACAACGTCATCGGCAACCTGACGCGCGCCCTGCAACTGAGCTTTCCGGCGGTGGAGCGACTGGTGGGCGAGGAATTTTTCGCAGGCCTGGCGCAACGTTTCATCGAAACACACCCGCCCTCCGTCGCCGACCTCAACCAATATGGCGAAGGCTTTGCCGACTTCCTGGCGTCGTTCGAGGCGGCGGCGAGCGTGCCCTATCTGGCCGATGCCGCGCGGCTCGAATGGGCGGTCAGCCGCGCCCTGCACGCGCCCCCCGCGCTGCCGCTGACGCCGCAAGGGCTTAAGCGCCGTGCCGCCCGCGCGCGAGGCGGAGCTGCGTTTTCAGCCGCACCCGACGCTGTCCTTGCTCGCTCTCGAATATCCCGCCCACGCCATCTGGCAGGCGGTGCTCTGCGAAGATCCCGACGACCGCGACGCTCGGCTCGCGGCCATCGATATCGACGCGGGCGGCGAAACGCTGGCTGTGCTGCGCAGCGACGGCGCGCTCGATGTCGAGTCCCTCACCGACGCCGGCGTTCGAACTGGCGCAAGCGCTCGCTGCCGGCCGCCCGCTCGGCGAAGCGCTCGCGCAGCTGCCGGCGGACGATGCCGCCGCCGCTGCTGGCGGAATTCCTCACCGGCGGATTTTTCGCCGGCTTTTCCCTTTCGGCCGAAGACGCAAACATCACCCAAGGGACGCCATCATGATGACACGTCACCTCGACCTCGCCCGCTGCGCCAAACCGCCTGACCGCCCTGTTCGACGGGATGGTCGCCTGGTTCGAGCGCATCCCCTACTGGCTGATCGCGCTCGACCTGCCGCGTCGCGCTCGCGCAGGTGTTCTGGAGCTCGGCGCAGACCCATCTCGCCAACTGGCAGACTACGCTTTACCTGTTCGGCAGCGACTACAGCCTGCCGTTCCTGCCGCCGGTGCTTGCGGCCTACACGGCGATAACCGTCGAACTGGTGGTGCCGCCGTTGCTGATCCTCGGGCTTGCGACGCGCTTCGCCGAGCCTGGTCATCTTCGGCATGACGCTGGTGATCGAAATCTTCGTCTATCCGCAGGCCTGGCCGACGCACATCCAATGGGCGGCGATGATGCTGGTGCTGATGACCTATGGCGCCGGCCCGCTGTCGCTCGACTGGCTCATTCGGCGCGGCGTCGGCCTTCCTCCGACCGGACCACGCCACCGCTGAGGAGAACGAGGGCGTGCGCCGTCAAATTATTGTGACTTCGTTCTCGTCGTTCGCGCCAGTTCGCGCTTGCCCGTCGATCGGAACACAGGGCCTAATGTCCGGAGCAGACATCATAGCCTTGCATCGGCGGCCCCGCCGCACCGCGGCCGCGGCGCGTCGCAACAGTCAGGCGACGCCGCACGGTCCCCGGCCTCCTTCCATGACGACCAATCGACCAGAGGATGATCGCCCGTACGAGGCCCTGATGCAGGCCGCGCAGCGTGGCGACGGCCGAGGCCTACGTCACGCTTCTTAAGAAGATAACGCCGCGGCTGCAAATGTTGGTGCGTCGGTCAGCGCCGATTTCTGGACGCGGCGGATATCGACGACATTGTGCAGGAGATTTTGATTTCGCTGCATGCCGTGCGGGCAACCTACGATCCGAGCCGGCCGTTCATGCCCTGGCTGATGGCGATCGCGCGCAATCGGTTGGCCGACAGCGGCCGCCGGGACGCGCGCCGCAATGCCAACGAGGTCGTGGTCGACGAGTTGCCCGTTACCTTTACGGAGGAAGAAGCGAATATAGTCAATGCCTACGGCGATCCTGAAGCGCTTCACCGGGCCATAAGAAACTTGCCGCCCGGACAGCGGGAGGCGGTCGAAATGCTCAAGCTGCGCGAGATGTCGTTGAACGAGGCCGCTTCCGCGACCGGCACGAGCACCGGCGCGCTCAAGGTTTCGGTACATCGCGCCATGACGACGCTGCGTAAGGTGCTTAACGCAGGTGGCGGCCATGGAAACTGACAAGCTGATCCAGACGCTGGCCGCCGATGTGCGCCCGGTGCGACCATTGGCGAGCCCGTTTGCGCGGGTCGCGCTATGGCTCGCCGTCGCCCTTCCCTACATCGCGCTGGTCGTCATCGTCATTTCGCCGCGTGCCGACCTGCTCTCCAAGCTCGCAGACGCACGCTTCCTCATTGAGCAGATCGCCGCGCTCACGACCGGCATCGCGGCAGCCATCGCGGCCTTCGCCAGCACCGTTCCGGGCTATGACCGCAAAGTCCTGCTGCTGCCGGCGGCCCCGCTCGCCCTCTGGCTCGGCAGTCTCGGCGAGGGCTGTCTCCGCGCCCTATGGCAGTATGGACTCGCCGGGCTGTCGTTGCAGCCCGACTGGTTCTGCCTGCCGGCCATCATGTTGGTCGGCGCCATGCCGGCGGTGGCGATGGTGATCATGCTGCGCCGTGGCGCCCCATTGTTCCCTTACCTTTCCGCCGGGTTCGGTGCGCTGGCAGCGGCTGGTTTGGGCAATTTCGGGCTGCGCCTGTTCCACCCGCAAGACGCCAGCCTGATGGTGCTTGTTTGGCAGGTCGGCAGCGTCTTTATCCTAACGATGCTTGGCGGTTGCGCGGGCCGAACGATCCTCAACTGGCGGTCGGCGATATCGGCTGGCTGATGCTCCGGCCCGGCCGGATCGTTGGATCCACGCCGGCCGCGGCGGGACGCCGCGCGGCCCTGCTTTGGCCCACTCGAAAACACGAACTCGCGCGCGGCTTGCGATCACAAGGTTGTCACTTGTTGAAGCCGGCCGGCAGTGGCATGGACACCGCAAAGACAAAAGCAACGGAAAGCGAAAAGAGCAAAGCGCGCAGGCGATGCACAGGCGACCGACATGGCCGAAGGCGCGGCGGCGTGGCGTCATTGCCGCGCTCATGGTCGCCATCCTCGCTGTCGTGTCGTTTTCGGCCGGTTTTGCGCGCGCCGCGCACGCGATGCCCGCGGTGCATGCGGCCCGTCCCGCGATCGGCGCGCCGTCCGGCGGAAAGGCCATCCCTGCGAAAATGTGTCGTCGGATGGTGTTGCCGGGAACGGCCAATGCCTGCCCGCTGTCGAGCTTCAGCATTGGCGCCGTGTTCGGCGCGCCCAACCATGGGCCGCGCGCGTCGGCGACCGTGGCGGCCGGCTGGCGCCTGAACGACGCGCCGCTGCCCGCGCAGCGATCCGGGCTCGGCCTCTACAGGCCGCCACGCGCGCGCGCGTGACGGCGCGCGCCGGCGATTTCGTTTTCCGGACGAAAACGGCGATTGCCGCGCGCGCCCGACGCTCGCCGTGAACGGATACCGATCCTGTCCGATGCGTCAGGCCGCATCCGCAACCTTGTCAGCGGCGCTGAGCGAACGCCTTTCGGCCTCGCGCCCGCGGTCCACGCTTCAAACCGAACGAGACTAGAGACACCATGATCACACACCCCCGCAATGCCCTGGCCGCAGGCCTCTTCGCCCTGGCCGCCATCGCCGCGCTGCTTCCGCCGATCGGCGCCGCGGCGCAAGCAGCCGATCCGTTGAGCCGCGAGAGCATCCTGCGCGACCCGCAGGCGCCCGTCAGCGGCAACCCGAAAGGCGATCTCACCATCGTCGAATGGTTCGACTATCAGTGCCCCTACTGCAAGAACATGACCCCGATGCTGCGCAAGGCCGTGCGGCAGGACGGCCACATCCGGTTCGTGTTCAAGGACTGGCCGGTGTTCGGCGACGTCTCGGTCCGGGCGGCAAGGCTCGTGCTCGCCACCAGATACCAGGGCAAATATGTCCAGGCGCACGATGCGCTGATGGCGATCCGCGGCAAGCTGAGCGCGGACATGATCGCCCCGGCCCTGGCCAAAGCCGGGGTCGACGTGGCGCGCGCCGAGCGCGACCTCGCCAAGCACCGCAAGACGATCGAAGGGCTGCTGGCGCGCAACCAGGCGCAGGCCCTCGCCCTCGGCTTCCAGGGAACGCCGGGCTTCGTCATCGGGCACTTTCGCGTGCCGGGGGCCTTCAAGGCGGCAACCCTCCAGGCGGTCATCAAGGACGCGCGCGCCGCGCTCAAGGCGGAAAAGGAAAAGAAAGGCAAGACGCCGGCGAAGTGACGAAGCGCCGGGCGCTTGCCTCCCGGCGGGGCGCAAGCGCCGGGGCCCTTGCGCGAGCGGACGCCAAGGCGCTTCCGCGCACGGCCTGACGTCGCGCGGCACCTGCCGTGCGTCATAAAGCGTGCTCGAGACGCGCCAAGGCGCGGTTCGTTTGTTGGCACCGTCCGATGGTTGTCGTTTTCTCGGTTTCGTCTATAAGTTACCTTCACCGCCCTGCCCAATCGGATGCGGATTCCGGGCGCGCGGCATGGCTAATCCCGGCAGCGCCGGCTGCCAACGCGGAGGCGGAACCCATGGCACCCCCCACGGCGCGCGCGCCCGGCGTCTATGTCACCGAGCTCGATGCCTTTCCGGCTTCGGCGGTCGGGGTGCCGACCGCGATCCCCGTTTTCATCGGCTACACCGAAAAAGCCGAATTGGGCCGCAAGCCGGTCGGCAACAAGCCGACCCTGATTGCCTCGCTGGCCGACTACGTAGCGTCGTTCGGCACCGGCTTCAGCCCGCTCTACAATATCGAAGAGGTGGTGCCGGGCGCGGCACACGACACCGTTGCGGCCGCCGCGGGCTACGACTTTTCCTGCCGGCGGCGAACGTCGCCGCAGCAATGGGCGTTGAAATACTACAAGCTCTCCCCGCTCGACGCGCCCCATGCGCCGCTGCCGCCGTTCGCGCTCTACAACGCGCTGCGGCTGTTCTACGCCAATGGCGGCCGCGACTGCTACGTCGTCTCGGTGGGCCCCTATGTCGAGAACGGAACGCGCGCCACCGTCGACTACGCGCGCCTCAAGCAAGGGCTCGACGCCGCCGCGCAGCAGGCCGGCCCAGCCATGCTGGTGGTCCCGGACGCCGTCCTGCTGCCGCCGACCGGCCCCGCGAACGCGCCGCCGGCCAGCGACGCGTTCTCGCGCCTGTGCCGGGACATGCTCAATCAATGCGGCACCCTTCGCGACCGGATGGCGATCCTCGACCTCTACGGCGCCGAAACGCTCAACGAGCACGAAGCGGACTGGCAAAGCCGCATGGACAGGCTGGTCGACAATTTCCGGACGGACGTCGGCGATGAACTCCTGCGCTACGGCGCCGCTTATTTTCCCTATCTGGCCACGACCGTCGTTGGCGCCAACGAGATCACCTACGCCAACATCAACATCGCGGACGACGCGCAACGCAAGCTGCTGCAGGCCATCCTCGACGACCAGGCGGACCTGCTGTATGCGCCCAACCCCAGCATACAGGAGACCGTCAAGGACGATATCGCGGCGATCGCAACCGCCGAGGGCGACGACGTCGCCCGGCTCGATCAAAAACTGGTCAACGCCATCCCGCTGCTGGGGCAGATCGAGGACGTCGCCCGCAGCAAGATGTCGCTCATGCCGCCGAGCGCCGCCATGGCCGGCGTCTACGCGTCGACCGACAACACGCGCGGGGTCTGGAACGCGCCGGCGAACATCGCGCTGGCCGCGGTTGCCGGGCTCAATGTCTCGCTCAGCAACGAACAGCAGGGCGACCTCAACGTTCCGCTGAACGGCAAGGCCATCGACGCCATCCGCCTCTTCGTCGGCCGCGGTCCGGTGGTCTGGGGCGCGCGTACGCTCGACGGCAACAGTACGGACTTCCGCTACGTCCAGGTCCGGCGCACGCTCATCTACATCGAGCAGTCGATCGAGCAGGCGCTGCAGCCGTTCACCTTCGCGGCGAACGACGGCCAGACCTGGGCCACCGTGACGAGGATGGTGTCGGATTTCATGAAAGAGTTGTGGGCGCAGGGCGGCCTCATGGGCGAGAAACCCGACGAGGCCTTCACGGTCGCGTGCGGGCTCGGCAGCACGATGACAGCACAGGACATTCTGAACGGCGACATGATCGTCCAGGTCACCTTGCAGATGATACGGCCCGCCGAATTCATCGAACTGACTTTCAGGCAGAAGATGCTGAAGCCGTCCTAGGCCGTGCAAGCCTGAGCCGCGTCAGTCGCGTTTCCGGCCATCGGTCGGCAGGCTTGTGTCGGCGGGCTCGAGCTTGGCGAGCAATTGAAATGAAACCGCGCGGACTCCCGTCCACCGGACGACCGCGCCATGCCAGACTCCCGCGCAACGCCGTCTACCGTCCAGGGGACATAAAATGCGGCTTTTTGCGTGAAATGTCGAGGATTGTATCGCCTTGTCGCGGCCTGACGCAATTTTCACCACGATTGCAAGCGTTTGCGGCAGGTGCCCGCGCCCCTGGCAAAAACGCCCCGCCGTTCCTATATAATAAGCGTTGTTTGAGTGCTTTGGACCGAGATGGAGCGATCAATGGATCAATTCGATTATGCCGCGCCTGCGGAGTTGTTTCCCTCGCGCAACCGCCGCGTGGCCAGCAAGGTAAAGTACCGCCGCTTCGACAAGGCGGCCGACGCGATCCGTTTCGCCGTCGAGGAGCTGCCGGAGCCGCAACTGCTCGGCGCCTATATCGAGGTGGAAAGCGGCCGCCTGGGCCACAAGGACATCCGCGCGCTCTACGAGAGCGAGGCCTATCCGCTGAAGAAGCGCGCCAAAGAGGCCGCCTGAAGCCGCACCGCCAGCGCGACATAAAAACGGCGGGCTCGGTGAAAGCCGGGCCCGCCGTTTTTGTGAAACGATGCCTCGGGCTACTTCTCGCCGCGCCGACCGGGCGTGCCGCCGTCGCCGAGACCGTCGACATGGCTCTCGTGTAGCGCTCAAGGCCGATGCGCCCGATCAAGTCGAGCTGCGTCTCGAGAAAATCGATATGGCCTTCCTCGTCCGCCATCAGATCCTTGAACATATCCCGTGAGGGATAATCCTTGACCCCGAGGCAATGCTACGCGGCTTCCTGGTAGAGCGCGCGCGCGCCGAGCTCGGCGGCAAGGTCGGCCTCCATGATCTCCTTGACGTTCTTCCCGATGCGCAGCGGATCGAGCGTCTGCATGTCCGGGAAGCCTTCGAGGAAGAGGATGCGGTCGACGAAGCGATCGGCGTGCTGCATTTCCGCGATCGATTCCGCGCGCCATTTCTTGGCCAGGGCAGCTCGGACAGCCGGCATTGCAGTTTTCCAGTTTCGCCTCCCCGTGGGCCTTGGCGACCGGCGCGCGCACGGTTTCCAGGCAGCGATAGGCCTGACCCGCCGAGCGCGGGCGGGCGGGCGGCGGACGCTGCAGCGTCTCGAGGACCTGCTCTTCCGGCAGGACATTGCACGAGCAGATGATCACCGCGCCGGCCTCCACCTTAGAGGCATTAAAAAACTGTAATATTTTCAAATGCTTATTTGATGGGCAGCGCGCCGGGCGGCAATAGCGCGCGGGCGCACGGAAACGGCTGAGATGGCTCGGCTTTTGACCGATCGCGGTTGCGGACGGCGAACCGGTTCCTGGCTTCGCGCGGAACCGCCCCGGGCCTCCCCATTTCTCCCGCGTCGGGTCCACTTCGTGGCCGTTCACGCCCGTTCACTGCTCCGTGAAGCTCCCTGTGACAGGGTTCCGGGCGTCCCTACGTTTATTTTGAAGAAACCTATGTCGCGACAAATCGTTGAACCTTCGTCGAGACCGGGTCGACCAATGGGGGGAAAGGACATTGGAGGACGTCATGAACTGGTCGCTCTATTCCGCCGATCGCGCCACCCACCTCAAGATCGTGGTGGTGGGACTGTCGTTCGCGCTGCTGGTCGCCGTCATCGGCATCGCCGCGCACGAGTTCAATCTCGGCACCGACGTCCTGGAGGCGCAGGCGCCGACCGTGGTCCAGGCACAGACGCCCACCGAATTCAGCGCCCGCGACGCGAAGGTAACCATTCGTTAACCGCTGGGCCGCGCCCGCCCGCGCGGGCGCTCACCGCCTCATCAACCTCCCCCCTTTGCCACGCCGCATTCGCGGCGTGTTTTTTTGTGATGGAGACCGCACGCGGCTACCGCGCGGTTAACCCGCTCCAAACCGCGGACGCGGTATTGAAGGGACCGGGTCAACCAACTTAACCGTTTCCGGGACCGGACATGTTTCGTCGTACTGCGTTGCCGCGCCAATCCCGGCCCCGGCACACTTCGCACCAAACATATTGGCGCCAGACTTCTTGGATACTGGCTTGGACGATGAAAGGTCTTGCCCTCGCGCTGGTGACGCTTTCGGTCGCGGCCTGTTCGCAGGCGACCCTGGGCCGGGCGGCCGGTCCGGCCACCGGCAGCCTCGCGGCCGAGCCCGCCGCCATGGCGGAATACCGGTCCAAGCTCGCGACTTACGAACAGGCGCACGGCCCCTACGAGGCCGAGTCCAAGGCCTATTGGCACGCCATTTCCGAGAAGCGCAAAGTACGCCACGCCAAACTGCGCCGGCACATGCGCGTGGTCGCGGCCGATTACGTGCTCACCCAGCCGCCGGTTTACAGCGGACCGCGCAGGCCGAAGAACCCGTTCGCGCCGGCGACGCCGCCGCAGGAGCGCAAGCGCATTCCGGTAGTCTCCGATTTCCTCGAGGCCGCGCGCGAAGTCTACGGCTTCGTGCCCGACCGCCCGCGCGATGAGATGGAGTTCAAGCACGCCTACGCCCGCGCCGCACTCGCCGCCGGGCTCGACCGGAGCCAGGTGGTCGGCATCTACGCCTTCGAGACCGGCGGCCACGGCGCCTACGATACGCAGGCCGGCCTGCTATTCGATCGCCCCGGCGCGCATGCGATCTCGCCGGCGCTCGGCTACAATCAACTGCTCTCCACCCTCACCATTTCGCTGCTCGCCAAACACGGCAACCACCTGGTCGCGGTGCTGCGCGCCAAGGAACGCCAGCTCACCGGGACGGCGCGCGCGCGCATGGCGCGCAAGATCGCCGCGCTTCGGCGCATGATCGCGGTCGCGCGCTCGGTGCCGCACCGCTGGAGCGCCTATAGCCGGCTTGCCAAGAACACCGCCAAGGGCTTGGGGATGCACGCCGTGCTGCTCGACATCGACATCGGGCCGCTCTTGCAGGTCGAGAACCTCGCCAGTTCGCTGCACTTCGCGCGCGTCAAGGGCTTCGAGGGCCGCATGAGCGCCGCCGAGCTCGAACTGATGAATCTCGCCGGCGCCGGCAATGGCATCGACATGATCATGATGCCGCAGAGTCTGCGCGAGCGCGTGCCGACGTCGAACTTCTTCGTCGCGTCCGGCTACTGGCGCAACCCGATCGCGCGCCGCACCAAGGTGGTGGCCGGGCTGATCGCCGAGATCCAGCAGCACATCAACCGCGCCGAGAAGAACCCGGGCGCGCAGGAGCTGGCGGCGGCGTTTTAGGAATACGGTTGCCGCGTTTCGATTTGCCGCTCAGGCCGGCAGCCCGCCCTGCAAGGCGCCGCCGAGCAGCGTCAGACCGAGCAGCAACACCAGCAGCGCGCCGCCGATCTCGACGACGCGCATGACCCGTTCCGCAACGCCCGATTCAAAACCGACAAAGCGCAGCGCCGCGTCCTTGGCGGTGACCGCCAGCACTGCCAGCGACGACACCGTGATGAAGGTGCCGAGCGACATCGCCAGCACCGAGCCGATCCCCGCCATCAGCAATCGCTGTGACAGCGCGAACACAAGCACGATGATGGCGCCCGAGCATGGGCGGATGCCGACCGCCAGCGTCGCCGCCCAGGCGCGCGTGGCGGTCAACGGCTGCGCCAACAGGCGCGGGTCCGGCGCATGGGAATGGCCGCACGTGTTGCACGTTTCGTCATGGTGGTGGCCATGGTGGTCGCGATGATGGTCATGGTCGGCATGGGCATGCGCGGCGTGCGCGTGATGATGTTGGCGGCCGAGCGTCCTGCTCCACAACAGCCAGGCGCCGACCGCCGCCACCAGTCCATAGCTGATGATCTCGAACCAGTCGGTGGCACGAGTCATCTCGACCGCCGTCGCGCGCAGAATGACCGCGACGACCAGCACCACCGCGATGGCGACCAGGCCCTGCATCAGCGCCGCAGCCAGTGCGATCGCGACGCCGCGTTTCACGGTCTGCCGCGACACCAGGAGATACGAGGTGATCACCGCCTTGCCATGTCCGGGCCCAACCGCGTGGAAGACGCCGTAGAGGAAGCTGACGCCGGCCAGCAGCAGGAAGGCGTGTCCACTCTGCTTGACGTGCATCAGCCCGTCGGTCAGCGCCCTGTAGAAAGTGGACTGCCACATCGCCACCCAGACGAAGAAACCGCCGAGCGGCCCGCTAAACGCCGGTCCCGTCGTATCGGGTGTGGCGATGCCGAACGGGCTGCGCACGGCCAGCGCCGCGCCGGATGGTGCCAACCAGAACAGCAACGAGAGCATCTCCAGCGCATGCTTCCGACGAAGATTCATGGCGGGCATTCCACGCTGATAAGATTGGCAAGTCCGACCGCGGCATCGCGCAGCGCCGGCGGCAGGTCATGCTGGCTGGCCGGCACCGCCGCGAGCTTGGCCATGATGCTGGCGTCCAGCGGATGCGGCGGATGATATTCGGCGTGGCAGCCGCCGGGCGCGTGATAGAGCGTGATCGGCGCCTTCTTCGCAAAGGTGAAAGCGACGAAATACTCGGGGTCATAGATCTCCAGCACCGTCTTGGCGCCAACACGCGTTGGCGTGACCAGTGGCAGTTCGTAGTACAACGTCAACCGGTGGTCCTGTGAGCGCAGGAAATAGCGATCGGGGAATTTCAGCTTCAGCGCATGCCCTTCGACCGACAGGCGCGTGAAGAACCCGTAATACTTGAGCGAGGTGACGTTGGTCTTGGCGAGCGGCGCCAGTTCCTCAGTGCTCAATTTACCATCGCCGTTCTTGTCCAGGCCTTGGCTGGCGAAGGCGGAAAAGGCCGGGTCGAACTCCCAGACGTGGCGGATGGCGGCCATCCGGCCTTGATGGTCGAAGAGAATTTCCGCGCGGGCGTCGACGAAGACATGCGGATGCGCGACCGCAGCCGTTGGCCCGCACAGCGCAAATACGGCGAGCCCCCCGGCCAGGGCCAACCACCTCAAGGTATCGACCATGTCAAATTCGGCTCGACGTGAAGACCAAGTCTTACCGTCATCCGAAACGTGTTCAAAATGTGATATGCGCACCAGCGATTGCGGCGCTACCGCCGCGCTGCATCACGGCCCGTGCCTTGGCGCACGTGCGCGGACGGTTCGCTTGGCCACGTCGAGCGCAGCATGATAAGCTGGCAAGCAAGCCGCGCGAGGCCACCCATGACCACCGGATTTCTGCTGACGTCACTGATCGTGATCCTGTCGCCGGGCACCGGCGTGATCTATACGCTGGGCGCCGGCCTGTCGCGCGGTTTCCGCGCCAGCGTCGTGGCCGCCTTCGGCTGCACGCTCGGCATCGTCCCGCACATGGCCGCCGCCATCTTCGGGCTGGCGGCGCTCCTGCACGCCAGCGGGCTGGCGTTCGAAGTATTCAAATATGCCGGCGTCGCCTATCTGCTTTATCTCGCCTGGAACGCCTTGAATGAGCACGGCGCCCTGCGCATCGAAAGCGGGATCGCGCCCCGCTCCGCCTTGCGCGTGACCACCACCGCCATCCTCATCAACCTGCTCAATCCCAAGCTGTCGATCTTCTTTTTCGCCTTCCTGCCGCAATTCGTCGCCCACAACGAAGCCCACCCGCTCGCGCACATGGCGATGCTGAGCGCGGTGTTCATGGGGCTGACGTTCGTGGTGTTCGTCGGCTACGGCCTGTTCGCCGCGTCGGTGCGCGACCACGTGATTTCGCGGCCGCGCGTGATGACCTGGATGCGACGCAGCTTCGCCGCCGCCTTCGTCGGCTTGGGGATCAAGCTGGCGCTGGCCGAGCGCTGAGCGGGAGCGTTACGCCCGCACGCCGCCGGCGTTGAAGCGCAGCGCCCCGATGCGGTCGAGTTCGGCCTGCTCGCGGGCGTTGGCCTCGGCGCGCTCGCGCGCTTGGTCGCGCTCGTCCAGCATCTCGACTTTCTTGAGCTCCTCGAAGGCCTCGCCGAGGGCGGCCTGGGCGTCGTCGAGCTGAGCCTTCAGCTCGCCGGCCGAGCGCACGAGGTTCTCTTTGCGCGTCATCGCGGCCTTGGCGTAGGTCGGATAGGCGAAATGGCCGGGATCGTGGATGCCGGCCCGGTCCTGCTCCACCTTGATCTCGCGGTCGAGATCGGTGGCGATTCGCTCGAATTCGGCGATCATCGCCTCGATCTGGGCGACTTTCCGCCGCTTCTCGTCGACCTGAAACTTCTTCAGGCGGATGAGGGTTTCGCGTGACTTCATCGACTCATTACTCCCCCGAAGCCCCGGAGATCTTGGTCCGCGATTGACTGAGAGCGAACATGAAAGGCACCCCGCGCGGACGAAGCGGGCGGCTCTAGGGGGCCACCTTGCCGCAATAACGTTAGTTTTCGGTTTCCGCCGTGCTCAGAATCTCGGCCAACCGGTGGTATCCCTCGGCCAATGTGGAGGATTCGTCCTTGTTCTGGCCCAAAAACGCCTCCAGCGGGTCGTGCAGGCGGATGGCTTCGTCCACTTCCTGGCTGGTGCCGGGGCGGTAGGCGCCGAGCCGGATCAGTTCCTCCATGTCGGCGTAGGTCGCCATCACTTGGCGCGCCTGGGTCAGCACCGGCAGATAGGCCTGGTCGGCCGCCCGCGGCATGGTGCGGGAGATCGATTTCAGCACGTTGATGGCGGGATAGCGCCCACGCTCGGCGATAGCCCGCTCCATCACGATATGGCCGTCGAGAATGCCGCGCACCGCGTCGGCCACCGGCTCGTTGTGGTCGTCGCCGTCGACCAGCACCGTAAAGATGCCGGTGATGGTGCCGCTGTCGGTGCTGCCGGGCCCGGCGCGCTCCAGGAGCCGCGGCAGCTCGGTGAACACGGTCGGCGTGTAGCCCTTGGCGGTCGGCGGCTCGCCGGCGGAAAGGCCGATCTCGCGCTGCGCCATGGCGAAGCGGGTGACCGAATCCATCAGCACCAGCACGTCCTTGGCGAGATCACGGAAGAACTCGGCGATGGCCAGCGTCAGATAGGCCGCCTGGCGGCGCATCAGCGCCGGCTCGTCGGAGGTCGATACCACCACCACCGAGCGGGCGAGGCCCTCGGGCCCGAGATCGTCCTGCAGGAACTCCTGCACCTCACGGCCGCGCTCGCCGACCAGGCCAATGACGGACACGTCGGCGGCGACGTTGCGCGCCATCATCGACAGCAGCACCGACTTGCCGACGCCGGAGCCGGCGAAAATACCCATGCGCTGGCCGCGGCAGGTGGTGAGGAAGGTGTTGAGCGCGCGCACGCCGAGGTCGAGCGGTTCGCCCACGCGCTGGCGGGTGTGCGCCGGCGGCGGCGACGCCCGGAAGGGATAGGGTGCCGGCCCCGCCGGCAGCGGCCCCTTCCCGTCGATCGGCTCTCCCAGGGCGTTGACCACCCGGCCGAGCCAAGTCACTGCGGGCCGCACGCTGCCAGCCGTGGTCTGCACCACCGCCCGGCAGCCGCGCCGCACCCCTTCGAGAGTGGCAAACGGCATGGCCAGCGCCCGGCCGCCGGCAAATCCTACCACCTCGCAGGGCACGCCGGCGCCGGCCCCGGTCTCGATGGTCAGCCGCGCCCCCACCGACATGGCATAGATGGGCCCCGCCACCTCCACCATCAGCCCGCGCACGGCCTCGACCCGCCCGTAGGTTTCCACGGCATCGAGGTCGGCGATCTGCTCGGCAAGCGCCTTGATCATCTAGTTCTCGCGGTTCCGCGGCGCGGCATGAGCGCCAGCCCACGCCGGCCAAAAGTCCCGCCGTTGCCCAGAAACCCCCACAAAATCGCGTAAACTCGCCCTTAGGCTTACCGCCCGAAGGGCCGGTTTAACCCGATGTTTACCCGCGTCGTTAATCATTGGGTCATCGTCCGTGGGACAGAGGCCGCCAGGATCGCCGGCCGGACGAGCAACGCGGTTCACAAGAAGTGGCCGGGAAACCGGCCCCGAAATTGGAGCACGAGCACGGCTTGGCGAAAAAACCACTCTGGAGCAACAACTTAAGCCGATTCGGCGGCACTTGCCTACGGCGCCCTTGCTTGAGAGAATCAGGTTTTGTTAACCATAGCTGGATAGTGTCGAATCAACTTGTCCCAAAAGTGTTTTTAACCTTCGCCGCCGTCGCGGCACTGACCTGAGGGCCGTTAGCGGCGATAAGGGGACTGGCATGCGCGTTCTACTCATCGAAGACGACGGCGCGACCGCTCAGTCGATCGAGCTGATGCTCAAATCGGAGAGCTTCAACGTCTACACCACAGACCTCGGCGAAGAGGGTGTGGATCTCGGCAAGCTCTACGATTACGACATCATCCTCCTCGACCTGAACCTGCCCGACATGTCGGGTTTCGAGGTTCTGCGGTCTTTGCGGGTGTCCAAGGTCAAGACACCGATCCTGATCCTCTCCGGCCTAGCCGGCATCGAGGACAAGGTTCGGGAACTCGGCTTCGGCGCCGACGACTACATGACCAAGCCGTTCCACAAGGACGAGCTGATCGCGCGTATCCACGCCATCGTGCGTCGGTCGAAGGGCCACGCCCAGTCGGTCATCAACACCGGCGACCTGGTGGTCAACCTCGACACCAAGACGGTGGAAGTCGGCGGCCAGCGCGTGCACCTGACCGGCAAAGAATATCAGATGCTCGAGCTGCTCTCCCTGCGCAAAGGGACGACGCTCACCAAGGAGATGTTCCTCAACCATCTCTATGGCGGCATGGACGAGCCGGAGCTCAAGATCATCGACGTCTTCATCTGCAAGCTGCGCAAGAAGCTGGCCAATGCCTCCAGCGGCAAGAACTACATCGAGACCGTCTGGGGCCGCGGCTACGTCCTGCGGGAGCCGGCGGAGAGCGAAGAGCGGATCCCCGCTTGATGCGCATCGCCCCGAAAAGCGGGGACCCGTTTTCGGCGACGGTGATGCGCTACTGAAGAGAATGTCCGACGGGGCGCTGCGGCGCCCCGTTTTGTTTTCGGGTCCACGCATTGGCCCGCTGTCCAGGCGGTGGCCGCCGCCACAACATCGAAGGCGGCCGGGCAAGGCCGAGCAAGGCCGGGCAGAACGCTCCGGTCCGTGAGGCGCTGACCGCGCCGCTGATATTTCCGACATTGTCGTGCCGAGCGCGGACGTCAGGGTTGAACTCGGAAGTTCCGTGGAATTCGCCATGTTGCGTCGCGTGCATCTTGAATGGAGTCCCCGGTCGGGCTCCCTCCTCCCAACTTGATCCCCGGGCTCACTGAGCCCGGGGCTTTTGAAGCCGGTGTTGTTGAAAGGCTTGAGTCTTTTTCCGCGCCTGTGCCAACGGGCGGCCGCCAAGCGCGGCCTTCCATTACGGCGAGCCGCTCCAACAATTCTACTTTCTCGTGTGCGTGCACCGCCGCGCGAACGTGGAAACGCTGCGACGCTTACGTGCGGCACGGTGGCAGTCGCCTGCCCACAAAGGAAGCACCAGGGCACGACCTTGCGCCACCCATGGGAAATCAGCAATATCGTGCGACATAAGAACTCACGCGGGCCCATAATGCTCGACAGACTTTTCGAATCGCTGGCGCCAAAGCTGGACTGCGTGACGCGCTTCGAAGAGGGCAGTGGCGTTTTATTGTCGGCCGCGCAGACGTACGGCCTGACCCACGTCGCCTATCTCGGAATCAATATTCCGCGCATCGGCAAGACGACGCCGTTCTATTCCGCGACCTACACGTCCGATTGGTGCAAGCACTACGAACACTCCGACTACGTCGATATCGACCCGGTCGTCAGGCTCGGTCTCACGGGATTGCTGCCGGTCGATTGGAGCTCTTTCGATTGTTCCACGCCGAAGGTCCGAAGGATTTTTGGCGAAGCCATTGAATTCGGGCTCGGCCGGCAGGGCCTGACCATTCCGATCAGAGGCCGCGGGCCGGAGGCCGCGCTGTTTTCGATCAACAGCGACTTGCCCAACCGGGAGTGGAAGGACCTGAAGCGGCAATCTATGCGCGATCTGCAGTTGCTGGCGAACTATTTCCACCAAATGGTCATTCGGGTCGAAGGCGGACAAATCCCCCATTACGAAGCCCTGCTCTCGCCGCGGGAAAAAGAGTGCCTGCAATGGGCGGCCGCCGGCAAGACGATCTGGGAAACGTCCGAGATCTTGATGGTGAGCGAGCGGGCGATCCGGCTTTATCTCGACACGGCCCGCCACAAGCTCGAATGCCTCAACAAGACGCAGGCCGTCGGAAAGGCCGTTGCGCTGGGCATTGTGGCGGGCGCGTGATTGTCGTAATCACACGTGCCGACCCGTAAATTGCGGTACTCGAGTCAATTTTGACATATTGAGTCTGAGCACGATCGGCCAAAAACTCAGAGCAGTTAACAAAGGGCTGCTCCCATGATCAGGCTCATTTCAGGTTCTCAACGCGCGCAATTTCCAGTGGAAGTTGCGCAGATGCACGAAATCCGCAAGCGCACGTTCCACGACCGGTTGAACTGGCAGGTCAGAACGCTGCGCGGGTGGGAAATCGACGAGTTCGACGCGCTCGACCCGCTCTATCTGGTTTCCATCGGCGCGAACGGCGCCGTGCGCGGCTCGCTTCGCCTGTTGCCGACAACGGGTCCAAACATGCTGGCGGATGTCTTTCCGCAATTGCTTCCGGACGGGACGCGGATCGAAAGCGCCACGATCTGGGAATCGTCACGTTTCTCGGTCGATCAGGAAGCGGCCGCCGAACGCTCGGAAAACCTGCTGAACCGGGTCACGGGCGAGCTTCTGATCGGCATCGTGGAAGTCGGCTTGCTTGTCGGCTTGACGGAAGTCGTCTCGGTCTATGACGCGATGTTTGCCCGCATCCTCAAGCGCGCGGACTGCGCGGCCGAACTGATCGGCAAACCCGCGCGCCTCGGCAGCGTGATGGGATACGCGGCGTTGTTCGAGATCAGCGAGCGCATGCTGCACAATCTCCGCAAGGCATCCGGAATCGACGAGTCGGTCCTCGAGCAGGAGAGCTTTGCGCAATTGGCGGTGGCATGAACAAAGCGCAGCACGGCCTGTCCAGCCTGACGACGCTGGTTCGAGAAGACGAACTCACACGCCTGCGGGCGTGTGAGTACCTGGCCGGCATGAGCAAGGAACTGTCGACGGTCGCCTTCAAGAACGGGCTCGATTCCCTGGCGATCATTTTCGAACTGGCGCGGCAGGACGCCGAGCGACTCCTCAAGTCGTCGGACGAGCATCTCCATCGTTCGTAAGGGCGGTGCGCCGCGCTCGGGCCGGCCGGTGCGCCGAGCTCACGCGCGCCACGCGAGGCGCGCGATAGGCGCGTCCGGCCGTTCGTGACGCCAGGCCACGTTCGGCGCGTAGAGCCCGCGGTGCTCCGGCGTCGGCTTGAACGCCTCGGTGAGGCCGACCACCGTCTCCGCGGCGCCGAGAACCAGGAAGCCGTCGTCAGCCACCTGCCGTGCGATGCGCTCGAGCACCCCGACCTTGCACGCCTGGTCGAAATAGATCAGCACGTTGCGGCAGAACACCAGATCGAAACGGCCGAGCGGCGAGAAGTCGTTGAGCAGGTTGAGGGTGCGGAATTGCACCATCGCGCGCAGTTCCGGCGCGATCCGCCAGGAGTCGCCGGCCTGCGTGAAATACTTCACCAGCATCTGGATCGGCAGGCCGCGCTGCACCTCGAACTGGCTGTAGGTGCCCGCCTTGGCGCGCTCCAGGACGTCGCCAACGAGATCGGTCGCGACGATTTCGACGCGGTAGCCGGCGAGCGCCGCGCCCATTTCCTTGACCGTCATCGCGATCGAATAGGGCTCCTGGCCGGTGGCGGCGGCCGCGCACCAGATGCGAATGCGCTTCTCTCGCGCCCGCGCGGCGGCCAGCGACGGCAATATCGCGTCATGCAGGTGCTCGAACGGGACCTTGTCGCGGAAGAACAGGGTTTCGTTGGTGGTCATGGCGTCGACCACCTCGCTCACCAGCGCCGGCGCGCGGCACGTCCTCAGGGCGGCGACGAGATCGTCGAGCGTCTCCATGCCGTGCCGGCGCACGAGCGGCAACAGCCGGCTTTCGGCCAGATACTGCTTCTCCGGCGCCAGCACCAGGCCGGAACGCTCCTTCAGAAGCGCCCTCAGATAATCGAAATCGTCGGGGATCACCGTGCTCCTCCCCCGAACAGGCGCACGAGCGTCGGCGCGATCCGATCGAGCGGCAGCACGGCGGAGGCAAGCCCGGCATGGGCGACCTGGCCGGGCATGCCCCAGACCACGCTCGACGCCTCGTCCTGCGCCAGCACATGGCCGCCGGCGTCGACGATCGTCTGGGCGCCGCGCAGCCCGTCCGCGCCCATACCGGTGAGCACGAGCGCGAGCGCCTTGCTGCCCCACAGCTCGGCGGCGGACGCGAACATCGGGTCGACCGACGGCTTGCAGAAGTTGACCAGGGGGCCGTCGTCGAGCGCGATCACCGGCGTGCCGTCCCGGCCGGCGACGCACATGTGCTTGCCACCGGGCGCGATGTAGACGGTGCCGGCCACAATCGGCTCGCCGTCGGCCGCTTCGCGCACCGGCCGCTCGAGCATCCGGTTGAGGTGCTCGGCCAGGATGGCGGTGAAGGTCGGCGGCATGTGCTGGGTGATCAGAACCGGAACCCGCTCGAACACGCCGGCGATATGGCCGAGCACGGCGTCGAGCGCCTGCGGCCCGCCGGTGGAGGTGCCGATCAGCAGCACGCGCGGCGATGTCAGCGGCATCGGTCTGAGCGCGATCGGCTGCGGCGGCGGCACCGTGCGCGGCCCCAAGGGCTTGGCGGCCGGCAGCGGCGCCGCGGCGGGATCGAGCGGCAGCGCGCGCAAGCGCTTGGCGCCGAGGCCGAGTTGGCGGATCTTCTCGATCAGGTCATGCCGGAACACGGCTGCGGCGGAGACCGCGCGGTGGTTGTCCGGCTTGGAGATGTAGTCCTTGGCGCCGAGCGAGAGCGCGCGCAGGCTGATCTCGGCGTTGCGGCGCGTCAGCGTCGACGCCATGATCACGACCAGGTCGGGCTTCCTGGCGAGCAGCTGCGGCAGCGCCGCCATGCCGTCGAGCTCAGGCATGTCGATGTCGAGCACCACGACGTCCGGGTCGACACGCGCGACCTGGTCGACGGCTTCGCGGCCTGTGCGCAGCGAAGCCGCCAATTCCAGATCCGGCTCCGCCTCGATCCAGCGGGCGAACAATCCGCGCACGACCACGGCGTCATCCACGATCATGACGCGAATCCGCCGGCCCGCGGCGATCGATGCGGTCGGAGCGAAAGCGAGACTCATCGGACTCTATGCGTTTTTGTCGACCCAGTACGGTTGGCGCATCGTCGTCCGGCCCTCATAGCAGCCCGACTTCCTGAAACTTGGCTTCGACGATCTCCTTGTCGAACGGCTTCATGATGTACTCGTTGGCGCCGGCATGCAGCGCCCGCGCGATGTGCGCCACGTCGTTCTCGGTGGTGCAGAACACGACCTTGGGCGCGTCGCCGCCGGGCAACCGGCGCAACGAACGCAGAAACTCGTATCCGTCCATGCGCGGCATGTTCCAGTCGAGCAGGATCGCCTCCGGCAACTGGTCCCGGCATTTCTCCAGCGCCTGCTGACCGTCCTCGGCTTCCGTGATTTCGAAGTCGAGCCCTTCGAGAATGCGCCGCGCCACCTTGCGGATGACGCTCGAGTCGTCAACGACCAAGCAGGTCCTCATCGTACAACCTCATCTGTTCCAGGCCCTTCGCGCGGAGCCAATTCCAAGATTCTCTCACCAAGCTTCGTTCGTTTTGTCACGCCGCCATCGACGCGATGGCAATGTCGAGCACACGTTCGACGTCGAGCACCAGCAAGAGCTGGTCATCGAGCCTGTGGATGCCCAGCGTCATGCGCGCCAATCCGCCGTCCAGGTTGACCGGATTCGCCTCGCGCGCGTCGTCGTCGAGCTTGAGCACCTCGCCGATGACGTCGATCAGCAGGCCGTAGGATTCCCCGCGCCATTCGACGCCGACCGCCATTTGCGGCTGGCCTTCCCGGGGCGGCGGCAGGTCGAGCCGCTTGCGCAGATCGACGAGCGTGACGATGCGGCCGCGCAGATTGAGAACGCCGGCAATCTCCGGCGGCGCCAGCGGCACGCGCGTCACGCGTTCCGGCTTGAACACGTCCTGCACGCGCAGGATCGGCAGGCCGAACAGCTGGCCGCCGACCTTGGCGGTGACGTATTCCTGCAGGTTGCCGGTCTCGTTACTCATGGTCGATCCGTTCTTAAGCGGCACAGCCGACCTCGGTCTGCTCTTTCAGCGACGCGATCAGCCCCTGGCGGTCGAACTTGGCGACGAAATCGTGGAAGCCCGCGCGCCGCCCGCGCTCAATGGCCTCGGCGGACACCACCGAGGACAACCCGATGACCGGCAGGGCGGCGGTGCGCGGATCGGCGCGCACGGCTTCGGCGAACGCGAAGCCGTCCATGTCGGGCATTTCGATGTCGGTGACGGCGGCCTCGAAATGCCGGCCTTCGTCCAGGAGGGCGAGCGCCTCGCGGCCCGAGCCGACGGCGCTCACGGCGAAGCCCGCGGCCCGCAATACCGGCGTCAGCATGTTGCGGAAGAACGGCGAGTCGTCGATCAGCAGCACGGCGCGCGGGCGCGCCTCGACCGGCCGCTCCTTGCGGCGGAACCAGTCCTCGAAGGCGAGCGGCAGGAAATGACCGACGTCGACGATCTCGGTCGCCTGCCCCTTGACGATGGCGGAGCCGAGCATGCCGGGATTGTCGCCCGTCACCTGGATGTCGAGATGGTCCTCGACGATGTCGACGATCTCGTCGACCACCAGCGCCATCGCGCGGCTGCCGTCGGAGAACACCAGCAGCGGCTGCGAGCCCTCGCACTTCACCTGCACGTCTTCGTTCATGCTCACCAGCGGCATGAGCTGGCCGCGGTATTGCACCATGTGGCGACCGTTCGACACCTCGATCTTGCGCGCGTCGATCTCCTCGAGCCGCGTCACCAGCGACAGCGGCACCGCCATCGGGCGGGTCGAGCCGGCGCGGAACACGAGCAGCGACGTCACCTCCGCCTCGTGGTTTTCGTCCGGCGCCATCGCCGCTTCCTCGGCCGCGAGCTGCGCCGATACCGTGCTGCCGAGCGCGTGCGCGACGCCGTTTGGATCGACGATCATGATCACCGAGCCGTCGCCCAGGATGGTGTTGCCGGAGAACATCGGGATGTGGCGCAGCTTGCTCGACATTGGCTTGACGACGATTTCCTCGGTGTGGAACACCGCGTCCACCGTCACGCCGAAGGTCTGGCTGCCGATCTGGATCACGACGATGTAGCCGGTTTCGCGCGCGTTGCCGTCGTCGGTGCCGAGCAGCGCGGTGAGCCGCGCGAGCGGCACCAGCTTGTCGCGCAGGCGCAGCACTTGGGTGTCGCGGATGCGCTCGATGCGATGGTCGCCGCTGTTGCGCGCGCGCACGAGCTCGACCACCGCCATCTGCGGAATGGCAAAGCGGTCGCCGCCGGCCTCCACGATCAGCGCGGCGACGATGGCGAGCGTCAACGGAATCTTGATGGTGAAGCTCAGTCCCAAACCCGCCACCGACTTGACGTCGATGCTGCCGCCGATCTGGTCGATATTGGCGCGCACCACGTCCATGCCGACGCCGCGGCCGGAAATCGACGTCACCTCGGCGGCGGTCGAAAAGCCGGGGGCGAAGATGAACTTCTGGATCTGGGCTTCCGACAGCGTCTCGGCGGCCGCTTCGGACACGAGCCCTTGCGCGATCGCCTTGGCCTTGATGCGCGCGGTATCGAGACCGCGGCCGTCGTCGGAAATCTGAATGATGATGTAGCCGCCTTCGTGATAGGCGGACAGCCGCACCAGGCCCTGCTCGGGCTTTCCGGCGGCGCGGCGCGCGGCGGGCGTTTCCAGGCCGTGATCGGCGGAATTGCGCACCATGTGGGTGAGCGGATCCTTGATCAGGTCGAGCACCTGACGGTCGAGCTCGGTCTCCGCGCCCTGCATCTCCAGATGGATCTTCTTGCCGAGTTCGGTCGAGAGGTCGCGCACGATGCGCGGCAGCTTCTGCCAGGCGTTGCCGATCGGCTGCATGCGCGTCTTCATCACGCCTTCCTGCAGCTCGGCGGTGACGTTGGACAGCCGCTGCAGCGGGCCCTTGAATTCGGAATCCTCGTGCCGGCGCACGATCTCGATCAGCTGATTGCGGGTCAGCACCAGCTCGGACACCATGGTCATCAGGTGCTCGAGCATGTCGACGTTGACCCGGATCGACTGATGGCTGCTCTTGCCGCGGCGCTCCTCGCCTTCCGCGCTGCCGGCGGTGGGCGGTTCGGCCGCCGGCGCGGCGGGAGGCGCGCTCTCCGGTTCGGCGCGGTCGACTTCGGCGGAAACGTCTTGCGGCGGCGGCGCGGCGGTCTCGCCCCCCTGCTCCGGGACCAGAGTCGGCGCATCGGTTGCGACCGACATCGCCATGCGTTCGAGCGCGGCGATGAGATCGTCGTCGACGCCTTTCGGCTCGCGCTGCTCGGCTTCCAGCGTCTCCAGAATTTTCTTGATGCGGTCGATGGTGACGAGGATCAGCGTCACGGCCTCGCCGGTCGCCGGCGCGCCGTCGCGGAATTTGCCCATCAACGCCTCGGCGGCGTGCGCCAGCGTTTCCAGCCGCGGCAGGCCGAGGAAGCCGCAGGTGCCCTTGATGGTGTGGACGAGGCGGAAGACGTTATCGAGGATCTTGGTGTTGTTGGGCTCTTGCTCGAACCGCACAAGTTCGACGTCGACCACGTCGAGACTCTCGTTGGTCTCGGTCACGAATTCCCGCAACAGGTCGTCCATGGACAAACGCCTTCCTCGACGACCGGGTGGGCCGTCCTCCCGCGCTCGGTCGGAGCCGGGCCAGTGTGTCGAGGAAGGGTTTAATTTTGGTTGCGGGAAAGGGTGATATCGGCCCGCATTAAGCGCCCGTTAACCGAAAAAAAAATCCCGCTTATTTCGCGCTGACGACGACGGCCTCGCCTTCCATCTGCAGGCTCGTCGCCATGCCGCATTCGCGCGCCAGCATGCCGGCATAGAACGGCTGGATGCGGTGGGCGTCGATCGGGTCGTCACCGCCTTCGCCGGCGAGCAACGGCGGCACCGCCGGCCCGATCTTGGCGTACTGGCCCGCGGCGGTGACCTTGAAGCCCATGGTCTCGCCCTCGCCGATCGGATCGACCGTGAGCTGGCCGCCGCGCGGAATAGTCTGGCCGGCGATCAGCAGCATGTTGAGCAGCAGCTTGACCCGGTTCTTCAGCACCAGCAGCCGCGGCAAATTCCAGGCGAGCGTGGTCTTGCCGTCCTCGAAGAAGCCGCGCGCGACCTTCTCGGCGTCGCCGAGATCGATCTGCGCGCCGGCCGAGCCGGCGGCGCCGAAGGCGATGCGGCAGAACTGCAGCTTGGCGGAGGCCGTGCCCGAGCTCTTCTTGATCAGGTCGAGCGCAAACTGCCGCGTTTCCTCGTCTTTTTCCTCCTCCAGCACCTCCAGCCCGTTGACGATGGCGCCGACCGGGCTGATCAGGTCGTGGCACACGCGCGAGCACAGCAGGGCCGCGAGATCGAGTGCGTCGATGGAGGTTCCGGACATGAAGCTGTCTCCGCTGTCGGCGTACGGGGTTCGCGGGCGCTGGCGGCGAATCGCTGATGGCGCCCCCGATGGGGCGTGATACACCGCACCCGGCTGAGCGCCAAGGCGCGCCGGAGGGCATCAAGGATGTGTCCAGCGCCACGAACGGGGAGCAATGGATTTGGCTGACAACGGATCGATTTCGCCGGCCGACGCGGTCGGCCTGATGGACGCGCTGACGCGCATCGCCGCGCACGCCTGCGCGCGCATCCGGCCCTTGTCGCCGGCGACGGTCGAGCGGCGGGTGAAGGACGATCAGTCGCCGGTCACCGCCGCGGACGAGGCCTCCGAGGCCGCGATCCTGGAGGGGCTAGCGCGGCTCATGCCCGAAATCCCGGTGATTTCGGAGGAAAGCGCCGTGCCGCAGGCGCCGGCGCAGATCGCCGGCAGCTTCTTCATCGTCGACCCGCTCGACGGCACCAAGGAATTCCTCAAGGGCTCCGACGAGTTCGCGGTGCTCATCGGCATCGTCACCGACGGCGTGCCGATCGCCGGCATCGTGGCGGGACCGAACCGCGGGCTGGTCTGGCGCGGCGTCGTCGGCCACGGCGCCGAGCGCCTGCGCCTCACCGACGACGGAGCCGAGGCGCCGCAGCCGATCCGGGCACGGCCGTGGCCGGGCCTTAGCGCGGTGGCGCTGGTCAGCCGCTCGCATTACGACCCGCAGACCGACGCGTTCCTCAAGCCGTTCGGGCCGATCGAGCACGAGTTCCTGCGGCTCCGCGCTCAAATTCGCGCTGATCGCCGAGGGCAGCGCCGACGTCTATCCGCGCCTCGGCACCACCTGCGAATGGGACGTCGCCGCCGGCCAAGCCCTCGTGACAGCCGCCGGCGGAACGGTGCGGAGCCCGGAAGGTGAGGCACTGAGCTTCGGCCGCCCGGACCGCAACTTCCGGCTGCCGGCCTTCGTCGCCTGGGGCGACCCCGCCAAGGCGGCGGCGATGAAGGGCCAGTGCGCATGATCCCGAAAAGTGGGTACCGGTTTTCGAATAAGATCATGCGCAAACAAAAAGTCGGTCACTGACCCACTTTCGTGACGATCTCCCGCCATTTGCGCTTGGCCGTGACGATGAGGCGGCCCGGATCGCCCAGGAATGTGCGCCGCGCGGCGTCGTCATAAAAGAGATAGAGCCGCTGGCCGACCACGGCCCAGATGCGCGGATTGCCCGGCACCGTCTCCCCGCGCGCGACCGCCACCGGGTCATAGCCGCCGAAGCGCGGCATGTAGACCGCCGGATGGGCGCGCAGGGCGTCCCGGTTGCCCACATTGCGGAACTGCCAGACGACCCCGCCTAGGCGCAACTCGAGGTCGGAGCGCCCGAGTTCCGCCTTGTGGTCGGTGAAATAGGCGACCGGGTCGAACCCGCTGATGGCGAGGCCGGTATCCGGATTGACCACGATGGGCTCGGCGGCGAGGCGGGCCAAAGGTAGTAATATAAGACCGCACGCCACCAGCAGGAGCGCCAGGGCCCGCCCCGGTCTGGCGCGGCGCGCAAGGCTCCGTCCCGGCTTCCGCGGCTGCCGTGCTGCAGTCATAGTCGCAAGAGAGATTGCCACGATTCGGATCGCCCGTTGGCGGATACCCTTAAGGCCCGTGGATGAGCATCCGGTTAAATCTCGGTCCGAGAACCGATCTCGAAAAAGGAGCACCCGAATGCGCGTCATCTTGCGGCTGACGGCCCTGACGCTTTGCCTGTTCGTGTTCGCGGCGGACGCCGCGCTGGCGCAAGGCGCGCCGCCACCCCGGCACCACGACACCTTTTCTGCCGGCGAGGTGATCGGCGCAGGGCACAAGTTCTTCGGCACCGTGTCGCAGGGCCTCGCCCAGGTGGTGCAGGAGGCCTTCAGCCGCTTCGGCGAGCCCAACGGCTACGTGCTCGGCCAGGAGGGCGGCGGCGCCTTCGTGGTGGGGGTGCGCTACGGCGACGGCAAGCTCTACACGCGCAACGCCGGCGACCGGGAGGTGTTCTGGGAAGGCCCCTCGATCGGCTTCGACTGGGGCGGCGAAGGCTCGCGCACCATGATGCTGGTCTATAACCTGCCCTCGACCGACGCGATCTATCAGCGCTTCGGCGGCGTCAACGGCTCCGCCTATTTCATCGGCGGCTTCGGCATGACCGCGCTCACCTACGACAAGATCGTGGTGGTGCCGATCCGCGCCGGCGTCGGCCTGCGGCTCGGCGCCAATGTCGGCTATCTCAAATTCACCCGCCGGGCGACCTGGAACCCGTTCTGAGATCGACGCTATTCGTGCTAGTCTGAACCCCGGTCCAGCGTGTGGGCCGGGGTTTATGTTGCCGGGGTTAAGTTTAATGCCGGCTTCCGCTGGTCGCCCGCGCCCCGCCATGCGATGGTTTTGGCGGGGAATTGGCGGGAAAGGGTTCGCGTTGGAGGCGTCGTTTCATGATTGAACCGATCATGTATTTCGGGATCGGCTTTATCGTTGCCGCCCTCGTCGGGCTGGTCATCGTCCCGCTCGTCCATAACCGCGCCGTGCGGCTGACCATGCGCCGGCTCGAAGCCGCCACGCCGCTGTCGATCGCCGAGATCCAGGCCGACAAGGACCAGCTGCGCGCCGAATTCGCCATGTCGACGCGGCGCCTGGAGATGAGCGTCGAGCAGCTCAAGACCAAGAGCACCGGCCAGCTCGCCGAGCTCGGCAAGAAGGGCGACGCCATCAACCGGCTCAAAATCGAGCTCGGCGAAAAGACCGCCACCATCTTCGCGCTCGAAGCGCGCGACAAGTCGCTGCGCGACCAGCTGCGCGCGACCGAGGAAGAAGTTTCGGTCAAGACCCAGACCATGCACGACGCCGAGCGCACGCTCGCCGACAAGGAATCCGAGCTCGCCAAGATGGAGAGCGAGCTCGACGAGCGTTCGACCTTCGCCGACGCGCAGAAGGTCGAGATCAGCGCGCTGAAGGCGCAGATCGAGGCACTCAAGGACCGGCTCGCCGAGGCCGGCCGCGAGGTCAAGGCGGTGGAAGACCGCCGCGAAGCCGAGCGCGTCGCGCTGCATACGGCGACCAAGGAACTGGACGACGAGCGCGGCAAGGTGGAGAACCTCGGCCGCCGCGTCGGCGAGCTCGAACAGCAACTGGCGGCGCAGACCGCCGAAGCCGAGCTGCTCGGCCGCCGCGCCCACGACCTGGAAGAACGGCTGACCGAGCAATCGCGCATCCTTGCCCAGACCGATACCGAGCTGAAGCACGCGGTGGGCGACCTCGAGAACGCGCGCAAGACCGAGAGCGACCTGCGCGCGGCAATCGCCGAACTCGACGGCCGCACCAGCTCCGCGTCCGCCAAGCTCAAGGCCGAAAAGGCCGAGCTGCAAGGCGAGCTCGAGCGCACACGCGATGAGCGCGACCGGCTCTCGCGCGATCTCGCCGCCATGAAGCGCGAGACCGAGGAAGCCTGGGCGTCGGAGCGGGTGGAGAACTCGCTCTTGCGCGAGCGCATCAACGACGTGGCCGCGGAAGTGGCGCGGCTCGCCTCGGCGCTGGAAGGCCCGGACTCGACGATCGACGCCATCCTGGCGGCGGAAACCGCCCGCGACCGCACATCCGGTCCGGTGACGGTGACCAGCCTGGGCGAGGTCTCGCTCGGCCAGGAAGAGGCGGACAACGGCAACCTCGCCGACCGCATCCGGGCGCTGCAAGGCCACGCCTCGCGGATACCGCGCAGCGACGAGCCCCAGAGCCACTGAAGTCAGGGTCTCCGGGGCCTCGCTTGACAGGCCTCGGCGCCCAACCTTATATCCGCGCAGTCGAAAAGGCGGGCGGTTAGCTCAGCGGGAGAGCACACCCTTCACACGGGTGGGGTCGCAGGTTCAATCCCTGCACCGCCCACCATTCAAAGCCCCCGCTATCGCCAGAGCTTTTTGCTTTTCCGAAAGCGTTTGTAGCGGTCCGAGTGCGCCCCCTTGTCCGGGCACCGGCGCGTTTTTCGCGGCTGCTGTTCTGCCGCGCTTTATTGTCAGCCCGAGTGCAGCGGCTCGCGCACTGCTGCTGGTGCCACGAAAGGGACGTGGCGACTGCCCGAACCGAACATTAACAGTCAAAGGTTCGCATCCGACCGGCGTTACTGCAAGCGTAGTCTGCGACCTGGCGCTTGTCAGTCGCGAGAATAGGATAGTCCCGCGAAAAGCGGCGCGTACGCAGCCAGCCTGCGGGATACGAACTCGGTGAAGAGCCGCACGCGCTTCGTCTTGCGTGTTTCCCCCTGTGTGAGAAGCCAGAGCGTTCCGTATATGTGCAGGTCGGTGCCTGGCACCCTCACCAGGAGAGGATCGGCATCTCCGACGAAGCACGGCAGTGTCGTCATCCCGAGCCCTTGCCGTACAGCGGTGATCTGCGCCTCGGCGTCCGTGGTCCTGAATGGAACCCCCGTGGTGCGAACCTCACCCTCGCCGGCCCAATCGGGAATTCCATGAATGCTTATGACGATCCACCGGATGGGATCAGGCGCGCCCGCACGCCACGCGGCCAGCCGATCGCGGGACATGTAGACACCGCCGAACAGCTCCGGTCCCTTCAGGCCGTGAAGATTGAGCGGCAGGGTCTTGCGGTCGTAGACGACGCGGATCGCGACGTCGGCCTCTCGGTTGGTCAGATTTGCCAGATCACCGGACGACAAGATTTCCATTTCGATGTCCGGATGCAGACGCGCGAAATTGGCGAAGTCCGGCATGAGCAGGTGTGTCGCGAGGGTCGGTGCCAGTGTCACCCGCAAGAGTCCGCGTATGCCTTGGTCACGCCCGAAGATTCGCGTCTCCAGCCGGTTCGATGACGCCTCCATCTGCTCCGCGAGCTCGAGGACCTCCTCGCCCGCAGCCGTCAGGCGGTAGCCCGAGGGCAGCTTTTCGAACATGTGCGCCCCGAGGCGTTCCTCGAGCTGGGCGACGCGTCGCAAGACGGTCGAGTGGTTCACACCGAGGCGCTCGGCGGCAGCCCGCACCGAGCCTCCGCGCGCGACGGCAAGAAAGTAGCGAATGTCATCCCAGTCGATCATGGTGCAATGCCGCACCGCAGGGTGCGCCTTCCAAAACCCGCATCTAACACATTGAACAGCAGTACCGGCGGTCATCATAGCCAGTGTTGACGAGCGCGGCCCAATTCCGAACGACGGACGCCGATCGTCGTGGCTGGCGTCAGTCGCCAGCTGGATCGATTTCGCACCACCGATGTGCGTGCTTCCGCACTCAACAACTGACGCTCGTGGACCCATTTCGAGGTTCTCGGAGGCAGATGCTGTCCCGACACCACGAAAGGAGAAGTCATGGGAAGGCTCAAGGGCAAGGTTGCGGTCATCACTGGCGGCGCTACCGGCATCGGCCGCGCGGCGGCAAAGCGCTTCATCAAAGAGGGCGCCTTCGTCTTCATCTTCGGCCGCCGGCAGGAAGTTCTCGACGCCGCTGTAGCCGACCTCGGCCCCAATGCCCGCGCGGTGAAGGGTTCGGTCTCCGATCTGGCCGACCTCAACCGACTCTACGCCACGGTGAAGGCCGAGCGCGGAGTCCTCGACATCGTCTTCGCCAATGCCGGGACGGGAAGCCTGCTGTCACTCGGCGAGATCACCGCCGAGCACATTGACGAAATCTTCGACACCAACGTGAAGGGTACGATCTTCACGGTCCAGAAGGCGCTGCCGCTGATGGGTGATGGCGGTTCCATCATCCTGACGGGATCGAGCGCCGGCACGACGGGCGCCCCGGCATTCAGCGCCTACAGCGCGAGCAAGGCGGCAGTCCGCAACCTTGCGCGGAGTTGGGCGGAAGACCTGAAGGGCACCGGCATCCGGGTCAACGTGCTGTCGCCCGGGCCCACGGCGACCGAACTTGCGGTGGAAGCGGTGGGCGAGGAAGGCATGAAGGTCTTCGCCTCGATGAATCCGCTCAAGCGTATGGCCGATCCGGCGGAGATCGGGGCGGCGGCCGCCTTTCTCGCGTCATCGGACAGCAGCTTCATGACCGCCAGCGAGGTCGCCGTCGACGGCGGCCTGGCGCAACTCTGACCCGCCGCGCCTGGTCAATCACTTCAGTAATCCGGTTTTGCACACATCCACGGAAGGAAATAAAATGTACCAATCTCTTAAAGGAAAAACGGCTCTCGTTACCGGGGCATCGCGGGGCATTGGCCGCGCCATCGCCGAACGCCTTGCAAAGGATGGTGCGACGGTCGCGCTGACCTACAACGCCAGCAAATCTGGCGCAGACGAGGCGGTCGCGGCCATCGAGAAAGCTGGAGGGGCTGCGTTCGCGATCCGCGCGGACCTCGTAGACCCGGCGACCGTCCCGACCTTGTTCGAGAGACTCGACGACGAGTTCACCAAGCGGACCGGAAGCAAAGCCCTCGACATTCTGGTCAACAACGCTGGCAATTTCGGCTTTGTCGGCTTCAAAGACGCGACGCCAGACAGTTGGGACACCCTGATCGCGGTCTACGTCCGCGCGCCCTTCTTCATCGTTCAGGCCGCTTTGGATCGTCTCGCCGACGGCGGACGCATCATCAACATCTCTTCCGCTGCCGCCACGAAGCCAGTGACAGCCGCGCCCATCTATTCGATGGCCAAGGCGGCCATCAACAACCTGACCCATGCGCTCGCGTCCGAACTGGGACCGCGCGCAATTACAGCGAACGCCGTAGCACCGGGCTACACGCGAACGGACGCGAACGCCGCCTTCCGAGAAAATCCCGAACTCGTAAAGGCGGTCGAGGCTGAAATCGCGCTGGGACGCTTTGGCGAGCCCTCGGAAATCGCCGCCGTCGTCGCGTTCTTGGCATCCGATGAAGGCCACTGGGTGACCGGCCAGACGATAGAAGCAAGCGGCGGCTACAAGCTCTGACCGCAACGAAAAAGCCAAAGGAGAAGATTATGAGCTACGCAATTATCGGCTTCGGCAAGATCGGCCAGGCCCTCGCCCAGGCCTTCGCCCGTAAAGACATCGACGTGACCGTCGCGAGCCGCCGGCCACCCGAGGCGTTGGGGCCGCAAGCTCGGGCGATTGGGCCCACGGTCGTCGCCAAGTCGCTGCGAGATGCACTCAAGGCCGACACAATCATCTTGGCAGTTCCGTTTGCGGAGCATCGCGAAGTTGCGAAGGCCCTACCAAGCTGGAAAGGCAAGGCGATTATCGACGCGATGAACTCGTTGCTACCTCTTGAGGAAATGGACGGTCTCTTGTCCTCCGCTTTCGTTGCGAAGGCGTTCACCGGTGCCAAGCTCGTCAAAGGGTTCAATCACCTGATTGCGGCCACCCTGGCTGCCGATCCGATCGTCGAGGGCGGCCATCGGGTCGTCTTTCTGTCGAGCGACGACGAGGACGCGACCGCTCCCGTGGTGGACTTGGCCAAACAACTCGGGTTCGCACCCGTCAAGCTGGGAAAGCTCAACGAGGGTGGCGCGCTGGTGCACGCACGCGGCCGCACTTGGGGTCCACTGATCTTCCAGGATTTGTTTAAGAAGGAGCAGTAATCGATGGACGACCGTGTGATTTGTTCCGAGCACTACGATCTCAATACGTCGGCGATCTATGCGCTCAATGACACCGACGTGAAGCCCATGAAGCGACGGAAAAGCGGACGCCGGGCGCTTTCGATCGATTGATGCCGCTGACCCAGCGACGGTGGCCCGTGCCTACCGACCGACCGGCGGATCGCGGCTCAAATTCTTCGACGCCAATTCGTCGAGGTATTCCTGCCAATAGCGGTCGTGGTTGCGGCCGAAGTCGCGCAAGGTGTCCCAGCTGTAGATGCCGGTCGAGTGCAGGTCGTCGAACACCAAGCGCACCGCGTAATTGCCGACCGGCAGCACTTCGAGGATGGCGACATCGCGCTTGCCGGGAACGGTCTTGCGCTCCTCGGCGGAATGGCCCTGCACTTCCGCGCTCGGGCTCTTCACGCGCAGGTATTCGGCGGCGAGGTCGTAGCGCTCGCCGCCCTCGAAGCTGACGGTCAGCGTCTTGCGGTCCTTGTGCAGGCGCAGTTCGTCGGGCCAGGCTGGCGTGTCGGTCGTGTTCATGGCGCCAGTCTTAACGCGGGCGCGGTCAGATCACAAACCGCACCTGCCCCGCCTCGCTCACGTCGTAGCCGCCGAGCTCCTGGGCGCGGGCGGCGAAATCCGGCGCGCGCAGGAAGCGGATCAGCGCCTGCACCGGCGCGTGGAAGTAGTCGCGCTGGCGCATGACGAGGTCGAAATGCTCCCAGACGATGGGCACGAAATCGAGCCCGGCGGCGTTGGCGACGCCGCGGGTGGCGATGCCGGTGTCGGCGCGGCCGGCGCGCACGGCCTGCGCGATGTCGGGGCCAGTCGGCGAAAGCGGGTTGACGGTATTGAGCCGCTCGAGCGGGGTCTTGACGCCGTGCAGAAGAGAAAGGAGCAGCAGTTGCGCGCCGGCGCCCTTCGGCCGCAACGTGATGCGGGCCTTCTTGGCAATCACGTCCTCGATGGTGCGGATGCCGAGCGGATTGCCGGGCGCCAGCAGGAAGCCCTGCTCGCGGCGGCAGAAGCCGATCATCACCGCGTCCAGGACGCCGGAACGGTTGCGCAGCGCCGCGACATTGGCGTCGGCCGCGGGATCGTCGAGCGCGTGCAGATGGATGGCGGCCGCGACGTGCGCGCCGTCGACGAAACGCGTGAGCCCGGCCTCACTGCCCACGGCAAGCGTCGCCAGCCCCGAACCGCTTTCGCGCAACGCCCATTCCAGCAGCGGATCGTGGCTGCCCGCCACGATCTGCGCCGGCGCCGGCCGCGCCATGCCGGGCGGACGCGTAACGCTGGCAGCGAGCCACTGGTCGAGCTCCGCTTTGGGGAACAACCAGCGTCCGGTGACCTTGGTACACGGGACGGCGCCCTCGGCGACCATCTCGTAGATTTTTCTCTCCTTGAGACGGAGATATGAAGCCGCCTCCGCAGTCGTGAAGAGTTGCATCTCCTGCCCTGCACATTCATGCATTCTTTGTCACTTGTTACCAAGAACCACATATGTTCCAAGTGAGATATGTCAGTATAGCTTAAGACTATGTAATATCGTTGTTTTTCGTGCCGCAACGGCAGCGCCGGGCGTGCTCGCAGGCGCCAGCAACTCGCTTGGGTGTTAAAGCATTGTCACATATGCGAAATTCAATCCCGAAGATTGAGGTTACAAAAATCGGAATCTCGATTTTCCGAGGGTGAAAATTATGCTGAGCCAGCAGACCAGCGCATCACGTGGGGCGATCTCGCCCGAGGTCACCGGTTTCTACGAGCCGGACACCGGCAGCATCCAATACGTCGTCAGCGACCCGGCGACCCGGAAAGCGGCGGTCATCGACGCGGTGTGGAATTTCGATCCGCGCAGCGCCCGCACCGACACCGATTCGGCCGACGCGATTTTGCAGCACCTCAGCGCCCACGGGCTGACGGTGGAGTGGATTCTCGACACGCATCCGCACGCCGACCATTTCATGGCGGGCGCCTACCTGAAGGAGCGGCTCAACGCGCCGCAAGGGATCGGCGAGAAGGTGCGCGAGATCGCCGAACTGTGGCGCAAGATCTATCACCTGCCGGACGCCTTCGCCGTCGACGGCGAGTTCGACCGGCTGTTCGCTGACGGCGACACGTTCGCGATCGGCAACCTGCCGGTACGCGTCATGCTGTCGCCGGGCCATACGCTCGGCTCGATCACCTACGTGGTCGGCGACGACGCCGCCTTCGTGCACGACACGCTGATGTATCCGGATTCCGGCAGTTCACGCGCCGACTTTCCCGGCGGCGACGCCGCCACGCTTTACCACTCGATCCAGGCGATCCTGGCGCTGCCGGGCGAGACCCGCCTGTTCGTCGGCCATGACTACGGCAAGGGCGGCCGTACCCCGCAATGGGAGGCGACCGTCGCCGCGCACAAGCAGAAGAACATCCACGTGCACGACGGGGTGACGGAGTCGCAATTCGTGAAAGTGCGCACCGAGCGCGACAAGACGCTGTCGCTACCGGACCGCATGCTGCACGCGCTTCAGGTCAACCTGCGCGGCGGCCGGCTGCCCAAGCCGGAAGATGACGGGCACAGCTATTTCAAGATTCCCGCGAACCGGTTCTGATCCAGCGCTTCACTTCAAATATTCGTCGTTGTGAGCGCCGAGCGCCGGCGCCGACAACGGCACCTCCGGCGGCGCCCGGAAGCCGGCATCGATCGGCACCGGCAGCGCCGGCATCCCCTGACCCTGCGTATTGGCCAGCCGATGCGCGAACGCGCCGCGCGCCGCGAAATGCGGATCCTCTAGCGCCTGCTGCGCCGTCTGCACGATAGAGCAACAGCAGTCCTCGCCTTCGAAACGCGCGCGCCAATAAGAAGCATCCTCGCCGCGGATGATTTCGGCGACGCGCCTTGCCGTCGCGGCCTGGTCTTTCTCGTCGGCGTACTCCGCTTCGAGACCGATCAGACGGCAGAACACGACCCAGAAGCGCTGCTCGATCGGCGCGGCCGCCACGACCCTGCCGTCGCGCGTCGGATAGAGCCGGTAGCGCGCGGTGCCGCCGCTGACCAAGCCGTCGCCGTTCCCCGGCCAGCGGCCGGTGGCGTGGCCTTCGCCGAGCGCCCAATACATGAAGGGAAACAGGTTCTCGGTCATGGCGACGTCGAGATAGCGGCCCCTGCCGGTTTTCTGACGCTCGGTCATGGCCAAGAGAATGTTCATGACCGCCGGGTAGGCCGCGCCGGCGATGTCGGCGACCAGCGCCGGCGGCACCACCGGCCTGTCGGGCGGCCCCATCGACAGCGCCAGCAGCCCGGCGTCGCCGATGTAGTTGAGATCGTGGCCGGCGACGTCGCGTTTCGGCCCGGTCTGCCCGAAGCCGGTGATCGAGCAATAGACGAGGCGTGGATTGATCCTGGCGACGCGCTCGTAATCGAGGCCGAGGCGCGCCATTACGCCGGGGCGGAACTGCTCGACCAGCACGTCCGCGCGTTCGATGAGGGGCGTCAGCCGGGCGCGCTCGGCGGGGTCCTTCAGGTCGATGACCAGACTCTTCTTGCCGCGGTTGAGCAGCGCGAAGCCGACGCCGTCGTCGCCCCAGGCCGGCGCGTAGCGGCGCATATCCTCACCGCCAGGGCGCTCGATCTTCAAGACCTCGGCGCCGGCCTCGGCCAGCAGCAGGGTCGCCATCGGCCCCGGCAACAGGGTGGTGAAATCCAGAACCAGGACGTCCTGCAACGGTCTCAAATGTCACCCCCCGCGCGCCGGTCCCGCGCCGGCACGCCGCTGGCGGTGCGCCGATTTCGAATGTACACGGGCTTTGTCTTGCCGCCGGCGCGGGGGGCGGTCAATCGGGAAATGCCGCGCAGCCGCTTTAAGCCGGCCGCAGGTTGAGTGGCTTCAACATGCTCTCGCGCCCCCGGACGACGGGTGCGTCAAAACACGCCAAGACGCACGTGACGACGCGTGCGGCCCACACCTCGACACGCGCTATGCCGCCGCTATTTGGGTCCCGCCAGCAGCCAAATGATCAGCCCGATCACGGGCAGGATCAAGATAACGATGACCCACAATACTTTCGCGCCGGTGCCGGCCGCGCTTTGAAGAACGCGCACGACCGCCCAGATGTCCAGCGCCAGAATGATCAGCCCGAGTATGCCACCATATTCAAATCCCATGCCGTCGCCTCCATCAGCTTGCGTGAATCCAGGTTGAGCGCGCCGCATCACGGCGGCCCGCGCCGCTCGCCACTCACCATCCTGCCCTTCCCAATGGAACAGGAGCGCATTTGTTCCATCTTGGATGGCGGAGGCCGCCATCAAGCTCACCGTCACAGCGCCGGCGCGGCGACGAAAAATACCGCTGCGTCATCGGTGCCCAGATCGGTGACCAGGGAACGAAACCTGCCGCGCACCCATTGTCGTCCGGTATTTCAGCCGTTGCTGCGATGACAGGAATTGCCATGAAAGACATGAAAGACATGAAAGATCAGTACGGAGCCAGATTGCTCGGGTTGGGAGTAGCCGCCGTGTTCGCCGGCATGCTCGCCCTCAACGCCCTGGCTTTCGCGGCGGCGCATTAGGCACGCTCAGCGACTTCATGGAAACGGCGAGCGTGTCTGAGTTCTTGCTTTATGGCGTTTCCGGACGGCGAACCGGTTCTTAACGCAGCCTGGATCAGACTCTGAATAAACCTCCAGCGCCTCGGCTTGGGCACCTTCGTCCACCGCGTGCTGGGAACGCTGCTCGGCGGGCTTGCGGTAGTGGCCGAGGTTGCTGGCGCTGTTGACCAATGCCAAATGAGAGAACGCCTGCGGCATGTTGCCGACGAGGCGGCGCGCGCGCGGGTCGTATTGTTCGCTCAACAGGCCGACGTCGTTGCGCAGGTCCAACAGCCGCTCGAACAGCCGCGCGGCGTCGTCCTGGCGGCCGATCATGAGATAGGCATCGGCGAGCCAGAACGAGCAGGCAAGGAACATCCCCTCCCCCGGCGGAAGGCCGTCGTTGGCGGTAGCGGTGTCATAGCGCAGCACCAGGCCGTCCGACATCAAGCGTTGTTCGATCGCCTCGACGGTGCCGCGGATGCGCGGGTCCGTCGCCGGCAGGAAGCCGACCGCAGGCAGCAGCAAGAGCGAGGCGTCGAGCTCCTTGCTGCCGTAGGCACGCACGAAGGTGTTGCTCCCCTCGTCGAAGCCTTGCGCGCAGACGTCTGCATGAATTTGATCGCGAATCTTGCGCCAGTGCGCGGCCGGCCCCGGCAGGTCGAAGTCGGCGGCGCTCTTGGCCGCGCGGTCGAAGGCGACCCAGCTCATGACCTTCGAATAGGTAAAATGCTCGCGGCCGCCGCGCACCTCCCAGATACCCTCGTCGGGGTTCTGCCAGATCTCCTCCAGATGGATGAGGAATTCGCGCTCGATATCCCAACCGGCCTCGTAGCCGCCGTGACCGCCGAGGCCGCCATGGCGCGCCTGGTGCAGCGCGTCCATCACCTCGCCGAAGATGTCGAGTTGCAATTGATTGTGGGCGGCGTTGCCGATGCGCACGGGACCCGAGTTCTCGTAGCCGGTGAGCCAGGGCGCCTCCCATTCGGTCAGGCGGCGCTCGCCGCGAATGCCGTACATGATCTGGATCTGGCGCGGCGAGCCCGCGGCGGCGCGCAGCAGCCAGTCGCGCCAGTTGCGCGCTTCCTCGTAGTAACCGGCGTTCATGAGCGCGAGCAGCGTAAGCGTGGCGTCGCGCAGCCAGCAGAAGCGGTAGTCCCAGTTGCGCGGGCCGCCGATCTGCTCCGGCAGCGAGGTGGTGGGCGCCGCCACCATGCCGCCGGTCGGCGCATAGGTCAGCGCCTTGAGCGTGATCAGCGAACGCGTGACCGCCTCGTTCCAGGGACTGACGATCTGGTTGCGGCCGGACCATTCGGTCCAGAATTCTTCGGTGTTGCGCAACGCCGCCTCGGCGTCGAGCGGCGGCGGCAGCGGCTCGTTGGAGCGGGCATAGGACAGCGTGAAGGCCTTGCGGTCGCCGGCCTGCACGGTAAAGTCCACCACCGTGCGGAAGTTCTCGCCGCGCGCCGGCGCCGGCGTGCGCAGCACGGTCATGTCGGGACCGGCGATGGCGCGCATCGTGGTCTCGTCGACGCGCGTCACCCAGGGCATAACGGCGCCGTAGCCGAAGCGCAGCACGAACTCGCTGGTGAAATCGATACGGCCATGCTCGCCGACCACGATGCGCACGATGTGCGAGCCGCCATTGCGCGGCGGCATGAAGTCGATGAGGGTCGCGGCGCCGTCCTTGGTCTCGAAGCGGGTTTCGAGGATGAGCGTCGAGCCGCGATAGCGCCGCGTGACGCGCGCGCCGGCCGCGTGCGGAGCGACTAGCCAGCGGCCGTTGTCGCCATTGCCGAGGATGGCGGCGAGGCAGGCGTCGGAATCGAAGCGCGGCCAGCACAGCCAGTCGATCGAGCCGTCGCGCCCGACCAGTGCCGCGGTGCCGAGATCCCCGATCAGGGCGTAGTCTTCAATGCGTGAGGCCATGCCGACTCATCAATTGAAGTCCAACACGACCTTAATGTCGTCGGGCCTGCGTTCAAGCGCCTCGCGCCAGCGGGCGAGTGGCACGCGGCGGGTGATGAGGCCGGCAAGCCAGTCCTTGTCGGCCTTGGCGAGCGATTCGGCCGCGGCGCGGTAGTGCCGGCGGTTGGCGTTGACGGTGCCGAAGACGAGATCGTTCTCCAGCACCATGGACCGGTTGAAGCCGCCGACGTCGAAGTCGAGGGTGTGGCCGCCGGAGGAGACGCCGGTGAGGCAGACGATGCCGGTCGGCGCGTTGCGATGCAACACGTCGAGCACCACCGAGCCGGCGCCGGTGCATTCGATGACGATGTCGGGCTCGAGGTCGCCGAGGTCGCCATTGTGGTAGGTGGCGCCGAGCGCGCGCGTGAGCGTAGGCTTGGGGCCGTCGGCCTGGCGGTCCAGGACGTGCATCTCGTAGCCGCGCTGCTGTCCGAGCAGCGCGGCGAGCAGGCCGACCGGGCCGGCGCCGGTGACGAGCGCGACGCGCGGCTGCCAGTAGGCGTTAAGCGCGGCGAAGCGCTCCACGAACTCCCAGGCCTTGGCGACGATGCTGGTCGGCTCCATCAGCACGCCGAGCGTGCCGAGCGCGGGATCGATCTTGATCAGGAAATCGCGCTCGATGCGCCACTGCTCGGAGCCGTAGCCGTTGCGCTCCTTGATGCCGCGCTCGGTGTACTGACCGTTGCGGCACATGTCCCATTCGCCGGCCGCGCAAGCCGCGCACGGCACCGGATCGGGCCGCCGCACGATGCCGACCACGAGATCGCCCGGTTTGAAGTCGCTGTCGCCCGGCGCGTCGGCGACGCGGCCGAGGGATTCGTGGCCGATGATAAGGCGCTGTTGCCCCGGCGGCGCCCAGCCATAGGCGCCGGCCATGATCTCTCGGTCGGTGCCGCAGATGCCGAGCGCGAGCGCGTCGACCAGCACGTCGCCTTCGTTAAGCGGCGGCGGCGGCACGTCTTCAAGCTGTTCGGAATGGGCGAGGCCGGGCTGGACAGTCAAAGCACGCATGAGCACCAGGGTACCTAGTTATCGCCCTGTCTTACAGATGGCGATCTAACGCGCGGATTCAAGCTTGTCCGGTGTGTTTTGAATTCGTTTACCGCGAATTTTTGCGGCCTGTTTACTGCAAATCTTGGGCCGACGTTCACCGCGTGCCGCGAGGATGCCCGGAACGAGGCGCGCATGTCGGGGGGCAAGTGAAGCTCGGGACGGACATCAGGACGGTCTGGATCGCCAGCACGCCACGCTGCGGCTCGATGTGGGCCTTCAACGTGGCGCGCGCGATCGTCCGCGCCGCCGGCCTGCAGGTACGGCCCGCGACGGTGCCGCAGTCGACCGAGGCCATGCTCGCCGCCGCCAACGAAGGGCTGCTCGATCCGGCGCCGGATCGCGTGCGGGTCGTGAAGGTGCACGCCAACATGCGCCCCGACATGCCGCACTCGCGCTTCATCCTGCCGCGCCGCGACGTGCGCGACGCGATGATGTCGTACATGCGCTTCATGCGCTGCGACTTCGAGGCTGGGCTCGCCTTCGTGCAGAGCGCGCTTGCGTCGGCGCGGCACTACGACCGCTTTCCGCCGGACCGCGCGCTGGTGGTCGACTACGCCGACATCGCCGCGCGGCCCGCGACGGTCGTGGACGCGATCGCGCAATTCCTGCAAGCGCCGCTTGCGCCGCAAGCGCGCGACGCCATCGCGGCCGGCGTCGACAAGGCAAATGTCGCCGACAGCATCCGGCGCACCGAGCAGGACCTGGTGCGGCGCAGCCGCAAAGGCGGCCCGATATCGGACGGCGAAGTGGTGATACTCGGGCCGAACCAGCTGCGCGCCTTCGACACCGCAACCGGCTTCCAGTCCGAGCATGTGTCCGACTACCGCGACGGCGACTGGCGGCGCCTGCTCGACGCCGAGCAGCAATCCCGCCTGGAGGCGCTCTGCGCCACCGCCGCCCGCGCGGCCGCCTGAGGCAAACGCGGAAAAAGCCGCGCGCGCCGGTCGAGCGCTCAGGTCGCGGGCGTGACCGACATCACCTGATAGGTGTGCATGTCGCCGTCCTCGCCGCGGATGGAGACGTATTCGCCCTGGCGGAAGGCGTGGCTCTCGAAGCGGAAGCCGGCCTCGTCGTCATCAACGTCCTGCGGGTCATAGTCGAACAGCCAGCGGCCGCGCGGGCCGCCGCTCTTGTGCACCAGGAAGCCGACCTGGTCGTCCTCGCCCTCCCAGAAGCGGACGACGCGGCAGTGATCGCGATCCTTGCGCCAGGCCTCGACGTCGATGTGGCCCTCGGCGTCGAGCGGGGCGACGAACTCGTAGCCGTGCTTCGATGAGCCTTGCGGGAACGCGGGCGAGCGCGCGAGGTTGAGCCGGATGCGCTTGAAATTGTGCGGCAGGGTGGTCACGGGGTCGGGTCTCCAAAATCGTCGTCGGAACGGGTTTCTGCCACAACATGGCCAGATCGGGTAGCCTTGCGTATTGATCTGGATCAGGCAGAAAGCCGGGCATGCCGGCGGGGGCTTGGCGCGAGGCGAAATGAGCGAGCAGAGCCAACAGCCGGTCATGGACTTCCTGGCCGACCCCGCGACCCACGGCGGGCAGCCGGTGAAGCGCATCGACACCCATGCGGCGTCGGTATTTCTGGCCGGCGACCGGGCGCTGAAAATGAAGCGCGCGGTGCGGTTTCCGTTCCTCGACTTTTCCACGCTCGAGAAGCGCAAGGCGGCTTGCGAGGCCGAACTCGCGGTCAACCGGCCGTTCGCGCCGGCGATCTACCACCGCGTTGTCGCCATCACGCGCGCGGCGGACGGTCGGCTGGCGCTCGGCGGCCAGGGCGAGCCGGTGGAATGGGCGGTGGAGATGGCGCGCTTCGACGAGAACGAGACGCTCGACCAGCTCGCCGACAAGGGCGGCATCGATGACCGGTTGGCCGACGCGCTCGGCCGTGCGGTGGCGCGCGCGCACGACGTGGTGCCGGTAAGGAAAGATGCCGGCTTCGCCGACGCGCTCGCCGAGATCGCCGCGCAGAATACCGCCGAGCTTGAGCAAACGCCGGCGCTGTTTGCGCCCGCCCAGGTGGCCGCGCTCGATGCCGCGACGCGCGCGGCCTTCGCGCGCGTGCGGCCGCTCTTGCAAGCGCGCGAGCGCGAAGGCCAAGTGGCGCGCTGCCATGGCGACCTGCATCTCGGCAACATCGTCCTCATCGACGGCGCGCCGGTGCTGTTCGACGCCATCGAGTTCGACCCCAACATCGCCACCGGCGACGTGTTCTACGACCTCGCCTTCCTGCTCATGGACCTGATCGAGCGCGGGCTGAAAGCGGCGGCCAATATCGTGCTCAACCGCTATCTCACCGAGCGCGGGCGCGACGAGGACCTCGATGCCTTGGCGGCGCTGCCGCTGTTCCTGTCGGTGCGCGCCGCGATCCGCGCCAAGGTGACGGCGGCGCGCGCCAAACATGCCAAGGATCGCGCCGCCGCCGAACAGAGCGCGCGCGACTATTTCGCATTGTCACAAGCGCTGCTGGCGCCGGTCAGGCCGCGCTGCGTCGCCATCGGCGGGCTATCGGGCACCGGCAAGTCGGTGCTGGCGCGCAGCCTTGCGCCTTCGCTGCCGCCGGCGCCGGGCGCCGTGGTGCTGCGCAGCGACATCGCGCGCAAGCGCCTGTTCGATGTGCCGGAGACCGAGAAGCTGCCGCCGGAGGCCTATGCGAAAGAGGTCACGGCGCGGGTTTATGTCGCGCTCGCCGACAAGGCGGCCCGCGTGCTCGCCGCCGGCCACGCGGCGATCGTCGATGCGGTATTCGCCGAGGGCTTCGAGCGCGCCGACGTAGGCCGCGCCGCCAACGGCTTCGATTTTCACGGCCTGTTCCTGACCGCCGATCTCGCAACCCGGATCGCCCGCGTCGGCGCACGGATGAAGGACGCCTCGGATGCCGATGCCGCGGTAGCGCGGGCGCAGGAACGCTACGATCTCGGTTCCCTCGACTGGACGACGGTGGATGCGTCGGGAACGCCGGACGAGACGCTTGCCAGGGCGAAGAATGCGCTCAAGATTTGAATGCGGCGGTGCGGCAACCGAGCTATGCACGCAGCGGCGAGCGGCCAATCAGGCCCGCCCCTTGGGCCGCGGGGCAAAAACAGGCATAGCTAGAAGCGCCAGTCTGTTGCCGGGACCTGAATGAACGCCGCGATCGCCCGAACCTTCTCCACGCGTCAGCTCGCGGTCGGCATCGTCGGCTATTGCTGCTTCATCAACCTGTATTCGCCGCAGTCGATCATGCCGCTGCTGTCGCACGACTTCGGCGCCAGCGCGGCAAAAGTCTCCACCATCATCACCGTCAGCACGATGGCGGTGGCGCTGACCGCGCCCTTCACCGGCACGGTGGCCGACGTCCTGGGCCGCAAGCGGGTGATCGTGACGGCCATGTTCCTGCTGGCGATCCCCACCATCATGGTGGGGCTGTCCCCCAACCTCACCTGGATGATCGCCTGGCGCGGGGTGCAGGGGCTGGTGCTGCCGCCGATCTTCGCGGTCACCGTCGCCTATATCGGCGACGAATGGCCCCACAACGAGGCCGCCACCGCCGCCGGCATCTACTCATCCGGCTCGAGCTTCGGCGGCTTTTCCGGGCGGCTGGTGACCGGCTTCTTCGCCGACTGGCTCGGCTGGCGCTACGGCTTCTTCGCGCTCGCCTGCGTGGCGCTGACGGGTGCCATCGCCGTCGCGCTGCTGCTGCCGCGCGAACGCAAGTTCGTGCGCTCGGAAGGCATCGTCGCCTCCGGCAAGCAGATGCTGAGGCACGTGCGAAATCCGGAACTGCTGTCGGTCTACGCGGTCGGCTTCGGCGTGCTGTTCAACTTCATCGCGACTTTCACCTTCGTGAGTTTCCATCTCGCCGCGCCTCCCTACAATCTCTCGCCCACCTGGCTCGGCGTGCTGTTCGTGACCTATCTCGCGGGGTCCGCGCTGACGCCCTGGACCGGCTGGGCCGTCACCCGCTTCGGGCGCCGCCGCTTCATGATGTCGGTGATCGCGCTCTGGATCGGCGGCGCGGCGCTGATGCTGGCCTCGCCGCTGCCGTTGATCGTCCTTGGATTGACGCTCTGCGCCGCCTGCGGCCTGCTATGCCAGGCCGTTTCAACGGCGAGCGTGACCATCACCGCCAAGGCCGGCCGCTCGTCGGCGGTCGGGCTCTATGTCACGAGCTTCTATGGCGGCGGCAGCTTCGGCGCGGCTCTCGGCGGCCTCGCCTGGACGTTCGGCAACTGGCCGGCCTGCGTCGCGATGGTGATCGCGATGCTGATGATCATGGGCACCATCGTCCGTTTCGCCTGGACTCCGGGCCTGCCGATCGCGCCCACGGCCGAGGCGGCGCAAAGCTAACAGCGCCAATCAACAGCGCGCTTCCGCCCAGGCCGGCTTGCGCGCGACCAACAGCCGGCCGTAGACGACGGCGAAGGTGGCGAAGCCGACGATCCAGGCGCCGCCGGCATAGTCCAACAGCGCCAGCGAGCCGGTGAAAGCGGCGACGATGCGTAGGACAGCCGCGAGGAAAACCAGCGCGTAGATCGCTTGCGTCACCGGGCCGGCATGCAAGGCATTGCCGGTGTGGCCGAGGGTGGCCCGGGTCATCACCGCGAGCGTCATCAAGCCGACGGCGCCGGCGGTCCAGGCGTGGATGCCCGCGCTCGCCGGCACCTGCGGCCACAGGATTGCGGCACCCGACAGCAGGAAGCCGAGCGGGATGAAGGCGTAGGCGACGTGCAGGACGAGCACGAGGCGATCGCGCACGGTGCGGTCGCCGGCCCAGCGCGCCAGGCGCACGACCTGCAACGCGCCGGCGACGAGCAGCAGCACGCCGGCAACAAGCGAGAACGGCGCGGCGACCCAGGCGACGAGCGCGACGACGCTTGCCGCAATAGCCGCCATGTCGAAGCGCGAGAACGGCACCGGCTTGCGGCCGGGATTGTTGCGCGCCAGCCAGTTGTTGGTGAAGCTCGGCACGATGCGGCCGCCGATCAGCATGATGAGCCCAACGACGGCGCCGAGCGCGATGCGGATGCCATAATCGGCGGCACCCTTCGTCAGCACCTCGACGTGGAAGACGACGTTGCCGGCGGCGAGCACGCCCAGCACGATGAGGACGCGCAGGTTACGCCAGTTCTTGCCGGCGATGATCTCGCGCGCGGCGACGGCGGCGAGCGTGACCAGGAAGCTGACGTCGATGGCCGCCGCCAGCACGCCGCCGATATCGGCCGAGAACAGGATGGCGACACGGCCCGCGAGCCACAAGGCGGCAAGCCCCGCCAGCGGCCAGCCGCTCACCGGCAGCCGGCCGGTCCAGTTCGGGATGGCGGTGAGCAGGAAGCCGGCGATGGCCGCTGCGACATAGCCGTAGAGCATCTCGTGGATGTGCCAGTCGAGCGCGCTGAAGACCGTCGGCAGCGTGACGAGCCCGAGGAATTGCGGCAGCCACAGCAGGATACCGAAAGCGGCCCACAGGCCCGCGGCGAGGAAGAACGGCCGGAAACCGTAGGCGAACAGGGCGGGGCCCGCGTAGTCGCGGCGGCGTTGCAGGGCGGCAGGGGCGGACATGGGAACCTCGGGGTGTTTCAGGCCCCTTCCCTAGCCCGGCGGACCCAAGCGCTCTTTGCGCCAGCGCAAGGAGCATTTAGCCGGCGCTTGCGTGCCACAAAGGCGCGTAGCCGCGTTGTAGCACGGCAATGATCGACGGCGGCGTGAGCACTGCGACAGCGATACCACGCGGACGCGCTGTGGTGTCCATGTAACCGGCCGGCGTCCAGCGCAGCAGCGTATCCCCGCGCACGGCGAAGGCGGCGCCGTCGAGCGCGATCATGGCGCCATCGGGAAGCGTATCGATGTCGCGCCGGTGGGTGCGCTTGGCTTTGCCATCGAGGCGTTCGGCGTGCAGCATTTTGTCCATGGCGGGTGCGCTGGCACGGTGGCCACCACCCCGCTCGTCCCCGCGAAAGCGTGGACCCAGGGAAACAGATTTATGCGCCTGCGATAGAGACTCTGGATTCCCGCTTGCGCGGGAATGAGCGGAGATTGGATCAGCGCCTGCGAAAAAGGAGGCGAAACGCTCCGCATCCTTGCGCCGGCATTCGAAGCACGGGCGATGGCCGGCGGCAAACGCCGTCACCTCGTCGAGGAAGAACAATTCGGTATAGCTCGTCGCCCCACACATTGCGATGGCGGCCGTTGAATTCGAGCCGGCAGCAGATCCACTGCTTCGACGCCCAGCGCCGCGCGCCGAGTTGTCTGTCGGCGTCGTGGATACGCCCGCCGCGATTGCCCATCAGGCGCCCGCGCACCGGCGCGGCGAACAATTCACCGAAAGGATCGACGCGGCTTTGCAGGGTCATGGCCCTGCCATTGCACTACAAGCCCGCCGCGCGCGCCAGCGCCGCGGCGCCGACGCCCGCCACCACGGCGGCGAAGTTGTTGCGCGCGACCAGCATGGTCACCATCGAGGCGGCAACGGCCAACACGGCGCTGAAGCCGCCCTTGGCCACCACCGGCACCACGCTCGCCGCGATCACCGCCCCGGGCAGCGCGTTGAGCATGCGCTCCAGCCGCGGGCCGATGCGGATGTATCCGATCAGCCAATAGCCGCCGATGCGCATGCCGTAGGCGCCGGCCACCATCGCCGCCAGCATGCCGACATAGCCGAGCGGATGGGCGTCAATCATCGACCAGCCCTCCCACCACGGCGCCGGCCAGCGCGCCGGCGAGCACGTACCAGTAGCCGCCGAACAGTTGGTCGACCGCCAGCGCCACGCCGCCACCGACGACCCAGCCGATCGAACCGCGCAGCCCCCGCCACAGCGGCACCAGCATGGCCACGAAGAACACCGGCATGACGAGATCGAAACCGTAAGTGCGCGGGTCGGCGAGCGACGCTCCCAGCCAATAGCCCGGCGCCGCCGACAGCACCCAGATGCACCACATGGCCATGCCGGCGCCGAGGAAGTAGCCGGGATCGCGGCCGCCCTTGGCGTGGTAGGTCATGGCGATGATCCAGGCTGTGTCGGTGAGCACGAAAAACGAGGGATAGGTCTGGCGGGCCGGCAGCCCTCCGAACCAGGGCCGCATCGCGGCGCTCATCAGCAGCATCCGCGAAGACACCATGGCGGTGATCAGCCCGGCGCCGGCGATGGCCGTCAGCGTGAACTGGTCGGGCCAGGACTGGATCACGATGAATTGCGCCATGCCGGAGAACACGGTGGCGCTCATGATGAAGGTGTCGATGAGGCTGAAGCCCTTGCCGGCCGCGACGGTGCCGAAGCCGAGGCCGAAGACGAACACGCCCGGCAACAGCGGCAACGCGCCCCAGGCGCCCTGGCGGAAGCCGGCGAGGGTCCAGGGCGAGGCCGTGGGTTTCTTGGGGGCACTATTCATATGCGCTCTTGAGGTGACGCCCGCGCGGCGGGGCGCGCGAGCCATAACGTGTGGCGGCGCCACGGGAAAGCGCCAAAAGGTCATGGCTGCGGACCCGCCGACGGGACACGGGGACCCCGTCCAAGGGTGGCCGTGGCGTCCCTCAAATGGGGGATGCCGTCCCAGCCACCCGCCGCTAAGCTGATGCGATTTCATTTCTGTATTTGGGGGGCTTCCCACATGACATCGGCAATTTCTTCGCGAAAGCGCGTGCGGCGCGCGTTCTGGCCCGCCGCCTGGCTCGTCTGCTCCGCGCTGCCGGCCGTCGCCGGCAACGTCGACGTCTGTCACGACAATAACGCAACCCCCAGCGCGGTGGTCGCCGCCTGCACGCACGTCATTGCGGCGGGCGGCGCGCGCGAACGCGCCGCGGCCCATTGCAGCCGTGGCGTCGCCTATCATCGGCTCGGCAAGCTGGACGCGGCGATGAGCGATTACAACCGCTGCCTGCGGACATTTCCGAAGGACGCGACCAGCTACATGAATCGCGGGCTGATCTGGAGCAGCCGGGGTGACTACAAGCGCGCGCTCGCCGACATCGACAAGGCGATCCGGCTCGCGCCGCGCGATGCCTCCGGATACCTGAACCGCGGCAATGTGAATCTGGCTCTGAAGAAGTACGACCGGGTGCTCGCCGACGAGGACAAGGCCATCGCGCTCGACCCCACACTGGTCAAGGCTTATTTGAACCGCGGCCTGGTGTGGTCCTATCGCAAGAAGCCGGACCGCGCTCTCGCCGAATTCAACAAGGCCATCGAAATCAAGCCCGATTTCGCCATGGCCTATGTCGGGCGCGGCGGCGTCTATTACAACAAAGAGGATTACGACGGCGCCATTGTCGAATATCGCAAAGCCCTGAAGATCGATCCACACCTGAAGCTCGCGCTCGCCGGCATCGAGGAGGCCAAGGCCGCGAAGGTGTCTCTCGACTTCGAGAACAGCCTCAAGAAATTGTCGGACGACCTCGATAAGCAGATCGACGACCTCGACAAGCAGTCCAAGAAACTCGACAAGCAGATCAAGGAAAAGGAACGCGCCAAGAAGGCGAAGCAGTCGCACTGACGCGCGTCAGCACGCGCGTCGCGGCCCGAACGATTGCGCGTCGCGTTCAGTGGCGCGCGAAGCCACCGCGTCTCAGCGACCGAGAATATTGAGAGTGACCATGAAGTCGTGGTCGATACCGGTCAACATGCTAAGCCAAACGACCGAATAATTCGGCCGGCTCTGAAACGAGATCATTGTAAGCCCGTCCGGGTCGATCTTCCGCACGCGCTTGACATGCCGCAGACATGGGAAGGTCTGTTGCGCGAGCCTGTCGATCGCCCGATCGGCCTCGGCGCACGTTTTTACGCGGACGTCGCAGGAATAGGCATAACCGTCGAGTTCTCCGAAGCCGCTGTCGACCTCGCAATTTCCCATTCCCGGGAGGCTCATGGTGGCCACCCAGGTGCCCAGAATGTCTTTCTTGCCCCTGAGTCTTTTGAAATTGCTTTGGCGCTGCGCCATGACGCGTTTGACCGCCGTGCAAAACGCGTCGCGCGCATGAACCGGCTGCACAGGCAGCATCGGCACCACCGCCGCAAGTGCGGCGGCGCATAAGACCTTGCGTAACATTCTTCGCCCCCAAGTTTTGCTTGGGGGCGAATTCAATCAGCTTACGGTTTGGACGTAAATGGCCTCAGCCCTGCGGCTGCGGGGCGACGTCGCCGGCGGGCGGCGCGTCGGGCCGCGGGCGCGGCTTGCCGGAGGGCGGCACCGCCGAGCAGCGTGGCGTCGACGGCTCGATCACCGACTCGCGGACCGGGCGCTTGCCCTTCAGCAGGTCCTTGATCTCGTCGCCGGTCAGCGTCTCGAACTCCATCAGGCCCTTGGCCAGCACTTCGAGATCGGCGCGCTTATCGGTGAGGATTTGCGTCGCCTCGGCGTAACCGGCCTCGACATAGCGCCGTACTTCGGCGTCGATCTTACGCGAGGTTTCTTCCGAGATGTTGTGCTGACGCGAAACCTGGTAGCCGAGGAAGACCTCGTCCTGGTTCTCGCCGTAGGCCACGGTACCGAGTTCGTCCGAGAGGCCCCAGCGCGTCACCATCAGGCGGGCAAGCTTGGTCGCCTGCTCGATGTCGGACGCCGCGCCACTCGTCACCTTTTCCTTGCCGAACACCATTTCTTCCGCCACGCGCCCGCCCATCATGATGGCGAGCCGCGAGGTCATCTGCTCGAGCGACATCGACAGCTTGTCGCGCTCGGGCAACTGCATGACCATGCCGAGCGCGCGGCCGCGCGGAATGATGGTGGCCTTGTGCACCGGATCGGTGGCCATGACGTTGAGCGCGCAAATGGCATGGCCGCCTTCGTGATAGGCGGTGAGGAGCTTCTCCTCCTCCGTCATCACCAGCGACTTGCGCTCGGCGCCCATCATCACCTTGTCCTTGGCGTCCTCGAACTCCTGCTGCGTGACCATGCGCTTGTTGCGGCGCGCGGCCATCAGCGCGGCCTCGTTGACGAGGTTCATGAGGTCGGCGCCGGAGAAGCCGGGCGTGCCGCGCGCGATGGTCTTCAGGTTCACGTCGGGCGCCAGCGGCACCTTGCGCACGTGAACTTTCAGGATCGACTCGCGGCCGACCACGTCCGGGTTCGGCACCACCACCTGGCGGTCGAAACGGCCGGGGCGCAGCAGCGCCGGGTCGAGCACGTCGGGCCGGTTGGTGGCGGCGATCAGGATGATGCCTTCGTTGGCTTCGAAGCCGTCCATCTCGACCAGCAACTGGTTGAGCGTCTGCTCGCGCTCGTCGTTGCCGCCGCCGAGGCCGGCGCCGCGATGGCGGCCGACCGCGTCGATTTCGTCGATGAAGATGATGCAGGGCGCGTTCTTCTTGGCCTGCTCGAACATGTCACGCACGCGGGACGCGCCGACGCCGACGAACATCTCGACGAAGTCGGAGCCGGAGATCGTGAAGAACGGCACGTTGGCTTCGCCGGCGACCGCGCGCGCAATCAGCGTCTTGCCGGTGCCGGGCGGGCCGACCAGCAGCACGCCGCGCGGAATGCGTCCGCCGAGGCGCTGGAATTTTCCGGGATCGCGCAGGAATTCGACGATCTCCTGCAAATCCATCTTGGCTTCGTCGACGCCGGCGACGTCCTCGAACGTTACGCGGCCGTGCGATTCAGCCAGCAGCTTGGCCTTGCTCTTGCCGAAGCCCATCGCCTTGCCGGCGCCGCCCTGCATCTGGCGCGACAGGAATATCCACACGCCGATGAGCGCGATGAACGGCAGCCACGACACCAGCAGCGAGACGAACCACGGCACGTTGTCGGACGGCGGCCGCGCGGTGATGGAGACGCCCTTGTTGTAGAGCTTCTGCACCAGGTTCGGATCGCTCGGCGCGTAGGTCTGGAAGCTGGAGCCGTTGGCGAGCGTGCCGTGGATATTCGGCCCCTGGATCACGACGCTGCGCACGTGGCCCTGATCGACCTCGTTGAAGAGCTGCGAGAAGGAGACTTCCTGGGAGTTGGTGTGCTGACCCGGGTTCTGGAACAGGGTGAACAGGGCCAACAGCAGGAGAACGATGATCACCCAGAGGGCGAAATTGCGCAGGTTTGCGTTCATCAGGCGTTCCTACACCGCGCGCAGGCCGCGCCGCGGTCACTTTTGGCTCGAAGGCGGATGCGCCTTTCATGAGCGGCGGCTCATGAGCCGTATTGGGGTTCTTTGGCTTCTCTATGCCCCAGATTCGGGGCGAATTCACGTCAGGCCGTTCAGGTCAATGTAGGCACCGCCGACGGGCAAGGAAAGGGCTCGATTTTACGTATTCTAACGGAGCTTCCTTGACGGCGCCTTGCCGCGCGGGGCCGCGGTTCCAGCTTTGGTTAAGGCTTTGGTCCGGCGCGGCGGGGCCGGTTCCACCGCGATTTGGCCCTTGGCCAGGGTCACCATGGCACCTGCCAGGCTGCGGCGGAACCGGCCGGCGCCTGTCTTTTGGGCGGTATCGAGCGCCGATTTCAGGGCCTCCAGCTTGCCGAGACCGATTGCGCCGTCGGCGGCAGGCGCCAGCGCCCGGTTGAGCAGCCGCAGGCCGATCTCCTCCGGCAGCGCCGCGTAGCCGGCGGCGTCCAGCACCAGCGAACCGGGCGGGGCCTCGGGCTTGGCGAGCGCGGCAAGCGCTCGGCCGGTTTCGCGCTCGAGCGCGGCGTCGGCCCGTCTCAGCCGTCGCGCCAGTACGCCCAGGCGGCGGGCGTCGAGCCCCTCGCCGGCAAGCGCGGGCATGAGGTCGCGCACGCGCACGCGGGTAAAGCGCGGGTCGCGGTTGGAGGGGTCCTCGGCAAAGGAAATCTTCGCGGCCTTCAGGGTGGCGACGAGCCGGGCCTTGGGGATGTCGAGAAACGGGCGGACGACGAAGAGTTGGTCGCTGCACACGCGGCGCGGCACGGCGCGCTCCCTCTCCCCTGGAGGGAGGTCAACCGGAGCAAGTGGCGCGGCCGAAATCCTTTGCATCGCGCCGAGCCCCGTGAGCCCGCTGCCGCGTGTCAGGCGGATCAGCACCGTCTCGGCCTGGTCGTCGAGGGTATGGGCGGTGAGAATGAGCGGCGCGCCGACTTTGCGCGCCACGTCATTCAACAGCCGATAGCGCGCCGCGCGCGCGGCTTCCTGCAAGCCGGTCGTCGGCTTGGCGCCGGTCCAGCGCAATGTGCGGTGCTCGATGCCGAGCGAGCGCGCAAGCCGCTTCACCGCCGCCGCTTCGCGCGCCGATTCCGCGCGCAGGCCGTGATCGACGGTGACGGCAATGAGCTTGGGCGCGCGCTTGCGCTTTTTCGCCCAGCGCGCGGCGAGCCACATGAGCGCGGTCGAATCCGGTCCGCCGGAGACGGCGAGCACCAGCGCCGGCGAATCCTTCAAGTCGTTGAAGAGCGAATTGGCTTCCGAAACCGAAACGGCGGCATTTTGAGTGGGCATGACCCTGTCCGAAAACCGGTTCCCCATCCCCGGTCAAGCCGAGGACAGGCTTTTCGGGATCATGCCCTGGTTTTTCTATCTAGTCGCGTTTCCGGACGGCGAGCCGGTTCCCACTTCGCCTGGAAACGCTCTAACAGTGGACGCGCTTGAGTTCCCGCGCCACCGCCCGCTTCACGCTGGAAGAGGCGTGCGGATATTTCTTCTTCACCTCGCTCAGGGTGGCGCAGGCCGCTTCCTTGTGATGGAGCGCGGCGAGCGACTGGCCGAGGCGCAGCAGCGCATCGGGCGCCCTGCTGAAATGCTTGTAGTTGGTGGAGATCGTGAGGAACGAGCGCGCCGCGTCGTCATAATGTTGCTCCTGGAACAGGCTCTCGCCCAGCCAGTAGTGCGCGTCCGCCACGCGATGGTCCTTCGGATACTTCCGCAGGAAATACCGGAACGTCTGCGCGGCGAGGCCATAGTTCTTGTGCAGCACGTAGCCGTAGCCCAGTTCGTACACGTCCTTGGGCGATGAATTCGGCGGCAGCGTCGCGAGCTTGGTGCCGGTCGCGCTCGGATTGCGCGGCGGCGGCGGCGGCAAGCCGCCGGCCGGCATGGCGCCGGATTGCATCGTGCCCGGCGGCACAACGCCATTGGCGGCCGGCGCCGCGGGCTGCGCCGCGTTCTGCGTGCCGGCAAGCGCGTTCAGATCGAGCGGCGCGCCTGGCTCCCGCCCGCCGGGGGCGCCGACCGGTGCGTTGTTGCCCATCATGCCGCCGTTCATGCCGTTGCCCATCTGGTTGCCCGCACCGCCGACCATCGGCTGGGCGCTGCCGAGCGAATGTGGCACCCCGGGCGCGTTGGGGTGCTGCGCCGGATTGAAGGCATCGCCCTGCGGGGCGGCGTTGGCCACGCGCTGATTCTGCGGCGCCTGCGGGTTCTGCGCCGGCAGCGTCTCGGAGCGCTGTCCCGGCGGCCGGTAGGGCGCTTGACCGGCGCCGCCGCCGTTCATCGGCTGCGCGGGCTTGCCGCCCCCGTTCTGCATCATGCGGTTGAGCTGCATCTGCAGCATCTGGGTCTGGTGCTGCAGGACCTCGACCTGGCCGGTGAGTTGGCGCAGCGCGCTCTCGATGCTGTCGATGCGGGAGTCGACCCCGGCGCCGCCCTGCCCGCCCACGGCGGCCGGCGGCTGAGGCGCTTGCGCCTGCCGGTCGCCGCCGTTGAACAGGTTGCCGATGAGGCCCCCCTGCTGCGCGATGGCGGCCCCGCCGGGCGCGGCGAGACAGGTGGCGAGGAGCGTGAGCCCAAGAAGCGTGCGAGCGCGGGTCATGGTCTGCGTCTGTTTGTGATTTCGGCTTGTGATTTCGGCGGCCGGTTCCGGGATCAACCCCGGCAAACATCCCCGATCGGCGGCGTTTCCTACCATAGCCAGCCGATCGGGACCAGAATGTGGCCGGCGACGGCGCCGGGCCGGCCCGCCCTACTTGGTGGCGGCCGCCGGCAGCGGCTTCTTCTTGCGCGCCAGGCGCCATTCCTCGAAGCGCTGGATGACCGCGAAGAATGACGGCACGAACAGGATCGCGATGCAGGTCGAGGCGAGCATGCCGGTGAACACCGCGATGCCGATGGAGGCGCGCGCGCTGGCGCCGGCGCCGGTGGCCAGGACCAGCGGCAGAACGCCCAAGATGAAGGCGAACGAGGTCATCAGGATCGGCCGGAAGCGGGCGCGCGCGCCTTCGACCGCGGCCTCCGCGATCGGCTTGCCGGCTTCGCGCAGTTCGCGCGCGAACTCGACGATCAGGATGGCGTTCTTCGCCGACAGCGCGATCAGCAGCACGATGCCGATCTGGGTATAGAGATTGTTGTCGATGTGCAGCGCGGTGAGCGCCGCCACCGGACCGATGAGCGCGATCGGCACCGCGCACAGGACGGCCATCGGCCGGTACCAGCTCTCGTACTGGCCGGCGAGCACCAAGTAGACCAGGAGCAGCGCCATGCCGAACACCATGTACATCTGGTTGCCGACCAGGTTCTCCTGGTACGACATCGCCGACCACAGCGAGCTGACGTGCGGCGGGAACGTCTTGTTGGCGATCTCGTTCATCAGCCCCATGGCCTGCCCGCTGGAATAGCCTTGCCGCGGCAGGCCGATGATGGTGGCGGACGGATAGAGATTATAAAGGCTGATGAGCGAGGGCCCCATCGCCGGCTTGATGCTGACCAGGGTGCCGAGCGGGACCATCTTGCCCTCGGCGTTGCTCACCGTGAGACGGTTGATGTCCTCGAGGCGCTGGCGGTAGTCCGGCCCCGCCTGCACGAAGACCCGGAAGGTGCGCCCGAACTTGTTGAACTGGTTGACGTAGGTCGAGCCGAGATAGCCGGCGAGCGCGTTGAACACGTCGTTGACGTTGACGTGCATCGATTGCGCCTTCACGCGATCGAGATCGACGGTGTACTGCGGCGTCTCGGCGCGGAACGAGCTCATCGCCATCTGGATTTCCGACTGCGACGCGGCGTTGCTCACGGTGTTGCGCACGATGCGCGCGAGCTTGGTGTAGTCGGAGCTGCCGTCCTGCAGGTTCACCTGCATGGTGAAGCCGGCGGCGAAGCCCACGCCCTGAATCGGCGGCGGCGGCAGGACGCGCACCTGCGCCTCCTCGACCCCGCTCATGGCGTCGTTGAGGCCGGTGAGCATGTTGCGCAGGCCGTACTTCTTGCCGCGCACCGCCCAGTCCTTGAGGATGATGTAGGCGACGCCGCTCGAGGACAGCGACGCGTTGTTGTCGAGCGGCGAGACGCCGGCGATGGTGACCACTTCCTTGACGCCGGGGTTCTTGCGCGCGATGGCGCTGACGTGGGCGAGCGCCTTTTGCGTGCGCGCGAGCGAGGCGCCGTCGGGCAACTGCACGATCGACAGCATGTAGCCCTGGTCTTCATACGGGATGAAGCCGGTCGGGATGCGCGAGAAGCCCCACACCGTGGCGACGATGATCGCGAGCCCGAGAAGCGACACGAGGCCGGCGTGACGCACCAGCCGCGTCATGAAGGCGGTGTAGACGCGCTCGAGCCAGGCGTAAGCCGCATCGAAGCCGCGATAGAAGATGTTGCGCTCGGCCACCGGCACCGTGGGCCTGAGCCAGAGCGCGCACTGCGTGGGCTTGAGCGTCACGGCGTTGACGGCGGAAATCAGCGCTGTCGCCGCGATCACCAGGGCGAACTGGGCGTACATCTGCCCGGTGAGGCCCGGCAGGAACGATGCCGGCAGGAACACCGCCAGCAGCACCAGCGTGATGCCGACGATCGGCCCGAGCAGCACCCGCATGGCTTCGATCGAGGCCTGCGGGCCGGTCATGCCCTTGTCGATGTTGTGGGCGGCGCCCTCCACCACGATGATGGCGTCGTCCACCACGATGCCGATCGCCAGCACGATCGCGAACAAGGTGGCGAAATTGACCGTGAAGCCGAGCGCCCACATGGCGGCGAAGGCGCCGATGATCGTCACCGGCACCGTGGTCGCCGGCACCAGCATGGCGCGCCAGTCCTGCAGGAACACCAGGATGACGATGAGCACCAGGATGGTGGCTTCGAACAGCGTCTTGTAGACCTCGTCGATGGAGGCCTTGACGAACACCGTGGTGTCGAAGGGGATCGAATAGGTCAGGCCGGGCGGGAAGTTCTTCTTGAGCTCGTCCATGCGCTTGCTGACTTCGGTCGCCACGTTGAGCGCGTTGGCGCCGGGCGCGAGGAAGATCGCAAGGCCCGCGGCCGCCTTGTCGTCGAGCTTGAAGTCCTGGCTGTAGGTTTGCGCCCCGAGCTCGACTCGGCCGATGTCGCTGACGCGCGTCAGCTGGCCGTTCGAGCCGGTCTTGACCACGACGTTGGCGAACTGGGCGGGGGTGTCGAGGCGGCCGGCGACGTTGAGCGTGTACTGGAACGCGACGTCGGCCGGCGACGGCGGCGTGCCGATCTGGCCGGCGGTGACCTGCACGTTCTGCTGCTTGAGGGCGTTGGTGACGTCCGACACCGTCAGCCCGCGCGCCTTCATCTTCTCAGGATCGAGCCAGACGCGCATGGCGTATTCGCCGGCGCCGAACACGGTGACGTTGCCGACGCCGGGCAGTCGCGAAATCTCGTCCTTGAGATTGATCGTGGCGTAGTTCGACATGTAGAGGCTGTTGTAGCGCTTGTCCGGCGAGGTCAGCGCGACGATCTGCAGGATGGAGGTGGACTTCTTCTGCACCGTCACGCCCTGCGACTGCACCGCGTCGGGCAGCGAGGCGAGTGCCGTCGACACGCGGTTCTGCACCAGGATCTGCGCGAAGTTCAGGTCGGTGCCGATCTTGAAGGTGACGGTCAGCGTATAGGAGCCGTCGGACGCGGCGTAGGACTGCATGTAGATCATGCCGTCGACGCCGTTGACCTCCTGCTCGATCGGCAGCGCCACCGTGTCGATGACGGTCTTGGCGCTGGCGCCGGGATAGCGCGTGGTCACCTGCACGGTCGGCGGCACCACGTCGGGATATTGCGCGACGGGCAGGCCGAACACGGCCACGCCGCCGATGACGACGATCAGAATCGCGATGACGTTGGCGAGGATCGGCCGCTCGATGAAGAATTTCGAGATCATGGCGCGGCCGTCACTTTCCGGCCGCGTGCGGCTCGACCTTCTGACCCGGCACCGCGCGCATGAGGCCGGCGACAATGACCCGATCGTCGGGCTTGAGGCCCTTGTCGATCACCCGCAAGCTCCCCTCGCGGTCACCCACCGTGACGTTGCGCTCCTCGACCACGTCGTCCTTGCCGACCACGAGCACATAGCGCCCGCTCTGGTCGTTGCCGAGCGCGGCGTCGGGCACCAGCAAGGCGTTTTGCTCCGTCTCGGTCGGGATGCGCACACGCACGAACATGCCGGGCAGCATAACGTGCTTGGCGTTGTCGAGGACGGCGCGGACAGTGAGCGTGCCGGTCGAAGCATCGACGGTGGGCGAGGCGTAATCGAGATGGCCCTTGATCGGATAGCTCCGATCGTTCTGCAGGCCGACCTCGACCGGGACCTTCTTGAGGTCGCTCGGCGATAGCCCGCGCTTGCGGATCTCGGCGCGGATGCGCAGCACGTCGCGCTCGTTGACGGTGAAATTCACGTAGATCGGGCTCGACTGCACGATGCTCGCGAGCGTCGCCGGCGGGCTCGAGGCGACGTAGGCGCCCTGCGAGACCTGCCGCGCCGTGACGATGCCGTCGAAGGGCGCGGCTACGCGCGTGTAGCCGTAGTTGATCTGGTTTTCCTTCAGGCTGGCGACTGCCTGGTCGTAACTGGCCTGGTCGCTGTCGCGGGTGGCGGTGGCGCTGTCGAGCTTGGACTGGGTGGTGCTGCCGCTCTTCATCAGCTCGAGCTGGCGCTGGTAGTCGGTCTTGGCCCGCTTCAACGAGGCGCGCGTACTCTCCACCGAGGCCTTGGACTGCTCGACCTTCAGGGCGTAGGGCTCCTGCTCGATGACGAAGAGCACCTTGCCCTTCTTCACCGCGTCGCCATCCTTGTAATCGATGCCCTGGATGAAGCCGGAGACGCGCGCGACCAGATCGGCGCTGTTAACCGCCGCCGTGGTGCCGGTAGCCCGCAAGTAATGGGTGACGGAACGCTGGGTCGGATTGGCGACGGTGACCTTGGGCGGCGGCGGGGCCACATAGGTGTTCTTCTCGCCACAGCCGACGAGCGCCAGCAGCGAGGCAAGCGCCAGCGGCGGAACCGCAGCCGCGAGCCGCTTCCGAACAATCGCCACTTTGTCCCCCTCTTCCGCCACCGCATAGCGGATGACCGCCGCCAAGCCGGGGCACGCCCCGGGCCGGCTACCGTCGTCAGGATCTAGCATCGGTCAATTACAGAATTTTGCAACCCCACGCGCCCCGCCCGCCGGGAAAACGCCGGGCGGGCGAAGCGGGGCCAGTGCGAGCCAGCGGGCGGCGGGCGCCCGCGCGGGTTACGAACTGTTGGCCGGATGCAGGTCGGTGACCGTGCGGCGGTTCTGCGACCAGCAGGTGATGTTGTCGCAGGTCGCGACCGGGCGTTCCTTGCCGTAGGAGATGGTACTCATGCGGTTCGCGGCTACGCCACGCGAAATCAGATAGTCGCGCACCACCTGGGCCCGGCGGGCGCCTAGCGCGAGGTTATACTCGCGGGTGCCGCGCTCGTCGGCATTGCCTTCGATGACGAAGGTGTACTGCGGATAGTGGTTGAGCCACTGGGCCTGCTTATCGAGCGTGGTCCTGGCCTCCGCCGACAGGTCAGAGGAGTCGGTCGAGAAGAACACGCGGTCGCCGACATTGACCACGAAATCCTGCTTGCTGCCCGGCGTCGCTGCGGCACCGGCCTGCGGCCCGTTGGCCGCCTGGTTGGCGCAGGCCGAAATCGCCAGCGCGACGCCCAAAACCGCCGCGAGCCGCACGCCGCGGAGCATTTGCCTCAGGTTGATCATTCGGATGTCTCCATTACTCTCACCGACCAGCCCAGCCGGTGATCTAGCAGCACGGTCGTTAAGCGAACGTTCCATCAACCTTGATGGGCAGTTGCCGGACACCGCTCAAATTGTCCCAATGCCGGAATCCCTTTTTGATGGTTAAGAGCCGGTGAATAAGGGCCATTCCATGGCGCCCTGCTCGGCCGGTTGCCTGAAGCGTTTCCAGGCGAAGTTACGAAACGGTTCGCCGGCCGGAAGCGCGATAAGCCGTGGACACGGTGCACCGGTAGTCACGCGCTTGCGCCGTTACGACAGAAGCGGCGACCAGGCGGGGTCGGAGGCGAAGCTCGGGGTCGGTTCCAGCAGCTTGTTACGGCCGGATATGTCGATCGTGTACAGATGCGGGCCCGGCGCGCCGGAATTGTCGCTGAAGAACATGATGACGCGCCCGTTAGGCGCCCAGGTCGGCCCCTCGTTGTGAAAGCCTTCGGTCAGGATGCGCTCGCCCGAACCGTCCGGCTTGAGCACCCCGATGGAGAACTGGCTGCCGGTGATGCCGGTGAAGGCAATGTAGTCGCCGCGCGGCGACCACACCGGGCCGGCGTGACGGCCCTGGCCGAAGCTGATGCGCTTGGCCTCGCCGCCCGACGCCGGCATGACGTAGACCTGCTGTGAGCCGCCGCGGTCGCTTTCGAAGCAGATCCACTGGCCGTCGGGCGAATAGCACGGCGCGGTGTCGATCGCCGGCGTGGCGGTCAGGCGCGTGGTCTTCTTCGAGCGCAGGTCCATGACGAAAAGATTGGCGTTGGGGCCCTCCTGCAGGCTGAAGATCACCTTCTGCCCGTCGGGCGAGAAGCGCGGGGCGAACGACATGCCGGGGAAGTTGCCGACGATCTCGCGCTGGCCGGTCTCGATGTTGAGCAGATAGACGCGCGGCTGCCCGACCCCGTAGGACATGTAGGTGACTTCCTGCGAGTTGGGGTTGAAGCGCGGCGTCAGCACCAGGTCGTCGCCGCGGGTGAGATAGCGCACGCCGTAGCCGTCCTGGTCCATGAGCGCGAGGCGCTTGACGCGCCGCTGCTTCGGCCCGGTCTCGTCGACGAAGACGATGCGGGTGTCGAAATAGCCCTTCTCGCCGGTGAGACGGGAATAGACGGCGTCGGCGATGATATGGGCGATGCGCCGCCAGTTGTCGGGCGTGGTGAAGTACTGCTTGCCGTCGAGCTGCTTGCCCGCGAACACGTCCCAGAGACGGAATTCGGCCTTGAGGCGGCCGTCGCGCTGGCGCGTGAGGCGGCCGGTCACCAGCGCCTGCGCGTTGATGACGCGCCAGTCCGCGAAGCGCGGCACGCGGTCGGTGTTGGTGATCTTCTCGGTGAAGGCGGCCGGATCGATGGGCGCGAACAGGCCGCTGCGCTTAAGGTCGGCGGTGATGACCTGCGTGACGTTGCGCGCGGTGTCGGCCTCGTCCTGCGTCCCGGCGAGGAAGTCCGGCAGCGCGATGGGCATCGGCTGCGGATTGCCCTGGGTGATATCGAGCCGCAGGACGGCGGCGGCCTGACGGGGCGCGAGAGCGGCAAGCGCGCCCACGCCAGCGCCCGCGAGAAGGCGGCGACGCGTCGGTTGGCAGAGAGCGCTGAATTTGTGATCGAATTGCTTCATTGGAATGATTTCCGATATCGCCGTCAATGGTGCAAGGCTGCCGAATCAAACCCGATTTCGATGTCTTTCCACTGATCGTAGGTCTTCTGGCTCAGCATCGTGTAGGGCTGGCATTGAAGGATTGCACGCCGACCGCTTTCGGCGAATTGCGGACCGAATGGCGTCGTCGATCCGACGACTTTCGAGACTACCGGGCCATCTGCCACAGTACCATCGCGGCGCATGATCATTCTGAAATAGACGACCACGTGGTCCTTGCTGTCGGAGGAAGGCACGAAATTCCAACAGCTCTCGATCCGCCTCTTCAACGCGTCGATCTCGGACTGCGACAACAGCGCCGCCTGGCCGTTTACCGCGCCCAGCGACGGGTCCTTGTTGAGGCCCTCGCCGGTCGCGGCCAGGCGCTGGGGATCGCGCTTATTGAGCAGCGCCTTGATCTGGTCCGGCCGGTATTCGATACTTTTTTTCTTTCTGCGGCGGCCGGGGCGGCCGGCGCGGCGGCAGCCGGTCCGGCTTCAACGCGGCTACTTTCTTCTTCTTGCTGTCGGCCTCATCCTTGATCTTCTCGCCGATCTTGTCGACCTTCGGCGGCGGCTTCGGCTTGGCCTTGGCTTCGTGCTTCTTTTCCGGCGGCTTGACCTTGGGCTCGGGCGGCGGTGTGTTGTCGTGCGCGGTCTTGACTTCCTTCTTGGCGACCTTCGCCTTCGGCTCATCGACCGGCTTGGGCGTGTCGATCTTCTCGACCAGGGCCTTCGGCTTCTTCTTTTTGGGCGCTTCCTTGATGCCCTTGGTCAATTGCGAGAAGTCCTTCTCGCTGATGAAATCGACCGGCATGGCCGGGTCTTGGGCGCCTCTAGCGCGCGGCCGGAATAGGACAGCGTCGCCCACAGCAGCACCGCCGCGTGGAGCGCGATTGAGATCGCTGTCGACTGCTTCATCACTATGGCTTCGAGCCCTGCTCGAATTCGGTGACCAGCGCCACGTGGGTGAAACCGGCCGCCGACAGCCGCCCCATCACTTTCATCATCGTCCCGTACGCAACCGACTTGTCGCCCCGCACGTAGATGCGCGCCTCGGTGCCGCCGCGCGCCTTCGCGATGGCCTGCAATTTCGGCACCAGCGCGTCCTCGCCGATCTCGGCATTTTGCAGGAAAACCTTGCCCTTCTCGTTGACCGAGATCGTGAGCGGTTCCTTGTCCTGGTTGAGGCTCTTGGCCTGGCTCTGCGGCAGGTCGATGGGCACGCCGACGGTGAGCAACGGCGCCGACACCATGAAGATGATGAGCAGCACCAGCATCACGTCGACCATCGGCGTGACGTTGATCTCGCTCATGACGTTGCGGCGGCGGCTGCGCCGCCGTCCGATCACGGGAGTGCCGGCATTCGCCGCTGCCATCGTGTAAAACCCCTGGCTTACCTTCTCGTCTTGTATCGTCTCATCGCGTTTCCGGACGGCGAACCGGCACCCGCCTCGCCCGAAAACGCTCTAACCGCGCTCGTCGATCTGCCGCGACAGGATCGCGGCGAATTCGTCGGCGAAACCCTCCAGGCGCTGGGCCTGCTTGTTCACCTCGGATGCAAACTTATTGTAGAAAATCGTCGCCGGTATGGCGGCCACCAGACCCAGCGCGGTGGCGAACAGCGCCTCCGCGATGCCCGGTGCCACCACCGCGAGCGAGGTATTCTTGGACGCCGCGATCGACTGGAAGCTGGTCATGATGCCCCAGACGGTTCCGAACAGGCCGACGAAGGGGCCGGCCGAGCCGACGGTCGCCAGCACCAGGAGGCGGCGCTCCAGCCGCTCGATCTCGCGGGCAATCGAGACCTCCATCACCTTTTCGATGCGCATCTGTAAGCCCGCGAACGAGCGCGGATGGCCCTCGAAGCTGCGCTTCCACTCTCGCATGGCGGCGACGAACAGCGCGGCCATGGAATGGGCCGGGTGGGAGACCAAGGATCGGTAGAGATCCTCCAGCGACTGGCCGGACCAGAAGGCGGTCTCGAAATGGTCCATCTCGCGGCGCGAGCGCCGGAAGAGCACGAGCTTGTCGATGGCGATGGCCCAGACCCAGACCGAAGCGGCGAGCAGGCCGATCATTACGACCTTGACGATCCAGCTCGCGTGCCAGAACAGCGTGATCAACGAGAGGTCTGCGGTGACCGGGAGGACCGGGGCGACGTCGGCAGGATGCATGAGCCAAAGTCCTTTCGCTTGATCGGGCTTTTCAGGGCCAGATCAACGCCCGGCACACCGCACGCGTGGCGTCGGACCAAGGAAAGCGCCACGGCAGACCCGCGAAGCGAAGCGCTCCGCGCGTGTGCCGCTTGGTTCGCCAAACCCCAAAATCCCGCCGCCAGTGGGGTCAGGCAATCTGCGCGAAACTTGGCCGAACTTGGGCGTGGCCCGTGCACGGGGCCAGTGTTTTGCCCCTCTAACAGCGCCGATTGTGGTTAACAATGGGTTAGCGGCCCCGCTCCCATCATTCCGGGACCCGGAGAGCCCAAACAAAAAGACCGCCCGCCTTCGGGGAAAGGCGGGCGGCCGAGATATCGCGCTTTATTCAGAGGGGGAAGCGCGAAGGCAGCAAGCTGGAAGACGACGCGCTTCAGTGCCGCGGCGGGGGCGCCTCCGGCGCCGGACCGGGTTCATGCGATTCCGGTGGGCGGTTGCGGCGCTCGGCCATGAACTGGTCGAACTCGGACTTGTCCTTCGCCATGCGCAGACGGTCGAGGAAGTCGCGGAACTCGCTCTGCTCCTCCTCCAGGCGGCGCAGCGTCTCCATGCGGTATTCATCGAAGGCGCGGTTACCGCTCGGCGGCGCGTGCGCATAGGCGCCGCTTGAGCCGCTCATCTTGGCGCGCATCCAGTCCATCTTGCGCTGCATGCGCTCCATCTTGTGCTGCCAGCGGTCATAGCCGCGACCGTAGTATCCGCATCCCATTCGTCCGCTCCATATGGTGAAGGCCAGGATAGCAAGGCCGATCGGCCACCAGGCGATGAACCCGAGTACGACCAGGGCGATCCAGGCAGGCTTGCCGAATTCGTCGAGCTTGGCGGTGATAGGCATAGTGGGCCTCGCGTGAATGTAAATAACATTTACATTAGTAAGAGCGGGCAGGGTGAATGTCAACACCCTTCACATAGAGCTCGGCGGCGGGTTTGGGAGGGGTGGCGCTTGACACGTCATTCCGGGACGTGCCGCAGGCGCGGGCCCGGATTCCATAACCCTATTCAATGATTATGGATTTCGGGTTCGCGGGCTTTCAGCCCACGCCCCGGAATGACGGTTGTTGAGGATTAGC